>NZ_JBITLH010000002.1:0-913872 GCF_044465125.1 Micromonospora sp. NPDC049836
CCCGGACGGCCTGGAGACGGCATGATCATGCAAATCAGGGCCATCTTCGGTGCTCCGCCGCAGGTCAAAGCACCTGCGGTCATCACTTGGCGTTGAAGTAGCTCGCCTCCGGGTGGTGCACCACGATCGCGTCGGTGGCCTGCTCCGGCACCAGCTGGAACTCCTCGGAGAGCTGCACCCCGATCCGCTCGGCGCCGAGCAGCTGGACGACCTTCGCCCGGTCCTCCAGGTCCGGGCAGGCCGGGTAGCCGAACGCGTACCGGCAGCCGCGGTAGTCGGTGCCCAGCAGGCCGGCCAGGTCGGCCGGGTCCTGGTCGGCCACGGTGCGCCCGCCCGGCAGGGTCAGCTCGGTGCGGATCCGCCGGTGCCAGTACTCCGCGAGGGCCTCGGTGAGCTGCACCGACAGGCCGTGCACCTCCAGGTAGTCGCGGTACTCGTTGCCGGCGAACATCTTCGCCGTGTACTCGCTGATCGGCTGCCCGACGGTGACCAGCTGCAACGCCACCACGTCGAGCTGCTCGCCCTTGGGGCGGAAGAAGTCGGCCAGGCAGAGCCGCCGCTCCTGCCGCTGCCGGGGGAAGGAGAACCGGGCCCGCTCGCTGTGCCCGTTCTCGTCCAGCACCACCAGGTCGTTGCCCTCGGAGTAGGCCGGGAAGTAGCCGTACACCACTGCGGCCTCGAGGACCTTGTCGGCGATGAGCCGGTCCAGCCAGTAGCGCAGCCGCGGCCGCCCCTCGGTCTCCACCAGTTCCTCGTACGACGGGCCCTGGCCGCCGCGCGCGCCGCGCAGCCCCCACTGGCCGAGGAAGGTGGCCCGCTCGTCGAGCAGCGCCGCGTAGTCGGCCAGTGGGATCCCCTTGACCACCCGGGTGCCGAAGAACGGCGGGGCCGGCACGTCCACGTCGACCGCCACGTCGGAGCGGACCGACGCGTCGTCCAGCTCGGGCAGCGCCTCGCGCACCATCGCCCGCTGCCGCTCCCGCCGCTCCCGCCGGGCGGCCAGGGCGGCCTCCCGCTCCGGGTCGATCACCGGCGCGCCGCCGCGCTTGGCCGTCATCACCCGGTCCATCAGGGACAGCCCCTCGAACGCGTCCCGGGCGTAGTGCACCTGGCCGGGGAAGATCGACCGCAGGTCGTCCTCCACGTACGCCCGGGTCAGCGCCGCTCCCCCGAGCAGCACCGGCCAGCGCTCGGCGACCCCGCGCGCGGCCATCTCGGCCAGGTTCTCCTTCATGATGACCGTGCTCTTGACCAGCAGCCCGGACATGCCGATGGCGTCGGCGCGGTGCTCCTCGGCCGCGTCGAGGATCGCGTTGATCGGCTGCTTGATGCCGATGTTGACGACCTCGTAGCCGTTGTTGGACAGGATGATGTCGACCAGGTTCTTGCCGATGTCGTGCACGTCGCCCTTGACGGTGGCCAGCACGATCCGGCCCTTGCCGCCGTCGTCGGCCTTCTCCATGTGCGGCTCCAGGTAGGCCACCGCGGTCTTCATCACCTCGGCGGACTGGAGCACGAACGGCAGCTGCATCTGGCCGGAGCCGAACAGCTCGCCGACCACCTTCATGCCGTCGAGCAGCAGATCGTTGATGATGGACAGTGGCGCGCGTCCCTCGGCCATCGCGGTGTCCAGGTCGGCCTCCAGGCCGTTGCGCTCACCGTCGATGATGCGCCGCTTGAGCCGCTCCTCCAGCGGCAGCGCGGCCAGTTCCTCGGCCCGGGTGGCCCGCGCCGACGCGGCGTCGACGCCCTCGAAGAGCTCGATGAAGCGCTGCACCGGGTCGTACCCCTCGCGGCGCCGGTCGTAGATCAGGTCGAGGGCGACCTCGCGCTGCTCGTCGGCGATCCGGGACATCGGCAGGATCTTGCTGGCGTGCACGATCGCCGAGGTCAGCCCGGCCTGCGCGCACTCGTGCAGGAAGACCGAGTTGAGCACCTGCCGGGCGGCCGGGTTCAGGCCGAACGAGACGTTGGAGATGCCGAGGGTGAAGTTGACCCCCGGGTAACGGGCGGCGATCTCCCGGATCGCCTCGATCGTCTCGATGCCGTCGCGGCGGGTCTCCTCCTGGCCGGTGGCGATCGGGAAGGTCAGCGCGTCGATGAGGATGTCCCCCCGGCGCAGCCCCCACCGGCCGGTCAGGTCGTCGATCAGCCGGCACGCCACGCGTACCTTCCAGTCCCGGGTGCGGGCCTGGCCCTCCTCGTCGATGAGCAGCGCCACCACCGCGGCGCCGTGCTCGGCGACCACCGGCATCACCCGGGCGTAGCGGGACTCCGGGCCGTCGCCGTCCTCGAAGTTGACCGAGTTGACCACGCAGCGCCCGCCGAGCATCTCCAGCCCGGCCTCGATCACCGCCGGTTCGGTGGAGTCCAGCACGATCGGCAGCGTGGAGGCGGTGGCGAACCGGCCGGCCAGCTCGCGCATGTCCTGGGCGCCGTCGCGGCCGACGTAGTCGACGCAGAGGTCGAGCAGGTGCGAGCCGTCGCGGGCCTGGCCGCGGGCGAGCTCCACGCAGGCCTGCCAGTCGCCGGCGAGCATGGCATCCCGGAACGCCTTCGAGCCGTTGGCGTTGGTCCGCTCCCCCACCATCAGGATGCTGGCGTCCTGGGCGAACGGCACGTGGTGGTAGATCGAGGAGACGCCCGGCTCCGGCTGCGGCTGCCGGGCCACCGGGCGGGTGCCGCCCAGCCGCTCGACCAGCACCCGGACGTGCTCCGGGGTGGTGCCGCAGCAGCCTCCGACGAGCGCCACGCCGTAGTCGGTGACGAACTGTTCCAGGGCGTCGGCCAGCTCCACCGGGGTGAGCGGGAAGTACGCCCCGTCGGCGGTGAGCACCGGCAGGCCGGCGTTGGGCATCACCGACACCGGGATGCGCGCGTGCTGGGACAGGTAGCGCAGGTGCTCGCCCATCTCGGCCGGGCCAGTGGAGCAGTTCAGGCCGATCAGGTCGACGCCGAGCGGCTCGATGGCGGTCAGCGCCGCGCCGATCTCGCTGCCCAGCAGCATGGTGCCGGTGGTCTCCACGGCGACCTGGCAGATGATCGGGACGTCCCGGCCCAGCTCGGCGCGGGCCCGCTTGGCGCCGATCACCGCCGCCTTGACCTGGAGCAGGTCCTGGCAGGTCTCGATGATCAGGGCGTCCGCCCCGCCCGCGATCAGGCCCGCCGCGTTCTCCTGGTACGCGTCGCGCAGCGTGGCGTAGCCGGCGTGCCCCAGGGTGGGCAGCTTGGTGCCCGGCCCCATCGAGCCGAGCACGAAGCGGGGCTGCTCCGGGGTGGTGTACGCGTCGGCGGCCGCCCGGGCCAGCCGGGCGCCGGCCGCGGAGAGCTCCCGGATCCGCTCGGCGATGCCGTACTCGGCGAGGTTGGGCAGGTTCGCGCCGAAGGTGTTGGTCTCCACGCAGTCCGCGCCCGCGGCCAGGTACGCCTCGTGCACGCCCCGGACCACGTCCGGCCGGGTGACGTTGAGGATCTCGTTGCAGCCCTCAAGGCCGTCGAAGTCGTCCAGGGTCAGGTCGGCGGCGTGGAGCATGGTCCCCATCGCGCCGTCGGCGATGAGGATCCGGTCGGCCAGCACATCGAGCAACGAAGTCCGCACAGGGCCAGGTTAGTGCGACGGGCCGCCGACGGGTGATCGCAACCAGCCGTTCCCACATACTGTCGGCGGGATCACCACGGCACGGTCAGCCGTTCGGTCCGCCGGGTCGGTCGGGCCGACCGGCGCGGCCGGCGGGCCGCATCTCCCGCCGGCACGTAGGCTGGCGGACGTGAAGCACATCAGGGACACCGCTCCCGGCGAGCAGGGTGAGGTGACGGCGTGACCGAGTTCGACGGGCTGCCGGTGCTGCGCTCCCCGGTCGCCATCGCGGCTTTCGAGGGCTGGAACGACGCGGCGGACGCCTCCACGGCGGCCGTGGAGCACCTGGAGCAGGTCTGGCAGGCGCGGCAGGTGGCCGAGCTGGACCCGGAGGACTTCTACGACTTCCAGGTGAGCCGGCCGACGATCACCATGGCCGACGGCGAGACCCGCCGGGTGGAGTGGCCCACCACCCGCTTCATGGTGGCCAGCCCGGAGGGCACCGAGCGGGACGTGGTGCTGATCCGGGGCATCGAGCCGAGCATGCGCTGGCGCACCTTCTGCGAGCAGGTGCTGGAGATCTGCCACAGCCTGGAGGTCGAGCGGGTGGTGCTGCTCGGCGCGCTGCTGGCCGACGTGCCGTACACCCGGCCGCTGCCGATCAGCGGCAGCGCCTCGGACGCGGACGCGGCGAAGCGCTACCAGCTCACCCCGACCCGCTACGACGGCCCGACCGGCATCGTCGGGGTGCTGCACGACGCCTGCACCCGCGCCGAGGTCGACGCCGTGTCGTTCTGGGTGCACGTGCCGCACTACGCCAACAACCCGCCCTGCCCGAAGGCCACCCTGGCCCTGCTGCACCGGGTCGAGGAGGTGCTCGACCTGCCGGTGCCGATGGCCGACCTGGCCGAGGAGGCCGCCGAGTGGGAGCAGCGGGTGCGCAGCGCGGCCGAACAGGACGCCGAGCTGGGCGAGTACGTCCGTGAGCTGGAGGAACGGGTCGGCGACGCGGGGATTACCCCGTTGACCGGCGACGAGATCGCCCAGGAGTTCGAGAAGTACCTGCGCCGTCGGGGCGGCTCCGCCGGTCCCACCGCCGGCTCCTGGTAGCTGTCCCTGCCGAAGACCGGGTCCTGCGGGGCCCGGCCTTCGGCGTGTCCGGGGTGGCGCCGTCACCCCCGCTACGGCATCCTAGGAACCTAGCTGTCAGGAGGAGGCGGGCATGCAGATCAACCCCGGTGCGGCCGAGTTCCCGCACCGCCAGATCGCCGCGCAGCTCAAGGCCCAGGTGCGCCGTGGCGACTGGGCGCCCGGCGAGCGGCTGCCGTCCATCCCGGCCATCGCCGAGATGTTCGGCGTGGCGAAGCAGACCGTCCAGCGCGCCGTCGACCAGCTGCGGGTCGAGGGCATCCTGATCACCAAGCCCGGCTCCGGTACGTACGTCCGGGGCACCCGCCGCCGCCTCAACCGGCTCTCCCGCGGCCGGTACGGCGGCTTCCGCGGCTACCACACCGACCTGGCCGCCCGGTACAAGCAGCAGCTCGTCTCCGTGGGCCGGGCCCCCGCCCCGCCCGAGGTGGCCGACGCGTTCGGGGTGGCCGACGGCAGCGAGCTGCTCTGCCGGCGGCACCTGGTCCGCACCGACGAGTCACCGGTCGAGGTCGGCGCCTCCTGGTTCCTGCCCGGCGACACCGCCGGCACCTCGCTGGAACAGGCTGAGGCGTTCGGCCGCCCGCTCTACCAGGAGGCCGAGGAGGCCACCGGCCGGCGCTACGTCACGGCCACCGACACGATCAGCGCCCGCCAGCCCAGCCGGGAGGAGGCGGAGATCCTGCAGATCCGGCCCGACACCCCGGTGCTGCACCTGCTGCACGTCGCCTACGACGAGCGGCGCAAGCCGATCGAGGTCGCCCAGGCCACCTGGCCCGGCCCGATGACCACGCTCACCGAGGAGTACCGGATCCCGGCCCCGGCGCCCGAGCAGGACCCGGACCCGGGTCTCGTGCTCGGCTGAGCGCGCCACCGGCCCCGACCGGTGCCGGGAAGGGCGGCCGCGCCCTACAGGCGGATGCCGAGGAGGGCGTCCACGGTGTCGGCGAAGAGCTTCGGGGCGGCGGAGTCGTCTCCGACGCCGGCCAGCGCCTGCTCGGCCCAGGCGTCGGCCACCGCGAGCGCGCCGGGGGTGTCCAGGTCGTCTGCCAGCCGGGCGCGTACGCCGGCGAGCAGCTCCGCCCCGGACGGCCCGGCCGGCGCGGCGGCGGCCCGGCGCCAGCGGTCCAGCCGCTGCTGCGCCGTGTCGAGCAGGTCGTCGGTCCACGAGCGGTCGGCGCGGTAGTGGCCGCTGATCAGGGCCAGCCGGACCGCCATCGGGTCCACCCGGTCGGCGCGCAATCGGGAGACGAAGACCAGGTTGCCCCGGGACTTCGACATCTTCTCGCCGTCCAGGCCGATCATGCCGGCGTGCACGTAGTGGTCGGCGAAGGGCGCGCTGCCGGTGAGCCGCTCGGCGTGCGCGGCCGAGCACTCGTGGTGCGGGAAGAGCAGGTCGTTGCCGCCGCCCTGCACGTCGATCCGGTCGCCGAGCAGGTTCAGCGCGATCACCGCGCACTCGATGTGCCAGCCGGGCCGCCCCGGGCCCAGCTCCCCGCCCGGCCAGGACGGCTCGTCCTCCCGGGCGCCCCGCCACAGCAGCGGGTCGAGCGGGTCGCGCTTGCCGGCCCGGTCCGGGTCGCCGCCGCGCTCCGGGAAGATCTCCAGCATCTCCTCCCGGGAGAGGTTGGACTCGTAGCCGAAGTCGGGGGCGGCGGAGACGTCGAAGTAGACGTCGCCGGTGCCGTCGTCGAGCCGGTACGCGGCGCCGTCCTTGAGCAGCACGAGGACCTTCTCGGCGATGTCCGGGATCGACTCCACCGCGCCGACGTAGTGCTCCGGCGGGATGATCCGCAGCGCCTCCATGTCCTCCCGGAACAGCGCCGTCTCCCGCATGGCCAGGACCTTCCAGTCCTCGCCGTCGCGCGCGGCCCGCTCCAGCAGCGGATCGTCGATGTCGGTGACGTTCTGCACGTACCGGACAGTCACGCCGGCGTCCCGCCACATCCGCTGCACCAGGTCAAAGGTGATCATGGTGGCGGCGTGGCCGAGGTGGGTGGCGTCGTACGGCGTGATGCCGCACACGTACATGGCGGCGTCCCCGTCCGGGCGACTGGGCTGGACACCTTGCCGCGCCGAGTCGTACAACCGCAGTGGCTCGCCCCTGCCCGGCAGCCGTGGCACCTCGTGTCCCGTCCAAGACTCCATGACCATCAGCCTAACGAGCCATCAGGCGCTCGGGTGCCGGGCCACGGGTGATCAACGTGACAACGATTCACATGGGCGGCCAGGGCATGGCCGGCCACTCCTGCGGCGGCAGCGGGAAGCGACCGGTCTCGCGCAGCCGGTCCACCCGGGCCGCCACCTCGGCGATCTCGGAGAGCATCAGGTGCTCGGCCAACTCGTCACCGAGCGCGCCGGTGAGCTGCCCCGCCAGCCCGTCCAGCATCTCCACCGCGTCCGGCGGCAGCTGCCGGCCGGCCCAGCCCCACAGGACCGTACGCAGCTTCTCCTCCACGTGGAAGCAGACGCCGTGGTCGACGCCGTAGATCCGGTCGTCCGGACCGACGATGACGTGGCCGCCCTTGCGGTCGGCGTTGTTGATCACCGCGTCGAGGACCGCGAGCCGGGCCAGCCGCGGGTCGTCGGCGTGCGCGAGGGCGTACGCGGCGCCGTCGTCGTCGCGGGCCGCGGCGACCGCGAACCAGCGCGGCGGCACCGCCTCGGCCGGCACGAACCCGACCAGCGGTTCGGCGTCCTCCGGCTCGTCGATCCAGAGCTGGCAGGAGCCGGGCCCGAACGGGCCGTCACGCAGCACCGTCGGCGGCACCAGGTCCCAGCCGGTGGCCCGGGCGACCAGGTACGCGGCGACCTCCCGGCCGGCGAGCGTACCGTCCGGAAAGTCCCAGAGCGGCCGCTCGCCGCGCACCGGCTTGTAGACGCAGCGGGCCGTCGCCCCGTCCAGGCTGAGGATGCCGCGCAGGGTGGTGTTGGAGGCGTCGACCAGCCGCCCCTCCAGGGTCAGCTCACCGTCGCTGAGCAGGCGCAACGCGTCGATGCCACCCTGTCGGGGCTGGAGTTCCGACGAGGTCACCGGTGGTAACCGTTGTGCCGGGGGCAGAGATGGCCCGCCGGATCCAACGGCTGGCCGCAGAGCGGGCAGGGCGGGCGGCCGGCGTTGACCACCCGGCGGGCCCGCTCGATGAACGCGCGGGTCGCCTCGGGGGTCAACCGCACCCGGAGCCGGTCGAGGTCCTCGTCCGGCTCGTCCGGCTCCTCGTCCTCGACGTCGTCGTCGGGGCCATCGCCCAGCTCGACCTCGACCTCCGTCTCACCGACCGCGATCGCCTCGATCACCACGGTGGCGGTGTCCACGTCGAAGGCCAGGCCCAGGGTGCCGACCCGGAACTCCTCGTCGACCGGGGTGTCCAGCGGGTCGTTGTCACCGACGGCCGGCGGGAGCTCCGGCAGGTCCACGCCGAACCGGCGCTGCGCCTCGGAGAGCAGCTCCTCCAGCTTCTCGGCGAGCAGGGACACCTGGACCTTCTCCAGCGCGACGCTGACCAGCCGGCCACCGCCGCGCGCCTGCAGGAAGAACGTACGCTCCCCCGGCGGGCCGACGGTTCCGGCGACGAACCGCTCCGGCGGCTCGAAGGCGTGCACCTGGTGGGTCATACCCACGACCCTATCCGGAGCGTGGGAGCGTCGCGCAGCCCACCGACGCCGAATCCGCCCAGGGCGAACGCGCCAGCCCCGACCGCCCGGTGCATCCCGTTCCCGGCCGCACCCCGGGCCAACTCGGCCGCACCCCGGGCCAACTCGGCCGCTCCCCCGGCCACGACGGCCGCTCCCCCGGCGGCGACGGCCGCTCCCCGGGCCACGACGGTCGTTCCCCGGGTCGGTCGGCTCACCGGGTCGCCCCCGCGCCGCCGCCCACCGCCGCGTCCGAGTCCGCCCGCCGCGTCGACCGCCCGCGCCGCCGGCGCGCCGGCGGCACCAGGCTGGCCAGGTCACCCCCGGTGTCATTGAGCCGGACCAGGAACGGACGCAGCGGCGTGTATCGGATCGCGGTCACCGACGCCGGGTCCGCCACGATCCGCTGGAAAAGATCCAGGTGTACGCCGAGCGCGTCCGCCACGATCGCCTTGATCACGTCGCCGTGGCTACACGCCAGCCAGACCGCCTCCGGCCCGTGCTCCGCGGTCACCCGGGCATCCCAGGCGCGTACCGCCGCGACCGCCCGCGCGGACATCGCCGCCATCGACTCCCCGTCCGGGAAGACGGCGGCGCTCGGGTGCTGCTGCACCACCGGCCAGAGCGGCTCCTTCGCCAGCTTCTTCAACGGCTGCCCCTCCCAGGCGCCGTACCCGCACTCGATCAGCCCTTCCTCCACCACCGGCTCGGCCTCGGGCAGCGCCAGCTCCAGGGTCTGCCGGCAGCGGATCAGCGGACTGGTCACCACCGCGCGGAGCGGCAGGCCCTTCAGCCGCTCCCCCACCGCCGTGGCCTGGGCCCGCCCGGTCTCGTCCAGCTCGACCGGTTGCCGGCCGGCCAGGCCCCCGTCGGCGTTGGCGGTGGTCCGGCCGTGTCGCAGAAGCAGAAGGGTCGCCACGCTGACCACCCTAGGTCCTCGCCGATCCGCCCCGCGTACCACCGCGCACCTACCAGGCGACGTGATCCGGGACCCGTGCCGGCACCGCCTGTTCGAGTCCATCGTGTGCCTGTGGACGCTCCTCCCTCCGCCGCACTCCGCGCCCCCGCGTCACGGTCACCCCTGGTCCCTTGATCCACCCCGGTCGTGCATCTCGTGGCGTCCTCGCCAGCCACTGGCCCCCTGATCCACCCCGATCGCGACATCCCGTGGTGTCCTTGGCTTTTGAAGGACCTCTTTGCCGCATCCCGAGTTGATCAACCCTTGGTCGAGGCGGGCACGGCGACGGTTATGTCTGGACTTCGCCTACCTGTCCTTGGTCGTCGGGTTGGAGGCCTCGACGTCTCCCTTCGAGGATGTGCCGAGGTGCGGCCGGAACGCCGGCAAGCGGGCCCGGCGGTGGTCGGATCCCCGTCGCCGGTCGGCCCCGCAGCAGGGTGCCGGCAACCCATCGGGCCTTGGGCTGGAACGCGGCACCCGTCACGCCTGCAGCCAGAACCGCCATCCGGCCGGGCGCGAGCGGAACGTGGCACCCGTCGCGCGCCCAGCCGGAACGAGGCAAGCAACCCGTCGCCTCGCGCCGCCGGAACGCGGCAACCCCGTTGCCTCGCGCAGTCGGAACGCGGCGACCCCGTCGGGCTCGCCCCGAAGCGTGACGATCCCGGCTAATCACGCTCAGCCAAGGCCGAACCGGGAAGAGCGCCCTCCGCAGTCGAAAGCACCTCGCGGCGCGCGTCGAGGCTGATGCTGTCTGGCCGCCGATGCGTGGTCTGTCCGGTTCCGGGGGTGTGGTCGGCGGCACCGTGGGGCCGGAATGGCTGGGGGCCGGGGGTCGTTGTATCGGGGTGAACGGCCGAGGAAGAGCACCCTTCACGGGTGTCGGGCCCCCGGGAATGATGGTGGGCCGGCGGTCGTTACACATGGTCCCGGCGCCGCGAAGAGGCCCCCCGCCCCGCGGCCGGGATGATCCCCCCAAGACTTTCCCCCTGTGGGTGTGCGCGTGTATCGCGTCGCCTTCTTTGAGCGCCTGACGGTGCTTGCGCACATCTCACCGGTCCCCCGCCGGGGTGTGCGCCGTCCCCCGAATGGAGCTTTGTCATGAACACGATGCTGCGTAAGAGCGTGCTGGGTATTGCTGGTCTGGCGTTCACCGGTGGTGTGTTCGCCGGTCCGATCGCCGCCCACGCCGACACCCCGACCATGCAGGCGAAGCCGGTCGCGGCCGTGCAGGCCGACAAGCCGGACATGGGCAAGCTGATTCCGCACGGTGTGCAGGGCGCCCAGTCGCGTATCGACCTGTCCGATGAGCAGACCGCCAACGCCAAGGCGATCATCGCCGCCACGAAGAAGGCGGGTCTGCCCGAGCGGGCCGCGGTGATCTCGATCGCCACGAGCCTGCAGGAGTCGAAGCTGGAGAACCTGGGCCACCTCGGCGACAAGAATGATCACGATTCGCTGGGCCTGTTCCAGCAGCGCCCGAGCTCGGGTTGGGGCACGCCGGAGCAGATCACCGACCCCGAGTACTCCACGCTCGCGTTCGAGAAGGGCCTCAAGCAGGTCGACGGCTGGCAGGACATGCCGCTGACCGAGGCCGCGCAGACCGTGCAGGTCTCGGCCTACCCGGATGCCTACGCCCAGTGGGAGCAGCAGGCCGCCGACATCGTCGCCCAGCACTGGAACAGCTGACCACAACCACCAACCACCATGCACCAAGCACCAAGCACACGCTGGCCGGCACCCGACAACGGGTGCCGGCCAGCGGCGTCTCCCCCAAGCCGAGCACAACAAGCTCAGCGAGCAGCCACCACCGGCCGACGAACGCCCACCACAGGCCGAAAGGTGAGGGCGCCTGCCGAACCCGACGGCCCAGCACAACGGCCTGAGTAAGCACAGCCGGTGACCGCCGGACAACGAAGGCCCACGACGGGCCGGGGCGAGGATGCCTGCCGAACCGCCGACCGAGCCCGACGGCCTGAGTAACACGAGGGCCTGAGTTCGCAGGGCGGTCACCGCCGGACGGCGAACGCCCACGACGGGCTGGGGGCGAGGGTGACCGGCGCAGGGATCAAGCCTGACCGCCCGGAGCCGGTCACCCTCGCCCCCAGCCCTAACCGCAACCAGAACGCAGCCGCAACCAGAACACAGCCGCAACCAGCAACAAGGCGCAGCCAGCACGAAGCCCAGCCAGCCACCCGAGCCGGAATCACACCGGAAGACCTACGTAGCGCTGATCGTTCCCGTCAGCAGCAGGCAGAGGACCAGGGTCCCGAGCGCCACCCGGTACAGCACGAACAGGTACAGCGTGTGGTGGGCGACGTAGCGCAGCAGCCAGGCGATGGCCGCGTACCCGATGGCGAAGGCGATCACCGTGGCGACGACCATCTGCGCCACGCTCGGTGCCGCCGTGCCCGGCTCGGCCGGTTCGAAGACGTCGCCGAGGCTGAACACGCCGGAGAGCACCACCGCCGGGATGGCCAGCAGGAACGAGTATCGGGCCGCCGTCTCCCGGGTGAGGTTGAGCAGCAGGCCGAAGGTGAGCGTGCCGCCGGAGCGGGACACCCCGGGGATCAGCGCCATGGCCTGGGCGAAGCCCATGACGACGCCGTCGCGCATCCGGAAGTTCTCCAGTGTGCGGGTCTGCCGGCCCCAGTATTCGGCGAACGCCAGCACCAGGGCGAAGAAGATCAGCGTGAAGGAGATCAGGTACAGGTTCCGGGCGGTGTCCCGGATGGCGTCCTTGAAGAGCAGGCCGAGGACGCCGATCGGGATGGTGCCGACGATGACGTACCAGCCCATCCGGTAGTCGAGGCTCGACCGGACGGAGCGGTCGACCAGCCCGAGGCACCAGGTCCGGATGATCCGCCAGATGTCCTTGAAGAAGTAGATGAGCACGGCCGCCTCGGTGCCGAGCTGGGTCACCGCGGTGAACGACGCGCCGGCGTCCCGGCCGAAGAAGATCGCCGAGGTGATCCGGAGGTGTCCGGACGACGAGACGGGCAGGAATTCCGTGAGCCCCTGGACGATGCCCAGGACGATGGCCTCGACCCAGGTCACTCGCCGACCCCGGAGAGTTCCAGCGACTCGGCGACGGTACGCAGGGTCTGCACGCCGCTGTCCCGGTCGGCCACGAACAGCGACACGGACAGGGTGGTCACGCCGGCGGCGGCGTACTCCCGCATCCGGTCGGCGATGCGCTCCTTCGGCCCGAGCAGCGAGGTCCGGTCGATGAACTCCATCGGCACCGCGGCGGCGGCGTCGCGTTGCCGCTTGGCGAGGTAGAGGTCCTGTACCTCGCGGGCCGCGTCGCCGTAGCCCATCCGGGTGGCGAGCTGGTTGTAGAAGTTCTGCTGGCGGCTGCCCATCCCGCCCACGTAGAGGGCGGCGTACCAGCGGACCAGCTCGGCGCAGGTGGCGATGTCGTCGCCCACCACCACCGGCACGGACGGGACGACGTCGAAGCCGGCCAGCTCCTTGCCGACCTTGGCCCGCCCGGCCCGGACGGAGGCGAGCTGCTCCTCGGCGAACTCGGGGGCGTAGAAGACCGCCAGCCACCCGTCGGCGATCTCGCCGGCCAGCTCCAGGTTCTTCGGGCCGACCGCGGCCAGGTAGATCGGGATGTGCTCGCGCGGCGGGTGGAAGCCGAGCCGCAGCGCCTTGCCCGGCCCGTCGGGCAGCGGCAGGGTGTAGTGCTCGCCGTCGTACGCGACCTGCTTGCGGGCGACCGCGAGTTTCACGATGTCGACGTACTCCCGGGTGCGGGCCAGGGGCTTGGCGAACCGGACGCCGTGCCAGCCCTCGGAGACCTGCGGGCCGGAGACGCCCAGGCCGAGCCGGAACCGGCCGCCGGAGAGCGCGTCGATGGTCGCCGCGGTCATCGCGGTCATCGCCGGGGTGCGGGCGGGGATCTGCATCACCGCGGCGCCCACGTCGATCCGCTCGGTCTGGCCGGCCATCCAGGCGAGCATGCTGGGCGAGTCGGAGCCGTAGGCCTCCGCGGCCCACACCACCGAGTAGCCGAGCCGGTCCGCCTCCTGGGCCAGGGCCAGGTGGTCGGCGGGTGTGCTCCACGCCGTCTGGTATCCGAGGCTGAGCCCGAGTCGCACTGGTCCTCCCACCATCCGCACCACAGGTCGCATCAGGTTACGCAATGCCGGTGGGACGGCCGATCACCGGCTCGCCTCGAACACGTCACACCGGCCGGAAGGTTGAGCAGGAAGTTGACTCCGGGCGAGGATATCCGTGACGCCGGCTTCGAAATAAGGTTCACGCATGCAACAGCGACCGCTCGGCCGAAGCGGGCTGGCGGTTTCGCGGCTCGCGCTCGGCACCATGACCTGGGGACGGGACACCGATGCCGACGACGCGGCCGCCCAGCTGAAGAGCTACCTCGACGCGGGTGGAAACCTGATCGACACCGCCGACGTGTACGCCGACGGCGACGCCGAGTCGGTGATCGGCGCGCTGCTGGGCAGCCTGGTGCCCCGGGACGAGCTGCTGATCGCGACGAAGGCGGGGCTGCGGCCGGGCAGCGGGCGCCGCCGGGACGGCTCGCGGGGGCACCTGCTGCGCACCCTGGAGGCGTCGCTGCGCCGGCTCGGCACCGACCACGTCGACCTGTGGCAGGTGCACGGGTACGACCCGGACACCCCGCTGGAGGAGACGCTGTCGGCGCTGGACCACGCGGTGTCCAGCGGCAAGGCCCGCTACGTGGGGGTGTCGAACTTCGCCGGCTGGCAGACCGCGCGGGCCGCGGCCTGGCAGGCGGCCTGGCCGGGGCGGGCGCCGGTGGTCGCCGCCCAGGTGGAGTACTCGCTGCTGGAGCGGGGCGTGGAGCGGGAGGTGCTGCCCGCCTGCGAGGCGATGGGGCTGGGCGTGCTGCCCTGGTCGCCGCTGGGCCGGGGGGTGCTCACCGGCAAGTACCGGCACGGCCGGCCGGCCGATTCCCGGGCCGCGTCGCCGCACTTCGAGCGCTTCGTCGCCACGTACCTGGAGCCGCGCTGCTCGAGCATCGTGGAGGCGGTCGCCATCGCCGCGGGCGGGCTGGGCGTGTCCCCGCTGGAGGTGGCGCTGGCCTGGATCCGGGACCGGCCCGGGGTGACCGCGCCGATCCTCGGCGCCCGGACCGTGGGGCAGCTGCTCGGGGCGTTGCAGGTGGAGCGGATGACGCTGCCGGCGGAGATCGTCACCGCGCTGGACGACGTCTCGGCGGTGCCGGTCGGCTATCCGGAGCGGGACGGCTGAGCCCACGGCCCGGCCGCACGCCACGCGCGACGCGGCCACCGTCGGCGGTCGCAGGGCCACGGGGGGACGCGACGCGGGTCACGGTCAGGGGGTGGCGGCAGGCCACCGGGCTGGGCAGCATAGGAGTCATGGACTACGAATACGCGCCGCTGCGGTTGCCCGCGAATGTCGACCGGTTGACCGCCGCGGCGCAGTTGGCGATCCAGGCGGAGTTCTCCGGATGGGAGCTGGCCCGGGTGCGGCTGTACCGGGACGGGACGCGGCAGGTGGTGCTGCGCCGTCGCCGGGTCAACCAGCCGCAGCCGGGCCTGTCGTACTGACGGGGCTGGACGGGACCGGGGCCCGCACCGCTCGGCGGGGCCCCGGGCCGGTCACGGCCTAGTGGGCGTGGTCGTGATCGTGTTCCTCGTCGAGCTCGAGGAAGGGGTGCTCGTCGAGCCGGCCGACCAGCCGGTCGTCGACGGCGGGCTGGAACGGGCCGAGCGGGTCGTCGTCGTCGAACGACTCCAGGTCGACCGGGGTGCCGACCTCGCTGACCATGACCACCCCGTCGAGCGGCTCCAGCTCGGGCACGTCCAGCGCCGACAGCGACCCGTCGCCGCTCTGCAGCAGCTCCAGCACGGCCTCGCCGACCCCCTCGACCGGGGCCGCCTCGTCCTCCTCGGGAGTGCCCTCGCGGCGGGCCGCCTCGGCCACCCGGATCAGGGCCGACACGCTGGGCACCCGGTAGTCGCGGCGCTGCCGCACCGAGATGACCCGCGGGTGCGGGTCGGTGGCCTCGACGCCCTCGGCCGCACCGAAGCGCTCGTCGGCCTCGTTCGGGTCGATCGACTCCACGTCCCACGGCGTCACCTCGCCGAACGCGTCGAGCAGCTGCTCGTCGTACGCGAAGGAGGCGTTGTTCAACGCGACGTACGCCTGCCAGACGTCGTCGTCGTCGATGCGGCCCTGGGCCGCGCGGACCGCGGTCAGGTGGGCGCGGGCGGCGTCGATCACCCGCTCCAGTGCGGCGTCCAGCTCACCGTGCTGGTCGGTCATGTGTGGCAGTCCCTTCGCAGATGGGGGAGTTCCGCGCCGACGCCGGACGCGACGGACACGATTAGCAGTCGCGGAGAAACCGGTCGAGAACCCGCACGCCGAACTGTAGTCCGTCCACCGGGACCCGCTCGTCGATGCCATGGAACAGGCCGGAGAAATTGAGGTCGGCGGGCAGCCGCAACGGCGCGAAGCCGAAGCAGCGGATGCCGAGCTGCGAGAACGCCTTGGCGTCGGTGCCGCCGGAGAGCATGTACGGCACCGGCCGGGCGCCCGGGTCCTCGGCGCGCAGCGCGGCGGACATCGCCTCGACCAGGTCGCCGTCGAAGGTGGTCTCCAGGGCCGGCTGGCGCTGGATGTACTCGATGGCGATGTCCGGGCCGACCAGCTCGCGCAGCTGCCGTTCCAGCAGCTCGGACTGGCCGGGCAGGCTGCGGCAGTCGATGGTGGCGGTGGCCCGGCCGGGGATCACGTTGTCCTTGTAGCCGGCGCCCAGCCGGGTCGGGTTGGCGGTGTTGCGGATCGTCGCGCCGATGATGTTGGCGATCGGGCCGAGCTTGGCGATGGCGGTCTCCGGGTCGTCCGGGTCGATCTCGATGCCGAGGACCTCGGCGACCTCCGCCAGGAAGGCCCGTACGGTGTCGGTCATCACCACCGGGAAGCGGTGCCGGCCGATCCGGGCGACCGCCTCGGCGAGCGCGGTGACCGCGTTGTCGTCGTGCACCATCGAGCCGTGCCCGGGGCGGCCCTTGGCGTGCAGCCGCAGCCAGTCGATGCCCTTCTCGGCGGTCTCGATGAGGTAGAGCCGGCGCTGCTCGTCCACCGAGTAGGAGAAGCCGCCGACCTCGCCGATCGCCTCGGTGCAGCCGTCGAAGAGGTGGCGGTGCCGCCGGGCGAGGAAGTGCGCGCCGTAGTCGCTGCCGGCCTCCTCGTCGGCGGTGAAGGCGAGCACGATGTCGCGGGCGGGGCGGACGCCGGCGCGCTGCCAGCCGCGGACCACGGCGAGCACCATGGCGTCGAAGTCCTTCATGTCGATCGCGCCGCGGCCCCAGAGGTAGCCGTCGCGGATCTCCCCGGAGAACGGGTGCACCGACCACTCGTCGGGGTCGGCGGGGACGACGTCGAGGTGGCCGTGGACCAGCAGGGCGTCCCGGCCGGGGTCGGTGCCGGGGATCCGGGCGACCAGGTTGGCCCGGCCGGGCGCGGACTCCAGCAGCTCCGCCTCGATCCCGACCTCGGCAAGCCGCTCCGCGACGTACTCCGCCGCGCCGCGTTCGCCGGCGCTGGTGTCGTTGTCCCCGGTGTTGGTGGTGTCGATGCGCAGCAGGTCGCGGCAGAGGTCGACGACCTCGTCGGTGGGGTCCGGTCGGGCGGAAGCGGCGTCGCTCGTCATCGCTTCTTCATACCAGCCGCCGGGGTGGACCGGCGCGCCCCGGGCCGGGCCCGGTTTCGCCGGCCGCGCCGCCGGGTACCGCCGGAGGCGCAACACCCGTCGATCGGTTCGCCGGGGTCACGGCCCGGCGTCCGCCGCGCCGGGCCCGGGCGGCCGCCGCCGCCACCAGTCGAGGAGGGCGCCATGACCGTTCCGCTGCCGCCGCTGCCGCCCACCGCCGAGGACGCGTACCGGCCGGGCGGGCGGAGCCTGGCCGACCTGGTGGACCGGGAGCACCGGGCCCTGCTCGACCTGGCCGAGCAGGTGACCGCCCCGGGTCTGGACGACGCGCGCCGGCGGGAGGTGCTCGACGTGCTCACCGCGGCGGTGTCCCGGCACCTCTCGGCCGAGGAGCAGTACCTCTTCCCCGCCGCGCGGGCCGCCGTGCCGGAGATCGCGGAGCTGGTGGACCGGGAGATCGAGGCGGACGCCGCGCTGTTGACCGCCCTGAAGGGACTGTCGGCGCCGGACGCGCCGGCGCTGGCCGAGGTGGCCGAGCGGGTCCACCGGCACGTCAGCCGGGTGGCCGCGCTGGTCACCCCGCTGCGGGCGGTGGCCAGCGACGCCGAGCTGATCCGGCTGGGCAACCGGTGGGAGATCGCCGAGGAGGCCGCGCCGACCCGGCCGCACCCGGGCACCCCGGCCACCCCGCCCTGGAACAAGATCGTGGAGCCGGCGGTGGGTGTGCTGGACAAGGTCCGCGACGTGGTGACCGGACGGCGGACCCGGCTGTCGGACCTGGAGCGACCGCGCGGGCAGTGAGCGGAGCCGTTCGACCGATCGGCATACGCCGATGTCCTGCGGACCCTTCCGGATGCCGGTTCGTGGTCCTACGGTCACCGTATGAATCTGGAGCTGCGACACCTGCGGGTGGTCTGCGCGATCGCGGAGACGGGGAGCGTCACCAAGGCGGCCTCGACGCTCGGCCTGGCCCAGCCGGCGCTGACCGCCCAGCTCCAGCGCATCGAACGGGCCCTGGGTGGCCCGCTGTTCGAACGGGACCGGCGGGGCGCCCGGCCGACCGCCCTGGGTGAGCTGGTGCTGGACCGGGCCCGGGTGCTGCTGCCGGCGATGAAGGGCCTGCAGGACGAGGCGGCCCGGCTGGCCGGGGCCGGGGACCCGGTGACCCGGTACCGGTTCGGCGGGGTGAACAGCCCGATCCTGGGCCGGCTGGTGCACCGGCTCGCCGCCGCCCGCCCCGAGGCGCAGATCAGCACGTACGCGTCGTGGTCCGGGGACGAGCTGGCCCAACTGGTCGCCGGTGGCCGGCTCGACTTCGCGCTCACCGGCGTGTGCGGGGACGCCGCGCCACCCGCCGAGTTCGGGCTGTGCTGGCGGGAACTCGCCGTCGACCCGGTCTTCGTGCTGCTGCCGCAGCGCCACCCGATGGCCGACCGGGAGGAGATCCGCCTGGTGGACCTGAGTCGCGAGCAGTGGGTCGCCGCGCCCGGCGACGGCTGCTTCGGCGACTGCTTCGCGGCCGCCTGCGCCCGGGCCGGCTTCACCCCCCGCAAGGTGTACGAGGCGGACGTGCGCGGCTGCCTCGACCTGGTCGACGCGGGCGAGGCGGTGGCGCTGTGCCAGGCCACCTTCCGGCCGGTGGCCGGCCTGGTCACCCGCCGGCTGGCCGGGGTGCCGCTGCGCTGGCGGCTGCTGCTCGGCTGGCACCCGGACGCGCCGGCCGCCCGGGTCGCCGACACGGTGCTGGAGACGGCGGTGGTCGCGTACACCGACGCGCTGGCCAACCACCCGGACTACCTGGCCTGGCTGCCGCGCCACCCGGACTTCGGCGTCGCCGACCCGGCCCGCCGGGGTGCGAACCGTCTGAGCGCGGGTATCACGGCGCTATGACTGATCTGTACCCGGCCGCCGACCAGCGGGAACTGCTGCGCCAGGCGGCCGCCGCGCACACCGCCGCCGCGCAGGACGTCGAGGCGTTCCTGCGCCGGCTGCCGGAGGTGCCCGAACCGGCCGACATCACCGAGTACGCCAATCTGCTCAGCCGGGAGGAGCGGGCCCGCGCCGACCGGCAGACGGCGGCCGACGCGGCCGGCCTGCAACTGCCGAGCATGGAGTCCGAGTAGCCGGCACGGCGACGGCGCCCGGGGGTTCCCGGGCGCCGTCGCCGTGTCCGGTCAGCGTTCCACGAGCACGTCGTGGCCGAGGTCGAGCAGCGAGTGCCGCCACTCGTCGTCGGCGTTGCCGCGGCTCGGTTTCGCCGCGGTCAGCTCGCGGATCCGGTCGACGGCCTCCCGCATCACCTCGATGTCGTCCGGGGTGAGGTCCACCTTGCGCTTGGTGAGCACCTGCAGGATCCGCCGGCCGGGCTCGGGCAGGTCCAGGTCCGGGTTCGGGCCGAACGCCTCCTCCCCCGAGCCGCGGGTCAGCAGCCACTGGCGCAGCTGCTCGGAGGGGACGTTCACCTCGGCGTGGAAGTCGTCCCAGAGCACCTCGACCTCGGGGTCGAGTCGCGCCTCGCGTACCATCAGGCCTCCTCTCCCGGCGGCGACCCGGACGGTGTCGGGTCGCCCTCGCCCTTCTCGGCGTGCTGCTTGAGCCCCTCCGGCGGCACCTTGACCCGGGCCGGGTTGGCCGTCGGCGGCGCGACGATCGGCTCGCTGCGCTCGCTGTCCTCCCGGGTCTCCTCGGGTTCGGTCATCTCCGGCCCTCCGATCCGTCGGGACGTCCCGTTCATCGCGGATGGGATGTGGTCGCGGCCGTGTAGCCGCGGTCGCCGGCGCCCACGTCGAAGGCGAGCTGACCGTCCCGCGCGTCGACGGTGACCCGCTGGCCGGGCGAGATCCCGTGCTCCAGCAGCAGCCGGGAGAGCCGGTTGTCGACCTCCCGCTGGATGACCCGGCGCAGCGGCCGGGCGCCGAACTCGGGCTGGTAGCCGTGCTCGGAGAGCCAGTCGATCCCGGCGGTGGTGAAGTCCACCTCGATGTCCTGGGCGTGCATCCGGCGGCGGGTCTCCTCCAGCAGCAGCTCGGTGATCTGGCGCAGCTGCTCGGCCTCCAGCCGGCGGAAGATGATCGTCTCGTCGATCCGGTTGAGGAACTCCGGGCGGAAGGTCTCCTGGAGCCGGCGTGTCAGCCGCTCGCGCAGCTCGTCGCTCTCCTGCTGGGTGCCGGGCTCGCCGGCGCCGAAGCCGACCGAACGCTGGGTGCCGGTGATCAGCTCCGCGCCGAGGTTGCTCGTCATGATCAGTACGGTGTTCTTGAAGTTCACCGTCCGGCCCTGGCTGTCGGTGAGCCGGCCCTCGTCGAGCACCTGGAGCAGGATGTTGAACACGTCCGGGTGCGCCTTCTCGATCTCGTCGAGCAGCACCACGGCGTACGGGCGGCGGCGCACCGCCTCGGTGAGCTGGCCGGCCTCCTCGTAGCCGACGTACCCGGGTGGGGCGCCGACCAGCCGGCTGACCGTGTGCCGCTCCTGGAACTCGCTCATGTCCACCCGGATCATCCGGTCCGCCTCGCCGAAGAGCGCCTCCGCGAGGGCGCGGGCCAGCTCGGTCTTGCCGACCCCGGTGGGGCCGAGGAACAGGAAGCTGCCCATCGGCCGGTTCGGGTCGGCCAGCCCGGTACGCGACCGGCGCACCGCCTCGGCCACCGCGCTGACCGCCTCGTCCTGGCCGATGACCTTCTCGTGCAGGTGCCCCTCCAGGCGCAGCAACCGGTCCCGCTCCTCCTCGGTGAGCTGGCTGATCGGGATGCCGGTGGCCCGGGAGACCACCTCGGCGATCTCCTGCGGACCGACCGAGGGCACCTGGCTGCCGCCGTCGTCGCCCTGCGCCCGGCGGATCTGTTCCTCCAGCTCGGCGGTCCGGTCGCGCAGCTGCGAGGCGCGCTCGTACTGCTCGTCGGAGACGGCCTGCTCCTTGTCCCGGCGTACCTCGTCGAGCTGCTGCTCCAGCTCCCGCACGTCCGAGGCCGGGGTGCGGGTGCGCAGCCGCACCCGGGCGCCGGCCTGGTCGATCAGGTCGATCGCCTTGTCCGGCAGGTACCGGTCGGTGATGTAGCGGTCGGAGAGCTCGGTGGCGGCCACCAGGGCCTCGTCGGTGAAGCGGACCTGGTGGTGCGCCTCGTAGCGGTCGCGCAGGCCGCGCAGGATGCTGACGGTGTCCTCGACGGTGGGCTCGGGGACCAGCACCGGCTGGAACCGGCGGGCCAGGGCGGCGTCCTTCTCGATGCTGCGCCGGTACTCGTCCAGCGTGGTCGCGCCGATCACCCGCAGCTCGCCCCGGGCGAGGGCCGGCTTGAGCATGTTGGACGCGTCCATGCCGCCCTCGCTGCCGGCGCCGCCCGCGCCGACCAGGGTGTGGATCTCGTCCAGGAAGATGATCAGCTCTTCGCGGTGGGCCCGGATCTCGTCGATCACCTTCTTGAGGCGCTCCTCGAAGTCGCCGCGGTAGCGGGTGCCGGCGACCAGGCCGGCCAGGTCGAGCTGGATGACCCGCTTGCCGAGCAGGGTCTGCGGCACGTCGCCGTCGCAGATCCGCTCGGCCAGCCCTTCCACGATCGCGGTCTTGCCCACGCCGGCCTCACCGATCAGCACCGGGTTGTTCTTGGTGCGCCGGGACAGGATCTCCACGGCCTGCTCGATCTCGTCGGCCCGGCCGATCACCGGGTCGATCTGGTCCATCCGGGCCAGCTCGGTGAGGTCCTGGCCGTACTGGTCGAGGGTCGGGGTGCCGCGGTCCGGCTTCGGGCCGCTCATCGGGCCCCGCTCGGCGCTGGCCGCCTGCAACGACTCCGGCTGGATCCGCCCGGCGGCGAGCATCCGGCCGGCCGGCGACTCCGGGTTGAGCGGCAACGCCATCAGGATGTGCTCGGGCCCGATGTAGTTGGCCCCCATCGCCCGGCTGAGCTGGTGCGCGTCGAGCAGCGCCCGCTTCGCCGCCGGGGTGAGCGACAGGTTCGGCGGCACCTCACCCCGGGGCGCCCCCTCCCCCCGCCCGCCGAGCGCGTTGACCAGGGTGTCCGGGTCCGCCCCGGCGCGCCGGACCAGGTCGCGCAGCGGCTCCCGTTGCAGCGCCGCCCAGAGCAGGTGGTCGGTGTCCAGGTCGTTGCTGTGTTTCTGGGCCGCCCGCCGGGCGGCGTCGGCGAGCATCTCCCGCGCGTCCGCGGTCATCAGCCGGGTGATGTCGACCCGGTGCGCCGGCCGGCGTCCCCCCTCGCTCCGGCCGAAATAGCGGGCCAGGAACTCGTCCCACGGGTCGTTGCCGAAGTCACCGGGTCCCATCATCTCTGTCCTCCGCAGTCGGTCGGCACGGCCGGGGCGCGACATGGCGCGGCACGGTCGGCGGTGGCTACCCGGCGCTCGGCGCGACAAACGCGGGCGGGTGGCGGGGGACACCGGCCGGGGCCGGTGGCAGGCTGGGGGCATGGAGAGCAGACCGCTGCTGATCGTCGACGGGGCGAACGTGGTGGGCTCGCGCCCGAACGGGTGGTGGCGGGACCGGGCCGGCGCCGCCGCCCGGCTGCGCGACGCGCTGGTGCCGCTGGCCGAGGCGGGGGTGCCGCCGGAGCTGCCCCCGCCGGTGGAGGTGGTGCTGGTGGTGGAGGGTGCCGCCCGTGGCGTCGGTGCGGTGCCCGGGGTCGGCGTGGTGGCCGCGCCGGGCTCCGGCGACGACACCATGGTCGAGCTGGTCGCGGCCGCGCCGGACCGCCGGTGCGTGGTGGTCACCGCCGACCGGGAGCTGCGGGCCCGGGTGGGCGCGCTGGGCGCGCAGGTGCACGGCCCGCGCTGGCTGCCGCACTGACCGGTACGCCGGCCGGGCCGTCCGTGCACGGGACCGGCTGTCCCGCCGGCGGGACCGGCGGAACCGCGCTGCGGTGGCCTTCGCGCACGTCAGCGGCCTATTCGGACAGCCGGGCAGGAATGGCACGAGGGCGGATGTTCGACCAACCGGCGGGATGGGTTGTAATGGAGATCTCCCCCGCCCCCAGGAGGTCCGCCGTGGCGAGCGTCGCCGAGCTGAAGGCCGCCATTGATGTCGCCCTCGAGCAGATAGGTGACGGCCAGACAGCGGTGCAGGCGGCCGGCGAGAAACTGGCCGAGGCGCAGCAGACCCTGGCCGGCGCGCTGGAGGGCAGCGGCCACGAGACCGTCGAGGCGGCCCAGGCCTCGCTCACCCAGGCCGCCCAGGAGCTGGAGGAATGCCTCGCCGCCACGCTGGTCGCGGTGGAGCAGGCGCAGCTCTACGTCGCCAGCCTCTGAGAGCCGGCCGTGTCCATCGTCGAGGACATCGGCGCGCAGGTGCGCGCCGCCGCCGAGGAGCTGCCGCTGGCGCAGCTCGCCGCCGCGCTGGAGAAGTTCGGCCAGGCCACCGAGCGGTTGCGCTGGGTGCGCCAGGAGTCGGCGAACCCGATGGGGGTGCCGGAGCTGTCCGCGGCGACCGAGCACGCCGAGACCGCCGGGTACGCGCTGCGGGTGGCCCAGGAACAGCTGTCGGCGTACCTGGGCGCGATCGGGCTGGCCGGCGACGGGGCGCCGGCACCGACCGGCGGCGACCGCCGGCCCCGGCACGACGCGCCCCCGGGTGATGCCCCGCCGCCCGGGCCGGCCGGCGGGCCGCCGCCGGACGAGCAGCCGGCGGTACGGCGCTGGTGGGCGGTGCGGGTGGCGGAGCTGACCGGGGGCCGGGAGGGCGGGCCGGACGGGCCGGACGAGCGGGCCGGCGACTCCCGGGAGCTGCTGCGCCGGGTGGTCACCGGGGTCCGCTCGGGCGACCGGGACCGGCTGCACCGGGAGCTGCGCGGGGCGCACGCCGACGTGGGGCTGGGGCTGGCCGCGATCGCCCCGCCGCTGCTGCGCGACCTGGCCGGCGAGCTGCTCGGCCATCCGCCGCGCGCCGACGACCTGTCCCGGCTGCGCCGCGAGCTGGACGGCCGGGTGCACGACCTGCTGCCCGGACTGCCGCCGCCGGTGCTGCACACCCTGCTGACCCGGGTCTGCCGGATGCCCCCGCCGCGCCGCGCCGGCGACGACGCGCAGCCGCACGCCGCCGACCCGGCCGTGACCGCCGGGGTGGTCACCGGGGTCCTGCTGGACCGGCTCGGCCGGGACCTGCCCCGGGAGGCCGACGGGCGGGAGCCGTCCCGTGGCTGACGTCCGCACCCAACTGGTGTCGCGGGTCCGGGGGCTGCTCTCCGAGGCCCTCGGCGCGACCCGCGGCCGGCTCGCCGCCGCGGACGCCGACCTGGCCGCCGGGCGGGACCGGCTGGCCCGGGTGCGCCGCGCCGCGGCGGCCGTACCCGAGCGGGTGGGCGCCGCCCGCGACGGCCGGCTCGCCGAGATCGACGCCCGGCACGCGGCGCGCATCGCGGAGCTGACCCGCCGGGCCGCCGCGGCGGCCGGCCGGGAGGCGCCGGGCGCGGCGTCGGCCGGCTGGGACGGGTGGCGGCCCACGCCGGCCGGCCGGGCCGAGGCCCCCGGCGCGGTCCGGATCGGCACGGTACGCGTCCCCGGCGGCGAGCCGGTGCCCGCGCTGGTGCCGCTGCTGGACGCCGGGCACGCTCAGCTCGCCGGCGGCGACCGCGACGGCCTCGCGGCCGTGGTCCCCGCCCTGCTGCTGCGCTCGGTGGGCCGCGCCGAACCGGGCGGCGTCCGGCTCTTCGGCTACGACCCCGAGCACCTCGGCGGCGGGCTGGCCGGCTTCGCCCCGCTCGGCACGGCCGGGCTGCTCACCTTCGTCGGCCCCGGCGGGCTGGGCCGGCTCCTGGACGACCTGGTCGAGCAGATCCGCCGGATCAACGAGACCGTGCTGGCCGGCGAGTACCCGTCGCTGCGCGCCCTCGCCGCGGCCACCGGCCGCCGCCCCGAGCCGTGGCGGGTGGCGGTGCTGCTCGGCGGGGACGAGCTGTCCCGGCACGAACGCGGCCAGCTCGACCGGGTGGTCCGCACCGGCGCGGCCTGCGGCGTGCACCTGGTGGTGCGCGGCGTCGAGCTGCCCGACGACCCGACGGTCACCCGGATCGTGGTGGAGCCGGACGACGCCCGCATCGCCGGCCTGCCGGTGGTGCTCGACCCGCCGCCGCCGGCCGCGCTGGTCACCGAGACCTGCCGGGAGGTGGCGTCGCGGGTCAACGCGGGGCCGCCGCCGGCGCCCTTCACCGACCTGCTCCCCGCCGAGTACTGGCAGGAGGACTCGGCGCACGGGCTGACCGCGCCGATCGGCGAGGGCCGGCACGGCCGTCCAGTGCTGCTCAGCCTCGGCGACTATCCGCCGCACGCGTTGATCGGCGGCCCGTCCGGCACCGGCAAGACCAACCTGATCTTCGCGTGGATCGGCGCGCTGGCCGCCCGCTACTCCCCCGCCGAGCTGGAGTTCTATCTGCTCGACTTCAAGGAGGGGGTGTCCTTCGCCCGGTTCGCCCAGGGCCGGCGCGACCCGAGCTGGCTGCCGCACATGCGGCTGGTCGGCATCAACGTCAACACCGACCGGGAGTTCGGCCTGGCGCTGCTGCGGTTCCTCGCCGAGGAGCTGCGCCGGCGGGCCGACGCCGCCAAGAAGCACGAGGTCACCAAGCTGGCCGAGCTGCGCGCCGTGGACCCGACCGGGCACTGGCCGCGGATCGTGGCGGTGGTCGACGAGTTCCAGGCGCTGCTCGCCGGCCGGGACGTGGTCGCCCGGGAGGCCGCCGACCTGCTGGAGGACCTGGCCCGTCGGGGCCGGTCACAGGGCATCCACCTGGTGCTCGCCTCGCAGGACGTCCGCGGCATCGAGGCGCTGTGGGGGCGGCCCGCCCTGGTCGCCCAGTTCACCCTGCGGATCGCGCTGCCCAAGGCGCTGCGCATCCTGGCCGAACGCAACGACGCGGCGCAGTCGCTGCCCCGCCACCACGCCGTGGTCAACGCCGAATCCGGGCTGGTCGAGGGGAACGAGGTGGCCCGCATCCCGTCGGCCAGCGACTGGGAGACCTGGAGCGAGTTGCAGCACCGGCTGTGGCGGATGCGCCCGCAGGACGCCGCCCCGGCCCGACTCTTCGACGGCGACGCCGTCCCGAGGCTCACCGAGGCGCCGGACTACCGCGCCCTGACCGCCCCCGAGCAGGGCGTGCCGCGCAGCCCGGTGGCGCTGCTCGGGGAGATCATCGACGTACAGGCCCGCTCGGCGGCGCTGCGCCTGCCCCGGGCGCCGGGCCGGAACCTTGCGGTGCTCGGCACCCGGATCGACGAGGCGTGCGCGGTGCTCGACGCCGCGGCGCGCTCGCTGGCCGGCCAGCACCGCCCCGGCACCGCCCGGTTCTCCATCGCCTGCCTCGACCCGGACGCCGACCCGGCGGCCCGGGCCCTCTACGAGGACCTGGCCGACGACGCCGCCTGGTACGACGAGGAGACCGTGCCCGAGCTGATGGCCGAGGTGGGCGACGGGCTCGGCGCCCCGGGCGCCCCGAGCAGCCCGCACTACCTGCTGCTCTACGCGGTCGACGCGGCGGCCGGGCAGCTCGCCGGCAAGGCGGGCCGGCGCACCGGGCTGGAGCAGCTGCGCCGGATCCTGCACGACGGGCCGGAACGGCGTACGCACGTGCTGGCCTGGTGGCGCGGGGTGGGGCGGATGCGGGCCGACCTGGGCGGCGCGGGGGCCCGGCTGGACCAGATCGGGGCCTGGGTGGCGCTGGACGTGCAGGGCGCTGAGCTGAGCGGCGCCCTCTATCCCGGCAGCGGCGGGCCGGACTGGTACCCGCGCCCGTGGCGGGGGCTCTACTTCGACCGGGCGGTGCATCGCACCGGACAGGTGATCATCCCTTATGGTCCGTCCCGATGAACGAACCGGTCACCAGTGAGACGTACGCCGCCCAGCTCCGCCGGCTCGCCGAGCTGACCGCCCGGGTGGCCGCCCAGCGCGCCGAGGCGCACACCTGGTACGCCCAGCAGTGCGCGGCCGCCGAGCGGGCCGTGGCGGAGGCCACCGAGCAGGTCCGGCGGGCCGAGGCGGAACTGGGCGAGGCCCGGGACCTGGTGGAACGGGTCGACGCCGAGGCCGCCCACCTGTGGGGGCAGCTGCGGGCGCGGATCGGCGCGGGCGGGCGGCGGCTCGGTGACCCGCCGGGTCCGGCCCGGGACGCCACCGGTGATCCGGTGCCGCTGCTGCGCGGGGTCCGCGAGCTGCTGGACCGCACCCGCCAGCCGGGCGAGCTGCCCGGCTCGACCAACCCGCTGCTGGTCGCCTGCGGGGTCGGCGGCGCGGTCGTCGCGTACGCGCTGGGGTTGGCCGCACGGGCGCTGGGCCACGGCTCGGGCGGCGACCTGGCGGTCGGCATGCCGGTGCTGGCGCTGGTGATCACGCTGCTCGGGCCGCTGGTCGGGCTGGCGCCGGCCCGGTTCCTGGCCGACCGGCGGCACGCGGTGCTGACCCCCCGCCCGATGCTCCTGGTGGCCGGCGCCGGCCTGCTGACCACGCTGCTCCTGCTCGCCCTCGGGCCGCGCTGACCGGTCGGCCGGCGGACACGGCCGATCGACGGGGGCGGGCGGATCGGTTAGCGTGCGGGCGTGGGATCGACGTTGACCGAAGCGACCGATCCGTACTGTCTGCGCGCGGGCGAGAGCGCGGAGTTGCTGCGCGGGCATCCGTGGCGGCGGTTCGTGGTGCTGGGCGACAGCGTGGCCGAGGGCCTGTGCGAGCCGGTCGACGGATATCCGGACGTGCAGTGGGCCGACCGGATCGCCGCCGAGCTGGACGCGGTCCGGCCCGGGCTGGCGTACCTGAACCTGGGCCGGCGAGGGCTGCGCGCGCACGAGGTGCGGGCGGCCCAGCTCGGCCCCGCGCTGGCGTTCGGTCCGGACCTGGCGCTGGTGGTCTGCGGGGGCAACGACGCGTTCCGGTCCGGCTACGACGCGGACGCGGTGGACGCCGAACTCGCCGCCATGATCACCGCGCTGCGGGACGGCGGTGCGGACGTCATCACGGTCGGCATGTTCGACGTGTCGCACAGCCCGGCGGTGCCGGCGGCGCTGCGCGCCGGGCTCGGTGCGCGGATGCGCCGGCTGTCCGCCCACACCGGACGGCTGGCGGCCCGGCTGGGCACCGTCCACGTGCACCTCACCGACCACCCGGCGGTCGCCGAGCCGTCCCTGTACAGCGGCGACGGCCGGCACGGCAGCGCGCGCAGCGACGCGATCGCCGCCGCCGAGACCGTCCGTGCCCTGGCCGCCCACCTGGACGCCGCGCGCCGTCGGAGCACTGACGCGCCGGGCGAGGTGGGCCCGGAAACCGGGCCCGACCTGCCACAATCAGCCGATGTCACTCTTCCCGGCGACACGGCCGGCCGGCACGGCGGTCGCTGACCAGGCTCGACTGTTCGAGGCGGTCGAGGAGGCGCTGCCCGCGCTCGGCCCCGACGGCGGCGGCGCGCCGAACAACGACGCCGGCGCGCTCGGCTGGGGGTTCTCCTGGCGGATGCAGGCCTTCCTGCTGATGGCCGAGGCGACCGGCGACCCCGCGTACCTGCACCGGCTGGTGGAGATGGTCGACGCCGTGCTCGCCGTCCGCGACGACCGGCGGGGCGTGCGCGACCACCGGGAGCTGAGCCTGCCGGTGTGGAGTTCGGCGGGCAAGTACACGGTGTGCGGCGCCACGGTGCCGGACGAGGACGGCGTCCCGGCCCTGCGCGTGCACCTCTGCCCACCGCACGCGCTGCGGGCCACCGTCCGGGTGGTGCCCGGGCCGGACGGTACGTTCACGCTCACCATCGTCCGGGCCGGCGACCACCTCCCGATCGTGTTGCCGGAGCTGAGCCTCGACCCCGGCGACCCGCGGCGCGCCGACCGGGTGGCGTACGACCGGCACACCCGCGAGGACGCGGTCACCGTGGAGCTGCTGCCGGGGCCGGCCCAGGTGGCCGACCGGCCCCGCCGGCTCCGGGCGGGGACCCACCGGCTGCAACCCGCCCGGGTGGCGCTGGCCGCGCAGACCGGCATGATCGTCTATCCGCTGGCGGGTCTGGCCCGGCTGGCCCGGGAACGGCCCGACCTGGTCCCGGCCGCCGTCGCCGCGAAGACCGAGGACTATCTCGCGGCGACGCACGAGGCGCTCGCCGCGCACGACCACCAGTGGCGGGTCACCGACGCCGGCGAGGGCCACTACGTCTGGCTGCCCGACGAGCCGGTCGGCTTCGCGGGCGCCGAACTGCCCACCAACGAGTTCCTGGCCGTCGGCCGGACGCTGATCCAGCTCGCCGCCGTGACCGGTGACCGGACGTACGCCGAGCGCGCGACGGCCATGGCCCGGGCGCTGCGCGGGCAGCTGACGGAGCGGGCCGGCGGGTTCGTCTGGCCGTACTGGCCCTCGTTCGGGCGGGTCTACCGGGGCTGGACGAGAACGGGTGACCGGGACCGCGACGGGTCGCACTTCCGTCCCCTGTTCCCCGCGCTGCCGGTCGCCGAGGACAGCACCCACGCGCTCCTCGACGTCGACTTCGCCGTGCTGTACGCCTCGACGCCCGGCCTTCCCGAGGTGTTCTCGGCCGCCGACATGCGGACGCTGGCGCGCACCTTCACCCGCCATGTCTACCTGCGCCGCCTCGGCCGGCGCCCGACCGTGCGCCGGTACATCGGCGGCGCGGACCGGCCCGGCACGGCACACCACGAGGCGCAGGTCGCGGCGTGGCTGCCGCTGCACCAGTGGGACCCGCGGGTGGCCCGGCGGGTCGCCGCGGTCCACCGCCGACGCCGGTCGGGGGCGGTGCAGAGTGTGGACGCGTACTGTGCCGCGCTGCTGGCCCGCTGGCGCCGCCCCTGACCATCGGGGTCGGCACGACGACGGACCTCAAGGCGGGTCCGATACATCGAGCTGCGACTATTTGCTGTGGAGTGAACTCCAGGGGGCATGCTTGCCGCCATGGAGATCGACGCCGCCGCGCTCGACCGGCCGACCATCGGGCAGGTGTCCGACCTGGTCGGCCTGTCCCCGGACACGCTGCGCTGGTATGAGCGCATCGGGCTGCTCGAAGCCATCCCGCGTGACGCCGCGGGGCAGCGGCGGTACCGCCGGCTCGACCTCGACCGGCTGGAACTCCTGATCACGATGCGGGCGACCGGCATGCCCCTCACCGAGATGCACGAGTACGTCGCCCTGATCCACGCCGGGCCGGCGAGCCGGCGCGACCGGCTGACCCTGCTCGAGTCCCACCGTCAGCGGACGCTGGACCGCATGGCCGCCCTTCAGCGGGATCTCGTCGTCATCAACCGGAAGATCGACCGCTACCGAAACCTGCTGGGGGACGACGATGCGCAGAACCACCCTGGGTGAATCCGGGCCCGAGGTCTCGGCCATCGGCCTGGGCTGCATGGGGATGAGCGCCCTCTACGGGCCTCGCACCGATGAGCAGCAGTCGCTGCGGACGATCCGCCGGGCCCTCGACCTCGGCGTCGACCTCATCGACACCTCAGCTTCCTACGGTGACGGCCACAACGAACGGCTCGTCGCCGAGGCCATCCGCGGTCGGCGCGGCGATGTCTTCCTGTGCACCAAGTTCGGCATCCGGCGCGACGGCGGCGCCATGCGGGTGGACTCCTCGCCGCAGTGGGCGAGGACGTCCTGCGACGAATCGCTGGACCGGCTCGACGTCGCCCATCTCGACGTGCTCTACCTGCACCGGCGCAACCCCGACATCCCCATCGAGGACACCGTGGGCGCGATGGCCGAGCTGGTGACCGCCGGCAAGGTACGCCACCTCGGGCTGTCCGAGGTGAGCCCGCAGACGCTGCGGCGAGCCCATGCCGTCCACCCGATCACCGTGCTGCAGACCGAGTACTCGCTCTTCAGCCGGGAGGTCGAGGCGGAGATCCTGCCGACGTGCCGGGAACTCGGGATCACCCTCGTCGCGTACTCGCCGCTCGGTCGGGCCCTGCTCACCGGGCAGGTCACGGCCGACACCACCTTCGGCGGGGACGACCTGCGCGGCGGCAACCCGCGCTTCGCCGGGCCCAACCGGGCCGCGAACCTGGCCCTGGTCGACCGGCTGCGCGCGCTGGCCGCCGAGCTGGGGGTGACCCCGGCACAACTCGCGCTGGGCTGGCTCCTGGCGCAGGGCGCCGTCCCGATCCCGGGCACGACCAGGATCCGTCACCTGGAGGACAACGTCGCCAGCACCGCCCTCCCGTTGACCCCCGAGCACCTGCTGCGCATCACCGAGCTGGTGCCCGCCGCGGCGGTGCGCGGTGAGCGGCTCGCCGCCTCCGCCGCGCGCTGGGTCGGTGCCTGACGGTCAGTCGGCGTCGGCCGCGAGCAGTCCGGTCAGCAGGCCGCGCAGGGTCCGTTCGAAGAGGTCCCGCCGGGGGGCGGCGGCCGGTGGCGCGGCGAACGCGGCGGCGAGGTGCGGGTACGCCGCGAGGTCGACGTGGTCGAAGCGGAGCGGGCCGGACGCCGTCTCGGCCCGGGCGAAGAGCGAGACCACGCCGGTGATCATGGCGATGGCCTCGAACTTCGCGGTGACCGGGGCGTGGACCGGCTGGAGGACGCGCAGGCAGGTGTCGAACCAGGCCAGGGCGTTCGGTCCGGGCGGGCCTGGGCGCGCGATGGCGTCGACCAGCCACCGGTGACGCCGGTAGAGCTCCAGCTGGCGGCGGGCCAGCAGCACCATCTCGTCGCGCCAGTCGCCGGGGCCGTCCGGGTACGGCCGCAGCTCCCCCACGCACCGGTCGACCATCAGGGCCAGCAGGTCGTCGCGCGAGGCCAGGTGCCGGTAGAGCGATCCGGCCGCCATGCCGAGGGCGTTGGCCACGGCTCGCATCGACACCGCCTCGAGCCCGCCCGCGTCGGCCAGGTCGATCGCGGCGGCGACCATCGCGTCCCGGCCGTGGGTCGGTGCGGGGCCTCGGGTGCCACGTTCCGGACGGCTCCAGATGGACTGCCCGCCGGAATCCGTGGATGCGCCGCTCACCGCCCCAGTGTAAACTGCAAACGCTGTTCGCGGTTTTGGGCTACCCGGGAGGTAAGCGGTGACGGAGCGGATCACGGCGCCGGACGGCGCGACGATCGTCCTGCACTCGACCGGCACCGGCCCGGGCGTCGTGCTGGTGCACGGCGGCGGGGTCACCATCGACGAGTATCGGCGGCTGGCCGCACGCCTGGCCGACCGGTTCACCGTGCACCGCTACAACCGGCGCGGCCGGGCGGACGCACCGGCCCGGCGGGAGCCGTACACGGTCGAGCAGGAGATCGACGATCTCGGCGCGGTGCTCGCGCACACCGGCGCCCGCCGGGCGGTCGGGCACAGCTACGGCGCGTTCGTCGTGCTGCGGGCCGCGTTGCGGCTGCCGCTGGACCAGGTCGTCAGCTACGACGCGCCGCTCTGCCTCAGCGGGCGCGGACTGCCGACCGCGTTCCTCGACCCGGCCGAGGAGGCGGTCCGCGCCGGGAACATCCCGCGGGCGATGGCCCTGGTCGGCGCGGCCGTCAACCCCCAGGACGCCGCGTCAAGGCTTCCGCTCGGCGTGCAGACCGCGATCTGCCGGCTGTTCCTGCGCACCCCGATCGGCCGCCGGATGGGTGAGCTGCTGCCCACGACGCTGCTGGAGAGCCGGCAGATCCAGGCCCACGACGGACCGGCGGAGGACTACGCGGGGATCGGCGCCGAGGTGCTGCTGGCCTGCGGGGCCAAGGCCGCGCCCTGGTATCCCGAGGTGAACGACCTCCTGGCCGCCGTGCTGCCGCGGGCCCGGACGCTGACCGTTCCCCGCTGCGGCCACAACGGCATCGCCGCCGCGCCACCCCGCCTGGTCGACCCGATCGCGGCGTTCCTCGCCGCCCCGACCGGGCCCGAACCGACCGGGCCCGAACCGACCGGGTCCCAGCCGGCCGGGCCCGAGCCGGCTGGATCGCGCTAGGCGCCCTGCCCGGCGTGCGGACCGGCAGGCCTGCCCGCCGCGCCGGACCGCGCGGCCGGGCCGGCGTCAGGCGAGGAGGATGCCGGTCATCAGCACCCCCCGGGCCAGGTTCAGCACCTCCTCGCAGCCGGGATAGCCGACCCGGGCCAGCGCCCCGGAACCGGTGCGGCCGAACAGGTACGGCGCGAGGCTGTACGGGACCTCGGCGTTGACCGTCTCGCCCGTCTCGATCTGCACGAAGTCCATCGAGACCCGGTCCGCCTCGTGGTAGCGCTGCAGGATGTGGCCACCCGCGTCGATCGCGGCGCGTACCCCGTCCTCCCAGGCCACCGCGCTCATCTCCCGGCCGATGAGCACCCCGTGCCCGGCCGAGCCGCCGGCCGGCTTGGCCACCAGGTCGGCCTGCTCGGCCAGCGCCCGGTTCAGCTGGTCGGCGGTGAGCGCCACGGTGTGCGGGACGTACCGGCGGATCAGCGCCCGGTCGGTGGCCGGCAGCAGGTCCAGGTCGGCCCAGAGCCAGGCGAAGTTCAACTTGTTGCTGAGCAGCCAGGCGGCGCTGCTGACGAACATCGGCAGGGTGCCCGCGGCCAGCGCGCCGGCGACCGCGTCCAGGCCGGCGCTGGGGGTGACCCGGTTGGGCACGAAGAGCCGGAACAGCGCGTCCACCGGGGCGCCGCCGACGACGAGCCGCCGCCGCCCGTCCAGGGTGGCCGAGGCGACGGGCGCGATGACCAGGTCGATGCCGAACCGCTTCGCCTGGTCGGCGAGCGGGGAGAGGATCCGGATGAAGGTCTCCGGGTCGTCCAGGCCGGGGTAGTCGGCTTCGAAGTCCATCAGCAGCGCCACCCGCGCCCCGTCGGGCAGGTCGAGGGTGTCGCGGATGGCCACGAAACGCTGGTCCAGCAGGGACGGCGCGGGCCGCAGCCCGTCCAGCAGGCCCTGGGCCCGGTAGAGGTCGGCGTACCGGTAGATCACCGTGTCGGCGTCGAAGCCGCCGCCGAGGCTGCTGTCGATGTTGTACTCGACGATGCACGGCACGCCACCGGAGTAGAGCACGTCCGGCCGGTACGCGGCGAGCAGTCCCTCGTGCAGCGGCTCGTCCTCGTCGAGCAGCCGGGTCTCCCCCACCGGCACGTCGAGCAGCCGGCGCAGCTCCCCGGCCGTGCGGGCCCGGCGCTGGCAGGCCTCGAGGATGAGCTGGGCGATCCGGTCGCAGACCTCGTTGAGTTCGCGGAACGCGTCGGCGGTGAGCACCGGCGGGCGGGCCAGCCGCCACTGCTTGTTGTAGGTGGCCCGCCCGTGGAAGATCTTCTCCCAGGCGGCGGCGCCGGCGGCGACCATCCCGGCGCGGATCGGCTCGGGCAGGTCGGCCCACGCCTGGCCGAGCGGGGGCCACCGGTAGTCAGGGTCGATCATGATCCGTCCTTCAGGCAGAGGTGGATGGCGGCGGTGAGCTGGTCCCGGCCGGGCTGCACGGCCCGGTCCAGGGCGGGCGCGAACGGCAGCACGGCGCCGTCGGGGCGGGTGACCCGCCGGGGCGGCGCGGCCAGCCGGACCCGCTCGACCACGGTGGCGATGATCTCCCCGGCGATCCCGCAGGACCGGTTGGAGTCGTCCACCACCACCAGGCGGCCGGTGCGGGAGACCGACGCCAGCAGGCCGTCCCAGTCGAACGGGTACACCGTGCGCGGGTCGAAGACCTCCACCGACGCCTGGCCGGCAAGCTCCTCGGCGACCGCCAGCGCGTCGTGCACCAGGTGCCCGACGGCGACCACGGTGACGTCCGAGCCGGGCCGGCGTACCACGCCCCGCCCGAGCGGCACCGCGTCGAACGCGGTGACGTCGGCCCGGACCTCCATCGCCCCGGCCGGGGCGAAGACCACCACCGGGTCGTCGCAGCGGATCGCCGACACCAGCAGCCCGTACGCGTCGGCGGGGGTGGCCGGCACCACCGTGGTCACCCCGGCGTGGGCGAAGAGGCTGTACGGGTGGTCGGAGTGCTGCCCGGCCCAGCCGGTACGGGACCCGGAGCCCGGCACCAGGTAGGTGACCGGCACCGCGCACTGCCCCCCGGTCATCAGCGGGAACTTGTGCGCGTGGTTGACGATCTGCTCGAAGACCAGGAAGAGCAGCGACGGGATCTGGAACTCGATGACCGGGCGGGCCCCGGCCAGCGCGGCGCCGGTGGCGAAGCTGGTGAACGCCTGCTCCGACAGCGGGGTGTCGAGGACCCGCTCCGGGCCGAACCGCTTCAGCAGCCCCGCGGTGACGTTCGCGGCGGCCACCCGGATGTCCTCGCCGAGCAGGAAGACCGACCCGTCGCGGGTCATCTCGTCGGCGAGCGCCCGGGTGAGCGCCCGGCGGTAGGAGAGCCGGGGCATCAGCCACCTCCGGTGCGGGCGGTGCGGCCGCTGGCGTACAGGTGGTCCAGCGCGGACGCCGGGTCCGGGTGCGGCCCGGCCAGCGCGAAGTCGACGGCCGCGGCCAGTTCCGCCTCGACGTCGGCGTCCACCTCGGCCCGGACCGGGGCGGGCAGCCGGGCGCCCTGGATGTCGACCGGGTCGCGGGAACGGCCGGCGGCGACCTCCTCGGGCGGGCGGTAGTCCAGGCGTACCTGATGTTCGAAGGTGTGATGGGCGTCGAAGCGGTAGGTGTGCGCCTCGACGAGTTCGGGGCCGCCGCCGGCGCGCATCCGGGCCACGGCGGCGGCCGTCACGTCGCGTACCGCCTCGGGGTCCTGGCCGTCGACGGCGGCCGCCGGCATGCCGAAGGCGGCGGCGCGGCCGGCGATGCTGCCGGCGACCGCGCCGGCGACCGGCATGGTGGTGGCGTAGCCGTTGTTCTCGCAGACGAACAGCACCGGCACCCGCCAGAGCGCGGCCAGGTTGAACGCCTCCAGCAGCATCCCCTCGTTGACCGCGCCGTCGCCGAAGAAGGTCGCCCCGACCACGTCGTCGCCGCGCCGCCGGTGCGCCCACACCGCTCCGGTGAGGATCGCGCCGGCGGCTCCGACGATGGCGTTGGCGCCGAGCACCCCGACGCCGAAGTCGGCGGCGTGCATCGACCCGCCCCGGCCCCGGTTGAGCCCGGTGACCCGGCCGCAGAGCTCGGCGAGCATCCGGGCCGGGTCGGCGCCCTTGGCGAGCACGTGGCCGTGCCCGCGGTGGGTGCCGGTCACCAGGTCCGCGTCGCGCAGCGCGGCGCAGACCCCGGCGGCGATCCCCTCCTGCCCGAGGTACGGGTGGATGCCGCCGACGATCTCCCCGGCGCGCACCAGGTCGATGGCGCGCTCCTCGAAGCGGCGGATCAGCCGGACCGTGCGGTAGAGCCGGACCGGGTCGGGGTGGGTCACGTCGGGCGACCCTCCTTGACCGCGGCCAGGATGTCGTCCCAGAGGCGGGCCCGGGCGGCGAGCGCCTCGTTGACCGTGTCCGCGCACTCCTGCCACCTGGTGTCGTCGTCGCCGCACAGGTCGGCCAGCATCTGCATGGCCATCGGGGTGTGCTGCTCCCCGTCGACCTCGATGTGCCGCTCCAGGTAGTCGACGAACGTGTTGAGCCGGTTGCTGCGCTCGTTGACGGCGACGACCTGGGTGAACATCTCCGGGATCAGGTCCTCCCGGCCGAACGCGAAGGCCGCCGCCTGGCAGTGCACCGGGGTGCTCTCGATGATCCGCCAGGTGGTGCCGGCGAACGCCCTGGACGCCGCCGGTGCCCCGGCCTCTACCAGCGCCTCGGTCACCGGGCGGCCGGCACGCAGCAGGTCGACGAGGCGGTCCACCGCGCCGGTGTCCGCGCCGGCCTCCGCCATGCCCCGCACGTACAGCTCGAAGTGGCTGATGTAGCCCGCGCCCAGCTCGTCGCTCTCCTCCACCATCACGATGTCGTTGATCAGCCGGCGGCTGCCGGTGGGCCCGGTCGGGATCCACGGCACGGTGACGCAGGTGAGCTGGCGTTGCAGCGACTTCAGCAGCGACATGAAGTCCCAGACCGCGAAGACGTGGTGCTCCATGAAGGTGACCAGCGCCTCGTGGGTGTCCAGGTTGGCGTAGAGCGGGTGCTTGACCACCACGTCGCGCCGGGCGGTCACCGCCTGTTCCAGCCGCTCGATGCCCGGGTGCGTCCTACCCCAGTCGTACCGTGACATGGTCAGCCTCCCTGCGCGGCGCCACGGCGCCAGATGACCGGGCAGAAGTCGGGGTCCGCGTAGTCGGGCCGCCCCTCCGGGGTGCGGCGGACCAGCACGTCGTGGTTGTACGCGGCGAGCGTGCCGTCGGAGAGCGGATACTCCCGCCAGGCGTTGCCGCCGTCCTGCAGGTGCAGCGAGATGGCCCGCCGGGGGCGGCCGCTGACGTTCGCGCCGCTGCCGTGGTAGATGCGGCAGTGGTGGAAGCTCATGTGTCCCTTGGGGATCACCATGGGGATCTTGCGGATCTCCGCGCCGTTGTGCGCGGCGTTCTCCGCGAGCATCACCTCGAGCTGGTCGCGGTCCCGGTCGGCGAAGTGCCGGACCACGGTGTCGTCGGCGCCGATCTCCTGCCAGCGGTGTGACCCGTCGACCATGGTGATGGTGCCCATCTCCTCCCCGCAGTCGTGGAACGGGATGAACGCGGTGAGCATCTCCGTCGAGCTGGACGACGCCCAGTAGTGCTTGTCGAAGTGCCACGGCACGATGTTGGACGGCTCGCCGGAGATCGGCGGCTTCCAGATCAGGGTGGACTGGAAGACCCGGATCTCGTCGGCCCGGGCCAGCCGGGCGGCGACCGCCCCGATCAGCGGCTTGCGCAGGATCCGGCCGATGACGTCGTGCTCGTAGTGCACGTAGTCGTTGTGCCGCTGCACGTCGCCCCGGCTCGGGTCCCAGTAGGCCAGGCGCGCGGGCCGGACCGGCAGGTGCCGGTCGCGTTCGCCGGCGTAGTAGCGGTCGGTGGCCGCGACCAGTTCGTCCACCTCCGCGTCGGTGAGCAGCTTCTTCGACAGGTACCAGCCGTGCTCGGCGTAGTGGCGCAGGTCCGCCTCGGAGGGCAGCAGCGCCTCCTCCTCGGCGGTCAGTGTCGGATGTGTGGTGGTCATGCCCCAGCCCCTCCTGCCGTGCCGGCCGCGACGGTGGGGGTCGCCCCCGCCGCGGCCAGTTCGCGTTCCTTGGCCTCGTAGAGCGCCTTGATGTTGCCGCTGCCGAAGGTGCGCGCCCCGCGCCGCTCGATGAGTTCGAGGAAGAGGGTGCGGCGCACGTGCATCGACTCGGTGAAGATCTGCAACAGCTGGCCGCCGTGGTCGGAGTCGACCAGGATGCTCAGGTCGCGCAGCCGGTCCAGCGACGCGTCGATCTTGCCGACCCGCGCCTCCAGGTCGTCGTAGTAGGTGGCCGGCGTGCCGGCGAAGCGGACACCCCGGCCGGCGAGGGCGCCGACGGCGGTGACGATGTCGTCGGTGCGCAGCCCGAGGTGCTGCACCCCGGCGCCGGCGTGCCAGCGCAGGAAGTCCTCGATCTGGCCGGGCCGGGCGCCGGTGTCCGGCTCCAGCAGCACCAGGGTGACCCGCTCGGACGGGCTCTGCACCACCTTGGAGTTCATCGCCTGCCCGGCGACCTCGATGTGCTCCTCGAAGATCTGGGCGAAGCCGAAGACCTTCTCGTAGTGCCCGACCGTCTCGTCGAGCTGGCCGGGCGGCACGCAGACCGCCAGGTGGTCGATCTCGGCCAGCAGGTCGTCGCCGGCGCCGGCGGGCAGCGCCTCGATCACCCCGGGCAGGAACGCGTCCCGGTCGCCGCGCCGCTCGACGAGGCGGTGCAGCACGTCGCCGAAGCCGCCGACCTCGGCGACCACCACCTCGGCGTCCGCGCCGGTCCAGGTCCGCGGCGGGGTCACCCCGGTCGCCCCCCGGGCCACCAGCTCCGCGTACGCCCCGGCGGCGTCGTCGACCTCCAGGGCGAGCACCGCGATGCCGTCGCCGTGCCGTTGCACGTACGCCGACGCCGGGTGCTCGGCGGTCAGGCCCGAGGTGAGCAGCATCCGGATCCCGCCCTGGGCCAGCAGCAGCGAGCGCTGGTCGGCCAGCCCGGTCTCCGGTCCGCCCTGGCCGCGCAGCCGGAAACCGACCGCGGTGCCGAAGTAGAAGGCGGCCTGCCGGGCGTCCCCCACGTACAGTTCGACATGATCTATGCCGTTGATGTGCATCTTTCCCTTCCCCTTTTCCCCCCGTGCCTGGCGTCCGGGCGCACCGCGCCCGGGGAGCGTCGGATCACCTCCCCGATCCGTCGTCGTGCGGTGCCGTCGTGGCGGCGGCTCGCCGGCGCAGCAGCAGGCTGACGTTCTGCCCGCCGAAGCCGAACGAGTTGGTCAGCGCGTGCTCGGCCCGGGTCGCCCGGGGCGCGGCGCGGACGTGGTCCGCCGCGCACTCCGGGTCCGGGTCGTCGAGGTGGTACGTGGGCGGCAGCAGGCCGCGGCCGAGGGCGAGCGCGGTGGCCGCCGCCTCGAGCACCCCCGAGGCGCCGAGCAGGTGCCCGGTGAGCCCCTTGGTGGAGCTGACCGGCACCCCGCCCACGCCGAACACCTCGGCCAGCGCCGTGGTCTCGGCAATGTCGCCGAGCTTCGTGCCGGTGCCGTGGGCGTTGACGTAACCGACCTGGGCCGGCTCCACCCCGGCGCTGGCCAGCGCGCGGCGCATGCACGCGGCCGCACCGGCGCCGTCCGGGCGGGGCGCCGTCGGGTGGTACGCGTCGGTGTTCGCGCCGTACCCGGCGACCTCGGCGTAGCCGGTGACGCCCCGGGCCGCGGCGTGCTCGGCGCGTTCCAGCACCAGCAGCGCCGCGCCCTCGGCGAGGACGAAGCCGTTGCGCCGCTGGTCGAACGGGCGGCTCGCCTCGGCCGGGTCGGCCCAGCCCCGGGCCAAGGCCCGGGCGTTGCCGAAGGTGTCGGCGAAGGTCGGGAAGAGCGGCGCCTCGCTCGCCCCGCAGAGCACCACGTCGGCCTCGCCGGTCCGGATGAGGCGTACCCCGTCGGCCACCGCCTGGGCGCCGGACGCGCAGGCCGTGCCGACCGACGAGCTGTAGCCGCGGATGCCGTGGGCGATGGCGATCCGCGCCGACGGCATGTTCGGCAGGATCCCGGTGAGCAGGTACGGGCTGACCGCGGCCCGCCCCCGGGCGGCCCGCGCCAGGACCTGGCTCTCCAGGGTGGACATGCCGCCCACCCCGCCGACGATCACCCCGATCCGGTCGGGGTCGACGTCGCGCCCGACCTCGATGCCGGCGTCGCCGAGCGCCTCGGCGGCGGTGAGCAGGGCCAGCAGCACGATCCGGTCGAGGATCTTCGTCTCCGGGCCGGAGGCGACGCTGCGCGGGTCCACCTCCGGCAGCACCCCGGCCACCTCCAGGCTGCCGGCCACCGGGTGCCCCTCGGGCGGCCGGCGCAGCCCGGAGCGGCCGGAGATCAGCGCGTCGAACGTGTCCGCCACGCCCCGCCCGGCCGGGGTGAACAGGCCCATGCCGGTGATGACGGCGGTCACGACGGCGCCTCGGTCAGGTAGCGCTCGCGCAGCGCCACCTTGCGCACCTTGCCGGTGACGGTGACCGGGATGTCGGCGGCGCGTACCGGGACGACCCGGCGCAGCGTGGCGGCCACGTCCGGGCCGAGCGCGGCGCGGATCCGTTCGGTGCGGTCCGCCTCCGGGTCCGCCCCGGCCGCCAACTCCAGCAGCACGTCGGTGGTGACCGTGCCGTCGTCCGCCTTGACGATCACCACCGTGCAGTCGGTCACGTCGGCGCAGGCGGCCAGGACGCGCTCCTCGGAGAGCGCGGTGAAGAACCGCCGCCCGTCGCCCACCTCGACCGAGTCCACCGCCCGGTCCAGGTGGTAGTAGCGCCCCTCCTCGTCGGCGTGGACCAGGTCGCCGGTGAGGTACCAGCCGCGCAGCCGGAACCGGTAGCTGGTGACCGAGTCGTTCCAGTAGCCGCGGAACAGCGACGGCGAGTCGATGCCGAGCCAGCCCACCTGGCCCGGGGGCAGCTCGTTGCCGTCCCGGTCGAGCACCGCCACCCGGGTGAACCGGTACGGGCGGCCGACGCAGCGGCCGTACCGGTCCGTGTCGACGGTGTGCGTGATGTGGAACATCGAGTGCCCCATCTCGCTGGAGCCCAACCCGTCGATGAAGACCGAGCCGGGCACCCGGGTCACCCCGGCGCGGGTCATCACGTCCCGCGAGCCCACCCGCACCAGCCGCCGTACGTGCGGCTCGTGGGAGCAGTCGCCGGTGTTGAACCACAGCCGCACCGAGTCCAGGTCGTACCCGGACAGGTCGAAGCGGGCCAGCTCCGCCCAGGTGACGGAGAAGCCGAACACGCCGTCCGGCCGCCAGCGCTGGATCGCGTCGAGCACCCGCTCGCCGCTCTGCTCGGAGAGCAGGAACATCTCCGCCCGGTTGCCCAGCGCCTGGTTGACCATGAGCACGGTGGCCGTGTGCGGGGCGGGCAGCGCGTTGAGGATCCGGCTGGTGCCCTGCGCCTGCGGCATGGACAGCAGGTGCCGGGTGGCGGCGAAGAGGCTGGCGTGCGAGTGCAGCACCGCCTTCGGCACCCCGGTGGTACCCGAGGTGTGGGTGATGACGATCGGGTCGTCGTCGTGGTGCCGGTAGTGCGGCGGGGCCGCCGCCGGGTCGCCGCCGCCCGCCTCGGCGGGCTCGCCGAGCAGGGGCGCGCCCAGGTCGTGGCCGCGCAGGGCCGCGACGTGCGCGGCGTCGGCGAGCACCCCGGCGGCGCGCAGCCGGCGGATGTACTCGGCGGCGATCTCCGGCCGGAGCCGGCCGTTCATCAGCGCGGGGATCGCCCCGAGCCGGGCCAGCGCCAGGAACGACAGCACCATGTCGGCGGCCGTGCCGGCCCAGACCGCCACCGGGTCACGCGGCCCGACCCCGCGCTCGTGCAGCCAGGCGGCCCGGGCGCCGACCAGCTCGTCGAGCCGGCCCAGGGTCAGCGGGGTCTCGGCCGGGTAGCCGTCGACCGCGGTGTCGAAGGTGAGTCCCGGCCCGTCCGGGTCGGCGCCGTGGGCCAGCACCCGGGCCAGCACGTTTCCCGCGCCCAGCTCGGTGTCGGCCGCCAGGGCGCCGCGCAGTCCCCTCGTCCTCATTGACGTGTTCCCTCCCCCAGCAGCACCGCGGTCGCCTCGCCCGGCGTACCGTCCAGTGCCTGTTCGATCAGGACCAGCAACACCTGCGCGGCGTCGCCGTCGTACAGCAGCAGGTCCGCCTCGGCGGCGCCCTCGTCCGATCCGTCCCCGGTCGGGCTCAGGCACACCACCGGCCCGTCCAGCCCCCAGCGCGCCGCCACGTGCCCGGCCACGCTGTTCGGCACCGACTGGAAGAAGAACAGCGGACCGACCCGGCCACCGGCCGCCACCGTGGCCCGCACGTGCGTGGCGCTGGCCCGGTCGCCGCTGGCGCTGACCAGCAGCACCGCCGTCCGGTTGCCGGCCGGCGGCGGCCCGTCCCCGTACCGCCGGCGCAGGCAGCGGTCGGCGACCGCCACCACCAGCGGCGCGAACCCCGAGTGCACGAAGCCGGGCACCGGCGGCGGCGGACCGTCCCCGCTCTCCGGCCAGCGCGCCCGCGCCAGCACGACCCCGGCACCGGACGGCGCGGGCCGGTCCCACGCGACGGGTGCCGCGTCCGGGCCCGGTCGTGGCTGGTCGGCGGCGGTCACGGCGTGCTCACCAGCAGCGCCGTGTTGGCCCCGCCGAACGCGGCGTTCAGGGTGAGCGCGTGCGCCGTGCTGGTGGAGCGGGGCGCGTGCGTCACCACGTCCAGCGGGCAGTTCTCGTCGGGGCCGAGCCAGCCGGCGTTGACCGGCAGCTTGCCGTGCCCGAGCGCGAGCACGGTGACCACCAGTTCGAGCAGCCCGGACGCCTCCAGCGCGTGCCCGTGCACCGCCTTCGTGGAGCTGACCGGGAGCCGCCCGGCCGCCGCGCCGAACACCCGGCCCAGCGCCGCCGCCTCGGCGGCGTCGCTGTACGCGGTGCCCGTGGCGTTGGCGTTGACGTAACCCACCGCCTCGGGCGGCAGCCCGGCCCGGCGCAGCGCCGCCTCGACGGCCCGGGCCAGGCCGAGCCCGCGCGGATCCGGCTGGCACGGGTGGTACGCGTCGCCGGCCCGCCCCCAGCCGGCCACCGTGGCCAGCGTCGGGGCGCCCCGCGCGGCGGCGGCGCGGGCCGCTTCCAGCACCACCGCCACCACCCCGTCGCCGAGCAGCAGCCCCTGCCGGCCGGCGCTGAACGGGCGGACCGCCCCGTCGGCGGCGAGCGCCCGGCCGGCGTCGAAGAGGGCGTACTGGTCCGGCTCGACCAGGTAGCCGGCGGCGACCACCACCCGGTCCAGGTCGCCCCGGCCGATCAGGGTCGCGGCGTCGGCCACGGCCGTGCTCGCCGAGACGCAGGCGGTCGTGTAGACCCGGGTGGGCCCGCCCAGGCCGCAGCGGCGGGCCAGGTGGCCGGCGAGCGCCGGCACCTCCGGCCCGGTGTCCCCGTCAGCGGGACCGTCCGGTGCCGGCAGCGAGGGCGGGCCGCCGTGGGTGGCCAGGAACAGCGCCGCGCCGGCCCGGTGCGCCCGGTCCAGGCCCGCCGCCCGGCAGGCGTGGTCGGCGGCGTCGGTCAGCTCGTCGGCGAGGGTGCCGACGTCCGGCAGCGTGGCCGCCACGGCGACCCGGCGGCCCGCGGTGTCGAAGCGGCGCACCGGCGTGAACGCCGGGGTGCCGGCGAGCACCCCGGCGAGCAGCGCTTCGGCGCCCCTACCCAGGGCGCTGAGCGCGTGGACGCCGGTGATCCTCAGGTGCTCCCGCTCAGCCATCTGCGGGAACGGTCAGCGAGCTGCGGAACACCGCGAGCGCGTCGTCGACGGTGCGGATGCCGGCGAGCTGGTCGTCGGTCAGCTCCAGTCGACGGTCGTAGCGTTGCTCGACGAGGTGCACGAGCCAGGCCAGCTCCATCGAGCCGACCCGGTCGGACACCTGGTCGACGGGTTTCGCGGTCAGTTCGGCGAGCATGCTCACCAGGTCAGCTCGCCCCAGGTCGGGCTGACCGGTCATCAGGCGATGTCGCTGTTCGCGGCCACCCGGTCGGCGACCATCGTGGTGAACTCGCCGACCGTCATGAGGGCCAGCTTCTCCGACTCGTCGTCGTCGAACTTCAGGCCGTACCGGTCCTCGACGCGGACAGCGAGGTCGGCCAGGGCGAGCGACTCGAGGTCGACGCCGGCTGGGCCGAGGGTGGTGTCGTCGTCGACGTCCTCGACGTCGTAGTTCATGTCGGTGAGCTGCTCGATGACGAAGGCGCGGACCTCGTCTCGCATGGCGTTAACCTCTTTCCGTGAACCAGCTACCGGTGCCCGGTCGGGACACCGTGTACGTGTGGACCGGCCGCGCCGTCGGCGACCAGCGGGAGCTGACGCGACGGCTGCTCAGGCGCGCGGGTGGCGCGTTGCTCGGCCGGCCCGAGGCGGAGATCGGGGTGGGACGGGCGCCCGGCGGGCGCCCGGAGGTGTACGCGGCCGGCGGGCGGACGCTGCCGGTCAGCGTCAGCCACGTCGACGGGGTGGTCGTGGTGGCCGCCCGGACGGGCGGACCGGTCGGGGTGGACGTCGAGCGGCGCCGGCCGCTGCCCGCCACGCCGCTGGCCCGGCGCTGGTACCACCCGGCCGAGGCGGAATGGCTGGCCGCCCGGGCCGAGGCCGGCCGGGAGCTGGACTTCCTGCGCCTGTGGACGGCCAAGGAGGCGGTCGGCAAGGCGCTCGGCACCGGGCTGCGCGACGGTGGGCTGCGCCGCCGGATGCCCGCGCCGGACGGCGGCGGCGAGTTGCTGCGCCCGGTCCCCGGCTGTCCCGGGGTGCGGGTCGGTCATCCGGCCGGCGGGGCGGGCCTGGTGCTCGCCGTCGCGGTCGCCGGGGCGGCCGGTCCGGTCGAGGTCGCCCTCGCGTAGCGGGCCGGTCATGACGCGGCGTCCCGCAGCGCCGGCGCGGAGCGGACCAGCTTGCCGGTGGTGGTACGGGGCAACTGGTCGAGCAGGTGCAGGGTGCGGGGCCGTTTGTAGCCGGCCAGCCGCTCGGCGAGCAGCTTGTCCAGGGTGTCCTCGGACAGCGAGCCGTCGGTCTGCACGTACCCGGTGATGCCGTCGTCCCAGACCACCACGGCGGCGGTCACCCCGGGCAGCTCGGCGACGGTGGCCTCGACCTCGGTGAGGTCGACCTTCATGCCGCCCACCGAGACCTGCGAGTCGAGCCGGCCCTTGATGGTGACGAGCCCGGTGTCCCGGTCGACCACGCCGGCGTCGCGGGTGTGCAGCCAGCCGTCGGCCCAGCGGGTCGGGTCGGCGAGCCCCACGTACGGGTTGGCCGGGCAGCTGACCCACAGCTCGCCGCCGGACTCCCGGACCCGGATGCCGGGCGCGGGGGCGATGGCCGGGCGGTGCGCCCCGTGCAGGTCGGTGCCGATGACGCCGACCTCGGTCATCCCGTACATGTTGCCCAGCGGGACGCCGTAGCGGTCGGTGAAGGCGCGGGCGACGGTGGCCGGGACCAGCTCGCCGCCGGTGGTCATCCGCTTGAGCTGGGGCAGCGGCCCGGACGGCACGGTGGAGGCGAGCAGGCCGATGTGGAACGGCACGCCGAGCACGGTGGCCGGGCTGTCCTGCGCGGCCACCGCGGCGAGGATCGCGTCGCCGCTGAGCCGTTCCGGTGGGCACAGCTCCACGCCGGCGTGCAGCCCGTAGAGCAGGCCGCCGACCAGGCCGAGCACGTGCACCATGGAGGGCAGCAGGATGATCCGCTCACCGGGCAGCGCGACGCCGTCGATGCGGGTGTAGCGGTGCACCTCGCCGACCAGGTCCTCGGCGGTGCGGCCGATCACCTTGGACGGTCCGGTGGAGCCGGAGCTGAGCTGGATCACCGCGTGCGGGCTGCCGGCCGGGCCGTCGCCGTACGGCGTGACGCCGGCGGTGACGTCCACGAAGATCCGCAGGGCGCCGGCGCCGGCGCGCAGCGGCGCGACGACCACCTGCGGGCCGAGCCGGCGCAGGGCCTTGTCGACCTCGTGGTCGGTGAGCCGGTGGTCGAGCAGGATCGCCTGGGCGCCGCTGCGCCAGGTGGCCAGCAGGTGCACCACGTACGCCAGCGACGGGGGCAGCCGCAGCGCGGCGGCGCCGCCCGGGCGCAGTCCGGCGGCGGCCAGCCGGGCCTGCGCCGCGCCGACCATCCGGAGCAGGGTGCCCTTGTCGATCGGCTCGGGCAGGCGCAGACAAATGTCGGTGGGCCGCCCGGTGAACAGGACGTCGTCCACCCAGCTCGGCGTTGCCGCCGCAGGATCTTCCGGCAAGGGATGTGCTGTCACGAGCCGCCACCGCCCAGCGTGAAAGTGGGCGAAATCCGCCCAACACGTGCGTTCTCCGGGGTGCTGACGGAACCCTACGACGGGTGTTCATGACATCGCTAGATGCAAATGGCTAGATCAAGAAAGGCGGCTGGGTGGATTGCTCAGGCTCGATCGGACAGGCAGGATCGAGGGCACGCCGGCTCGGTGGCCCGCCGGCCGCCGGATGCTGCCCTCCGGTCTCAGCGCGGCGTCCGCCCGACTGCCGGACGGACGGCGTAGTCCGCGAGCGCGGGCGCGAGGGCGTCGAAGGCGACCTGCGCGTAGCCGGTGACGGCCCGCGCGATGTCGTCGTCGGGGTGTCCGGCGATGGTGCGGCGCATGGTCTCCTCGAACAGCAGCCGGTGGACGCCGGCCAGCAGCGCGGCGGCGACCCGGGGCAGGACCTCGTCCTCGGCGCTCCGGGTCTCCTCGGCCAGGGCGGCGGCCAGGGCCCTCTCCCGGTCGTCGTGGAACTCGCGGAGACGGGCCACCAGCGCCGGGCTGGCGGCGATCATCCGGGCGAAGGCGGGACCGGAGAACCCGATGACCGGGTCGTGCGCGGCCACCGCCGCGAGGTAGGCGCGGCGCAGCGCCACCAACGCCGACTCGCCGGGCTCGCGCTCCCGGACGACGGTGGCCAACTGCCGCACGAACTCGTCGTGCATGTCCAGCGCGAGGTCCTCCTTGCGGGGGAAGTAGTTGGTGACGGTCATCTTGGACACCTGCGCGGCGGCGGCCACCTCGGCGATCGTCACGTTGTCGAAGCCGCGTTCGAGGAACAGGCGGGTGGCCTGGCTCGAGATATTCTCCCTGGTCTGACGCTTCTTCAGGGCCCTGAGGCCGGTGCTCTGCGCGGTCACGTCCCGACTATACCTGGGATCGACCGAAAATTATTCTTGACATATTATTATGTCGACTCTAAATTTAGGTCGTACCGGCGAGACGGCCGGCACGGAAGGGAGCCCGACATGCCCGCCCACACCCGCGACATCGCCGCCGGCAAGCCCCGCCGCCCGCACCTCGCGCCGACGCGCCGACAGCATGTCCCCGTGGTCGTCCCCCGGCGCCAGCCCCGCCGGATCCCCGGCCGCCGCTGACCCGCCGCGCGTCCCGAGCCCCGCACCGTCCCCCGGAAGGAGCACGTCTTCTTGCTCGCCACCACCCGCCCCGCAGCCGCCGGCCACACCACCGACACGGTGGCCGACTACCTCCGGACGATCGGACGCACGCCGCTGCTCACGGCCGAGCAGGAGACCTGCCTCGGCGCCCGCATCGAGGCCGGCAGCGTGGCGCAGCGGCGCTTGGACGACGAGGGCGACCGGGTCGGCGCGGCCGAGCGGGACCGGCTGCGGCGACTCGTCGCCGACGGGCGGCGCGCCCGGCACCACATGATCGAGGCCAACCTGCGGCTGGTCGTCTCGGTCGCGAAACGGTACGCGCTCGCCGGCCGGCTGCCGCTGCTCGACCTGATCCAGGAGGGCACCATCGGCATGATGCGGGCGGTCGAGAAGTTCGACCACCGGCGTGGACTGAAGTTCTCGACGTACGCGACGTGGTGGATCAAGCAGGCGATCGGCCGTGCCCTCACCGACCAGAGCCGCACGGTCCGCCTGCCGGCGCACCTGGTCGAGGTGCTCAACCGGGTGAACCGGGCCCGACGCACGCTGGCGGGCGAACTCGACCGGGAGCCGACGCCCGTCGAGATCGCCGGCCGGCTCGACCTGCCCGTCGAGAAGGTGGAACTGCTGCTGCGGCACGACCGCGAGCCGGTCTCGCTGCACACGCCGGTCGCCGGGGCCGCCGGCACGACCGAGCTGGGCGACCTTGTCCCCGATGAGGCGCCCGACCCGGCCAGCGTCGTGGTGTCGTCCTGGCGGCGCCGCTACCTGGACGAGGTGCTCGGCACCCTGTCGGAGCGCGAGGCGGCCGTCATCTGCCAGCGGTTCGGCCTCGACGACGACCGGCCGAGCACGCTCGACGAGATCGGCACGAGGATCGGGCTGACCCGGGAGCGGGTCCGCCAGATCGAGAGCCAGGCGTTGCGGAAGCTGCGCCACCCCACCCGGGCCCGCATCCTGGCGGACCTGCACGCCTGAGCCGGCCTCACGACCGCACCCGGACCGTCCCACCAGGAGGCCAACTGATGACTCCCGACCCCCGCACCGTCCACCCGCTACCCGCCTTCGACCGCGTGGTGTTCCTCAAACCACTGGTGACGTCACCGAAGATCGTCGTGGGTGACTACACCTATTACGACGATCCCGACGACGCGGCCGGCTTCGAGCACCGCAACGTCCTGTACGCCTACGGACCGGAACGGCTGGTCATCGGAAAGTACTGCGCGATCGCCTCGGGCACCCGGTTCCTGATGGCCGGGGCGGCCCACCCCAGCATGGGCGTGTCCACGTACCCGTTCACCATGTTCGGCGGCGAGTGGGCCGAGCGGACCCTCGACATCGTCACCGCCATGCCGAGCCGCGGCGACACCGTGGTCGGGAACGACGTCTGGTTCGGCTTCGGATCCGTGGTCATGCCGGGCGTGCGGATCGGCGACGGCGCCGTCATCGCGACCGGCGCGGTGGTCACCGCCGACGTGCCGCCCTACACGATCGTCGGCGGCAATCCCGCCCGGCCGATCCGGCAACGCTTCGACGACGCCGACATCGTACGGCTCCGCCGCGCCGCCTGGTGGGACTGGCCCACCGACCTCGTCACCGCGCACGCCCGCACGATCATGGCCGGCACGCCCGCCGAGATCGCCGGGATCGCCGCCGAGCACGGCGTGGAACGGCCGGGGTGAGGCCGCCGCCGACCGGCGCCGTCATCGGTCGCCACCCCCGGGCGGCGGCGCGGCCCCGCGCAGCACGAGCGCGCTGTTGAAGCCGTCGAAGCCGCGCGCCCCGACCAGGGCGATGCGGCTGCGCGGCGGGCGCGGCCGGCGCAGGAAGGTCAGTTCGCAGCCCGGCGCGGGCTGCTCCGGCCCGGCCGAGGCGGGCAGCAGGCCGTGCTGGAAGGCGAGCAGCGCGGTGGCCGCGTCCAGCGCCGAACCGCCCTGGTGGGCCCGGCCGGTCAGCGGCTTCTGCGTGGTCACCGGTGGGGTGGTCGGGCCGAAGACCGCGCGCAGGGCGGCCGCCTCCGCCCGGTCGTACGCCGGCACGCCGAGCGCGTCCGGCCAGATGACGTCCACGTCGTGCGGGCGGACCGCGGCCCGGTCCAGGGCCAGCCGCAGCGCCCGGGCGTAGTGGGTCGGGTCGGGCTCGCCGTCCGGGTCGGTGGGGGCCGCGTCGTGGGTGGCCGCCCAGCCGGTGATCTCCCCGTAGATCCGGGCGCCCCGCGCGAGCGCGTGCCCCAACTCCTCCACCACGAAGACCGCGCCACCCTCGGCCGGCACGTAACCGGTGGCGCCCGCGTCGAACGGCCGGTACGCCCGCTCCGGGTCGGCCACGTCGCTGAGCAGCCCGGAGCGGAGCTGGCAGGCCAGCGCGTACGGGCTGAGCGGGCACTCGGTCGCCCCGGCCACCACCAGCGGGGTGCCGCGACGGATGGTCCGCACCGCGTGGGCGAGGCTGTCCAGCCCGCCGGCCGACTCGGAGACGGTCACCCCGCAGGGCCCCTTGAGCTGGTGCCGGATGGACAGCTGCCCGACGCTGGCCGCGTAGAACCAGGCGATCGACTGGTACGCCCCGACGGTCCGGCTCGGCCCGCCCCAGAGCCGTTGCAGCTCCCGCTGCCCGAACAGGTTCCCACCCGAGGAGCTGGCCAGGGTGACCGCCCACTGGTACGGGTCGGGCGACTGCTCGGGCAGGCCGGCGTCGGCCAGCGCCAGCCGGGTGGCGGCGAAGCCCAGGTGCGTCCACCGGTCGGTCTGCACCCGCTGCCGGGTGTCGCTGAAGCCGGCCGGGTCGAATTCGGGCACCTCCCCGGCCACCCGGGTCGGGTAGCCGGCCGGGTCGAACAGGGTGATCGGCCCAATGCGGCGGGTGCCGGCGAGGACCGCGTCCCAGTGGACGTCGGCGCCGACCCCGGTCGGCGCGACCACCCCGATCCCGGTCACCACGGCCCGCGCCGTCACGGGTGGACCGCCAGCCGGCGGAAGATCATCGCGGACTGGAAGCCGCCGAAGCCGCTGCCCACCGAGAGCGCCACGTCCACCGGCACCTCCCGGGCCTCGTTGGGCACGTAGTCCAGGTCGCACTCCGGATCCCTGGTGGCCCAGTTGGCGGTGGGCGGCACCACGCCGTACTCGATGGCCAGCGCGCACGCGGCCATCTCGATGGAGCCGATCGCGCCGAGCGAGTGCCCGACCATCGACTTGATCGAGCTGATCGGCACCCGGTACGCCGTGGCGCCCAGCGCCCGCTTGAAGGCGGCGGTCTCGTGCCGGTCGTTCTGCCGGGTGCCGGAGCCGTGCGCGCTGACGTACGACACGGCGGACGGGGCGAGCCGGGCCTGGCGCAGCGCGTCGCTGATGGCGACCGCCATCTCCGCCCCGTCCGGGCGCAGCCCGGTCATGTGGAAGCCGTTGCTGCGGCTGGCGTACCCGGCGACCTCGCAGTAGACGTGCGCGCCCCGGCGGCGGGCGTGCTCGGCCTCCTCCAGCACCAGCACGGCCGCGCCCTCGGCCAGCACGAAGCCGTGCCGGTCGGCGTCGAACGGCCGGGACGCGTGCGCCGGGTCGTCGTTGTCCGGGCTGGTGGCCCCGATGGCGTCGAACGAGGCGACGGTGACCGGGGAGATCGGCGAGTCGGCGGCGCCGGCCAGCACGATGTCCGCCTCGCCGTCGGCGACGAGCTGGTGGGCGTACCCGATGGCGTCGATGCCCGACGTGCAGCCGGTGGAGACCACCTGGGCCGGGCCGTGCAGGCCGTGCCGGCAGGCCACGTCGGCGGCCAGGCTGCTCGGGATCAGCGCCTGGTACAGGTACGGCCCGCCGAGGGTGTGGTCGACCAGCCAGTGCCGGCCGGAGTCGCTGACCCGCACGTACTCCTTCTCCAGCGCCATGGTGCCGCCGACGGCGGTGCCGAGCACCACGCCGGCCCGGTCCCGCTCGGCGTCGCCGAGGGTCAGGCCGCTGTCGGCGAGCGCCTCGGCGGAGCAGGCCAGCGCGAACTGCACGTACCGGTCGGCGCGCTGCCGTTCGGCGAGGGTGATGCCGGCGGCGTCCGGGTCGAAGTCGCACTCGGCGGCGATCTGGGAGCGGAACGGCGACGGGTCGAAGAAGCTGATCCGCCGGGTGGCGGTGCGCCCCTCGGTGATGGTCTTCCAGAACCGGTCCCGGGTGGCGCCGCCGGGTGCGACGACCCCGACGCCGGTGACCACGGTCCGCCGGCCGGTCACGACGGTGTCCGGGGTGGTGGGGCACCCTCGGTGTCGACGTGGCCGAGTTCCGGGCGGGGCGCGAGCGGCCCGAGGTGGAAGACCACCTCGGCCGGTTCGTCGCCGGTGTTGCGCAGCCGGTGCCGCACGTCCCGGGGCACGAACAGCGCCTCCCCGGCCGCGAGGGGCACCGGCCGGTCGTCCAGGTCGACGGTGATGGCGCCGCGGGCGACGTAGAGGAACTCCTCGCTGTACGGGTGGTAGTGCTCGGCGATCCGCTCCCCCGGCCCGAGGGTGGCCACCCCCATGAAGCCGGAGGTGCTGCCGACGGTCTTCGGGCCGAGCAGCACCCGCAGCTCGCCGCCGCGCCGCCGGTCGGCGGTGACGTCGTGGACGGAGACCCGGGCCGTGGAGGTGTCGGTCATCGCGCGCCTCCCGCGTACGCCCGCTCGATGCGCTCCTTGATGACGGCGAGCTGGACCTTGCTGTTGGTGTTGATCCGCTCGGTCATGCCGGCGTTGTCCACCGGCGCGGTGGGCTTCATGGCGAAGTCCTGCACCCAGGTCATCCGGGTGCCGCCGTCGATCTCGTCGTAGCGCCAGTGGATGCGCATGTACTCGAACGGCCCGGTCTCCACCCGCCGGGCGTGCACCTCGCGGGTGCCCGGGTCGGCGGTGCGCTCGCTGACCCAGCTCCACGAGGTGCCGTTCTCGTCGGGGTGCATGGTCAGCCGGAACCGGACCGTGTCGCCGTCGCGGTGCAGGATCTCGACCGCCGCGTACTCGGTGAACAGCTCGGTCCACCGGGCCACGTCGTTGGTGACCGCCCAGACCAGCCGCAGCGGCGCGGCGATGTCGACGGCGTTCTCGGTGTGCCCGGGCGGGTCGGCCTTGCGGGCCACCAGGTCGGCGACGCCGGCGATGCTCAGCTGCCCGGCCTGCTCCGGGATGGCCACCCGCCACCGGTCGGCGACCACGGCGGAGAGTTCGAGCAGGGCCAACGAGTCCATGCCGAGCTCCTCCAGGCTGGCGGCCGGGGTGCGGGCGGCGGCCTCGGCGTCCAGGCCGCAGTGCGTGACCAGGATGTCGGTGATGTCGCCGGCGAGCGGGCGGTCGGGAGCTACGGTCATCGGTTCCTCCAAGCGGTCGGGCCGGCCGCGGGCGCGGCGGTGACGGGGGTACGGCCGGCCGCGTCGGTGTCGGCACGAGCGGCGGGTACCGGATCGGTGGCGGTGGGCGTCGCGGCCGGCGCGCCGCCGGTGCGGCCGGGTGGGCCGCCGAGCAGGCGGTCGACCAGGGCGGTGGTGTGCCGGGCCGCCCGGAACTCCGGGTCGCGCAGCACCCGCCGGGCGAACGGGATGGTGGTGCGGACCCCGGGGCCGGCCACGTCGAACTCGGCCAGCGCGCGGTCCAGCCGGGCCAGCGCGCCATCCCGGTCCGGCGCCCACACGGCCACCTTGGCCAGCAGCGAGTCGTAGTGCGGGCTGACCAGGTAGCCGGGGTGGCCGTGGGTGTCGACCCGGGTGAACGGGCCGCCGGGGGGCCGGAACCGGTCGAGGCGGCCGGGAGCCGGCGCGAAGTCCCGGTCCGGGTCCTCCACGTTGACCCGCGCCTCGATCGCCACGCCGCGCGGCCGGATCTGTTCCTGCCGCCAGCGCAGCGGCGTCCCGGCGGCGATGTGCAGCTGCTCGTGGACCAGGTCGATCCCGGTGATCAGCTCGGTGACCGGGTGCTCCACCTGGATCCGGCAGTTGATCTCCAGGAAGTGGCACTCCTGGGCCGCGTCGACCAGGAACTCGAAGGTGCCGGCGCCGGTGAAGCCGACCGCCAGGGCCCCGCGCAGCGCCGTCTCGGCCAGGGTGTCCAGGGTGGCGGGGCGCAGCGCCGGCGCCGGGGCCTCCTCGATGAGCTTCTGGTGGCGGCGCTGCACCGAACAGTCCCGGGTGCCGAGGTGGATGCCGTTGCCGTGGGCGTCGCAGAGCACCTGCACCTCGACGTGCCGGGCGTCGGTGAGGTACCGCTCGACGTACACCCGGTCGTCGCCGAAGGCGACCTGGGCGGCGGCCCGGGTGCGGGCGTACGCCCGGGGCAGCTCGGCGGCGGAGCGGACCACGCTCATCCCGCGCCCGCCGCCGCCGGCGGCGGCCTTGACGATCACCGGGTAGCCGATCCCGGCGGCCACCTCCAGCGCCTCGGCGGCCGTCGGCAGGGTCCGCACGCTGCCCGGCGGCAACGGCAGCCCGGCCCTGCTCATCAGCTCGCGGGCGGTGGACTTGTCGGCCAGCGCGGCCATCACCTGCGGCGGCGGGCCGACGAAGGTGAGCCCGTTCTCCGCGCAGATCTCGGCGAAGTCGGCGTCCTCGGAGAGGAAACCGTAGCCGGGGTGCACGGCCTGCGCGCCGGTCTGCCGGGCCGCCTCCACGATCGCGGCGGCGTTCAGGTAGCTCTGCCGGCTGGCCGCCGGTCCGATCCGGACCGTCTCGTCGGCCAGCCGCACCGGCAGCGAGTCGGCGTCCGCGCTGGAGTGCACCACCACGGTCCGTACGCCCAGCTCGCGGCAGGCCCGCAGCACCCGCAGCGCGATCTCGCCGCGGTTGGCGATCAGCACCTTGTCGAACATCACCCGTCCCGCCCGGTCACCGGTTCCAGGGCGATCAGCGGCTGGTCGTACTCGACCGGCTTGCCGTCCTCCACCAGCAGCTCCACCACCCGGCCGGCCTGGCCCGCGGTGACCTCGTTCATCAGCTTCATCGCCTCCACGATGCCGACCACCTGCCCGGGCCGGACCAGGTCGCCGACGGCCACGAAGGGCGCGGCGCCGGGCTCCGGGGCCCGGTAGAAGGTGCCCACCACGGGCGCCCGCACGGCCGGCCGGTCCGCGCCGGCGACCGGCTCGGCCACCGGCCGCGCGACCGGTTCCGGCTCGGCCCGGGGCGCGGGCGCCGGCGCGGCGGAGCCGTGCCACTCCACCTCCAGCACCGTCCCGCCGCTGCGCAGCCGCACCCGGCGTACCGGGCCGGCCAGTTCGGCGACGAGCTGGCGGGCCTGCCGGCACAACCCCTCCAGCACCCCGTCCGGGTCCGGCGCGGCGCTCACCGGGTCGTCCCGGCGGTGCGGGCGGCGCCGTAGCGGCGGAACCGGTTGCGGCGCCGCCGGACCAGGGTGGCCGTCGGCACGTCGAGCAGGCCGGCGAGGTGGCCGGCGACCGCCCGGCCGAGCAGGTCGGCGGCGGCGGCCGGATCGCCGTGGGCGGCGGGCGGCGGCTCGGGCACCACCTCGTCGACCACCCCGAGCCGGCACAGGTCGGCGGCGGTGAGCCGCAACGCCCGGGCGGCCTGCGGGGCGGCGGAGCTGTCCGGCCAGAGGATCGCCGCGCAGCCCTCCGGGCTGATCACCGAGTAGACCGCGTGTTCCAACATCAGCACCCGGTCGGCGACGGCGAGCGCGAGGGCGCCACCGCTGCCGCCCTCCCCGGTGACCACCGCGACCACCGGGGTGGGCAGCACGCTCAGCGCCAGGATGTTCTCGGCGATCGCCGCCGCCTGCCCCTGCTGCTCCGCGCTCACCCCCGGGTCCGCGCCCGGGGTGTCCACCAGGGTCACCACGGGCAGGCCGAGCCGGGCGGCCAGCCGCATCAGCCGCAGCGCCTTGCGGTGCCCGGCGGGACTGGCCATGCCGAAGTTGCGGGCCACCAGCTCGGCCGTGGTGTGTCCCTTCTGGTGGCCGATCACCATCACCGGCCGCCCGTGAAGCCGGGCCAACCCGCCGACCACCGCCGGGCAGTCCGCGCCGAGCCGGTCGCCGTGCAGCTCCACGAAGCCGTCGAAGGCGGTCTCCAGGTAGTCCAGGGTGGTGGGCCGGCCGGGGTGCCGCGCCGTGCGTACCGTCTCCCAGGCGTCCCGCCCGGGGCCGGCCGCCGTGGCGGGACCGGCCGCGCCGGCCGCGGCCGCCGGGACCGGCGCCGGCTCCTGCCGGGGTACGCGCGGACGCCGGTTCGTCCGGCCCGCGCCGGCGGCGGCGAGCAGCGCGGTCAACCGGCCGCGCAGCGCCTGCCGGGGCACCACCAGGTCGACCTGGCCGTGCCGGAGCAGGAACTCGGCGGTCTGGAAGCCCTCCGGCAGGCTGGCCCCGGTGACCTGGCGGATCACCCGCGGCCCGGCGAAGCCCATCCGCGCGCCGCTCTCGGCGAGCACCACGTCGGTGTTGGTGGCGAAGGAGGCGGCCACCCCGCCGTAGGTCGGGTCGGTGATGACGCTGACGGTGAACAGTCCCGCCTCGCGCAGCCCGGCGATGGCCTGGCTGACCGTGGCCATCTGCATCAGCGACAGCGCGCCCTCCTGCATCCGGGCCCCACCGGACGCGGTGACCAGCACCAGCGGCACCTCGTCGGCCTGCGCCCGCTCGGCGGTACGGGTGATCAGCTCGCCGACCGCGCAGCCGAGGCTGCCGCCGAGGAACCGGAAGTCCATCACCGCCAGCGCCACCGGGTGCCCGCCGATGCGGGCGGTGCCGCAGACCACAGCCTCCTCGAGGCCGGTGCCGGCACGGGCCGCGCCCAGCCGCTGCGGGTACGGCAGGGCGTCGACGAAGCCGATCGGGTCGACCCGGGCGGCGCGGTCCGGCAGCGGGGTGAACGAGTCCGCGTCGACCAGCTGCGCCACCCGGTCCGGGGCGTCGAGCCGGGCGTGCGACCCGCACTCCGGGCAGACGTCGAGGTTGCGGCGCAGCCGTTTGCGGTACAGCAGCGAGGCGCAGCCGGCGCAGCGCGACCAGAGCTGCTCGTCGCGGGGCGCGGTGGTGGTCACGGCCGCCGCCCGGGGGCGTCGTACCGGTAGAAGCAGTGCGCCATCGCGTCCCGGGGCGAGCGCCAGGTCGGCAGGTACGGCGAGATGAACGGGCGCAGCCGTTCGCTGACCCGGACGAACTCGGGATGCCCGCGGGCGTCCTCGACGGCGCCCTCGGCCGGCCGCTCCGTCTCGAGCAGGTGGACGTACAGGTCGTGCAGCCGGTAGAGCGACCGGTGCCGGACGCCGACCAGACCGGGCAGGTCGGTGGCGTCGGACTCGGCGAATATCTCGGCGACCCGGTCCTCGGCGGTGGGCACCACCTTGGCGACGATGAGCGAACGATCCATGGACAGCCTCCCCTGGGGGCGTCCCGGTGCGGGTACCACCGGTTCCGCCGGACGACTGCCGACACGGTGCCGCCGGCGCCGTCAACGCGGCGTCACCCGGCCGCCATCCCATCCGGAATACGGTGACGCTCCGTTGACGCAACCTGTGCGTGAGCTATCCGAAGGTCATCTTCAGGATTTGCCAGGGCACCACTTCTTTGCAGTTCAACGTGGGTTTGACTGGTTCCAGAGAAGACTGTCGCATAGGCGGCCACCCGTTGACCCAGCGTAATCGGCGTTGATAATGTCCGTCCTGATAAGCCCGGCGTCCGCGGCACCGGCCGCGGCGGCCAAGCCGCGCCGACACCGGGGTCGCGGGCCGCCGAGCCGGGCGTCACGAGACGGTCGGGACGAGGGTTCCGGTGCAGGGGGTGCGCCCGTGTCCGGTCATTCGAGGATGCCGACGGCCGGGGACCCGGAACCGCCACGGGTGTCGCTGCACCTGTTGGGAGGATTCCGGCTGCTGCACGACGACGTCCCGGTGGTGGTGCCCCGGGGCCTGCAACGGGTCATCGCCCTGATCGGGCTCCGGCCGGCCGCCACCCGTAGCCACCTGGCCGGGCTGCTCTGGCCGGAGACCTCCGAGGAGCGGGCGTTGTCGTCGCTGCGGACCGCGCTGTGGCGGTTGCGGCAGGACCCGTGCTGCCCGCTGCTCACCGACGGCGACACCGTCCGGCTCGGCGACTCCGTACGCCTCGACGTGGACGAGCTGGTCGGGGCCGCCACCCGGGTCCGCGCCGGCGACCTGCCCCGGGTCGCCGCCGAGATCTGCCGGCACGACCTGCTCCCCGGCTGGTACGACGACTGGGTGCTGCTGGAACGCGAGCGGCTGCGCCAGCTGCGCCTGCACCTGCTGGAGGAGCTGGCCGGCAACCACCTGGCCGCCGGCCGGCACGGCGAGGCCCTGGAGGCGGCCCTGGCGGCGATGGCCGCCGAGCCGCTGCGGGAGACCCCGCACCGCCTGGTGGTCCGCGTCCACCTGGCCGAGGGCAACGCGTTCGAAGCGGTGCACGCCTTCTACGTCTACCGGGACCTGCTCCTGCGCGAGCTGCGGCTGGAACCGTCGCCGGCGATGGCCGCGCTGCTCGCCGACACCCTCGCCCCGATCCGGCACGCCAGCCGCCGGGAGCCGCCGCGCCGCCCGGACCGCGCCGGCCCGGCGCCGCAGCGGGGCCCGACCGCGCCCACCGCCCCGGGCAACCGGTGAGCCGGGTCCGCCCGGTACCAGGTTCCGACCGCAGCCCGTCGCGGCCGGGTCGGCCCCGTCGGTCCGCGCGCACCGGCCACAGTCGACGTCACCGCGTGGGAATGCCCGGTGACGGGCAGGTGACAGCGGCGCCGGCAGGCTGGCGGCAGACGGCGCCCGAGGCCCCCCGGCCGGCGAGACCCGGGCGGCACCGGCGAGAGGGGTCGGAGATGAGTCGACTGTTGGTGGTCAGCCGGATCGTGCCGGGCGCCGAGGGACGGGTGGGCCAGATCCTCGCCGAGGCCGACGCGACCGGGCTGCCCCGGCTCACCGGGCTGCGGCACCGCTCGCTCTACTCGCTGCACGACCTCTGCGTCCATCTCATGGAGACCACGGACGTCGACCCGGACACGGCGGCCGAGGCCCGCGCCCACCCGCTGTACCGGCGGGTCGACGAACGGCTCGCCGCGCACACCTCGCCGTACCTGCCGACCTGGCGGTCGCCGCGGGACGCCATCGCGCCCTGCTTCTACAGCTGGAACGCGGCCGACGAGCCCGCGGCGGGTTCGCTGCGCTGAACCGCCCGCCCCGCGCGGGCCCGGACCGGGCGTCCCGGACCCCTGATGGCACCAGGGTCCGGGGCGCCCTCGCGTCGCGGCACGCTCGGTCATCCTCCCGCCACCCGGCGACACCCCCCATCCCACCGGCGCCGGGATCGGGCGGACCTCCCTGTCGTCCCGGCCGCACGTGTGCGAAGCTGCCCCGGGTTTCTCGCGACTGTCGAGCACATACATATGAGGAGGTAGGCCGTGCCGTCGAATCTCGGGCAGTGGCTGGTCCTGATCCTGGCCCTGCTGGTGGGTCTGGTGATCGGCTGGGTGGTGAGCGGCCGGCGCACCGGCGCCGACCGGGTGTCGCCCACCGTGGAGGGTGCGCCGGCGGGCGCCGTCGTCGACCAGGAGCGGCCGACGGCCGTGGTCGACGAGGTGCCGCAGGCCGTGGCCGTGACGGAGGAGCCGACGCCCGCCGACCAGGACGCGGCCGCCGCCGAGCCGGTCGCCGCTCCTGAGCCGGTCGCCGCCGAGCCGGTCGCCGCTCCTGAGCCGGTCGCCGCCGAGCCGGTCGCCGCTGAGCCGGTCGCCGCTGAGCCGGTCGCCGCTGAGCCGGTCGTCGCTGAGCCGGTCGTCGCTGAGCCGGTCGTCGCTGAGCCGGTCGTCGCTGAGCCGGTCGTCGCTGAGCCGGTGGCCGAGGCCGAGCCGGTCGCGGCTGCCGCCGAGCCGGCGGGTGCCGGGGCGCTGGCCGAGCCGGTCGCCGCGACGGACGGGCCGGCCGAGGTCACGCCGGTGGCGGTGCCGGCGCAGCGGACCGCCGTCGAGGACGCCGTCCCCGCCGGCGCGGAGGCCGCCGACGACTTCCGCCGGATCCAGGGCATCGGGCCCAAGCTGGCCGCCGCGCTGCAGGCCGCCGGGATCCGTACCTACCAGCAGCTCGCCGAGTTGGACGAGGCGGCGCTGCGGGAGACCGTCAAGGCCGCCGGGCTGCGCGCCGCGCCGGGCCTGGCGACCTGGTCGCAGCAGGCCAAGGTGCTGGCCGGCGCCCGTGACGAGGCCACCGCGGTGCTCCCGGCGGGCGGCGCCGACGCCTGAGTCAGGTCCGGGCCGGTGCTGACCGACGGTCGGCACCGGCCCGGCCGGATCCCCGCCCGCCGCGGCGGGGGGCGGTCGCCCGGATAGCCGAAAGCACACCCGGGCCCGAGCGGGCGTCGTTACGGTCGGTACAGGGCCAGAAGGGGCCCGCCGCGCCGATCCGCCCGCAGGAGCAGTTCGTGCCCTTCGCCACGCCGGAGCCGTCCCCCGCACGGCAGCCCCTGGTGCGCGACCCGGAGTCACCGCGTCGGGTGACCCTGCTGGAGCTCTTCTTCGATCTGGTCTACGTGGTCGCGCTCTCCCTGATCTCGCGCGGCCTGATCGTCGACCTGGGATGGGACCGCGCCTTCCAGGCCCTGATCATGCTGATGGCCATGTGGTGGACCTGGGCGATCACCACGCTGGTCACCGACCTGTACGACCCGCAGCGCCCCGAGATCAAGGTGCTGATCATCGCGGTGATGTTCGGGGCGCTGCTGATGACCACCGCCATCCCGGAGGCGTTCGCCGCCCGCGGCCTGATCTTCGCCGGGACGTACGTGGCGATCCATCTCGGTCGCGGGCTGTACCTGATGCCGGCCGTGCGGCGGCACCGCCAGACCCAGCGCCGGGCAACCCGGATCTTCATCTGGTTCGCCGTCTCGGCGGTGCCGTGGCTGGTCGGTGGCGTGGTGTCGAGCGAGGGATACCGCCGGGAGTGGTGGTGGGCGCTGGCGCTGGCGATCGACTACGTCGGCTTCCGGCTGGCCTACCCGGTGCCCGGCCTCGGCGTGGTGCCGGACGCCCAGCGGGCGGTGACCGCCGAACACCTCTCCGAGCGCTACCAGCAGTTCTTCATCATCGCGCTGGGCGACGCCATCCTGGTCGCCGGCACCGTCTTCAGCCTGCACCACTCCGAGGTGGAGAACATCGCCGCCTTCACCACCGCGTTCAGCACCACCCTGCTGCTCTGGCGGATCTACGTGCACAAGTCCGGCGAACTGCTGCCGCACGCGATCGCCCGGTCGCGGCAGCCGGCCCGGTTCCTGAACACCGCCCCCTACACGCACCTGCTGATGGTGGCGGGGGTGGTGACCACCGCCGCCGGCTTCGACCTGGTGCTGCTCGAACCGACCGGGCACACCCCACCGGCCTGGCTGGCGGTCATCATCGGCGGGCCGGCGTTGTTCCTGGTCGGTCGCGCCGCGTTCGAGTACGAGGTGTTCAGCCGGGTGTCGCTGTCCCGCCCCGGCGGCGTCCTGGCCCTGCTCACCATCGCGCCGGGCGTGCTGTTCCTCGCGCCGGTCTACGCCTCGCTCGGCGCCATGCTGGTGCTGGCCGGCGTCGCCATCGCCGACCACCTGCGCAGTCGGGGCAGGCCACCGGAGGAACCGGCGCCGCCGCACTAGCCGATGAGACCACCGGGGCCCGCACCCGCGCCGGCCGGATGCGATCGAAATCAGCCTCGCCGATGCCACACACCGTTTGGCCGGCGACCCGCCCGGGGTACATGACCTCCACCTCGAATCCACCACAACCCCGTGGAGGCAACCCATGCGTGGCACCTCGATACTCGGCGTCCTGGTCGTCATCTGGCTCATCATCGGCGCGATCGCCGCCGGTCAGCGCGGCTACTACTCCAACGACGACACCAACTGCGCCGAGGCCGGCACCATCCTGGTCACCATCGTGGCCGGCCCGCTGAACTACATCGGCGCCAACCCCAAGGTGGACTGCAAGCTTCCCGAGCCGTCCAAGTAGGTCACCCCGGCTCCGCTCCCCCCGGCCCGCGCCCCGCTCCCCCGCGGCGCGGGCCTCGTCGTGCCAGCACGGGCCGGCGGCACCGCCGCCCAGCGCGGCCGGCGTCACCACCCGTAGGGCTTCCTAGGAGGCTGGGCTTCGCGGGTGAGCGGGGCGTTTGCCGGCCGGCGGGACGGGAAGGGCAGCGGTCCGGCGCGCAGGGAACGGGAGAACCGGCATGCAGATCGGCTACAAGCTGGCCTCGGAGGCGTTCGGACCGCAGGAGCTGATCCGCCAGGCGGTCCGCGCCGAGCAGGTGGGGTTCGACTTCGTCGAGATGAGCGACCACTACCACCCGTGGCTGGAGGTGCAGGGCCACTCCTGCTTCACCTGGAGCGCGCTGGGCGCCGTCGCGGCGAAGACCAGCACGCTGCGCCTGGCCACCGGGGTGACCTGCCCGAGCGTCCGCTACCACCCGGCGATCATCGCGCAGGCCGCCGCCACCATGGCGCTGATCTCCGACGGCCGGTTCACCCTCGGCGTGGGCGCCGGGGAGCGGCTCAACGAGCACGTCGTCGGGCAGGGCTTCCCGAGCGTGCGCGGCCGGCACGAGCGGCTCCGCGAGGCGCTGGAGATCATCCGGCTGCTCTGGCGGGGCGGCTACCAGTCGTACGAGGGACGGCACCTGCAACTGGAGGACGCCCGGGTGTGGGACCTGCCGGACACGCCGCCGGTGATCGCGGTGGCGGCCAGCGGGCAGGACTCGGCGGCGCTCGCCGCCGAACTGGGCGACGGGCTGTTCGCCACCGAGCCGAAGTCGTCCATCGTCGGGCACTACCGGGACGCCGGCGGCACCGGTCCCCGGTACGCCGAGGTGCCGCTGGCCTGGGCCACGGACGAGGAGCAGGCGGTCCGGGCGGCGAAGGAGACCAGCCGGTGGGCGGTCACCGGGTGGAAGGTGATGAGCGAGCTGCCCAACCCGGCGAACTTCGACGCCGCGACCGGCTGGGTGGAGGACCACCACATCCGCCAGCAGTTCGCGGTGGGTCCGGACCCGGCCGTGCACCTGGCCAGGGCGCGGGCCTACGTCGAGGCGGGCTACGACCACATCGTGCTGCAGAACGCCGGCCCCGACCCGGACGGCTTCCTCGACTTCTTCGCCGCCGAACTCGCCGCGCCGCTGCGCGCCATGGGCTGAGCCCGCCGGGTTCAACCGCCGACGTGGATGCCGGGGCGGCGGGTGGGGTCCGGCTCGGACTTGCGAATGATCTCCCGGACCACCGGCGGGGTGTCGCCCCGGCCCAGGATCAGGTAGCGCAGCAGGTGGGCGATCGGGTTGCCCTCGGACCACTCGAAGTGGCAGTGCGGCCGGATGCCGGTGGCGTCGCGCAGCGCCAGCAGGATGGCGGCGATGGCGTTCGGGGCGGCCGGGCTGCCGGCCCGCAGGATCCGGTACCCGCCGACCTCCACCCCCTGCACCCGCAGCACGCCGCTGAACCGCGACGGGTCGGTGACGTCGATCTCCAGGAAGAGCACGTCGGCGGCGCCGGGCACCGGGTTCATCCCGCGCTGCGCCCGCTCCTTGACCCGGTACTCCTTGAGCGAGCCGCTCTGCCGCTTGTTGGCGATCAGGTGCAGCCGGCCGTCGTGGGCGACCGATTCGGCGACGAAGCGGCGGGCGGCGTCGTCGAACTCGATTGCCTCGGCCCGCAGCTCGGTGGTCCGGGACACCCGGGAGATCAGCGAGACGACGATGATGCCGGCGATGAAGAGTCCGGAGATGGTGATCCCGTCGGGCTTCGCGACCACGTTCTCCACCAGCGCGTAGAGCAGCACCACGGTGAGCGCCGCGAAGCCGGCCCCGGCGAACCGGTGCCGCTCCGCGTACGCGGAGATGGTCACCGCGATCGCCCCGGAGACCATCATGGCCAGGATGCCGGTGGCGTACGCGCCGGCCTGGGCGTTGACGTCGGCCCGGAAGGCGACCGTGATGCCGATGCTGATCGCGGTGTAGACCAGCACCACCGGTCGCACGGCCCGCCCCCATTCCGGCGCCATGCCGTACGAGGGCAGGTAGCGGGGCACGATGTTGATCAGGCCGGCCATCGCGGAGGCGCCGGCGAACCAGAGGATGAGGATGCTGCTGATGTCGTACCCGGTGCCGAAGGCCTCACCCAGGTGCTCGTGCGCCAGGAAGGCCAGCGCCCGCCCGTTGGCCGCCCCGCCGGGGCGGAACTCGTCGGCCGGGATCAGCACGGTGGTCACGAACGTGGTGGCGATCAGGTAGACCGACATGATCAACGCGGCGGTGGTGAGCAGCTTGCGGGTGTTGCGGACCCGCACCGCCAGCCGCTGCTCGGGGTCCGCGCCGCCCCCCTTGACCAGCGGCATCATGCTCACCCCGGTCTCGAACCCGGACAGCCCCAGGACCAGCAGCGGGAACGCCAGGACGCTGGTGCCCAGCACGTCGCCGAGCCCGCCGAGCCGGGTCAGCCGGTCGGTCCAGCCGGTGAGCACCGCCGGGTCGGCGGCGACCGCCGCGAGGCCGGCGACCACGATCACCGCGTTCAGCGCCAGGAAGACCGCGACCAGCGGGATGGCCACCTGCACCGCCTCGCTGAAACCCAGCAGGAACACCCCGCCGAGGACGAGCAGCAGCACCACCGTGACCACCACGGCGGCCGTGCTGCCGTTCGGGAACGACTCGGGCAGGACCGGGTTCTCCAGCAGGTGCACGGTGGCGTCGGCCGCCGACAGGGTGATCGTGATGATCCAGGAGGTGGCCACGAACCCGAGCAGCACCAGCACGAAGATCTTGCCGCGCCAGAACGGCAGCAGCCGCTCCAGCATGGCCACCGAGCCCTGCCCGTGCGGGCTCTCCCGGGCCACCCGCCGGTACATCGGCAGCATCCCGAGCAGGGTCAGCGCGACGATCAGCAGGGTCGCCAGCGGCGAGAGCGCGCCGGCCGCCACGGCGGCGATGCCGGGCAGGTACGACAGCGTGGAGAAGTAGTCGACCCCGGTCAGGCACATGACCTGCCACCAGGGGCGCGCGGACACCTGGTGCTCGCGGGTCTCCGGGCCGACCGGCTGCACCCGGTGCGCGAAGAGCCACCGGGTGAACGGGCGGTCCGGCTCCCGGGGTTTGACCGGGCTGTCCACGCACGCCGGGATCACGCCCGGCTCCCGGCCGGAACGCTCCCGCCGCTCCGGGTCCCGGGCGGCCCGCAGGGCCCGCTCCGCCGCGGGCGGGTGCGCGTGGTCGCGCCGCCCCCGGGTACGCCGGGGCCGCTCCCCGCTCCGCCCGTCCACCATCCGCATCCCTTCCCGGCCCTGTCCCGACGGTAGGCGGTACCGCGGGTCCCGCCCGGCGGAACCCGACAAAGCCGGCCGGAGATCCGCGGGCCCGGTGGTCAGCCGGGCGCGCCGACCAGGGCGGCGCGCAGCGCCTGCGGGTCGGTCACCGTGACGGTCACCGCCGGGTGGGCCGGCCAGGGACCGGGGACCAGCGCCGGCACCGGGGTGGCGAACCGCAGGCAGAGCCCGGCGGTCACGCTGCTGCCGAAGGTCGCCCCGCCGTCGGCCAGGGACAGGTGCGGCCCGATCGCCCGCCACCAGCGGTACGGCCCGCCCAGCTCCGCCCCGGTGACGTTCGCCCGTGGGGTGCGCAGCCGCCAAGGCCCGAACCGGACGGTCACCTCGTCGGGGCCCACCTCGACCCGGGCCGTGTCCGGCCGGACCCCGAGCAGGGCCAGCGGCAGCCGGAACGGCCGGTCGAAGCGGAACGCGAAGCGGCGGACCGTGCCGTCCGGGGTCGGCCCGGTGCGGGCCGGTTCGCTCAGTGCCATGGCCGCGAGGTACCCGGCCCGACCGCGCCGACACCCGCCGCCGCTCAGGTGGGGCCGGCCCAGCCGGTGCCCCGTACGCCGGGACCGGCCGGCACCCCCCGGGCCGGCCGGTCCCCGCCCGCCCGGATCATCCGCGCAGGTCCAGCCGGTCGGCCAGCCAGCCGAGCCGGTCGTCGCGGGCCTGGCTCGCGCCCAGGTCGTGCTCCTCCCGCGGGTAGAGCGACACCCGGGCCCGCGGCGCGGCCGCGGCGAAGGCGGCCCGGGTCTCGGCGCTCACGAACCGGTCCGCCCCGGCGAACTGGAGGTACGCCCCGGCGCCGAGCCGCCCCACCTGGCCCACCGGGTCCAGTCCGGCGAAGACCGCCCGGTACGCCGCCTGCTGTCCCGCCGGCAGGTGCAGCCAGTACGTGTCGAACCAGTTCGCCCAGGTGGCGTCGGGCGCGAGGAGGACCGCGCCGCGCAGCCCCGGCTCGGTGGCGGCCAGGCCGGCGCCGTACATCGCGCCGTAGTCGTGGCCGACCACCGCGGTGCGGGTGCGGTCCACGCCGGGCTCGGCGAGCAGCCGACGGTACGCCTGCCGCACGGCGTCGAGCTGGGCGGTGACCGCACTCCGGTCCCGGGCGTCACCGACCGGGTCGCCGGCCCACGGGAAGGTGAGCTGGGGCAGCACGGAGACCACGCCGCGCCCGGCCAGCAGGGTCGCGTCGGTGAGGAACTCGCCGCGGTCCTGGCTGGCCCGGCCGGGCTCGAACCAGTGCAGGTCGAGCACGCCGGCCAGCCGGCCGCCGGCCCGCTGCGGCCGGACCAGCCAGGCCCGCACGGCGGGCTGGCCGGGCACCGGGATCTCGATGTCCCGGACCAGCACGGCCGGCGCGGACCCGCCGCCGGCGGGCGCGGCCCCGGTGGCGCCGGCCGGTGCCTGGGCGTGCGCGCCGGCGCCGCCGGTGAGCGCGCCGGAGACCAGCAGCACGGCCGTGGACGCGAGGATCGTGAGACGTCGCATCAGCACACACCTCCATAAGTTTTTAAACGCGTTTTACAACTGATGACGTTAGGATGGGCGCCGGCGATCGGTCAAGTACGGAGGGACGGCGGGCGTGTCGACAACCGGGCGGCGGAGCGGGCGCCGATGAGCGCGGTGCCACCGCTGGAGCCCGCCCTGCGGCTGGCCGTCACGCTGCTGCACAGCTACTGGGTGCTCCAGGAGCCGGCCGACCAGCTCTCGGTGGCCCGGATCCGGGCCGCCGGCCGCGACCTCGACCTCGCCGAGGTCACCGACCCGCTCGGCGAGGACGACCTGCCCCGCCTGCGCGAGCTGCGGGAACGGCTCTACCAGGTGTTCGCCGCGCCCGACCCGGCCGCCCGGCTGGCCACCCTCAACGGCGTACTGGCCGAGGTCAGCGCCGGCACCGCCGTCGAGTCCGGCCCGGACGCCACGCTGCGGCTCACCCCGCTGCCCCGGCCCGGCCCGGTGGGCCCGTTCGCCGCCCTGGTCGCCGGGGCGCTGGCCCGGGCCGCGGCGACCGGCGGAACCGACCGGTTCGGGGTCTGCGCCGCCGACCCGTGCCGGGCGCCCTACCTGGACCGCACCCGGGCCGGCCGGCAGCGCTACTGCTGCGAGCTGTGCAACAACCGGGCCGCCGCGGCGGCGTACCGGAGCCGGTCCCGGCGCGGCTGAGCGGTCAGGCCAGCGCGGCGGTCCACCGGTCCACGTGCGCGTCCAGCAGCTCGGCGGTGGCCGCCCAGTACGCGCCGTCCTCGGCGTGGATCCGCGCCCACGGCTGCACCCCGTCCCGGGCGCCCCGGCGCAACAGCTCCGACATCGCCCGGGCCCGGCGGCCGAGCAGCGCGGCCAGCGCCGGCCGCTCCGCGTCGGGCAGCCCGTAGCCGTCGACGAAGGCGCGCAGCCGCGCGGCGGACTCGGCGACCGGCCGCTCCGGGCGCATCCCCGCCATGCTCTGGGCCGCGTACGCCAGCTCCCAGCCGCGGGTGCCGGGGCCGGCCCCGTCCCAGTCGATGAGCACCCAGCCGCGGGCCGCGCGGACCAGGTTCCACGGCGCGACGTCGTGGTGGCAGATCAGCTCCGCGCCGTCCGGCGGGATGACCCGCTGCCAGGACGCCGTGGGCGGGGGCACGAAGTCGGCCGTGGCGCGGTGCAGGTCGGCCAGGAACGCGCCGATCGACGCCAGCTCCGCCACCGAGTACGTGCCGGTGGCGTCGCCCAGCTCCCCCGGGACGTACTCCAGCACCTGCCGGCCCCGGTCGTCGCGGCCGAGCGGCCGCGGCGCGCCGGTGAAACCGACCTCGCGCAGGTGCGCCAGGAGGGCGTCGACCGCGTCGGTCCACGGGCCCGCCGGCCGCCGTACGGTGTCACCGACGCGCACCACGCCGGTGCTGACGTTGCCGATCAGCGGCTGCTCCACCGGCCCATCCTGGCAGCCGGACGGCGTCCCCGCGCCCCACGCCCGGACGGCGGGACGCGGGGACCCCCCGTCCCGGCTACTGGAGGAACGCCCCGAGGGGCGACAGCAGCAGCCGGCCGAGCAGCGCGGCGTTGTCGTCCAACCGCGTCCGCTCACACTCGCGGGCGTCCGGGTCGTGCCGGCACCGCCAGATCTTCTGCGCGTTGCGCCACGCCACGTTGCGGGTGTACTCGACGAGTTCGCCCTGGTACCAGTCGTCGATGTCGCCGTTCACCATGTCGATCATGAGCTGCCAGTTGTCCAGGTAGCCCCGGCGCAGCACCGGGATCCGCTCGGCGAAGATCTCGTTGATCTCCAGGTAGTCGCGGTGCTGGTCGCTGCCGTCGACCGGCTCGGACTCCAGGCTGTCGAACGTGGTGACCAGCGCGAACGGCAGGTCGTAGTTGATGTGCGCGTTCACCCCGGCGGCCGCCGACGGCAACGGCCGGGCGTCCGGGCCGCGCATCCGCTTGAACAGGCACGACCACGCCCTCGGGGTGCTCGGGCTGGAGTCGGTCCAGTAGCGCAGCGCGTCGAAGTACCGGGCGGCGAACTCCACGTCCAGCCGGGCCAGGAAGGCCGGGTCGCTGAACCGGTCGTCGTACAGGCCGTCCAGGACGGTGCTGGTGATGACCAGATAGAGCTTGTTGAAGTCGGCCAGCGGGCAGCTCGCCTCCAACGGAGGCAGCCGGACCAGCAGGTCCTGCAGCTTGGTGAGGTGGTCGACGACGGCCGGCACGTCGGCGGGATGGTCGGCGAGCAGCCCGACGATGTCCTGGTGCACCGGACCCCAGACCGGTTCCGTCATTGTCCCCTCCACAGTGGCCGGCGCCCCCACAGCGCCCCCATCGACCTCGCACAGCCTGCCAGCCGCGGTACGCCGGCCGAATCAGTAGAACGACGTATTCGGCGCCCCGCCGGCGGCCGCTACTCGGGGCGGTTGCGCAGGTGGATGGCGCTGGCCTGGACCCGGGTGCGGACCTGGAGCTTGTCGAAGATGTGCGACACGTGCACCCCGATGGTCCGCTCGCTGATGAACAGCCGCTGACCGATCTCCTTGTTGGTCAGCCCCTCGGCCACCGCGGCCAGCACCTCCCGTTCCCGGGCGGTCAGCGCGGCCAGCTCGTCGACCACCGGGCCGTCGGCCGGCGGGGCGGACCGGGGCAGCGGCACCGGACGGGCCGCCGCCTCCCGCTCCTCCAGGGTCACCCGGGCCCGCCCGGCCAGGGTGCGGATCTCCGAGCTCAGCGGCGCCGCGCCCAGCGCCTGCGCCGTCCGGTACGCCTGGCGCAGCAGCTTGCCGGCGGTCGCCACCCGGCTGCGCCGGGCCAGCAGCGCCTCGGCCTGCCGCAACCGGGAGTACGCCGCCGGGTAGGGATGGTTGCGCCGGTCCCACTCGATCGCCGAGTGGGCCCACAGCTCCGGGTCGCCCCGACCGTCGTCGAGCCGGCTGATCTCGGCGGCGCAGAGCGCCAGGAATCCGTCGGCCACGTAGCGCACCGGGGCGCCGGCCTTCTCGCTCTTGCGGGCCACCCGGTCGACCACCTCGCGCAGCCGGCGCACCGCCGTCGGGTCCACCTCGACGGTGCGGCTGGCGGACGCCTCGGCCTCCGCGCGCAACCCGTGCCAGGCCAGCGTGGCCAGCACGATGACGTCGTCGGAGCGGCTCTCGGTCAGGCCCCGCTGGACCGCCTGCCGGGCCAGGTCGTGCCGGCCCTGCCACATGGCCAGCCCGGCGCGCAGGATCAGCATCGGCAGCACGTGCCGGGCACCCCCGCCGGCCAGCACGGTGGCCACCGCCTCCAGGTCGCGGTCGGAGGCCTCGACGTCGCCGTACCCGACCGACAGCCGGCAGCGGGCCAGCAGCAGCTCCACCGCGTCGGCGCCGGACGGGCGGTGCCGCAGCGCCGCGGCGACCACCTTCTCCGCCTCGGCCCACTGCCCCACCCGGAACAGGCCGTTGGTGGCGATCGCGAGCAGCCGGGTCTCCCAGGTGCGGCCCAGCCCCAGCTCGGCGACCCGCTCCGCGCCCCGGCGGGCCACCACCACCCCCTCCTCGAGGATGTTCAGCGGCCCGGTCAGCAGCTCCGCCAGGTGCAGGTACGCGCACGCCACGTCCTCCGGGCGGCCGGAGCGCTCGGCGGTCTCCAGGGCCCGCCGCATCACGGTCAGCCCGGTCTCCGGATCCTCCAGGTACGCCTCGCTGTAGCCGAGCGCGGCGCTGGCCAGCACCACCTCCGAGGCGGCGCCGGGCACCGCCGCGGCGAGCAGCAGCGCCTCCCGGGCCTGGTCACCCGCCTCGGCGTACCGGCCCAGGTGCAGCAGCAGCTCGGCCAGGTGGGCGGCGGCGGTGGCCCGCTCCTGCGGCGTGCAGTCGGCCGACTCCAGCGCGCGCCGGTACTCGGCCTCGGCGGGCGCCGAACGGCCGGCGGCCGCCAGGTAGCGGGCCCGCCGGATGTGCAGCGCGCAGGCCGGCGGGCCGCCCGAGGCCCCGGCCAGCTCCTCCAGCAGGTCCAGCGCGCGGGCGTGCTCGCCGCAGTGGTGCGCCGACTCGGCGGCGTGGGTGAGCAGCTCCGCCCGGTCCACCCCGGCCGGCGCGGCCCGGTCCGGCTCGGTCGGGGTGGCCAGCTGCAACGCCACCGACCAGTGCCGGTGCGCCTCGGCGTAGCCGTGCAGCCGCTCCGCCTCCCGGGCGGCGGCCATCGCGGCGGGCAGCGCCCGGGCCGGTTCGCCGGCCAACCGCCAGTGGTGCGCCAGCCGGGCCTGGTGCAGCTCGCCGGTCGCCGAGGTCAGCGCCTCGGCGTAGCGGCGGTGCAGCACGGCCCGTTCGGCGGGCAGCAGCTCGTGCGCCAGCACCTCGGCCACCAGCCGGTGTTTCAGTCGGTAGCCGTCGTCGGCGCCGACCAGCAGGCGGTGCGCCACCGCCGCGCGGACCGCCTCGATCAGCTCCTCCTCGGGCAGCCGCACCACCTGCGCCAGCAGCCAGTGCTCGACCGGCTCGACGCCGGCGGCGACCGCGTGCACCACCGCGTGCGCGTGCTGCGGCAGCGCGTCCACCCGGGACAGGAAGACCTCGCGCAGCGTGTCAGAGAGCCCGTGCCGGCCGTCACGCAGGTCGCGGGCCAGTTCCTCGACCACGAACGGGTTGCCGCCGCTGCGCTGCCACATCCGGTCGGCGGCCTCCGGCGCCAGCGGCTCGCCGGTGATCGCGGCGGCCAGCTCGTCGGTGCCGGCCCGGTCCAGTGGCGCCAGGTCGACCACCCGCACCGAGCGCAGCCGGCGCAGCTCGGTGAGCACTCGGCGCAGCGGGTGCGCGCCCTGCAGGGACTCGGCGCGGATCGCGGCGAGCACCGACAGGTGCAGGTCGCCGAGGCCGGCCAGCAGATAGAGCAGGAGCTGCCGGGTGCTCCGGTCGACCCACTGCAGGTCGTCGAGGACGAGGACCAGCGGGCGTCCGCCGGAGACCAGGTGCAGGCCCCGGGTGACCCGCTCCAGCAGCGCGCCCGCGCCGTCCGGGCCGGGCGTCTCCTCGTCGAACACCTGGAGCAGGCCGCGCACCGCGGCCGCGGTGCGCGCCTCGGCCGGCTCGGCGTCGAAGCGGCGCAGCGCCTGGCGCAGCGGGTGCAGTGGCGAGGCGTCGCCGATGTCCAGACAGGAGCCGGTCAGCACCAGCGCGCCCGCCTGCCGCACCCGCTCGCTGACCTCGGTGAGCAGCCGGGTCTTGCCCACGCCGCTCTCACCGGTGAGGAAGACCGCCGCGGTGCTGCCCGGCGCGACGTCGTCGAGCAGCGCCGACCGCAGCGACGCGACGGTGTCGGCACGGCCGACGAGCGGCGCGGTGTCCACATCGCTGGCCATGGCACGCAGCCTAGTCACCGCTTCCCGCGCCCTTCTACGGGCTCGGTGCCCTTGTGGTACCTCTCGCGTCGACATTGCGACTAAAGGTTGCGGGTGGTCGACATACGTCGTCCTACCGATCCCCCGACGACCCGGTGGTGAAAGTCTCCGGAGGTCGTCAGGCAGCGGACGGGGGGAAAGGGTGGGCACGATGCCAATGACCTCGACCGTGGGGTGTCGGGATGCCGTCACGCGCTGGCCGGTGCCCGAGGAGCGGCGGACGGTCAGCGTGCTCTTCGCTGACATCGTCGGCTCGACCGGGCTGGTGGAACGGCTCGACCCGGAGGACGTCCGGGCGCTGCAGCGCGCGTACTTCGGCACCGTGGCGGGGGTGCTGCGCCGGTGGCACGGCGTGGTGGAGAAGTACGTCGGCGACGCGGTGATGGCCCTGTTCGGGGTGCACGGCTCGGACGGCTTCGACGCGTACCGGGCGGTGCGGGCCGGGCTGGAGATCCAGGACGCGCTGGCCCGGCGGGCACCGGCCGGCGTCCGGCTGCGGGTCCGGGTCGGGGTGGCCACCGGCGAGGTCCTGGTGGATCTGGCCGGCACCCGGGACGGCGGGCACGGGACCGCCAGCGGCGCGGTCATCACCGCCGCGGCCCGCCTGCAGGAGTACGCGCCGCCGGGCGGGGTGGTGGTCTGCGCCGCCACCCAACGGGCCACCGTCGGCCTGCTCGACCTGCGCCCGGCGGCCGCGACGGCGCTCGCCGGCCGGCCGGCGCCGCTGGATGTCTGGCGGGTCGCCGGGCTGGCCCGGCCCCGCCGGCCGCGCCACCGCGGCCGGCTGGTCGGCCGCCGGCGAGAGCTGGCCACCGCCGGCGACGAGATCAGCCGCGCGGTGCGCGACCGCCGGCCCCGCTGGGTCTCCCTGGTCGGCCCGGGCGGCAGCGGGCGCAGCCGGCTGCTGCACGAACTGGCCCGGGCGGTGTCGACGGTGGACGGCCGGCCGGTCCGCTGGTACGTGGCGCACTGCCCGCCGTACCCGCGGGGCGATCTGGCGCCGCTGGCCGACATGGTCCGCGCCTTCGCCGGGCTCCGCGACAGCGATCCGCCGGCGACGGTACGGCGGCGGCTGGCCGGGGCCCTGCACGGGCTGCTGGCGCCGCACGGGCGGGCCGAGGCGGTGCAGGCCCTGGCCGACCTGGTGACCGCGCAGGCGGACCCGGCGGCCGGCCGCGGCGCGCAGGCGTGGCGGGAGGTCCTGCTCGCGCTGGCGGCGGAGCAGCCGGTCGTGGTGGCCGTCGACGACCTGGACCGGGCCGCCGCGCCGCTGAACCGGTTCCTGCACCTGCTGTTCGCCGCCGCGACGCGACGGTCGCTGCCGCTGGCGGTGGTGGCCACCCACGGGCCGGGCTGGGCGGACCTGCTCCCCGGCGCGGCCGGCCGGCGCCGGCGGGTGCCGCTGCCCGCGCTGGGCGCCGTCGACACCGGGCGGCTGCTGCGCCACCTGCTGACCCGGGCGGACCGTCCGGCCGCGCTGGCCAACCGGTTGCTGCCGCTGGTCGGCGGCAACCCGGCCGTGGCGGGCGCGTACGTGGCGGCCGTGGACCGCGACGGCGTGCCGACCGGCGTGCCGGAGCCGGTACGCCGCCTGGTGGACGTCCGGCTGGACCGGCTGGACGGGGAGCAGCGGGCCGCGCTGATGGCGGTGGCGCACCACGGGGCGAGCGCCGACGCGCACCTGGTGGCGCGGCTGCTCGACTGGCCCGCGGCGGACGCCGAGCCGGTGCTGCGCGCGCTGGCCGGCACCGGTCTGCTGCGCCGCGTCCCGGGTGGGTACGCGGTCGCCGAACCGACGGTGGGCCGGGTGGCCCGGGACCGGCTGCCCCGCGCGCTGCGCGCCGAGTTCACCCGCCGCCTGCCGGACGGGCCGCACCCGGTGCTGGCCGGCGCCGAGGGCGGGCCGGTGCGGCCGGCGTGCCACGCCGAGCCCGGGTCCTGCCCGGGTCGGGCCGGTACCCGCGCCACCGCGGCGGCCGGCGCCGCCGGTGTGGACCGGGCGCGCCGGGCCCGGCGCGCGGTCCGGGGCCGAGCGGGGCTGGCGGTCGCGGGCCGCCCGGGCGGGCCGGTGCCGACTGAGGGGGCGGCACCGGTCCGGACGGATGGCTCCCGCCGACCCGGGCCGGGCGACCGGCCGGGGGCCGCCGCCGGCGGGGCGGGTGCCTCGGCTCCGGTCCCGGGCCCCGGCGGGCCGGCCGACCGGCCACGGACAGGCGCCGCAGCCGGTGGGGCCGACGGCTCGGCTCCGGTCCCGGGCCCCGGCGGGCCGGGCGACCGGCCACGGGCAGGGGCCGACGGCTCGGCTCCGGTCCCGGGCCCCGGCGGGCTCGCCGACCGGGCCGGCCGGCGGGCCGGGGGTGCGCCCGCCGAGGCGACCGGCGCGGCCCACGGCCTACGGCCCGACGGCCGCGAGCCGGCCGGGTCGGGGCGCGCACCGGCGGTGCCGCCGGTCCCCGGGCCGACCGGGCCGAGGGCCGCGCTGCGGGCGGTGCCGGCGACCGGGCCGAGGGGGGCCCGGCATGCGGTGGCCCCGACCGGAGCGGGACCCGCCCGCCAAGCCGGGGCCCCGGCCGGGCCGAGGGGGGCCCGGCAACCGGTGGCCCCGACCGGACCGGGGCACGCCCGGCAGGCGGTCGCCCCGGTCGCGCCGGGGGAAGGCCGCGGGGCGGAGGCACCGGTGGGTGTACCGGGCGCGACGGTGGGCGGTCGACCTCCGACGGTCGGGCCGCCCGCGCCGGAGCGGCATCGCCGGCCGGCCCGGGCGGTGCGCCCGGGCCGGCCGGCGGCGCGGACCCGGGACACCGGCGGCGGTCCGGCACGGGCCGCCTGAGCCGGTGCCCGGGTCGGAGCGGGCACGGGGCCACTCCGACCCGGGCACCACGCCGGGCGGGTGGCGGGACGCCGCCGACCGGCCGGCCACGGGGCACGTCCGGCCGGCGACACGGCGTGGCCGGCGGCGGACCCGCGCCGACCCGACGCGGCCGACCACACGGAACGGCTCGGCCGTGCGCCGCACGGGGTGCGCCGGCGGCGGTTGCGGGCTCAGCGCTCGGCGAGGAAGGCCAGCGTGCGGTCCCAGGTGAGCGCGGCCGCGAGCGGGTCGTGGTCGGCCAGGTCGGGATCGGTGTAGAGGTGGCCGGGGCCCGGGTAGCGGTGCACGGACACCACCGCGCCGGCGTCCGCCATCGCACGCTGCCACTCGTCCACCTCCTCCTGCGGCTCGTACTCGTCCGGGTCGGCGAGGTGCAGCTGGACCGGCAGGCCGGGGCGGACCGACTCGGGGGCGCCGCCGGTGCCGTGCAACAGGAGCAGCGCGGCGGCGGCCGGCCGCTCGGCGAGCAGCGCCCCGGCGACGCCGGCACCCATCGAGAAGCCGGCGAGCACGGCCGCGGCGGGCAGCCCGGCCGCCGCCGCCCGGGCCCGCTCCAGGACGGCGTCCCGGCCGACCTTCTCCAGCAGCGCGAAACCCTCCTCGACGGTGTCGGCGGCGGGCAGTCCGTACAGGTCGGGGGTGGTCACCTGGTGGCCGGCGGCGCGCAACCGGTCGGCGGCGGCCGACACCGCGGGCCGCAGCCCGTAGACGGAGTGCAGGAGCAGGATGTGTGCCATCGGCCCATCCTGTCGCACCCCACCGACACGATCGGCCGGCGCGCCGGTCAGCCGCGGGCGATGGTGCGGCTGCGGCCGCGGAACTCGGCGACCACCTCGCCGTCGCGCCAGACGGTGACGTCGTAGATGCCGCTGCGACCGTGCCGGATCCGCTCGGTGGCCCGCGCCTCGAGCAGGTCGCCCTCGTGGACCGGGCGCAGGAAGCTGATCTCGCCGCCGGCCGCCACGGTCACCGGTCCGTGGCTGTTGCAGGCCAGCGCGAATGCGGTGTCGGCGAGCAGGAAGACGAACCCGCCGTGGCCGATGGCGTGGCCGTTCAGCATGGCCGGGGTGACCCGCATCCGGGCCACCGCCGCGCCGTCGCCGGCGGAGACCAGCTCGATGCCGAGCCCCTTGGACGCCACATCGGCGTCGAACATGTCGTGGGCCGGGGTGCGGCCGTCGTTCCCCGCCATCTCAGCGACCCCGCCGCTGGTCCACGATCCGGCGCATCTTGCCCATCGACCGTTCCACCCCGTCCGGCTCGATGACCCGCACCGCCACGCTGACGCCGATGGTGTTCTTCACCTGCTGCACCAGGGCCACCCCGGCCCGCTCGGCCTCGTCGGCGGCCACCCCGGGCCGGCGCTCCACCTTCACCGTGAGGGTGTCCATCCGGCCCTGCCGGTCCAGCACGCACTGGAAGTGCGGGGAGAGCGCCGGGGTCCGCAGGATCAGCTCCTCGATCTGGGTCGGGAAGACGTTCACCCCTCGGACGATCATCATGTCGTCGGTCCGGCCGGTGATCTTCTCGATCCGCCGCATGCTGCGGGCGGTGCCCGGCAGCAGCCGGGTGAGGTCCCGGGTGCGGTAGCGGACCACCGGCATCGCCTCCTTGGTCAGTGAGGTGAGCACCAGCTCACCCCGCTCGCCGTCGGGCAGCACGGCGCCGGTGACCGGGTCGATGATCTCCGGGTAGAAGTGGTCCTCCCAGAGGTGCAGCCCGTCCTTGGTCTCCACGCACTCGACGGCCACGCCCGGGCCCATCACCTCGGAGAGGCCGTAGATGTCGACCGCGTGCATGTCGAGGCGCTGCTCCATCTCCCGGCGCATGTCCTCGGTCCACGGCTCGGCGCCGAAGATGCCGACCTGCAGGGAGGTCGACCTCGGGTCGACGCCCTGGCGTTCCAGCTCGTCGACGATGGCGAGCATGTAGCTGGGGGTGACCATGATCACCTCGGGCGTGAAGTCGCGGATCAGCATCGCCTGCCGCTCGGTCATCCCGCCGGAGACCGGGATGACGGTGCAGCCCAGCTCCTCGGCGCCGTAGTGGGCGCCGAGCCCGCCGGTGAACAGCCCGTAGCCGTAGGCCACGTGCACCCGGTCGCCGGGGCGGCCGCCGGCGGCCCGGATCGAGCGGGCCATCAGCTTCGCCCAGGTGTCCAGGTCGCGCTTGGTGTAGCCGACCACGGTGGGCCGGCCCGTGGTGCCCGAGGAGGCGTGCAGCCGGGCCACCTGCTCCCGCGGCACCGCGAACATCCCGAACGGGTAGTTCTCCCGCAGCTCGGCCTTGCCGGTGAACGGGAAACGGGCCAGGTCGGCCAGCTCGCGCAGGTCGTCCGGGTGCACCTCGGCGGCCTCGAACGCCCGCCGGTAGTGCGGCACGTTGTGGTAGGCGTGCCGCAGGGACCAGCGCAGCCGCTCCAGTTGCCCGGCCCGCAGCTCGTCGACGCCGACCCGCTCGACGGGTTCCAGCTCCTCCGGACGAGGGGTGCGGTCCTGCACGGTTGCCTCCTGCGCGACGGCCCCGACGCCGCCGCGCGCCGGGCGATGCCGATCACCGTACGCCCGTACGGCCCGTCCTGCCAGGTCAGCGGGGGGCCATCGCCGGGCGCCGGGACGGCGGCGGACGGGCGCGGACGGCCCGGCCGGTGCGACGGGGCGCGGCGTTATGCTCGGCGGGACCGGCGGTGGGGCCCGCCGTCCCGGGACCGGCCGGGAGAACCGCGACACCCTCGCCGACGGTCCCTGCCAGTGCTGCCCGTCCTGGTGGGAGGCCCCGTGACCGGACCGTCCGAGCGCCGCGTCGATCCCGACGTCGACCTTCGCGTCGATCCCGACGTCGACCTCCGGGTACCCGCCGACCGGGGCGAACTGGCCGCGCACCCGGCCGCGGTGCTCGGCGCGGTGGCCGCCGGCGGCGCGCTGGGCGCGCTGGCCCGGGCCGGGACGCAGGCGCTGTTCCCGCACTCGCCGACCGGCTTCCCGTGGGCCACCCTGGGCGTCAACGTCAGCGGCTGCCTGCTGATCGGCGTGCTGATGGCGGTGCTCACCGCCCGCCCGGCCGGCCCGCTGGCCCGGCCGTTCCTCGGCGTCGGGGTGCTCGGCGGGTTCACCACCTTCTCCACCTACGTGGTCGACGGGCAGCGGGCGGTGCTGGCCGGAGCGCCCGGCACCGCGCTGGCGTACCTGGCGGCGACCCTGGTCGGGGCGCTGCTGGCGGTCGCCGCCGGTGACGCCCTCGCCGCCCGGCTGCTGGCCCGCGCCGGAAGCGCGCCCCGGTGACCGCGCTGCTGATCGTGCTCGGCGCGGCGCTCGGCGCCCCGCTGCGGTACCTCACCGACCGGGCCGTGCAGGCCCGCCACGACTCGCCCGTGCCGTTCGGGACGCTGACGGTGAACGTGGCCGGCTCGTTGCTCCTCGGTCTGGTCGCCGCGTTGCCGGCCGACCCGGCGGTGACCGCGCTGCTCGCCACCGGGTTCTGCGGCGCGCTGACCACCTGGTCGACGCTGAGCTACGAGACGCTGCGACTGCGCCGGGCCGGCAACCGCCGGCTGGCCCTGGCCTACCCGCTGGCCAGCATCGCCGCCGGGCTGGCCGCGGCCACCGTCGGCTACGCGCTGGCCCGCGCGGTCACCGGCTGACCGGCGCCGGCGGGCCGGCGGTACGTGTGTCGCCACCGCCCCGGCGCGGGTCAACGAACCCGCCCGGGCCGGCACGCCAGCCGAGGCGGGGCGGACCCGGACCGATAGCATCCACGTCGGCTGTGAAACGTCCGCCACCGACCGAGGGGAGTCGCCGCCATCGACGCGCTCGCACCCACCCGGTTGGCCGGCCGGGTCTGGTTGTTTCCCGGCGACCCGGATCCGCTGGCGGTCCGGCCGACCGTGGCGGTCGTCGCCGACGAGCGGGGAAGCACGCTCGTCGACGCGGGCCAGAGCCCGGCGCACGCCCGCGAGATCCGCGCCGGGCTGGCCGCCGCGGGGCTGCCCGAGCCGCGCTGGCTGGTCTACACCCACCACCACTGGGATCACGTCTGGGGCGCCTGCGCGTGGCCGGGCGTCGAGATCGTCGGGCACGAGGCCGGGGTGGCGCCGCTGCGCGCCGAGGCCGCCCGGCCGTGGAGCCACCGCTACCTCCGCGAGCAGGTACGCGAGAACCCGCTGCTCGGCCACAGTTTCCGGGCCCGGGCGCTCGCCGTGGACTGCTGGGACGGGTTCGCGGTGCTCCCGCCGGCCCGCACGTTCGCCGACGAGCTGACCCTGCCCACCGGTGTGCTGGTCCGGCACGTGGGCGGCGGGCACGCCCCGGACTCGGCGGTGGTGCTGGTGCCCGATTCCGGGGTGCTGCTGCTCGGCGACTGCTGGTACCCGCCCCCGGCGCACCTGCGTACGCCGGAGGACGGACCCGACCTGGCGATGGCGCGCGGCCTGCTCAGCGACGACGTCGACTGGTACGTCTCGGCGCACGACGAGCCGGTGCGGCTGGCCGAGGCACGGGCCGCCCTGACCGGCTGACGGCGCCGGTGCCGGCACGGAGGCCGGCGGGTGCGCTCAGGGCCAGGTCCGGGCCGAGGCGGCGAACGTCTCGGGGTCGCTGTGCACGGGCACCACGCAGAGCAGGTGGCCGCCCGGGGCGCGCAGGGTGAAGGCGTCCTTCCAGCGGGTCACCAGTTCCGCGCCCAGCGCCGTCAGTCGGGCCACCTCCGCCTCGAGGTCGTCGGTCTCGATGTCGACGTGGTAGCGCGGCGCGTCATCGACGGCCTGGACGACGGTGAACAGGCCGGGCGCGGCGTCGATCAGGGCGGTGAACTGCTCCTCGCCGGGCGCGGGGTAGGGCTGCGCGCCCAGCGCCGCGGACCAGAAGCCCACGGTCGCGTCGACGTGCTCGGCCGGCGTGTCGATGAGGATCCCGACCATTCGGCTGCGATGCATGGCGGGAGGCTATCAACGATGCCCGATCCCGTCCGCCCCGTGCCGACCGGCGGCCTCGTCGACTCCCGGCCGGGGCGGGTCAGCGGGCGAGGACGGCCGCGGGGGCACCGACCGTCCGGGCCGGCCGTCCCGGCCGCCTGCGCAGCGCCGATTCGACCACGGCCAGGTTGATCACCCAGGCGGCGACCATCAGCGCGACCCGGCCGAGGCCGCTCGGCTGGCCGGCCAGCAGCATCCAGGGCAGGTGGGTCAGGACCTGGGTGCCCGCGCCGAGACCGAGCGCGTAGCCGCGGGCCATCCAGGCCCGGTGCCGGGCGACATCGCGACGCCGGACGGCGGCGACGCCGAGCACGATGCAGCCGGCCATGGCCACGCCGACGACGAGCCGGATCGGGGTCAGCAGCACGTGGTCGAAGGGCGGCCGGGGATAGCACGCCGCCATCCACACGCCCGACAGGGCCGCGGCGAGCCCGCAGGGGATCAGCAACCGTCCCGCCAGCCGGTGCCAGCCGGGCCGGCGGCGGCGGAACCCGCGGGCGAACTGGAGGGCACCCAGCAGGCAGTACAGGGTCGCGCCGACGATGTGCACGAGCACCGGCACGGGCGAGGCGAGGAAGCGCGCGTTCTCCGGCGTCACCGTCGCGCCGCCGGTGATCTCGATGAGCCGGGCCGCGCCGGCGATGACCGGTACGGCGCTGAGCAGGATCAGTCCGGCCGGCACCAGCCAGTCCCGAGTGCGGGTGGAGTTCATGGCGACCCCGTCCGTCGAGGTGTACGGCGTACACGTCTTCGGTCAGGCTAGGGTGTACGCCGTACACCGTCAAGGGTGGACGGCAACCCGGTCAGCGGGCGCGGCGCTCCGGGTGGGCGCGGTTCCAGGCCCGCATCCGCTCCGGATAGCCGGTGCGGGCCGCCTCGTAGAGCGGGATCCCGTGCCGCTGGGCGATCTTCGCGGCGACCCGGGGCGAGCCGGTCCGGCGCCGGATCCACTCGCCGTCGTGGGCGATCGCGACCACCGTGGTGTCGGTGGCCGTGGTCTCCGGCTCCAGGTAGAACTCGACCCCACGGCGGCTGGTCGCGAACGCCGCCAGGGCGGCCAGGTCCTCCCGGTTCGCCTCGCGGTCGAGCTTGGTCGGGGTGGTCGGGTCGGTGGCCCGGCGGCTGAACCAGCCCATCTCCGGCTCCTCTCCTCGGCGTGCCTCCCAGTGCAGCACCGATACCTGTCAACGCGCTGCGAGCCGGGTGACAGTCAGCTGAGCCCTCTCCGCCACCGCCGGGCGGCCGGCGACGGGCGCCGGGCGGCCGGCGGCGGGCGGCCGGCGGCCGGCGGCGGGCGGGCGCCGAACGGAGCCCGCCCGCCCCTCAGCGGGCCGGCGGGCGCAGGACCGGGACCAGGGCCAGGATCGGCAGCAGGAGCAGCGGCACCAGACCGAGGGCGGGCAGGATGCCCAGGTGGTCACCGAGGAAGCCGAGCAGCGGCGGGCCGGCGAGGAAGGCGGTGTAGCCGATCATCGCGACCACGCTGACCCGGGTCGGCGCGCGGTCCTCCTCGTCGGCGGCGGCGCTCATCCCGACCGGGAAGCCGAGCGAGGCACCGATGCCCCAGAGCACGACGCCGACCACGGCCAGGGCGCCGGAGCCGGCCAGCACGGCGCAGGTGGACCCGGCGACGGCCAGCCCGATGGTGCCGAACAGCACCGGCACCCGACCCCACCGGTCGATCGCCACGGTGCCGGCGGTCCGGCCCAGCGTCATCCCGACCACGAACACCCCGAAGACGGCGGCGCCGGCGGCTTCGCTCACCCCGTACCCGTCGACGAACGCGACCGCCAGCCAGTCGTTCGCGCTGCCCTCGGTGAACGCCATCACCAGCACGAAGAGGCCGATGAGCAGGGTGCGCGGCTCCCGCCAGGTGGCCAGCAGCGCGCGCCGGTGGTCGGTCGACCGGGCCGAATCGGCCGACTCGGCCGGCGCGGCCAGGAAGGCACGGACACCGAGCAGCGTGCCGGTCAGGACCAGCACCGCGATCACCGGCAGGTGCCAGCCGACCGGCACGCCCAGCCGCGCGGCCCCGGCGCCGAGACCGGCGCCGGCCACCGAGCCGAGACTCCAGGCGGCGTGGAACCGGGGCATGATGGTCCGGCCGAGGCGCTTCTCCACCGCCGCGGCCTCGACGTTCATCGCCACGTCGCAGGCGCCGGAGCCGTACCCCACCGCGAAGAGGCCGACCACGACGCCGATCAGCGAACCGGCCAGGCTGGCCGAGAGGCCGACGACGGCCAGGCCGAGCGCGAGCAGGGCGGTCGAGGCCGCCACCGTACGGGCCGGGCCGAGCCGCAGGGTGACCAGGCCGGCGGTGGACATGGCCACCAGCGCGCCGGCCGACATGGCCAGCAGCAGCAGGCCGAGCCGCCCGGCGCTGAGCCCGAGCGCCTCGCGGGCCGCGGGCACCCGGGAGAACCAGGTGGCCACCGCCAGCCCGTTGAGGGCGAACACCGTCGCCACGCCGTTGCGGGCGGCCACGACCGCCCACGGGGTCGCGCCGCGGGCCTCGGCCGGCGCGTTGATGGTGCCGCTCACCGTGCTGGTGTCCTCTCCCCCAGGGTTGGTCCGACGACCATCGCACACCTGAGAGCGCTACCACCACAAACGCCCCCGCCCCTTACCCCGGCCGGCCCGGACCGGGCATGATGCCGGCAGAACGGCCAGCACGGGGAGGACCAGACATGCAGCCATCCACCGCCCGACCGGCGACCCTCGACGACGTGGCCCGCGCGGCCGGCGTCTCCCGGGCCACCGCGTCCCGGGTGCTCGGCGGCTACGGGTTCGCCTCGGTGGACGCCCGGGACCGGGTCCGCGCCGCCGCGGACCGGCTCGGCTACGTGCCGAACATCACCGCCCGCGCGCTGGTCCGGGGCGCCGGGGTACGCCTCGTCGTGGCGGTCTCCGGCACCGACGCCACCGTGCTCGACGATCCGTACGTGGACCGCCTGGTGGGCGCGGCGGCCCGGGTGTGCGCCCCGCACGGGGTCGGCGTCGCCCTGGAGTGGCTGCCGCGGGACGCCCCGACCGGGCTGCGCCGCCTCGGCGACGACCGGAGCGTCTGCGGTGTGCTGCTGGTCAACACCACCACGCCGGTGCTCGACGCGGTGCCCGCCGGGCTGCGCGGGCGGGTCATCTCGATCGGCGCCGGCTCGCCGGACGTCCCCTCGTTCGACGTGGACAACGCGGGCGGCGCCGAGGCGGTGCTGCGCCACCTGCACGCCGGCGGCCGCCGCCGGATCGCCATGGTCACCGGCCCGCGCTGGCTGAGCTGCGCCGAGCGGTCGGTGACCGCGTACCAGCGGCTCATGCGGGGGGCCGGGCTGCCGGTGCGGCTGGTCACCGGCGACTTCACCGCCGCGCGCGGTGGCCGGGCGGCGCTGACGGCGCTGCGCCGCTGGCCGGACACCGACGCGATCTACGCGGTCAGCGACGCCACCGCGCTGGGCGTGATCGCCGCGCTGCGCGGGCGCGGGATCCGGGTGCCGCACGACGTGGCGGTGGCCGGTTTCGACGACATCCCGTACGCGGCGGTGAGCGCTCCGGCGCTGACCACGGCGACCCATCCGGTGGCCCGGATCGGCACCGCGGCGGCGAGCGCGGTGCTGGACGGCCGGCCGGTGCCGCCGGTGACCGCGTTCCCCTCCCGGCTGGTGGCCCGGGAGAGCGCGTAGCGGCAGCCGGGGCGCTCGGAGCACCCGCCGGATCCGTCCCGCCCACGGCAGAACGCCGCTTCGCCCCGCCGCGCGGCCGCGCCCGGTAGCCTCCGGTTAGTCCCGATTCTGACCATTCGGGGAAGGCGCCCGTCCGATGATCGAATTTCTGCGGTCCGTGCTGGGCATCGACGCGGACACCCTCAACCCCGGCCAGATGGCGGTGCGGGCGGTGCTGACCTTCGTGGTCGCGGTGATCATCGTCCGCCTCGGCCACAAGCGGCTGTTCGGCAAGGGGACCGCGTTCGACCTGGTCGTCGCGATCATGATCGGCTCGGTGCTGAGCCGCGCCATCACGAACACCCTGGGACTGCTCGCCGTCTGGCTCGCCGGCTTCGTGCTCATCCTGCTGCACCGGCTGATGGCGACCCTCGCGTACCACCTGCACTGGTTCGGTCCGCTGGTCAAGGGGCATCCGGTGCTGCTGGTCCAGGACGGGCGGGCCGACCCCGCCGCGCTGCGTGACGCGCACATCTCCCGGATGGACCTCGACCAGGCGCTGCACGAGAAGGGCAGCGACACCGACCTTTCCCGGGTGCGGCTCGCCTACCTGGAACGGGACGGCACCATCAGCGTGATCCCGCGCCACGAGGGGCCCCGGATCCTCGAGGTGCGCGTCGACCAGGGCGTCCAGGTGGTACGGATAGCGGTGGAGTGACGCATCGGCGCCCCCGTGCGTCTGGTTCGAGCGTGGACCAGGCGTCTCAACCGTTCGGGGTGGCGGTGGCGGACTCACGCCGGCGCAGCGCTGCTGCCGCAGGGAAGAGCAGTGCGAAGCCCGCCAGCGAAGTCACGATCACCATGACCACCGTTTCCCTGCTGGCGAAGCCCTGCGTCGCCATCACCGTCGCCGCCGCGATATTTCGCTGCGAGGTGCCGAGCCCGAGCACGATGCGGGCGGTCCGGTCCTTGCCGCCGAGTAGGTAGCCGACCACGAACGCACCCGCGATCACCGCGATGGCGGGCACGATCGCCCCCTCGGCGAACAGGGTGACGATCCCCGGGATATCGGCCAGCGTGGTGGCCAGGACGATCACCACGAGCGTGATGGTCGAGGTGCGGTTGGCGATCGGTGCCCAGCGGCGGGCCGGGGCCGGCCAGCGGGTGTTGATCAGGAGGCCGGCGGCGAGGGGGAGCAGCATGGTCAGGAACAGCGGCACCGCGAGGCCGACCGCGGAGACCTCCGCCTCCGGCAGCACCAGGGGTACGGCGAGTGGCGCGTACACGACGGTCGCCGGCAGCAGCAGCACCAGCAGCGTGGCGCTGAGTGCGACGTCCGACCGGGCCGCCTCCGCCAGCTTGATCAGGAACGGTGCGCCTGCGGTCATCGCTACCAGGATCAGCCCGGCCTCGAGCGGTCGGTCGAACGGCCAGAGCCGGACGATGCCGAGCGCGAGGAGGGGGACCAGCACGAAGTTGGCGAGCAGTGCCCGTGCCAGGGCCCACAGGTTACGCAACGGGCCGAGGATCTGTTTGACCGAGTGGGCGAGGCCGACCGAGAGCATCGAGGTGACGGCGAACAGCAGGATCGCCAGGTTCGCCAGCCCGGAAAGGACATCCCGCAGCATCATCACACCGACTCAGTCCGGCTCGCTGTGCTCGGCCGTCGTCGGCACGCCCGGGTGCTCTGGAGGGAAGGGCAGCAGCTCGGCGTCGATCCGGGTCCAGGTCGCGCGCAGGTCGTCCAGTAGTTGCGGGTGGTGGCCGGCGAGATCCGCCTGCTCCCGGCCGTCCACGCTCAGGTCGTAGAGCAGATGGAAGGGACCCGGGCGGCGCGGCCAGTTGCCGAGCACCGAGCGGTCGCGGCGGTCGAACAGGTACTTGTACCGGCCGCGACGCAGCGCACCCTGGTTGGAGGTGCGCCAGAACAGGTCGTGCGCGGGGAAGTCGGCGCCGTCGACCAGCCACGGCAGCAGGTTCACCCCGTCCAGCGGGTACCGCTCGTCCGGCACGGTCCCGCCGGCGTCGACGAGCGTCGCGGTCAGGTCCAGGGTGTGCACCGGCGCGTCGGTGACCTGGCCGCCGGCCACGGCGGCCGGCCAGCGCAGGATCAGCGGCACCCGGATGCCCCCCTCGGCGAGATCCCCCTTCTCGCCCACCAGCGGCCAGTTCTTCGACCATCGCTCACCGCCGTTGTCGGAGGTGAAGACGACGATCGTGTTATCGGCGCGCCCGGCCCCGGCGAGCGCGGCGAGCACCCGGCCGATGCCCGCGTCCATCTCCTCGACCAGCTCGGCGTACTTCTCCAGGGACCCGCCGTCCGGGTGGATCAGCGGGGTGGGCACCGGCTCCCGGGCGAACCTGCGGCGGATCTCCGCACCGACGTCGCGGTCCCCCGGGCCCTCCCAGGGCCAGTGCGGCGCGGTGTAGTTGAGCTGCAGATAGAACGGGCCGGCCCGGTCCGCCGCGACGAACTCGGCCGCGCGGTCGGAGATCAACGACGTGTAGTAGCCGGCCTCCGCCACCGGGGTCTCCCCCTCGTACAGGTCGGCCTCGCCGGTGGTGTTGACGTGCTCGAAGTAGTCGATCGCCCCGTCGAAGTTGCCGTAGAAGCGCTGGAAACCGATGCGCAGCGGGCTGTACCAGGGCAGCCACCCGCAGTGCCACTTGCCGAACATCGCCGTCTCGTAACCGGCGGCCAGCAGCAACGACGACAGGGTCGGCTGGTCGGCGGGGATCCCGTTGCCCGCCGCGCGCGTGGTCAGCGGCTCCTCCAGGCCGGCCGGCAGGCGGGTGGGATAGCGCCCGGTGTAGAGCCCGATGCGCGTCGACGAGCACCACGGCGAGCAGGCGTAGCCGTGCCGGAACAGCAGGCCCGCGGCGGCCAGCCGGTCGAGATGGGGGGTACGGATCCGGGTGGAGCCGTAACAGCCGAGATCCGCCCAGCCCAGGTCGTCAGCCAGGACGACGAGGATGTTGGGCGGCCCGGCCGGCCGTCCGCCACCCGCCACCGTCCCGATGCCACCGGCCGTCGCCACGTCCCCCTATACCTGTTCCGGACGGGACCTAACGTGCCGGCACGATCGGGTGCCCGGCGGCGTCGGCGAGCCCGGGTTCCCGCCGGTGACCAGGGCCGCCAACCTCGAACACCGGCGCGGCGGGCCCGCGTCGTTCTAGCATCGGGTACCGGTCCCGCCCCGGGCGGCCGAGCCGGACGGGACGGTGCAGGGTGATGGCCAGGGAGACCGAGAAGAAGCGCCTGGAGCGCAACTTCACCGACGAGTTGCGGGAACTGCGCGTGGCGCAGACGGGCGTGCAGATCCTCTTCGCCTTCCTGCTCACCCTGCCGTTCACCGCCGGGTTCCCGCGCGTGACCCCGTTCCAGCGCGGCGCGTATCTCGTCGCGCTGGTCTCCGCCGGCGCCGCGACCGCGTTGATCATCGCGCCGGTCGCCCTGCACGCGGCGCTGTTCCGCCGCGGCCGCAAGTCCGAGCTGGTCCGGTACGCGCACCGGCTGTCCAGCGGCGCGCTGGGCTTCCTGCTGATCGCCATGGCCAGCGCGGTGCTGCTGATCACCGACTTCGTGCTCCCGCGGGGCGCCGCGCTGCTGCTCACCGGCCTGACCGCGGTGGTCCTGCTGCTGCTCTGGGTGGGGCTGCCGCTCGCCCGCCGCGAGTGGGGGCGGGCGAGGTGACCGGACCCGTGCCAGCGGGGCAACCGGCGCCGGGGTACCGGCACGGCCGGCTGACCGCCCGGCCGGTCACCGTGGCGGCGCCCGGCCCGGCCGGCCCGGCCGAGGTCCCCGATCCGGCCGGCGGGCCGCCCGCGCTGCGCCACGTGCCGTCCGGCGGCCCGGGACCGTACCGGCTCGTGCTGCTGCTGCACGGCGCCGGCGGGTCGGCCCGGCAGGGCCTGGACCTGCTCCTGCCGCTGGCCGACGCCCACCGGCTGCTGCTGCTCGCCCCGCAGGCCGACGCGAGCACGTGGGACCTGATCGCCGAGGGGTACGGCCCGGACGTCGCCCGGATCGACGCGCTGCTGGCCGGGACGCTCGCGGCCTATCCGGTGGACGGCGTGACGCTCGGCGGCTTCTCCGACGGGGCCTCGTACGCCCTCTCCCTGGGGCTGACCAACGGCGACCTGGTCGACGCGGTGCTGGCCTTCTCCCCCGGCTTCGCGGCGCCGCTGGTGACCCAGGGCCGGCCGCGGCTGTTCGTCTCGCACGGCACCGACGACCGGGTGTTGCCGGTGGACGTGTGCAGCCGGCGCCTGGTGCCCCGCCTGCACGCCCTCGGCTACCCGGCCGAGTACGCCGAGTTCCCCGGCGGGCACGAGGTGCCGGCGGAGATCCGGCAGCGGGCCGTGGACTGGCTGGTGGGCTGAGCCCGGTCAGGGTCCGGGCCGGGCGACGGCCGCGTCGACCCGGCTCAGCACCGTCGCGTCGTCGTCCACCCCGACCCCGCGCAGCAGGTCGATGGCGGTGGCCCGGACCTGGCCAATGATCATGGCGAGCGGCAGCGTCTGACCGGCGGTGAACAGCCGGCCGGCCGCCCGCACCGCCGTCAGGGCGGCCACGTCGACCCGCTCGGCGTGCGCGTCGGCGGCGGCGTCCTGCCCGGTCAGGTCGGCGGCGAGCGCGTTCCCGGCCGACCGCACCGCCTCGGCCAGGGTCCGGACCGCGTCGCCCAGCTCCGGTGGCGCCGGCGTCGGGCTGCGGGTCAGGGTGACCGCCGCGCGGGCCAGGACCCGCACGTTGCGTACCGCGTAGTCGATCTGCCGGATGGAACCCTCCACCGAGCGCAGCCGCCCCAGCTGTGCGCGGCGGCGCAGGTTGAGCCGGAGCGCCTCGCCGGCCGCCCGCACCGCGCCGCGCAGCCGTTCCACCCCGGCGTCGGCCTGCCGGGCCCGCTCCAGCGCGGCCAGCGCCGCCGCGTCGTCGCGGCGGTCCAGCGCCCCGGCGATGTCGTCGAGCACCCCGGCCAGGTCGTCGAAGGTGTGCCGGAACTCGGCGACCAGCGGCGCGAGCGGCCGCCGGGCGTCGACGAGCTGGCTGGCCACGACGGCCACGCCCCCGCCGATCAGCGCGTCGACGAACCGGAACGGGATCAGCCCCTGCGTCGGTGGCTCGGCGACCACCAGGTAGAGGGCGGAGACGGCGGCCTGCACGACGGTCACCGAACTGGCGCCGACCGCCACCGCGAGGGTGATGGTGAGCAGGATGACGGTGAGGACCGTCCCGGTGTTGCGCGGCCCGAGCGCCTGCACCACCAGATCGCCGACCAGCACGCCGGCGGCGACCCCGAGCACCACCTCGACGGCCCGGTGGATCCGCTGGCCGCGGGCCTGGCCGAGGACGATCAGCGCGGCGGCCGGGGCGAAGAAGGGCTGCGGGTGGCCGACCAGCCGGGTGGCGAGGATCCAGGCGACGGTGGCCGCCAGGGTGGCCTCGACCACCGGCGGCCAGCCGCGGCGGAGCCGCCCGGCGGCGGCCCGGACGGCGGCACGGGCCCGCACCGTCGGGCCGGCCCCGCCACGCCGCCGGCCCCTGCCCCACCGCACCATCGCCGCCTCCCGTCGCCTCGCCCCACCATCCTGCGTCGCGCCGGGGCGGCCAGCAGCGTTGAACACCACGCGCGCCCCGTGGGGCCGGTCACGCCGGCCGGTGCCGCACGGCGGATCGCGCCGGCGAGCCAGCATCCCGGCCGGCGGGCAGGCGGGCAGGCGGGCCAACATCCGGCCGGACGGCGGCGGCCCGCACGGCGGCGGCCGCCGCGCAATTGTGGAAAATGGTCAACCCTTCAGGTTATCGGCCGGCGAAGTTCGCGGCGTCGGCCGAACGGGATGACCGGCCCGTAAGATCGGCGACAGGCATCTGACTGATCGCTGACTGCTGGACGTGATAGCGATCACACACACTGGGCACATGAATAGGAGACTCCGCCGCAGCCGCGTATTTTCGCTCGCGGTGTGTCTCGCCCTCGTGGCGGCGCTGAGCGGCTGCATGCAACTCAATCTCGGGCTGACCGTGAACGCCGACGACACGGTCACCGGCCAACTCCTGGTCACCGCCGACAAGGGCCTGCTCAAGGGGCGCAACCCCGACGTGCCGACGGCCTTCGCCGACATGCGACGGCAGTTGCCCACGCTGCCCGCCGGAGACGAGAGCCGCTACGAGGACGCCAAATACTACGGCGTACAGGTCAGCTACCGGAAAACGCCGTTGTCACAATTCACCAGCGACAGCGTGAAACTGATCCGCACCGGCGACCGCTACCACTTCTCCTTCCCGCTCGACCCGGACGGTTACGCCGGAAAGGTGCCCGAACAAAATGCGGACACCCGGCGGACCTTCGTCAAACTGATGTCGTTCGAGATCTCGGTGACATTTCCCGGCCGGGTCCTCGACGCCAACGGCACGATCAACGGCCGCTCGGTGACCTGGAAGGTGGACAGCAACCAGAACAAGCCGGCCGAGTTGGTCGCCGAGGCCGAGGCGCCGGGCGGCGCGCCGGCCGCGGCCGACCCCGCCGGCGGCGGCTTCCCCTGGCTGCTGGTGGTCGGCGGCGTACTGGCCCTGCTGCTGGTCGCCGTGGTCGTCGTCCTCCTGCTCCGCCGCCCCCGCGGTCCGGGCGCCGCCCCGACCGCCGCCAGCCCGACGGCCGTCGCCCCGGCCGCCGCCAGCCCCGCGCCGGCCCCCCAGGCCGACCATCCGGCCTGACCCGGCCCGGTGCCGCACCACGGGCGGACGGGACCGGCCGCAACCGGCCCGCCCGCCGTACCTCCCCACCACCCCGAGCACGTAGGCACCATCCGAAGGGAGATCGCCGTGAACGATCTCTTCACCTGGGCCGCGCTGGGCAGCCTCACCGGCGCCAGCGCCGCCACCCTGCTGGCCACCAACGTCATCGGCGGGTTGCTCGGCCCCAGCGGCGACAAGGCGCGCAAGTGGCTCGCCCTGGGCGTCGCGCTGGCGCTGTCCTACCTGACCGCGGGGTTCGCCGACGACGCCGGACCGGAAAAGTGGATCATCGCGTTCTTCAACGGGCTGGTCATCTTCTCCGCCGCCCTCGGCATCAACCAGCTGCCACCCGGCAACCGGCAGGCGACGAACGCCTCGCCCACCCAGCTCGCGCAGGGACGCGAGCCCCGCTTCATCCGCTCGTGGGTCTGAAAGAGGTACCCGCCATGGTCTTCGGCATCATCAGCGCCGCCGTACACGTCGGCCTCGGCGCCCTGCTCGGCGGGCTCGCCGGCGGCCCCCTCGGCCTGCTCATCGGGGCGGCGGTCGGGCTGCTGCTCGGCGCCCCGTTCGGCTGGGCGGTCGCCTCGGCCGGCACGTACGGCACGGACGCCCGGGGGATCTTCCTGTTCGTGGTCGACCACACGTGGAGCCTGCTCAACACCGTGGTCGGCGCGCTCTACCTCGCCCTGCACCTGATCTTCGGGCACCAGCTCGACCGGGTGGTCTCCCAGGCCAGCGGCCGGGTCAACCTGGTCGAGGGGGTCTCCCCGCGGTACGCCACCACGATCGGCACGGTCTGCGCCGGCTCCAGCCCTGGCATCCAGCGCCACGAGGACGTACACGTCTTCCAGGCCCGGCTGCTCGGCCCGCTCTACCTGCCGCTGGTCGTGCTCAACTACGCCCTGTTCACCATCGCCCCGGTGTGGCTGCTCTGGCACGACCACAGCAACGCCCCGATCAACCGGTTCACCCGGTACTTCGAGATCGGCGTCTACCCGCACGTGTGGAACGAGGCCATCGCGTACCGGATCCAGGGGACGCCGCCGCGATGACCGGCGCGATCGAGGCGGCCGTCGCGGACCTCGCGGCCTGGCTGACCGGGGCGGCGGGCGCCGCCGTCCCGGTCGGCCCGCCCCGCGACGCCCCGGGCGGCCTCACCGTCTGGCCGCTGGAGCTGCGGCCGGTCCGGCCGACCGCGGCCGGCGGCGGGGCGCGCGAGCCGTACCGGTTCGTGGTCCGGTCGCTGCTCGCCGGCGCCGGACCGGACGCGCTGCCGGCACTGGACCGGGTGTTGGCCGCCGCCGCCACGGCCGGCGAACCGGAGGTGGTGCTCGGCACCGGCGACCCGGCGTTCTGGCGGGCCTTCGGGGTGGCTCCCCGGCCCGCGCTGCTGCTCGACGTGCCGGCCCGGATCGACCGGCCGCTGCCCGCCGCGCCGCCGGTACGTCACCCGCTGCGGCTGCGGCAGCTGGGCATGCGCACCCTCGACGGCCGGGTGGTCGGCCCCGAGGCGCAGCCGCTCGCCGCGATGCGGATCGAGGTGCCCGGCACCCCGTACGCCACGGAGACCGACCACGCCGGACGGTTCCGGCTGGTCGGCGTGCCGCACGACCCGGACGCCCCGGACCGGCCGGTGCGGGTGCGGCTGGTCGGGCGGGGCCGGACCCACACCGCCGACCTCGACCCCGCCGATCCCGACCTCGTCATCGTCTGCGCCCCGGACTGACTCCTCAAGGAGGACCGATGCCCACCTACTTCTCCCCCGGCATCTACGTCGAGGAGGTTCCCAGCGGCGCCCGCCCGATCGGCCCCGTCGGCACCAGCACGGCCGCCTTCGTCGGCGTCGCCCCGAACCGGACCGCGCACGTCAACCAGGCCCTGGCGGTCAACAGCTGGTCGGAGTTCGTCCGCCTGTACGCCGACGGCGAGCAGCCGGAGAGCACCCCGCTGGCCCGGGCGGTCTTCGGCTTCCTCGACAACGGCGGCACCCGCTGCTGGGTGGTGAACGTCGGCGAGGGTGGCCAGCTCACCGGCACCGGTGGGCGGCGCGGCGGCCTGCAACTGCTGGAGGCCGTCGACGAGATCTCGATCCTCGCCGCCCCCGGCTACCACGACCCGGTCTCGCACGACGCCCTGATCAGCATGGCCGAGCGGCTGCGCACCATGGTGGCGATCTGCGATCCACCGCCGGACGTGGCCGACATCTCCCGGCTCACCCGGGTCGCCACACCGGGCTCCGGCAAGCCCGCCGGCAAACCGGCCGACGGCGCCCCGAAACCCGCCGACGGCGGGCCGAAGCCGGACGACGACGACGGGCCGACCGGCGACCGGCCCCGGCAGTCCGAGTTCGCCACCTTCTACTTCCCGTGGATCAGGGTGCGCGACCCGATCAGCGGGGAACTGGTGCTCACCCCGCCGAGCGGGCACGTGGCCGGCATCTGGGCCCGGACCGACGCGCTGCGCGGCGTGCACAAGGCGCCGGCCAACGAGCCGGTACGCGGCGCGGTGGACCTCGGCTACCTGGTCACCCGCCCGGAGCACGACGTGCTCAACCCCAAGGGCGTCAACGTCATCCGCTACTTCGCCGGCGAGGGGATCCGGCTCTGGGGCGCCCGTACCCTCGCCGCCGAGGCCAGCGAGTGGCGCTATCTCAACGTACGGCGGCTCTCCATCGCCATCGAGCAGGCCATCGCCAACGGCACCCGGTGGATGGTCTTCGAGCCCAACGACTACACCCTCTGGCGATCGATCCGCCGGGACATCGGGGCGTTCCTCACCCGGGTGTGGCGCGACGGCGCGCTGCTCGGGCGTACGCCGGAGGAGGCGTTCTTCGTCAAGTGCGACGAGGAGACCAACCCGGCCGACGTCCGCGACGCCGGCATGGTGGTCGCGCACATCGGCATCGCGGTGGTGAAGCCGGCGGAGTTCGTGGTGTTCAAGCTGAGCCAGTGGGCCGGCGGCACCGAGACCGAGACGATCGGAGGCTGACATGCCGACCACGGCCACCCCGCAACCGGGCGCGCCCGTCGACCCGTACCGGGCCTACCACTTCAAGCTGCTCATCAACGGCATCACCAACGGGCACTTCACCGAGGTCAGCGGCCTGGAGGTGCAGATACCGTCGGTCAGCTACCGGGAGGCGGGCAACGAGCGGATCCGGGCCGTGCCGGGCCAGGTCGAGTACGCCCCGGTCACCCTCCACTTCGGCCTGACCGTGTCCCGCGAGCTGTGGGACTGGGTGAACGCGGCGGCGAAGGGGACGGTGAGCCGGCGCAACGTCTCGGTGGTGCTGCTGGACCCGGCCGGCACCGCCGAGGTGCTGCGCTGGAACATGATCAACGCGTGGCCGACCCGGTGGCGCGGCGCCCACCTCAACACCCTCGCGCAGGAGATCGCCATCGAGGCGCTGACCCTCGCGTACGAGGGACTGGAACTGGAGTCCGGCGGTGCGGCCGCGCCCACGCCCGCGTGACCGGCTGGCCCGGGCGCTGCGGGTCACCGCCGACCGGCTCGCCCCGCCCACCGGCCGGGCCGCCGGACGGCCGGCGCCGGGCGACCCCACGCCCCGCCGGCCCGGCGACCCGCCGGAGCACTGGCTGCGCCTGGTCGCCGCGCACGCCCCCGGCCTGCTCCGCGACCTCCCGTACGCCCCGGGTCAGCACCGCCCGCTCGGCCCCGGGTTCCCCGACGACGCGAGCCACCCGGATGCGGGCGACCGCGACGCCCGGGACGGATGGGACGGTACGGACCCGGGGTCGCCGGGCACCGGCGACGCGGGCGGCGGGCCCGGTCGGTGGACCGCCGGCGACCCGGCCGGCCGCCGCGGGCCGGACCGGGACGCGGCGCGGCGCGAGGGCGCCTGGCGCGGTCCCGGCCGGGGGTGGTGGCGGTCGCCCGGCTCGCCGGGGGGTGGCGCGCGGTCCGCGGCTTCCGGTGGTGAGGGTGGTGCCGGATGGCGGGGCCGGCGCGGTGCGGGTGCCGGCGCGCCCGGCGACGCCGTCCTGTGGGACAGCCGTGTCCCCAGGCGGTACGCCCGGCCCGGGCTCAGCAGGCTCCTGGCCTGGTTCGGCTTCGGGGCCGGCACCGGATGGTCCGGTGCGGACGGCGTTGGCCGGTCCGGCGACGACGGCCGGTGGCGCGACGACGGCCGGTGGCGCGGCAGGAACGGCGACGGCGACGGCCGGTGGCGCGACGGCGGGCGGCGGCGCGGCAGCGACGGTCGGTGGCGCGATGACGGCGGCTGGGTCGGGTCTGCCGACGGCCTACCCGGCGACGGCGATCATCAGCGCGGCGAGACGGCGGCCCTGCCCGGCGATGGGGCGGCGCGGTCGGGTGGCGGAGGGCTCCGGCTGCCCGACAACACGTCGCCGACCGGCCGCGCTGCCGCCCGATCTGCCGGCCGGGCCGGCGCGTCCGGCGGCTGGACTGACGGTTCCGGTGGCTGGACTGACGGTTCCGACGGAAGGGCTGGCGGTTCCGACGGGAGGGCTGGCGGGTCCGGCGGGAGGGCTGGCGGGTCCGGTGACCGGGCTGGCTGGTTCGGACGCTGGCGTGGCGGTTCCGGCGGCAGGGTTGCTCGGCGCGGCGACGGGACCGGCCGGTCCGGCGACGGAGTGGTCGGGCCGGAAACCGCAGCCGCCCTGGGCGACCGGACGGCCCGGCCCGGCGGCCGGCAGACCGGGCCCGGCGACGGCACCACCCGGCCGGGGCACGGCACGGCGCAGCCCGGCAGCCGCGCAGCGCGGCCCGGCGACGCCACGGCGCGATCCGGCACCGGCAGCGACCTGCCCGGACCCGCCGGCGGGTACGTCGTCGACCGGGAATCGGCCCGACTCACCGCGGCCGGGCGGGGCCCCCGGGTGAACCGGTCCGGACGGCCATCCGGTGCGGCGGGCACCCCGTACCCGCTCGGCGCACCCGGCGCCGCGCACCCGCACGGCGCCCACGACACCGCGCACCCGCTCGGCGGCGCGCCCGCGGGTGGCGCGGCGGCGGCCGGTCTCCGGGGGCAGCTGTGGTCGTCGGGGCAGCAACAGCCGGAGCCGGGGACGGCGGGTGGCGACGGTCCGGGTGGCGCGCGACGGGGTGGCCCGGCGACCGGACAGTGGCCGGCGCTGCCGGACGAGGGCGGTGCACGGCAGGCTCGTCCGCCGACGGCGCGGCGGGCCGTACCCGGGACGCCGGTGCGGGACCCGTGGCCGGCGCTGCCCGACGACCGGGAGCTGTGGGTGCCGGCGGCGAGCGCCGCGGACGCCGCGCACCTGCGCCGGCTCGACCGGGAACAGGCGGGTGGCTGATGGAACGCGTCGCCTTCCTCGTGGACGAGTCCGGCACCCGGGTGGACTGCCTGCTCAACCCGGAGACCGTGCAGGTCACCCGGCTGGCCGGGGTACGCCCCCGGGGCGCGCCGGACGGCCGGCTCACCGGGGCCGGTCTGGCCGACGACCCGCTGGTCTTCACCGGTGGCGGGCGCACCGAACTGGTGCTGGACCTGCTCTTCGACATCGACTTCGTGGAGTCCCAGGTCCGCCCCGAGGACGTCCGTGCCCTCACCCGTCCGCTGTGGATGCTGGCGGAGAACTCCACCGCCGAGCACGGCTGGCTGCGGCCACCACTGGTCCGGCTGGTCTGGGGCAAGACCTGGAACGTGCCGGGCGTCATCGTGGCGATCGCCGAACGCTTCGACGCGTTCGCCCTCACCGGCACGCCCCGCCGCTCCTGGCTGCGGCTGAAGCTGGTCCGGATGGCGGAGAACGCGGAGGCCGCCCAGGCGGGCTTCGAGGAGGAGTTGGCCGCGGCGAGCACCCCGACCGTGCCGCCCGGGTCCGCGGTGGTGGCCGCCGCCGACGGCGCGGCCGAGCCGGGCTGGTCCGGGGTGCGCTTCGACCTGCTCGCCCACGACGCGCTCGGCTCGCCGCTGCGCTGGCGGCTGCTCGCCGAGCACAACCGGGTCAGCGACCCGCTGACCGTGCCGGCCGGTACCGCCCTCGCGGTGCCGCCGCTCACCGCCGCCGGCGCCCCGCCGACCCAGGTCGGGGTCGCCGCCGGGACGGGCGGTGCGCCGTGATCCGGGCCGCCACCGTCACCGTCGACGGCACCCCGCTGGCCGACGCCCGGCGGCTGCGCGGGATCCGCGTCGCCGCCCGGCTCGACCAGCCGACCCAGTGCGAACTCACCCTCGCCACCGCGCCCGGCGCCGCCGCCCTCGACCCGCCGGTACGCCCCGGAGCCGCCCTCGGCGTCCGCCTGGACGGCCAGCCGGACGCCCTGTTCACCGGCGAGGTCACCGGCGTCGAGGTGGAGTACGCCGGGGACGGCGCGGCCCTGCTGCGGGTGCGGGCGTACGACCCGCTGCACCGGCTGCGCAAGCGGCAGGAGCTGCGGGTGTTCGAGTCGGTGACCGCCGCCGAGCTGGCCGCCGAGCTCTGCGCCGACGTGGGCCTCAGCGTCGACGCCGACACCGACGGGCCGCGGCTGGACCGGTTGCTCCAGCACCGGCACACCGACCTGGAGCTGCTGCGCGAGGTGACCGGCCGGGCCGGCCTGCACCTGGCGGTGGACGGTGACCGGCTGCGCCTGCTGACCCTCGACGGGTACGGCGAGCCGGTCCCGGTGACCCTCGGCACGACCGTGCACCTCCTGCGGATCGCGGAGAACCTGGACCGGGCCGGCGGCGAGGCCGTGGCGCTCGGCTGGCACCCGCAGCGCGCCGAGCCGCTGCGCCAGCAGGCCGACCAGGCCCGCTCCGGCCGGCGGGTCCCGCTGCGCCCCGACCCGGGTGAGGTCGGGGCGGACGGCGTGCGTACCGCGGTGGACCAGCCGGGACGCAGCGACGACGAGCTGGCCGCCCTCGCCCAGGCCGGACTGGACGCGCGGGTCGCCGCGCTGGTCACCGCCGAGGGCACCGCCGAGGGCGACCCGGCGCTGCGCCCCGGCCGGCGGATCGCCCTGGCCGGCGTCCCCGACCCGGTCGCCGGGGTGTACGTGCTGACCGAGGTGGTGCACACCGTCGACGCGAACGGCCACCTGACCCGCTTCTCCACGGTCCCGCCGGAGCCGCCGCCGCCCGCCGCGCCCGCCCCGGCCACGGTCACCCTCGGCACGGTCACCGACGTCGACGACCCCGACCGGCTCGGCCGGGCCCGGGTGACGCTGCCCGCGTACGGGGACCTGGACGCGGGCTGGCTGGCGGTGGTCTGTCCGGGGGCGGGCCGGGGCCGGGGCATCGTGGCGCTGCCCGACCCGGACGACACCGTGCTGGTGGCGTTGCCCGGCGGCGAGCCGGCCGCCGGGGTGGTGCTCGGCTCGCTCTTCGGGACGATCGAGCCGTACGACGCGGGCATCGTCGCCGGCCGGTCCCGGCGCTGGTCGATGCGGACCGGCACCGGCCAGTCGATCGTCATCGACGACGACGGGCGCACCCTGCGGATGGCCACCGACGAGGGCAGCTTCGTCGAGCTGCGCCCCGGGCTGACCACCGTGCACGCGGCCGGCGACCTGGTGCTCTCCGCGCCGGGCCGGGCCATGGTGGTGCGCGCCCGCACCGTCGACTTCCAGCACGCCCCGGCGGCGGAGGACGCCAGCACCGCCGCCAACCAGGCCCGCACTCTCGCCCGCGCTCTCGGAGGTGGCTGATGCGCTGGATCCACCGCGACTCGCTGATCACCTGTGACCATGACGGCCGGGTGGCCAACCGCCCGTCCCAGCAGTGGCTGACCGTGCAGGGGGTGCCGGTGCTGGTGGAGGCCGACCCGGAGGGGCGGGACATCACCGCCTGCCCGAACTACGGGCCGACGATCAAGCCGTGCGCCACGACGCTGCGGGTCACCGTCGGCTACAGCTCCTGGCTGCGGGTGGACGGGCACCGGGTGGTGCTGTCGAACCTGGACGGTCTCACCGACGGCACCCCGCCGGGTCTGGTCCACCACACCGTCCGCGACCCGCGGCAGACCTTCCTGGGGGCGGACGGATGAGGGCGTTCCGCTTCGTCGGGGCCGGCTTCGACGCCGGACGCGCCGGCGGCCTGGGGTTGACCGCGGCCGGCGGGCTGGCCATGACCGACGGCGACGAGACCGTACGCCAGGCGCTGTACCTGCTGCTGTCCACCACGCCCGGGGAGCGGCTGATGCGGCCCGGGTACGGCTCCCGGCTGCACCGGCTGGTCTTCGCCCCCAACGACGACACCACCGCCGGCCTGGCCATCCACTACGTCCGGCAGGCCATCCGGCGGTGGGAGCCCCGGGTCGAGGTGATCGACGTGGACGCCGGGCCCGACCCGGACGACCCGTGGCGGCTGGTGATCCGGCTGGACTACCGGGTGCGGGCCAGCCTCTCCCCCGGCCAGCTGGTCTTCTCCGTCGACCTGCTGCCCGCCGACGATCCCGGCGTACCCGCCGAGGAGGGAACGTCATGACGCTGCCCGTGCCGCACCTCGACGACCGCGCCTTCCTCGACCTGGTCACCGAGGCGCGGGAACGGATCCGCCGGTCCTGCCCGGACTGGACGGACCTCTCCGCGCACGATCCCGGCATGGCGCTGCTGGAGGCGTTCGCGTACCTCACCGAAGTGATGATCTACCGGCTGAACCAGCTGCCGGAGAAGGCGTACGTGGCGTTCCTGAACCTGCTCGGGGTGACCCGGCACCCGCCGAGCGCCGCCTGGGCGGACGTCCGGTTCAGCCGGACCGGGTCCGACCGGGGCGCGGTCCGCATCCCCGCCGGCACCCGGGTCGCCGCCGCCCGCGGCGCCGACCCCCGACCGGTCGTCTTCGTCACCACCGAGCCGGCCCTGCTGCCCGCCGGCGAGACCGAGGTGACGGTACGCCTGCACCACTGCGAGGTGGTCGAGGCGGAACTGCTCGGCACCGGCACCGGGCAGGCCGGCCAGGTGTTCCGGGCGGCCCGGCCGCCGCTGGCCCGGACCGCGGAGCCGCTGGACCTGCTGCTCGGCGTGGAGGTGCCGGCCGGCTCGGTGGAGCTGGGCGCCGCGGCCCGCGAGCACGACGGGCGCACCTACGAGATCTGGCGGCCGGTGGACAGCTTCGCCGGCCTGGGCCCGCAGGCGAAGGTCTACCTGGTCGACCGGGCGGCGGGGGTGGTCACCTTCGCGCCCGCGCTGGACCTGCGCCCGCCGGCCGGGCCGGGCGGCGGCGGTCCGGGGCCGGGCGGCGAGGGGACGCCCGGACCCGGTGCCGCGCCGGCCGGAGCCGCCGGGCCGGCGCCGGTGGCCGGGGCCACCACAGCGGCCGGGGCGACCACGGTGGCCGCGGTGCCGCCCGCCGGGCGGCAGGTGCGGCTCTGGTACCGGTGCGGAGGCGGCCCGGCCGGGAACGTCGCGGCGGGCACCCTGACCAGCCTGCGCGACCCGCTGCCCGGACTGCGGGTGGAGAACCCGGAGCCGGCCGGCGGGGGGCGGGACCTGGAGTCGCTGGAGTCGGCGCTGGCCCGCGGGCCGTACGAGTTCTTCGCCCAGCAGCGGGCCGTCACCGCCCGCGACTACGAGATCCTGGCCGCCGGCTCCGGCGCGGTGGCCCGGGCCCGGGCGTTCACCCGGGCGGCCGTCTACAGCTTCGCCCGCCCGGGCGAGGTCGAGGTGGTGCTGGTGCCGTACGTGCCGGAGCAGGCCCGCCCCGGCGGCCGGCTGCCGGTCGAGGTGCTGCGCGAGCACGAGGTCGAGGAGGCCCGCGGCGGGGTGGCGGCCGACCTGGAGCGGCGCCGCGCCCTGGGCACCGCGGTCCGGGCCGGCTGGGCCCGCTACAAGGCGGTCTCCATCCAGGCCCGGGTGGTGGTGCGCCGGGAGGAGGACGTGGACGCGGTACGCCGGCGCATCCACGACCGGTTGCACCAGACGCTGAGCCCGCTGCCCACCCCGCTCAACCCGACCGGCTGGGCCTTCGGCGAGCCGCTGCGCGCCTCCAACGTGTACCGGATGCTGGAGCACGCCGAGCCGGGCGTGCGCTATGTCGAGTCGGTCCGGTTCGTCGTCGACGAGGCGCCCGACGCGCAGGTCCGCGCCCTCGCCGTCGACCAGTACCAGCCGGGCACCTGGTACGCCGGGCGGGGCCCGGTGCTGTTCCGGTCCACCAACGCCGGGGCCGGCTGGGAACCGGCCGGCCGGTTCGACGGGGAGAGCGTGGTGCGGGTGGTGCCCGCCCCGGCCCCGGTCCGGCCGGGCATCGTGCCCCGGGCCGGCTCGGTGGCGGTGGTGACCGCGCGCGACTCGGGCGGCTCCCGGGTGCACCTGAGCACCGACCTGGGCGAGACGTGGACGCCGCTGACCGGCCTGGACTCCGGGGTGCGGGACCTGGCCTGGATCGACCGGGACGGCGCCGGGGCGCTGCTGCTGGCCACCGACGCCGGGCTGTACGAGGTCTCGCTGCTGCCCGGCGCGGTGCCGTTGCAGATCCTGGTCGACCCGGCCGACGCCGACCGCGGCTTCTACGCGGTCGGGTCGTTCGTCTCCGAGCGCGGCGCGCCCGGGGTGGCGGTCGCGGCGCAGGCCGGCTTCGGCGTCTACCTGTCCACGGCGGCCGGCCGCCCCGGCACCTTCGCCCACGTGGGGCTGGCCAACGTGGACAACCGGGTGCTCGCCGTCCAGTACGACGGGCCGGCCACCCTGCTGTGGAGCGGCGCCGGGGAGCCGGACCCGCGCAAGCCCGGGCAGGGCTGCCACCGGACCCGGCTGTTCGAGTCGGACGTCAAGTGGCAGGCGGTGCAGGCCGGCTGGATCGGCGGCACCTGCCGGGATCTCGCCTTCAGCGGCAGCCTCGCGCTGGCCGCCACGCAGAGCGGCGGGGTGGTCCGGTTGGACACCCTCGCCGCCCAGCCCCAGTGGCAGCCGGTGATGGTCAACTGCGGGCTGCCGCTGCGGGACCGGACCCGGTTCGTCCCGGTCGACGCGATCGCCGCGACCGTGCCGTCCGCCGGCGCCGGCGGCAGCACCCGGCTGATCCTCGCCGGCGGCGAGCGCGGCGTGCACCGCAGCGCCGACGCGGTCGACTGGGCGGCCAGCGCCAACCAGGCCACCGCCGACGTGGTCACCGTCCCCGGCACCTGGCTGCTCTGCTCCGGCGAGCACGACATCGAGGTGGTGCGGCAGGATGCGACGAGCGGCGATTGAGCGGCTGCTGCCGGCGGCCTACCAGCGGGCCGCCGGGCCGGGCAGCGTGCTGGGCGCGCTGCTGGACGTGATGGAGGCGTTGCACGCCCCCGACGAGGCGGTGCTCGCCGACGTCGATTCGCTCTTCGCGCCCTACCGGACGCCGGACGGGTTCGTGGCGTACCTGACCCGGTGGGTGGCGATGGACCACGTGGTGGCCGCGCCCCGCGCCGACACGCCGCCGCCGCTGCCGCTGGGCCGGCTGCGGGACCTGGTCGCGCACGGCGCGTTGCTGGCCCGCTGGCGGGGCACCCCGTACGGGATGCGCACCGCGCTGGAGCTGGCCACCGGGGTGACCGGCTTCGGGCTGGACGAGCCGGCCGACCGGCCGTTCCACGTGGTGGTGCGGGTACCGCCGGCCGCCGCCGGCCAGCTCGCCGTGATCACCCGGATCGTCGAGGCGGAGAAGCCCGCCGCGGTCACCGTCGAGATCGTCACCGACCCGGCCCCGGACCCCGCCGACCCGCACCCCGCCGACCCGGATGCCGTCGGGGTGGCGGGGGTCCGCGCGGTCGGCCGGGCCCACGTGTCCTCCCCTGTCCCGCCCGATCAGCCGTAGAGGAGTCGTCATGACCACCGAGTGGGCGGTCGTCGCCGCCGCCGAGCAGTTCACCCTCGACGCCCGCAACAACGGGGAGCTGACCTTCACCGTCTCCAACCCGGGGGTGGCGCCGGACACCGTGGTCTTCGACGTCGCGCCCGGCGAGGGCAGCCAGCGCGCCTGGTTCACGGTGGCCGAGCCGCAACGGGTGGTGCCCGGGCAGGGGTCGGTGTCCTTCCTGGTCCGGCTCGCCGTGCCGGCCGGCACCCCGCCCCGGCGCTACGACATGACCGGCTTCGCGTACTCGGCGAACACCGCACCGGAGGAGAGCTCCCGGTCCAGCGGCCGGGTGACCTACGACGTGCGGGCCGCCGCGCCGCCCCGGCGTACGCCGTGGCCGTGGATCGCGGCCGCGGCCGCGCTGGTGCTGGTGGTGGCCGGGGTGGTGGGCTTCCTGGTGACCCGCGACGGGGGCGACGCACCGCCGCCCGCGCAGGCCCGGGAGTTGACCCTGGAGGCGGAGAGCCTGGTGGGCGAGGCCACCGTCCAGTCCCGCGGCACGGTCGCGGCGACCGTGGTGGCGCAGCCGAACTGCTGCCAGGTGACCTGGTCGGGAAACGCCCAGCTGTTCTTCCAGGGCCGCTCGGTCGGCGACCGGGTGACGGTCCCGGTCGACCTGCCCGCCGCGGGGACCTGGCGGCTGTCGGCGTCGCGCACCACGTCGTTCGACTACGCCAACACCATCTTCCTGGTGGACGGCCGGCAGGTCGGCGACACCTTCCTCGGCTTCACCCCGACCGTGGTGAAGACCGACTTCGTCGACGTGGGCACGGTCCGGCTGGCCGAGGGCCCGCACACGCTCACCCTGGTCGTGGTGAGCAAGACGCAGGGCACCGACCGGTACTTCGCCGGCATCGACCAGATCCGCTTCACCCAGCTGCTGGCCCCGTGAGCAGGCGGAGCGGCCGGAGCGGGCGGTCCGGCGCGCCGGGACCGCGCCGCGTCACCGACCGGGCGGCGACATGAGCGGGCGGCAGAAGCTGCTGCTCGCCGCCCTCGCGGCGCTGCTGGTGGTGCTCTACCTGGTGGCGGTCGGCGGCGGCCGGCACGACCGGGGCGATCCGGCCGCCCGGCCCGGCTGGCTGGGCCGGCTCGGCGGCGACCGGAGCGCGGTCGACCCGGCCACGGTCACGGTGGACTGCGCGCCGCCCGCGCCGGCGCCCACCGCGACCGCAAAGGGCACCGTCGTCGGCTTCAGCACCGGCTGCGTGCTGCGGGTCGCCGACCCCGGCGGGCTGCACACCCTGGTGCTGCGCAGCGGGGCGCGGTTCGTGGTGAGCGCCCCGGCGCCGGGGGACGCGGACGTCACCGTGCGCGACGAGGTGACGCCGGGCGAGGACGGTACGGCGGTGGCGAAGGTGGCCGTCGACAAGGCCACCGAGGTGGTCCTGGGCTGCCCGGGAGGTGGCGGATGCACGGTCACCGTTGCCCGGTCCTGACCGGCGGGGAGGTACGTCATGGGTGAGCTGCGCAAACCGTTCCTGTTGCTGGCGCTGCTCGCGGTCGCCCTGGTGGTGGGGCTGGAACTGGGCGCGGCGCTGCTCACCGGCGGCGGGGACGCCGGCGCCGCGCTGCGCGAGAGCGCCGGCCGCCTCGACGTGGAGCTCGGCGAGGTCGGCGGGGTCACCGAGCCGTCCGGTCGGGGCACCGGCTACCTGGCCCTCATCGACGTGGTGGCGCTCTGGACCACCGGGCTGTTCTGTCTGAGCCTGGTGCTGCCGGAGCGGATCCAGGGCCGGGTGCAGGGAGTGGCCACCCTGATCTTCTCGATCGTGCTGCTGATCGTCTCCTTCGTCCTGCTGATCGTGGCGTTCGTCGAGCTGACCGTGCTGGTCTCGCTGTTCCTGGCGGCGCCGTTCGGCACCCTGGCGTACCTGGCGGTGTGGGGGTTCTTCCCGGTCGGCGAGGCGGCCGCCCTGCTCGGCCTGGTGCTGCTGCTCAAGCTGGTCTGGGCCGGCCTGCTGCTGCTCGCCCAGCCGCGTTTCCTGCAGAACAAGGGCCTGGTGCTGCTGGCGCTGACCACACTGCTCTGCACGGTGGTGCTGGAGTTCCTGCACCGGCTGGTGCCGGGGATCCTGGTCAGCATCACCGACGACCTCGGCGCGCTGGTCTTCGCGGTGGTCGCGATCGTCTGGGCGCTGGTGCTGCTGATCGGTTCCATCCCGGCCATCGTGAAGGCCGTCCGCACGACGGCGACCACCTCCCGGCCGACCGCCTCGACCCGGTGAGGCGGCTCGGGCCGGCCGATCAGGCAACGGCTTTCCCCCCGCTGCTGCGGTAGCCTCTCGCCACGGGTGAGCAAGGGGGGTGGCATGGCGACGCTGGCCGACGTCGCCCGCCGGGCGGGCGTCTCCCCCGCGACCGCTTCGCGGGTCATCAGCGGCAGCAGCAAACCGGTCGCGGACGAGCTGCGCGAGCGGGTGCTGCGGGCCGTCGCCGAGCTGCGGTACGTGCCGAACGCGCACGCCCAACTGCTGGCCCGGCCGCAGCGCAGCGTGGTCGGCGTGGTGGTGCACGACGTCTCCGACCCGTACTTCGCCGAGCTGACCCGGGGGCTGCAACGGGTCGCCACCGAGCGGGGGCGGCTCGTCATCATCTGCAACAGCTACCGGGACCCGGAGCGCGAGGTCGAGTACGTCGACATGCTCCGCGCCCAGCAGGTGGCCGCGATCGTGCTGGCCGGCTCCGGCTACCACGACCCGGCCGTCAACGCCGTGCTCGACGAGCGGCTGGGCGCGTACGCGGCGGCCGGCGGGCGGGTGGCCGTGGTGGGCCGGCACCAGCACCGGGGCGACGCCGTGCTGCCGGCCAACGCCGAGGGCGCCCGGCTGATCGGCGGCGAGCTGCGCCGGCTCGGCCACCGGGCGATCGCCGTGATCGCCGGCCCGGCGACGCTCACCACCACCACCGACCGGCTGGCCGGCCTCCACGAGGGACTGGCCGAGCCGCTGCCGGCGGAGCACATCCGGTACGCGGACTTCACCCGCGACGGCGGGGCGCGGGCGATGGCCGAGCTGCTGGACGCCGTGCCGGGGTTGACGGCGGTGGTGGCGCTGAACGACTCGATGGCGGTAGGTGCCCTGGGGGTGCTGCGCGGGCGCGGGGTGCGGGTGCCGGCGGAGGTCTCCGTGGTCGGCTTCGACGACATGCCGGTCGCCGCCGACGTGACCCCCGCGCTGACCACGGTCCGGCTGCCGCTGGCCGAGCTGGGCGCGCGGGCGATGACCCTGGCCCTCGAGGCGGCCGACGGCCGCGACCGGGTGGAGACCCTCCCCGCCGAACTGGTCCGCCGGGACAGCCTCGGTCCCCCGCCGACCTGACCCGCCGGAACAGCTCGGCGGCGCGCCGCCGGCGCCGGCCCGGCGACCCCGGCGGTCAGTCCCGGGCCGGGTCGGCGAGCCGGGCCGCGACGGCCGCCCGGTCCAGGTGGCCGTCGGCGACCAGCACCCGGTGCCGGCCGCGCCGGGGGGTGCCGGCACGGACCACCGCGGGCCGGTCGAAGGCGTACGCGGCGCAGACACCCGGGTACATGGCGGTCCGCACGAACCACCGGTCGCCGGGCCCCAGGCCGGTGAAGACCAGGGTGTACGCCCCGCCGCCCGGCCCGGTGCCGGTGAGCGCCAGCCAGGGCGCGGCCGAGCCGTTGACCGCCTCCTCCCCGGTGGCGTCGGCGGTGAACACCCGGGCCTCGTCGGCGGTGACCGCCCGCCAGAAGAAGCCGCCGTAGCCGGCCCCGCCGGGGCGGCCGTTGGTGGCCGGGCTGCCCAGGTGCACGTCGCGGCCGGTGGCGGCGGTGAGCGTGCTGGACACGTCCAGCCACCAGGCGTCGGGGCCGGCCGGGGCGGCGGTGAGCCGGCGCCGCTCGCGCAGCAGCGTGCGGCCGGTGCGGTCGCGCCAGTCGAGGTCGTGCGTCAGCCGGTCGGCGGCCCGCTCCTGCCAGCCGGTGTGCGCGATGACGCCGTGGTCGTCCCGCCAGGTGTAGCCGGTGCCGCGCACGTAGGTGCGCCCGCCCCAGAGGTTGACCCCGTCGACGTCCTGCACGGCGAGGGAGGCGCCGAGGTGCCAGACGTGGTCGGCGGGGAGCGCGTCGGTGACCGGGGTGCCGGCGCGGGTACGCACCGGGTGCAGGTAGGGCCGCGGCCCGTGCTCGGGCGCGAGGTCGGGCCGGACGACGTAGCGGGCCACCTCGACGCCGGCCACGACCAGCCGAGCGTCGGCCTCGCCGGCGCCAGGGCCGGGACGGTCGGCATCGCCGGCGCCAGGGCCGGGACGGTCGGCATCGCCGGCGGCGAGGTCGGGACGGTCGGCATCGCCGGCGGCGAGGTCGGGACGGTCGGCATCGCCGGCGGCGAGGTCGGGACGGTCCGCGGCGGCGGCGAGGTCGGGACGACCGGCGGCGCCGGGACCGGGACGGTCGGCGGTCACCGCGGTTCCGGGCCGGGCATCGCAGGGCCGGCGGGCGCGGCGGTGCCGGCGCTCGCCGCGGGCTCCGGGCCGGCCAGCGGCCGGCGGGCGGCCACCGCCTGCAGAGCGGCCAGCGCGTACCCGCCGAGGATCGGCACCGCCACCGGGGTGACCAGCACGGCGAGCAGCCCGGCCAGGCAGCACACCCCGCTGGCGGCGGCCCAGGTGCCGGGCCGCTGCGGGCAGGCCCGCGCGACCGCCCGGGCGGCGGCCCGCCAGCCGCGGCCGCCGGTGCGCCCGACGGCGACGACGACCAGGCCCGCGTACCCGAGGAGGGCGGCGGTGACCACGGCGGTGAGGGCCGTGGCGGGCCCGCCGCCGGGCACCCGGCCGGTGGCGAGGGCGAGCAGGTCGGCGCCGAGCGCGCCGGCCACGGCGAGCCCGGCGGCGCTGGCCGCCAGCCCGGCCGGGAGCGCGCGGCCGAACCGGGCGAGGGTGCTCCGCACGTCGGGCCAGCTCCCGGTGCGCTCGCGGTCGTGCAGCGCGGCGCTGGCGGTGGCGACGGCCGGGGCGAGGGTGAGCAGCGGCAGGCCGGCCAGGGCCACCGCGAAGCCGAGCAGCGCCAGGTCGGTGGCCTCGCGCAGGGTGTCCCGCCAGTCCCGGCGGGGCCGCCCGGCGTGCTCGCCGGCCGGGTCGGGTGGCGCGCCGGCGAGCCGGCCGGTGGGCGCGCTCATCCCTTGAGCCCGCTGGTGTTGATGCCCTCGACCAGCATCCGCTGGAAGGCCAGGAAGAACAGGAAGACCGGCAGCAGGGACAGCACCGACATGGCGAACATCGGCCCGACCGCGCTCTGGCTGGTGGAGTCGATGAACAGGGTCAGCGCCACCGGGACGGTGTAGTCCTCCAGGGTGGACAGGTAGACCAGTTGGCGGAAGAAGTCGTTCCAGGTCCAGATGAACGAGAAGATCGCGGTGGTGACCAGCGCCGGGCGGCTCAGCGGCAGGATGACGTGCCGGAACACGCCGAACGGCGAGGCACCGTCGATCTTGGCGGCCTCGTCCAGCTCGCGCGGGATGCCGCGCATGAACTGGACCATGAGGAAGACGAAGAACGCCTCGGTGGCCAGGAAGTGCGGGATCAGCAGCGGCAGGTACGGCCAGTCCCCGCCGACCAGGCCGAGGCTGCGGAACAGGATGTACTGCGGCACGATCAGCACGTGCCCGGGCAGCAGCAGGGTGCCGATCATGACGGTGAACCAGACCCGGCGCAGCCGGAACCGCAGCCGTCCCAGGGCGTACGCGGCCAGCAGGCAGGAGGCCGCGTTGCCGAACACGGTGAAGAGGCTGACCATCGCGCTGTTGAGGAAGAACCGGCCGAAGCTGACGTCGAAGTTGGTCCAGCCGGCGTGGTAGTTGCCGGGGCTGAACCGCTCGGGCAGCAGCCCGACGTTGTTGACGATCTCGGCCTGCGACTTGACCGAGGTGCCGAGCATCCACACCAGCGGGTAGAGCACCACCGCGACGATCGCGATCAGGATCAGCAGCCGGACGGCCGGCCGGGTGCCGCCGGGCCGGCGGCCGGGGCGGGCCGGGGCGAGGGCGGTCATGAGTCCTCCCCGTCGGAGTAGTGCACCCAGAACCGGCCGGTGCTGAAGAAGACGGCCGTGATGGCCGCGATCGCCAGCAGGAACACCCAGGCCATCGCCGAGGCGTAGCCCATCTCCAGGTCGGTGAAGCCGGAGATGTAGAGCTTCAGCGTGTACATCAGGGTGGAGTCGACCGGGCCGCCGGTGCCGTTGCTGAGCACGAAGGCGGCGGTGAAGCCCTGGAAGCCGTGGATGGTCTCCAGCACCAGGTTGAAGAAGATGACCGGGGACAGCATCGGCAGGGTGACCGCCCGGAACTGCCGCCAGGTGCCGGCGCCGTCGACGGCGGCCGCCTCGTACAGCTCGGTGGGTACCTGCTTCAACCCGGCCAGGAAGATCACCATGGGCGCGCCGAACTGCCAGATCGCCAGCACCATCAGCGTCTCCAGGGCCCAGTCCGGGTCGCTGACCCAGGGCAGGCCCTCGACGCCGAAGAGGGCCAGGAAGGAGTTGAACGCGCCGTCCCGGTTGAACATGTTGACCCAGACGATCGCCAGGGCCACGCTGCCGCCGAGCAGCGACGGCAGGTAGAACAGGCTGCGGAACAGCCCGACGCCGCGCCAGGTGCGGTTGAGCAGCAGCGCCACGCCGAGCGCGGCGGCCAGCTTCAGCGGCACCGCCACCAGGGCGAAGGTCAGCGTCACCCGCACCGCGTGCCAGTACGACGGGTCCCCGGTGAACATCCGCTCGTAGTTGTCCAGTCCGACCCAGCGCACCTCGGACAGCGGGGTGAGGATGTCGTAGTCGGTGAAGCTGAGCCACAGCGACAGCAGCATGGGGATCGCCGTGATGCCCATCAGTCCGATGAGCCAGGGCGAGAGGAAGACGTACCCGGCCAGTCCTTCGCCGTACCGGGCCCGGCCGGCCCCGCCCCGCCTGGGGTGGGTGCCGGCCGGACCGGTGCGTCGGGTCCGGTCGGGCGCCGTGGTGAGGGCCACGGGGCCGCTCCTTTCCGTCGGCCGGGTCAGGCGATCGCGGACTTGCAGGCCGCCACGAACTGCTCGGCGGCCTCGGCCGGGGTGGCCCGGCCGTACTGGGCGTTCTCCGCGGCCTTGGTCAGCTCGGCCTTGACCTTGCTGTGCCCCTTGATCGGGACCTGCGGGGAGGTGCCGAACTTCTGCGCCAGGTCGGACTCGACCTGGATGGACTGCTTCATGGCCGGGTCGGTGGCGGTCTCGCTGACCTTGGTCCGCAGGTCCAGGTTGGACGGCAGGCCGCGGTCGGTGCCGAGCAGCGCCACCGCCTCCGGGTCGTTGACCATGAAGTTGATCACGTCGACCGCGACGTCCCGGTGCTTGCTGCTCTTGAACACCGACCAGTACATCGACGCCCGGGCCCACTGGGCGCTCGGGTCGCCCGGGTACGCCACCACGCCCAGCTCGTCCTTGGTGTTCTTCTTCAGGTCCGGCATCTGGTTGGCCCAGACCCAGGAGGTGGCCGCCTTCCCGGTGACCACGAGCTGTTTGGTGATGTCGGTGGCGTTGCCCTGGTGGATGACGTCCGCGGTCGGGGTGGCGCCCCGGTCGCGGGCACCCTTCCACAGCTCGAACCACTTCGTCACGTCCTCGACGGTGAAGCCGAGTTCGTTGCCCTGGTACAGGTCCTTGCCCTGCTGGCGCAGCCAGACCCAGAGCGCCTTGTAGTCGGCGCTCGGGTCCTGGGTGCCGGGCACCTTCGTCTTCTTCGCCACCTGCTCGGCCCAGGCGATGTGCTCCTCCCAGCTCATCCCGGTGGTCGGCTCCGGCAGCCCGTTCTTGACCAGCAGGGTCTTGTTGTAGACCAGGCCCTGGGTGTTCTCCCCGGCGGCCACCCCGGCGAGCTTGCCGTCGACCACCCCGTAGTCCAGCAGGCTCTTGGGGAACTTCGTCACGTCGAGCTTGCCCGAGTCGCGGTAGCTGCCCAGGTCGAGGGTGGTGCTGCGGCCGGCATACTCGGCCAGGTAGTTGTCGTCGATCTGGAACAGGTCGGGCGGGTTGCCGCCGGCGGTCAGCGTGGCGAGCTTGTCGAAGTAGCCCTGGTTGGCCTGCCAGGTCTTCTCGAAGGTCACGTTCGGGTGCTTCTTGGTGTAGAGGGCCAGGGCGTCCTCGGTGAGCTTGGCCCGGGCGTCGCCGCCCCACCAGAAGATGGAGAGCTTGACCTGGCCGTCGTCGCCGGCGCCGTCGTCGCCGCAGGCCGCGGCGCCCAGCGCGAGGGGCGCGGCCAGCGCCACGGCGGCCAGGCCGCGGACGAATCGACGTCGGGTCAGCGGGGTACGGTGATGCCGCCCGGCGGGTGCGCCGGCGGTGGGGGACGTTGCGGGGTGCATCTGCGCTCACTCCTCGGCTGTGGAAGGCGACGACGTCACCGACGGCTGGCCGCGGGCCGCCCGGGTCCGCACGGCGATGCGGGCCCGGGCCGCCACGTCAGGCGCCGGGGGCGTCCCGACCGGACGGTGGGACGGGTCCGGTCGAGTCGCGGACGACCAGTTCGGTCTGGAGCATTACCTGTGCGGTGGTGCGACGGTCGCCGGCCGCGGCGCTCCGGCCCCGGGCGCCGCGTGGCCCCTCGGAGTCGTGTTGCAGCAGCATGTCGACGGCCGTCCGGCCGGCGGCCGCGGTCGGCGTGGCCACCGTCGTCAACTTGGGGCGGGTCAGCCGGCTCAGCGCGATGTCGTCGACGCCGACGACGCTGACGTCGGCCGGGACCCGCAGCCCCAGCGCGTCGAGCCCTTCGATCAGGCCGATCGCCTGGAGGTCGTTGTAGGCGAGCACGGCCGTGACGCCACTGCGGCGGACCTGTTCGGCGGCGGCGCCGCCGCCGGTCTCGGTGGGCGGGTTGGGGCCCAGGACGGTCAGGTCGGCGCCGCCGGCCCGGGCCGCCGCGCCGGCCACCCGGCGCATCTCGCGGTTGGTCCACGAGCCGCGCGGGCCGCCCAGCAGCGCGATCCGGCGGTGCCCGAGGCCGAGCAGGTGCTCGACCGCGAGCCGGGCGCCCTGACCGACGTCCATCATCACGCACGGCAGGCCGGTGACCTGGCGGTTTATCACCACCACCGGGACCTCCCGGCTGACCTGCTCGATCAGGCTGTTGCTCATCCGCGGGCTGCACAGCAGCACCCCGTCGACCTGCTTGGCCAGGGCGTGGACCAGTTCCTCCTCGGCGACCGGGTCCTCGTTGGTGTCGGCCACGAAGACGTGGTAGTCGCGGTGCCGGGCCTGCCCCTCGGCCGCCTTGATCAGCGGCGGGAAGAACGGGTTGGCGATGTCGGCGACGATCAGGCCGATGTTGTGGGTCCGGCCGGTGATCAGCGCCCGCGCGGCCCGGTTGGGTCGGTAGCCCAGGTCCTCCGCGCAGGCCAGCACCCGGACCCGGGTCTCCGGGTTGACCAGGTGCGGGGCCGAGAAGGTGCGGGAGACCGTGGAGATGTGCACGCCCGAGGCGCGCGCGACGTCCCGGATGGTGGCTGGCACGGCCGGCTCCCCTCGTCCGATGTGGTGGCGGTCACGCGAGTGCCGCCAATTAATGCAAACGGTTGCGCCCCTGTCAACGCTCCATTGTTACGGCTCGATTGCGGTGGTGCTGAGCGCCCCGCACGGTGCCGGCGCAAATGCGGGCAAAGGTAACGGCTTTGCCGTTGGCCGTTGACGGTGTAATCGTCGACGTGGTTACTTCGCTGCAAACCTTTGCAGCACTCCGGGGAGGCCGACCGTGTCACCACCCGCCCGGGACCGGGTCCGTCACGCCCTGGTCGGCGCCGGCGCGCGGGCCGAGATGTTCGTCCGCGCGCTGGCCCTCGACCACGCCGACACCGCCGAGCTGGTCGCCCTCGCCGACGTCAACCAGGCCCGGATGGACGCGCACAACCGCTGGCTGGCGGCGCTCGGGCGCCCGCCGGTGCCGACGTACGCGGCCGCCGACTTCGCCGCCATGCTCGCCGCGGAGCGGGTCGACGTGGTGCTGGTGACCAGCGTCGACGTCACCCACGACGAGTACGTGGTGGCCGCCCTGCGGGCCGGCTGCGACGTGATCACCGAGAAGCCGATGACCGTCGACGCGCCGCGGTGCCGGCGGATCCTGGACGCGGTGGCGGAGACCGGCCGGCGGGTCACCGTCGCCTTCAACTACCGCTACAACCCGTTGCACGAGCAGGTGCGCCGGCTGCTCGCCGACGGCGCGGTCGGCGAGATCGGCTCGGTGCACTTCGAGTGGCTGCTCGACGTCCGGCACGGCGCCGACTACTTCCGCCGCTGGCACCGGGACAAGGCGGTCTCGGGCGGGCTGCTGGTGCACAAGGCCAGCCACCACTTCGACCTGGTGAACTGGTGGCTGGACGCCCGGCCGGTCGAGGTGCACGCGGCCGGGCGGCTGTTCTTCTACGGCGAGTCGGGCCGCCGGCACGGCTACGCCCGCGACTACGACCGGGCGCACGGCTCCCCCGCCGCCGCCGACGACCCGTTCGCCCTGCGGTTGGCCGAGCACCCCCGGCTGCGCGAGCTCTACCTGGACGCCGAGGCCGAGGACGGCTACCACCGCGACCGCAACGTCTTCGCCCCCGGCGTGACCATCGAGGACGACCTGGCCGTGCTGGCCCGCTACTCCACCGGGGCCACCATGACCTACCACCTGACCGCGTACGCCCCCTGGGAGGGCTACCGGGTCATGGTCAACGGCAGCCGGGGCCGCCTCGAACTGGAGGTCACCGAGAGCGACCACGTCAGCCCGGCCGGCGCCGGGGCGCTCAAGGGCGCCGCGCTGCACGGCGACCAGGCCGCCGCCGAGCACGGCGCCGCCCGGCTGACCCTGCGCCCGTTCTGGGCGCCGCCGGTGGACGTGCCCGTCGACGGCTGGACCCGGCAGGGCCACGGCGGCGCGGACGCCCGGATGACCCGGGTGCTCCTCGGCGGCGAGCCCGACCCGCTGGGCCGGGCGGCCACCGCGTACGACGGGGCGCTGGCCCTGCTCACCGGCCTGGCCGCCAACCGCTCGCTGGACACCGGCGCGCCCGTCCGGGTCGCCGACCTGCTCACCCTGCCCTGATCGAGGAGCCCGCCCCCGTGCCGACCATCTCCCGCAGCGACCTGCTCCTGCCCGCCGAACCCGGCCAGCGCGCCCTCGCCCGCGAGCTGTACGCGCTGGCGGCCGAGCAGCCGATCATCTCCCCGCACGGGCACGTCGACCCCGCCCTGCTGGCCGAGGACCGCCCGTTCCCGGACCCGGCCCGGCTGCTCATCGTGCCCGACCACTACCTCACCCGGATGCTGCTCAGCCAGGGCGTGCCCCCGGCCGACCTCGGCGTGCCGAGCGTCGACGGCAGCCCGGTGGAGACCGACGGGCGGACCATCTGGCGGCGCTTCGCCGCGCACTGGCACCTGTTCCGGGGCACCCCGTCCCGGCTCTGGCTGGAGCAGACCTTCCGGGACGTGTTCGGGGTGCACACCCCGCTCTCCCCGGCCACCGCCGACACCGTCTACGACGCGCTGGCCGCCCGGCTGGCCGAGCCGGAGTTCCGGCCCCGGGCGCTGTTCGGCCGGTTCCACATCGAGGTGCTCGCCACCACCGAGTCGCCCCTGGACGACCTGGGCCAGCACGCGAAGCTCGCCGCCGACGGGTGGGGCGGCCCGGGCGGGCGGGTGGTCACCACGTTCCGCCCGGACGACGTGGTGGACATGGAGTTCGACAACTGGTCGGCCAACGTGGACCGGCTCGCCGAGGTCTCCGGGGAGGACACCGGCACGTACGCCGGTTACCTGGCGGCGCTGCGGCAGCGCCGGGCGGCGTTCGTCGCGGCCGGGGCCACCTCCACCGACCACGGGCACCCGACCGCCCGTACCCTCGCCCTCGACCCGGCCGAGGCGGCCGCGCTCTACGACCGGGGCCGGCGCGGGCGGGCCGACCCGGCCGACGCCGAGGCGTTCCGGGCGCACATGCTGCTGGAGTTCGCCCGGATGTCGCTGGACGACGGGCTGGTCATGCAACTGCACCCGGGCGCGGTACGCAACCACAACCGCTGGCTGTACGCCCGGCACGGCCGCGACGTGGGCGGCGACGTGCCGCAGGCCACCGAGTACGTGCACGGCCTCGCCCCGCTGCTGGACGCGTACGGCAACGAGCCACGGCTGCGGGTGGTGCTGTACACCCTGGACGAGGACACCTTCACCCGGGAACTCGCCCCGCTGGCCGGCGGCTACGCCGCCCTCTACCTCGGCGCGCCCTGGTGGTTCCTGGACTCGCCGGAGGTGCTGCGCCGGTTCCGGGAGGCGGTCACCGAGACCGCCGGGTTCTACAACACCGCCGGGTTCGTCGACGACACCCGCGCGTTCTGTTCCATCCCGGTCCGCCACGACGTGGCCCGCCGGGTCGACGCCGGCTTCCTGGCCCGGCTGGTCGCCGAGCACCGGCTGCCCCTCGACGAGGCCGCCGAGACCATCGTCGACCTGGCGTACCGGCTACCGAAGCGGGTCTTCAAGTTCGGGGAGAGCTCATGACCACCATCACCGACGTCACCGTGCACGACGTACGGTTCCCCACCGCCGCCAGTGGCGACGGCTCGGACGCGATCAACCGGGGCGACTACTCGGCCAGCTACGTCGAGCTGGCCACCGACGGCGGTCCGACCGGCGCCGGGTTCACCTTCACCAACGGCCGGGGCAACGAGATCACCTGCGCGGCCGTGCACGCGCTCGCGCACCACGTCCGGGGGCGCACCGTCGAGGAGATCGCCGCCGACCCGGTGGCGTTCACCCGTTCGCTCACCGCCGACGTGCAGCTGCGCTGGCTGGGCCCGGAGAAGGGGGTGATCCACCTGGCCGCCGGGGCGGTGGTCAACGCGGTCTGGGACCTGCGCGCCAAGCTGGCCGGCAAGCCGCTGTGGCGGTACCTGGCCGAGCTGCCCACCGACGACCTGGTGGCCGCCGTCGACTTCCACCACATCACCGACGCGCTCACCCCCGACGAGGCCGCGGCCATCCTGGACAAGGGGCGCGACGGGCTGGCCGACCGGCTCGCCGTCCTGGAGCGCGACGGCTTCCCCTCGTACACCACGTCGGTCGGCTGGCTCGGCTACCCGGACGACAAGGTGCGGTCGCTGACCCGCGCCGCGTACGCCGACGGCTGGCGGGCGGTGAAGATGAAGGTCGGCGGCCCGCCCGAGGACGACCTGCGCCGGGCCCGGATCATCCGGGCCGAGATCGGCCCGGACGCGCTGCTGATGATGGACGCCAACCAGGTCTGGGACGTCGACGAGGCGATCACCGCGATGACCGCGCTGGCCGAGGTCGACCCGTACTGGATCGAGGAGCCCACGCACGCCGACGACGTGCTGGGCCACGCCCGGATCGCCCGGGCGGTCACCGAGTTGACCGGCGGCCGGTGCCGGGTCGCCACCGGCGAGGTCGCCGCCAACCGGGTGATCTTCAAGCAGCTGCTGCAGGCCGAGGCGATCGGCGTCATGCAGGTCGACGCCTGCCGGGTCGCCGGCGTCGACGAGGTCCTCGCCGAGCTGCTGATGGCGGCGAAGTTCGGGGTGCCGGTCTGTCCGCACGCCGGCGGCGTCGGCCTCTGCGAGTACGTCCAGCACCTGGCGATCTTCGACTACCTGCGGGTCGGCGCCAGCCTGGACGGCCGGATGGTCGAGTACGTCGACCACCTGCACGAGCACTTCGTCGACCCGGTCCGCACCCGGGACGGCCGCTACCTGCTGCCCACCGCCCCCGGCTACAGCAGCACCATGCGGGCGGAGTCGATCGCCCGGTTCCGCTTCCCGGACGGCCCGGCATGGCACTGACCGGCGGCGCCGACCGGCTCGGCCTGGCCACCCTGCGCCGGCTGCCCGTCGAGTGCCGCCCGCTGCTGCGCCCCAGCACCGTGCCGGCCGGCATCGTCCACCTGGGGCTGGGCGCGTTCCACCGCGCCCACCAGGCCGTGCACACCGAGGCGGCGGTCGGCGCGGCCGGCGGGGACTGGGGCATCATCGGGGTCGCGCCACGCAGCACCGGGGTGGTCGAGGCGCTGGCCGCGCAGGACGGCCTGTTCAGCGTCACCACGCTCTCCGCCGAGGGCGCGGCCACCCGGGTGGTCGGCGCGCTGACCGGGGTACGGCACGCCGCGAGCGACCCGGCCGCCGTGGTGCGCCTGCTCGCCGACCCGGCGATCCGGATGGTGACGCTGACCGTCACCGAGAAGGCGTACCAGCTCGACCCGGTCACCGGCGCGCTGCAGGCCGATCCGGACCTGCTGGCCGACCTGACCACCGACCGGCCACCGCGTACCGTGCCGGGGCTGCTGGTGCGCGGGCTGCTCGCCCGGGCGGCCGCCGACGCCGGCCCGCTCGCCCTGGTCAGCTGCGACAACCTGCCCGCCAACGGCCGCCGGCTGCGCGGCCTGGTGACCCAGGCGCTCGCGGTGGCCCGGGTGCCCGACGCGGCGGCCTGCTGGGTCGCCGAGCAGGTCAGCTTCCCGGGCACGATGGTCGACCGGATCGTGCCGGCCACCACCGCGGACACGTTGGACACCGCCCGGCGGGCGCTCGGGGTGAGCGACCTGGCGGCGGTGGCCGCCGAGCCGTACTCCCAGTGGGTGATCGAGGACGACTTCCCGGGCGGGCGGCCCGCCTGGGAGCGGGCCGGGGCGGTGCTCACCGACGACGCCGGCCCGTGGGAGCGGCTCAAGCTGCGCTCCTTGAACGGGGTGCACTCGGCCGCCGCCTACCTGGGCGCGCTGGCCGGCGCGGAGACCGTCGCCGAGACGCTGGCGCTGCCGCGGTTGACCGCCGTGCTGCGCCGGCTGGTCGCCGAGGACGTCGCGCCCAGCTTCGCCCCACCCCCGGGCGTCTCGGTGCCGGACTACGGCGAGGAGGTGCTGGGCCGCTTCGCCAACCCGGCGATGCGGCACCGCACCCTGCAGATCGCCATGGACGGCTCGCAGAAGCTGCCGCAGCGGGTGCTGCACACCATCACCGACCTGCGGGCCGCCGGCCGCTCGGCCCGGTGGGCGTCGCTCGTGGTCGCCGCCTGGATGCGCTTCCTGCTCGGGTACGCCGACGACGGCCGTCCGCTGCCGCTGGACGACCCGCTCGCCGAGCGGATCCGGGCCGCCCTGGCCGCCGGCCGGGACACCCCCGCCGGCGTGGTGGACGCGCTCTTCGCCCTGCGCGAGGTCTTCCCCGCCGAACTGGCCGCCGACGACGAGGTCCGCGCCGACGTGACCGGCTGGCTGGCCGCGCTGGAACGGCACGGCGTCCGGGCCACCCTGGCGGCGGCGACGTGACCGGCGGGGGGCGGCCGCCGCGGGTGGCGCTGGTCGGGGCGAACGGGCACGGGCGGTGGCACCGGCGGGCGATCGCCCCGCTGCACGCCGCCGGCCGGTTGTGCCTGGCCGGCCTGGTCGACGTCCGGCCGCTGGAGGAGGAGCCGGCCGCCCCGGTCCCGCCGCGGGCGCGCACCTTCACCGACCACCGGGCGATGCTCGCCGCCGTACGCCCGGACGTGGTGGTGGTCTGCACGCCGCCGCACACCCACCTGCCGATCGCCCTCGACGTGCTGGCCGCCGGCGCGGACCTGCTGCTGGAGAAGCCGCCGGTGCTCGACCTGGCCGAGCACCGTGCCCTGGCGGGCGCGGCGGCGGCCAGCGGGCGGGCGGTGCAGGTCGGCTTCCAGGCGCTCGGCTCGGCGGCGCTGGCCGAGCTGACCGGGACGCTGGCCGCCGGGCGGCTCGGCCCGGTCAGCCGGATCGCCGCGGTGGCCGCCTGGCGCCGCCCCGACGGCTACTACGCGCGGTCCCCCTGGGCCGGCCGGCGATCCCTCGACGGCCGACCGGTGCTCGACGGGGCGCTGGCCAATCCCCTCGCGCACGCGGTGATGCAGTGCCTCGCGGTGGCCGAGGCGGTGACCGGGGCGCCGGTGCGGCCGGCCCGGATCGAGGTGGAGCGGTACCGGGTGCGTCCCATCGAGGTGGACGACACCGCCGTGCTGCGGGTGACGCCGCACGGCGGGCCGCCGGTGCTGGCCGCGCTCACCCTGGCCGGCGAGGACTTCGTGCCCGGCGAGGTGATCGTCACCGGCGACCGGGGCCGGGCCGTGCTCGAATACCCGACCGACCGGCTGCGGCTGCCCGGCGAGCCGGCGCCGCGCGTGGTGCCCGGCCGGCGCGGGCTGCTGGAGAACCTGCTCGACCACCGGGCCGACGGGACGCCGCTGCTCGCGCCGCTGGCGCGTACCGCGCCGTTCACCGGGGTGCTGGACGCGCTTCGCGCCGCGCCGGAGCCGACCCTGCTCGGCGGCGCGCTGGTCGGGACGGTGGGCGACGGGCCACGGCGGGAGCGGGTGATCCGGGGGGTCGACGCGGTGCTGCGCCACGCCGCGGAGACCGGCGCGCTGCCCTCCGAGACGGGGGTGCCGTGGGCGGTCGCGCCCTACCGGGTCGAGGGGGCGCCGCAACGGTAGTGCACATCCCGGCAGGGCCGGGTCCCGGGCGTTCCGGACAGATGCCCGCTTATCCCGGCCGGTACCGGCCGGGGCAATACCCCCCGCATTCCGCTATTGCAACAAACCTGCACACAATACGCATTGACTCTTATAAAAGAATGTCCTTACCGTCACAGATATCGGCCACCAAAAGCTGACAGGACGGTAATAGTCATGCGTAGAACAACAGCGGGCGTCGCGTTGCTCGCCGCCGCGCTCGCGGTGACCACCGCCGCACCCGCGCCGGCCGCCCCGGCCGGCGCGCCGCTGCCCCGGCCCGCCCGGGAGCTGGGCCGCCAGGCGCTGCCGGCGAACGACGGCTGGGCCGCCGAGGGCGCCGGCACCACCGGTGGCGCGGCCGCCGCCCCGGACCGGATCCGGGTGGCGCACACCCGCGCCGAGCTGGTCGACGCGCTCGGCGGCGACAACGCCACCAACGCCGCCGACGCCACCCCCAAGATCGTGTACCTGGCCGGCACGATCGACGGCTTCGAGGGCCCGGACGGCACCCTGCTGGACTGCGCCGACCTGGCCGACCCGGCGTACTCGCTCGACGGCTACCTGGCCGCGTACGACCCGGCGGTGTGGGGGCGGGTGAACCCGGACGGCCCGCTGGAGGCGGCGCGGGTGCGCTCGGTGGCCAACCAGACCCGGCAGACCCAGCTCAACGTCGGCGCGAACACCACCCTCGTCGGGTTGCCCGGCGCCCGGCTCACCGGGCTGACCCTGATGATCGACAAGGTCAGCAACGTGATCGTGCGCAACCTGACCTTCGCCGACGCCCGCGACTGCTTCCCGGCCTGGTCCCCCACCGACGGCGACGCCGGCAACTGGAACTCCCAGTACGACCAGATCTCGGTACGGCGCAGCGAGCACGTCTGGGTCGACCACAACACCTTCACCGACGGCGACAACCCGGACGCCGCCCAGCCGCGCTACTTCGGCCGCCCCTACCAGGTGCACGACGGGTCGCTCGACGTCACGCACACCGCCAGCCTGGTCACCGCCAGCTGGAACCGGTTCGTCGGCCGGGACAAGCTGATGCTGATCGGCTCCTCCAACACGGTCGGCCCGGACGTCGGCCGGCTCAAGGTCACCGTGCACCACAACCTCTTCGACGGCGACCTCCAGCGGCTGCCCCGGGTCCGGTTCGGCCAGGTCGACGTGCACGAGAACCACTACCGCCTCGGCGGCCCCGGCTTCGAGTACGCCCTCGGCGTCGGCGTGCAGTCCGCCATGTACGCGGAGAACAACTACTTCACCCTGGCCGGCGACGTCGCCCCGGCCGACCTGATCCACGACTGGGGCGGCACCGCGCTCACCGAGCGGGGCAGCTGGCTGCGGCAGGGCGCCGACCGGCCGCGCCCGGTCGACCTGCTCGGCGCGTACAACGCGGCGCACGACCCGGACCTCGGCGGCGACGCCGGCTGGACGCCCACCCTGCGGGCCGCCCCGGTGCTGCCCACCCCGCTGGTGCCGCTCGTCGTGGACGCCTTCGCCGGCGCCGGCCGGCTGCCGCGCTAGGCGGCCCGGCCAGCACCGCACCCGCCCCCGCGCGGCCCGCACCCGCCGCCCGCCTCCCCTCGTCCGGTCCCGGGCACGTCCGTCCCGGACCGGCCGGAGCCGGCCGCCGACCAGCCCGCGGCGTCCGGCCCGCACCACCACGGCACCACCCCGCCCACCACGTCCCCGGGCCTCGCGCCCACCAGCACAGGAGGAAGCACCGTGCGACTCCGACACCACCATCGAGGTCTGCTGGCCACGGCCGGCGCCGGCCTCACCGCCGTGCTGCTCACCCTCGGCATGGCCGGCAACGCCGCCGCGGCCACCCTGTTCACCGACACCTTCGACGACGGCAACGCCGACGGCTGGTCCAAGTCCGGCGGGGACTGGTCGGTGGTCACCGACGGCTCCCCCGCCTACCGGCAGGGCAACAACGCCAGCGAGCTGGCCCGCGCCTTCGCCGGCCAGACCGGCTGGACGGACTACCAGGTGCAGGCCCGGGTCAAGCCGCTGTCGTTCAACGGCGGCAACCGGCTGGTCGGTCTGGCCTCCCGCTCCACCAGCTCGACCAAGATGTACCGGCTGGCGCTGACCAACGCGGGCCGGGCCGAACTCCAGATGGTCAACGGCAGCCAGCTCAGCGTGCTCGGCTCCACCGCACTGGCCGTCACCACCGGCACCTGGTACACGCTGCGGATCGAGGCCACCGGCAGCACGATCAAGGGCTTCGTGAACGGCGCCCAGATCGGCGCCGGCACCGACCCGGCCTACTCGGCCGGGCGGATCGTGCTGGTCACCGCGTACGCCAGCGCGGTCTTCGACGACGTCGTGGTGGACGGCGCCGGCGGCGCCCCGAGCACGCCGCCGACCACCTCGTCACCGACCGCCGCGCCGACCACGCCGCCGCCCACCACGCCCCCGCCGACCACGCCGCCGCCGACGACCCCGGCGCCCACCACCGGGCTGGTCGGCTGGGCCACCCAGAACGGCGGCACCACCGGCGGGGCCGGCGGCGGCACCGTCACGGTCAGCGACGCGGGCGCGCTCGCCAACGCGGTGGCGGGCGACACCGCGACCACGGTACGGGTCAACGGCGCGTTCAGCTGCTCCACCGAGATCCGGGTCGGCTCGAACAAGACGGTCATCGGCGTCGGGTCGAGCGCCGGCCTGACCGGCTGCGGCCTCAACCTGCGGGACGCGCGCAACATCATCATCCGGAACCTGAGGATCGCCAAGGTACGCGCCGGCGTCGGCAACGGCGACGCCATCCACCTGGACAACTCCACCAACGTCTGGATCGACCACAACGACCTGTCCAGCGACACCACCAGCGGCACCGACTACTACGACGGCCTGCTCGACATCACCCACGGGTCCAACTTCGTCACCGTCTCCTGGAACCGGCTGCACGACCACGTGAAGTGCTCGCTGGTCGGGCACAGCGACAGCAACTCCTCGGAGGACACCGGCAAGCTGAAGGTGACCTACCACCACAACGCGTTCAGCAACTGCTTCCAGCGCAACCCGCGGGTCCGCTTCGGCAACCCGGTGCACGTGTTCAACAACTACTACGTGACCACCGCCAACCCGTCCTACAGCTACGGCATCGCCACCACCTGCGGCGCCGGGGTGCTGGTCGAGGGGAACTACTTCGAGAACATGACCGACCCGACGCACGTCGGCGAGGGCTCCTCGCCGGCCGGCAACCTGGTCGAGCGGAACAACCTGTACGTCAACTCGGGCACCCCGCAGACGGCCGGCAGCGTGGCCGCCGTCCCGTACGCCTACACCCTGGACGCGGCCAGCACGGTGAAGTCGACGGTCACCGCCGGCGCCGGTACCGGCCGGATCAGCGGCTGACCGTACCGGCTCCGGGCCGGCGTCCTGTCGGGGCGCCGGCCCGGAGCCACCTGCGGGCGGGCGGCGGCCCTCAGCGCCGGTCGGCGGGCCCCGCGCGTTCCCGTGCGGCGGCCCTCAGCGCCGGTCGGTGGGCCCCGCCCGTTCCCGGTCGGCGGGCCCCGCCGTTTCCCGGGTGGCGGCCCGCCGGGCGCGGACGATCCGCACGGCCACCAGCAGCACCACGACCGCCAGCACCGCCTCCCCGGCCCAGCCGAGCCGCCGCTCCAGCAGCCGGTACGACGCCCCCGCCAGGTAGCCGGCCACCGCCACGACCACGGCCCAGAGCACGCCGCCGGCCAGGTTCGCCAGCGTGAAGGCGCGCCGGGGGATGCCGCTGAGCCCGGCCAGCCCGGGCACCAGCGCCCGCAGCGCCGCCGCCCACCGGCCCACCACCACCGCCGTGGCGCCCCGGCGGCGCACCAGGTCCAGCGCCCGCCGCAGCTCCGCGCCGCGGACGAAGCGCCGGGGCGTCCGCGCCAGCAGCCGTTGGCCGTAGCGGCGGCCGACCAGGTAGCCCACCTGGTCGCCGAGCGCCGCGCCGGCCGCCGCCGCGATGATCACCGCCCAGAGCGGCAGCCGCCCCTCGTGGGCCAGTACGCCGCCGACCAGCACCGCCACCTCGCCGGGCACGAGCAGGCCGAGGAAGGTCGACGCCTCCAGCGCGGGCAGCAGGAAGACCAGCGCCAGGACCACGGCGGGCGGCAGCCCGACGAGCAGGTCCAGCACCCGGTCCATGCGCCGATTGTGCCCCGCGCCGGGCCGGTCCGGGCCCGGCCCGGTTCTGCCGGACCCGATCCCGGTTCGAACCGCAGGGTCGGGGAATGAAGCCCAAGGTGACCGGGGACAATGGGCCGGGACGGGCCACGGACGGCGCCCCTGGGCGTCCGGGCCCGGTGCCGTACACGGGGACAGGAGGGCCGGAGATGGAGGGTGTCGTGGGCAGCGACGCCGCCGCGCCGTCCCTGCCGCGATCCGGCCAGGTGCTCACCCTCACCGTGCCGGCCGACCCGGGGCAGCTCGCCCCCACCCGCGAGCGGCTGCGGCGCTGGCTGCACGGGCTCGGCGTCGACGAGTGGGACGTCGAGACGGTGCTCATCGCGACCGGTGAGGCCTGCGCCAACGCGATCGAGCACGGCTACCGGTTCGCCCCGGAGGGGATCACCACGGTCCGCGCCGAGCTGCGCGGCGACCGGTTGGAGATCGAGATCCGCGACGACGGCGGCTGGCGGGAGGACGTCGGCGGGGACGCCACCGACCGGGGCCGGGGGCGGCTGATCATGGCGCGGGTGATGGACGAGGCGGCCATCGAGGGCACCCCGGAGGGTACGACGGTGCGCCTGGTCAAGCGGCTCGGCAGCGCTTGACGGCGTCGGGTGGCCGACCGCGTGGCCCCGCCGGTAGCGAAGATCAGCTATAAGGGACGCATGGAGTTCCCCGCCTACCTGGCGACCATGCCGATGCACGCGATCACCGAGATCCACGGCGAGCCGGGGCTGCGGGCCCGGTTCCGGCTGGAGATCGAGGCGTTCGACGAGACCGCGCGGGGCCGGCTGACCGCCGCCGAGGAGTTGGCCGCCGCGTTGCACCGCGACGACCGCCGGGTCCGCGAGCCGTACCTCAACCACCTGCTGCGGGTGGCGATCCGGATGATGCACCACTACCAGGTGCGGGAGGTGGACGTGATCGTGGCGGGCCTGCTGCACGACGCGGTGGAGGACCACCCGGCGGAACTGGCCGGCCTGCGCCGCTGCCCGACCGGCGCGCCCGCCGCCGCCGACCGGACGGACGCCGCCGAGCCGACCGGGGCGGCGCTGGCCGTGCTGGCCGACCGGTTCGGCCCGCGGGTGGCCCGCCTGGTCGGCGCGGTCACCAACCCGGTGTACGACCCGGGGCGGGACCGGCACGTCCAGTACCGCGAGCACGTGGCGGCGAGCCTGGACCGGGAGCCCTGGGCCCGGGTGATCAAGGTGTCCGACTTCACCGACAACGGCGTCGGTGTGATCCACACCACCGGGCCGAAGGTGGCCCGGTCGGCGGCGAAGTACCGGCCGCTGGTGCCGGTCTTCCGGGACCTGATCGCCCGGCCGGACACGCCGCTCTCCGCGCCGGTGAAGCGGCACATCTTCGCCCAGCTCGACCTCGCCGAGGAGCGGTTCAGCGCCATCCTCGACCAGCCGAACTGACCCACCGCCGCGCCCGCGCGGTCAGCCGGCCGGGGGCGCGTCGCGGCCGGGCCGGGCCGCGCTGATCCGCCGGTGCAGGGCGGCGAGCCGGTCGGCCGGCTCGCGCAGCACCACCCGCAGCGGGTACCGCCCGCCGGCGGCGGCCCCGCCGAGCACGTCGAGCAGGATGCCGAGCTGCCCGGGCGGCTCGTCGACCAGCAACTGCCCCGCGTCGCGGACCTCCAGGGTGAGCGGTCCGGCGTCGAGCCGATCGGCCAGCACGTCGGCGAGGGCGTCGAAGTTGCGGCCGAACCAGTCGGGCAGGGCCAGGGCGGCGGTCAGCGCGTCGAAGAGGCCGGCCCGGGTCCGGGCGGCCGCCCCGGCCAGCGCCACGCCGGCCGGGGCCGGGGCCGGTCCCGCCGTGACGGTCAGCCAGCTTCCCGGGTGGGCAGCCACCATGTGCCTCCTCTCCCGCCGGGTGGGCCGGACCGCGCGGGGCGGCCCGGCCCGGGACGGCGGCCGGTCAGAGCCGGTAGAAGTTCGCGTAGTGGTCGGGCGAGAACCAGGTCACCCCGGTGCTCCGGTTGACCACGATCCGGTACGCGTCGCGGGACGCCCCGCAGGCGCGCGGGTAGACGTCGTACTCGTAGTAGGTGGCGCCGGTGGGCAGTTGCCCCTCCCGGTTGTAGAACTGCCCGCCGGCGTAGTTGCACTGCCCGCCGCTCCACGAGTACCAGCCCCGGCTGGTCGGGAAGCCCTTGCCGGACCAGCCGGAGCGGGCGGTGCGGGCGTCGGCGCAGCGGGTCATGGTGCACGAGCCGTAGACGGCGGCCTGGGCGGGCTCGGCGAGCCTCGGTGACACCACGGAGGGGCCGACGAGCGCGGTGGCGACCATGGCCGTGAGCAGGGTGAGCGCGCCGAGGATGCGGCGTACGCGGGAGCCGGTGGCGGGCGGCGGGGTCGTAGGCGTGGTCAAGGGGTCCTCCCTGTCCGGATACGACGACATCGACCAACGTCTTTGCATTGGTCGCGCCCAGTCTGGCGGTGATCGTCGCCCACCGGAAGGTCCCGGGGGAAAACGGTGGCGCACCGGCGGGTGAACGCCGGGTACGTGGTGGCCCGGGGCCGGGCGCGGCGGCCCGGCCCCGGGTCGCCGGTCAGCAGCCGATCCGGGTGCTGCCCAGCGCCACGTCGTCGAACCAGAGGGTGTCCGTCGCCCCGCCGTAGCTCTCCCAACCCAGCTTCAGGTCGGTCAGCGCCGGTCGCCAGGTGCGCCCGTACCACTGCCCGTCGATATCGTGGGTCGGTACGCCGTCGGCGGTCAGCCCGGTGATCGCGGCCCCGTCCAGCCAGGTACGCAGTTGCCCGGTGCCGCCGTCCACCATGAACTCCAGGCAGGACCAGCGGCCGGTGGGCAGCGGCACGCTCAACGCCACCCCCGCCGGGCTCTGCTCGGGCAGGGTGGCGTCGTCGGAGGACCGGTTCCACTGCATGGCGCTGTTCTGCCCGCCCATCCGCAGGTCGCGGTTGCCGTCCGCGGCGTCGGCCATGGCCAGCAGGGTGACGTGGTCGGCGGGCAGCGCCGTGCTGTGCCGGACCCAGAGCCGGCCGTAGCACACCGCGCCGACGCCGGAGAGGTCGCGGTTGGCCCGGACGAAGACGTGGTTGCAGTAGCCACCCCCGCCGTTGACCCGCACCGATCGGGTGCCGCCGTGGGCGGTGGCGGTGTCCACCGCGGCGGTGCCGGTGCCGGAGCAGTCCGGGTGCACCACGGCCCAGTCGCCGGCGGGCGTGGCACCGGTCTGGTTCTCGAAGCCGTCGCAGAGCACCGCGCCGGCGCAGCCGGCCGGCGGCGGCCCGGTCGGGCTCGGTGACGTGGTGGGGCTCGGCGACACCGTCGGGCTCGGCGAGATCGTCGGGCTCGGCGAGATCGTCGGGCTCGGCGACACCGTCGGGCTCGGCGAGGTGGTCGGCGACGTCGTGGGCGAGACCGTCGGCGACGGCGGCGCGCCGTTGCAGGGCACGCCGTTGAGCGCGAAGGCGGTCGGCGCCGGCGCGCTCGCGCCGACGGTGCCCTGGACGCCGAACTCGGTGGTGCCGCCGGCCGGCACGCTGCCGTTCCAGGTGGCGTTGCGGGCGGTGACGGTGGCGCCGGACTGGCTGACCACGGCGTTCCAGGCGCCGGTGATCCGCTGGTCGCCGGGGTAGGTCCAGGTGACCGTCCAGCCGTTCACGGCGGTGTCGCCGGGGGCGACCCGGACCGTGGCGGTGAACCCGCCCGGCCACACGTTGGGCAGGTAGTCGACCTGGCACCCCTGCGCGGCGGCGGCCGGGCCGGCCACCAGCGGGGTGACGACGACGGCGGCGGCCAGGGTGGTGGCGACCGCCACCACCGGGGCGAGACGGGCGTGGGAGATCCTCATCGGGGTCCTCTCAACGGACCGCCGGTCGCGGGACCGGCGGTGCGGAAGCTGCGGGGACCTCGCGTGCCGACGCGCGGATACGCGTGCGGACCTGCCCGGCTCGGGCGGGGACGTTCAGCCGCCGTACGGCGGCGCCCGTCGGCCAATCTAGTGATGTTTGACGATGTATGGCAAGGGGTGCGGGCGGGCGGTGCCCGCCCGCACCCCGTCGCCTACTGCGCGAACGCCTGGAACTCGGCGATCCGCACGTTCTGCGCCTGCGGGCTGGCGGTGGCGCAGTCGGTCGCCGCCCGCGGGTCGGCGTCCTGCTCACCGGCGTAGTCCGGCGCGCCGGTGCACTGGTTGGTCAGCACCTCGATCCGCAGGTGGGTCGCCTTGGTCCGCGGGATGTCGAAGGATCGGATGATCAGCTCCGGGGCCCGCGGCCGGGGCGCGACGGACGGGAAGGCGTCCGCCCGGCTGGTGTAGACGGCCCGGAAGTCGCCCGGCTGCGTGCAGCTGACCGCGCCCTTCGCCGTGCAGGCGAGGACCCGGAACTGGCGCAGCGCGGAGAACCGGCTCTGCGTGCCGGCGTCCGCGTCGCCCACCACCGGCGGGCGCAGCATCGCGCTGACCTGCACCCGGCGGACCTGCTGGACGCCGCCGGCCAGGTCGACGGTGACCTGCCGGCCGGCGACCGGCGCGCCCAGCGACGCCCAGTTGGTGTTCTCGTCGTCGTCGGCGATCAGCCCCAGGTTGACCCCGTCCCCGCCGACCGTCGCGCCGGCGGCGGCCGAGGCGAGGTTGCGGCGCAGCTTGACCGGCAGGTCACGGACCTGGCCGGCCCTGACCGTGACCTGGCCGACCCGCACGTGCCCGTAGCCGGGCGCCCGGACCACGAACTCGTAGCGGCCCGGCACGAGGCGTACCGCGTCGGTCAGCGGGGTGGTCGCGTCGGTGTCGGCGACCGGCACGGCCCGCGCCTGGTAGCGGCCGACGAACAGCTGCGCCCCGGGCACCGCCCGGCCGTCCACCGGCCGCAGGCGCAGCACCCCCTCCTTCGCGTACGGGGAGGTGAAGTCGGGCGTCGGGTTGGCGTCGGCGTTGCCGGCGCTGGCCGCCGCCTCGCCGAGCCCGCGCGCGGCGAACGCGTTCCAGAGCAGATCCTGGTTGGCCCCGCCGAAGCGGATCCGGTCGGCGGCCAGCATGGCGTCCCGGGCGTCGACCATGCTCACCTGGCCGACCGCCATCAGCAGGAACGAGTCGAAGACGAGCTGGATCCACCGCCGGTTGCCCGGGCAGGCGGTCACCGGGGTCGCCCCGACCGCGCAGGACTTCTGCACCGCCCGGTTCCCGGCGCCGTAGCGGCGCATCAGGGCCGACCGGATGTCGTAGTTGGTGGCGGTCCACACCTCACCGGAGGCGTGCACCTGGAGACCGACGAAGTCGTAGTCGATCGCGCTGTAGTTGAGCGGGCTGCGGCTCATGTTGTAGTTGCGGATGCCCGCGTCCGGGTCGCCGGTGGTGTACTCGCCGATGGTGAAGCCGCGCCGGCCCGGCGCCGCGTACCCGTGCTCGTAGAGGTATTCCATGGCGAGCTGGTCCGACCAGCTCTCGCTCATCCCCTGCGGCGAGCTGACCCCGGTGCTCGGGCCGGCGATCATGCGGTTGCTGATCGCGTGGCCGTACTCGTGGGCGATCACCGACATGTCGAAGTCACCGTCCACGCAGGGCGCGTAGAAGGAGCCGGCGATCGGCTGCCACAGGTACATGTTGGTGATCGGGGCGATCCCGTCGCCCGGGGTGATCTGGTTGGCGTTGTCCCGGGCGGCGAAGCCGGGCGGGCCGCCGGTGACCCCGCCGGCCTGGGCGTTGCCCTGCTCGGCGTCGTTGCCCAGCCCGCCGCGGCCGAGGTTGTCCCGCTGCAGGTTCCAGGTGGCCTCGGTGAAGCCCAAGTGGTAGGACCAGTCGTGCATCCGGTTGTGCATCGCGAACAGGTTGGCCCGGGCCGCGTCGATGTCGTTGGCCCGCGGCGAGGTGAAGGCGTCCGGGTTGCACTGCTGCTCGTACCACTGGTTGGTCCACGGGTAGGCGTAGTTCCGGTCCGGGCGCGGCGTGGCCGTCTCGGTGCCGACGCTGAACGGGTCGTTGCTGAACCAGTTCTGCACCGCGATCGCGTTGTTGCCCCGGGTCGTGGCGGTGGACGCCCCGGTCGCCGGGTCGACGTCCCAGGCCGGGGAGCCGGGCACGCCGACCACCTCGGCGCAGCCGGCGGCCGGCGCGGCACACCAGCGCACCCGGGTGTCGGTGGACGACTTGTCGACCCGCGGCGAGTTCGGGAAGACCTCCCAGGACGGGTTGTCCGCGTCGTGGTCCACCAGGTCCTCACGGACCAGCACGCTGCCGTCGCGGGCGTCCACGTAGGTCGAGTAGGCGGCCGGGTCCGCGCCGGTGAGCCGCGCCCCGAGCACCACCTCGTACGCGGCGCGCGCGCCCCGGTCGGCGGTCGGCACCGCGACCAGCGTGGTCCGCAGGAAGGTCGGGTCGGTGAGGCCGGCGTCGACGGCCGCCGCCCGCCGCGCCTGCTCGGCGCTCAGCGTGGCCGGGGCCGGCGCCGCGCCGTCGCGGGCCAGCGACGAGCTGACGTGCCACACCGCGCCGTCGCGGACGCCGACCGCGAGCACGCCGTCCACGGCGGCCGGCAGGTCGCCGAAGCGCTGGCGGAACAGCACGGTGGCGCCCTCGCCCATCGGGGCGACGGTCAACTGCTCCAGCGCCGCGGCCCCCGCCTCGGTCAGCCCGAGCAGCTCGCGGTTGGCCGCCAGGTACGCCCGCGCGGCGGCGGCCGGGTCGGCGGGCAGGCCGGTGGCGAGCGGCCGGTCGGTCGGGGTCAGGCTGGCGGGGGTGCCGAAGTCGGTCCACCGGACCCGGGCGCCGAGCGCGGCGGCCCGGTCCCGTTGCCGGCCGGTCGGGGCGGTCCGCCCCGTGCGGTTGTCCCGTGCCCTGCTGTCGTGGCTGTCGCCGGGCAGCTGCCCGGGTGTCGCCTGGGTCCGGGTCTCGTCCCGGGGTGCCGCCTGGCTGCCCGCTGTCGCGGTGAGCACCAGTCCGGCCGCGAGTAGCAGCGCGGTGGCCCCCGTCGTCGCACGCGTTGGTGTGCGCACGGTCCCTCCTGTCGTCGAACGGCGGTGTCCGTTCTGCCATCCGACCAGGCCGGGTGCGGGGGCGACACCGACCGAACATCCATATGTGCCAGTGTGTCGATGCCGACGCCGGCGCCCGGCGCGGTGACAGCCCGTCAACGTGCGGACCGGTCGGTATGCCCCTGCCCCAGTTTGTGCTGTCAATCTGTGCCCGGCCCTTCACAAGGGTCAATTGACTCCCTAAAATCCGACACACTGTCTGGCATTGATCACGGGGGACCGATGGCCGACTTCTGCACGCACCACTCAAGGCAGCTCTCCGCCTTATGCGACCGCGCGTTGTCCGCGCGTCGAATGTGGCCCCTCACCCGGCACAGGTAACGGATCCCGACGCGGATAATCCGCGTCTTTCGCCGGGGCGCCGACGCTTTCCGTACGGCAGTTCGTCATGCCCTCGCACCGTTACGCCCGGTCGCCGGCAGCCGGAAATCATCCGTGCGCCACTCTCACCAGAGGAAATGTCTTGAGACCTGCATTAACGAGGTTCGGGGCGGCCTCGGCCGCCACGTCCCTGCTCCTGGCCGCGCCCGTTCTCATCGCTCTCCCGGCCCATTCCGCGTCAGCCGCCGACTGCGTGGGCGCGGTCGCGGACGACTCAGCCGCCAGCCGGATGGCCCAGGCCTGCGACCGCACCGTGGAGGTCTCGTCGCGGACCTCCGAGACCAACCTCACCGTCGCCAACCCGGACGGCAGCTTCACCATGCGGTCGACGCCGGTGCCGGTGCGGGCGCGTACCCCCAAGGGGTGGGCGGCCATCGACGTCTCCCTGCAACGGACGGCAGACGGCGGGATCGCGCCGAAGGTGACCACGGTGCCGCTGCGCCTGTCCGGCGGTGGGAGCGGCCCGCTGGTCTCCGTGGGTGAGCCGGGGGCCCGGTTCTCGCTGACCTGGCCGGCGGCCCTGCCGACGCCGGTCCTCACCGGGGACACGGCCACCTATCCCGAGGTCCTGCCGGGCGTGGATCTCGCGGTGACCGCGGAGCCGACCGGGTTCCGGCAGCTGCTCGTCGTGAAGTCCCGGGAAGCGGCGACGAACCCGGCGCTGCGCCGGGTGACCCTCGGGTTGGCCGCCGACGGCGCGCAGGTGCGTACGTCGGCCGGCAACGGCGTGGAGGTCGTCGACCGCGCCGGGAAGCCGCTGTTCGTCTCGCCCGGCGCGCACATGTGGGACTCCCCCGCGCCGATCCCGTCGATCGCCGCCCGGCCGGCGGCGGAACGCGCCCGGCTGCTGGCCGACCAGGCCGCCTCGACCGGCGGGGAGCCCACTCCGCACCGCCTGGTGCGGATGCCGGTCCAGGTGTCGAAGGACAGCTTGACGGTGCTGCCGGACACGAAGATGCTCGCCGCCCCGGACACGATTTTCCCGGTCTACATCGACCCGCCGTTCAGCAAGCCGTCACCGACGCACTGGACGAACGTGATGAACCACAATCCGAACCATTCCTACTACGGGGAATCCTCGGACATGCGGGTCGGCCGGCAATGGCAGACCTCGGACGTGTGGCGCTCACACATGCAGTTCAACATCGCCGAGATGTCCGGGGCACAGGTGCTGTCCGCCTCGCTGCACATCACCGCCGACCACACCGCGGACTGCGCCACCACCAGCATCGAGTTGTGGCAGACGCAGCTGTTCAACACCCCGTCGACCTACACCTGGTACAACGATTCCGACGGCGACTGGATGTCCCGGGTCGACACCGACACGTTCTCCGCGAACGAGAGCACCTGCCCGAAGGGCGACGACCCGGGCGAGTTCACCGGCAGCCTCCGGTCGAAGCTGCAGACCCAGGCCACCAACAAGGCCACCCGGATGGCGTTCGGCCTGCGTGCGACGAAGGAGTCCGACCAGTACGACTGGACCCGGTTCCACGCCTCCTCGGTCAGCTTGCAGGCCACCTACAACCGCACGCCGGGCACCCCGACGGGGATGGCGGTGACCGACTGCTTCAGCAGCTGCACCTCCAGCCCGGTGGTCGGCCGCCGGGACCCGGAGCTGTCGGTCTTCGCCACCGACCCGGACAGCGGCACCGTGCTGACGGTCTACTTCGACGTCCAGACCGCCGCCGGCGTCACGGTCGCCACGGGCGTGAAGACCGGCTACGCCTCCGGCCCCAGTACGCCGGCCCAACCGGCGAAGTGGCGGGTCACCCCGACGCTCGCGGACGGCGCCTACCGCTGGCGGAGCCGGTCCAAGGATGAGCAGGGCGCCTACTCCCCGTACACGGCCTGGGCGACGTTCCGGACCAGCACGACGGCACCGGCCCCGCCGGTCATCTATTCGTCGAGCTCGAGCCTGTACTTCGAGGACGACGGGTCCGGCAGGTCGTCAGGTGAGATCGGCCGGCGCGGTTTCATCACCGCGCGCACGCCCCAGGACTACAACAACCCCATCGACGACATCCTGTGCTCACTCGACGGATCTCCCTGGCAATCCGCCTACACGCAGAGCAACCGGGGGGTGATCGTCGACGGCGTCATGCAGCTCTGGTGGGGCGGGCAGTGCGAGGTTGTCCCGCGAACCGACCTGCTGCGGACCCTGACCGTCAAGTTCATCGCGGCCAACGGGATGTCGTCCACCGGGACCTACCAGTTCCGGGTCACCTCGCCGCCGCCCGAGGCGGGGCACTGGACCTTCGACGGCCACTACGACGACGACGAGACGCTGCTGGAGAACCCGCACGACCTGACCGAGCAAGACACCGCCCCGACCTTCGTCCAGCGACGGTGGACCGACCAGCCGTACCCGGAGGGCTATCAGGAGGCCAGTTTCAACGGCACCGCCTACCTCCGCAGCTTCGAGGTGCCCGTCGCCACCGGCCCGCTCTCCAGCACCGGGGTCCGCCGGAGCTTCGCCGTCGCGGCCTGGGTGCGCCCCACCGACCTGACCGCCAACCGCACGGCGATCTCCCAGTCGGGCGACAACCACAGCATGTACGAGCTGGGGTACCGCAAGGGGTCCGGTTACTGCTTCTCCATGTACGCGGCCGACACCACGACCACCGGCGGGACGCACGTGTGCGCCCCCGCCCCGGTGATCGCCGGCGAATGGGCGCACGTCGCCGCCGTCTATGACGGCACGGCGGGCACGATGACCCTGTACGTCCACCGCAAGGGCGCCGACGGGTTCATCGACGACTCCCGGACCGAGATCGCCACCGGCACCTTCACCAGCGTCTGGGACGGCGCCCACGTGTTCGGGGTGGGCGCGATCCAGGGCCCGGACGAGTTCTCGGTCAACAGCTACTTCATCGGCGACATCGACGAGGTCTGGGCGTACCAGCGGGCACCCGAGCTGTCGGAGATCGAGTTCCTCGCGGCGAACTGACGCCGAGCGCGATCGGATCGACCGTACGAGCGCCGGGGGTGGCACCGCCACCCCCGGCGGCTCCCCGGCGACCGCGGGACGGGACGGTGCGACGGCGGCCACCCACCCCGGCCGCCGGACCGGTCAGGGCTCCCGCATCCAGGTCTTCGGATCGGTCACGAAGACGCCCTTGCCCTGCTGGCGGCGGATCACCCGAAGGGCTTCAAGACGGGCATAGGCCATCTGCACGGTGCCGTGGCTGACGGCGTAGCGATCGCGCAGCTCGGCGATCGAGGGCAGCTTGTCCCCCGGCTTCAGCCTCTTCGATCTGACATCGGCGATCACATCGTCGGCGATGCGCCAGTAATCCGGCACTTCTCGCATGGCACTCCTCGCGTGGCGATCCGATTCGATCACACCGCGACTCGCCTAACAAGCAGCGTTGACTCATCTGACATGTCTAGATATGTTGAGCCGGAGTCGCTCCTCGCGTGGCACCGAGTTCGGCTCACTCCCCGGTCGGGGCGGGTGCGCGCGCCCGTCCCGACCCACCCGAGCAGGCCCGGACCCCTGTCGCGGCCGGTCCGGCGCAGCGCGTTTCGACCTCCGACCTCCGGAAAGGACCGACGTGACCCAGGTGTATCGAGGCGGGCAGCCCTACGGCAGCGGCCTGCCCGCCCGGCTCACCGCGCACGAGGCGCGGATCCGCGTGTTCGACTCGCGCGGCCCGGGCGTCGACCCCGACCAGGTACGCGAGTTCCAGGCCCAGGTCGCGGACGAGCTGGCCGAGCTGCACCGGTGGATCCGCCGGCTCGGCGAGGAGAACGGGCGGCTGCGCCAGGCGCTGCGCGACTGGCAGACGATGCACGCCCGCGAGTGCCGACCACCGGACGAGAGCCACCGGTAGCGGTGCGACCGCGAGCCGGCGACCTGCTGCGGATCGACGGCCGGGCCTCGGTGCAGTTCGCCGGCGAGCGGGCGCTGACCGTGCGGGTCGTCGCGGTCTGTCCCCGGCCGACGTACGCCGGCTGGGTCTGGCTGACCGGCTACGTCCTGGACCGGCGCGGCCAGGCGGTGGCGCGGCGCGAGGTCTTCGTCCAGCTCGCCGGACTCCGCCGGGCGGCCGGCGGCCCGGCGGGCGGTACCGGCCGGGCCACCGCCCGGCGGCGATGAACGGCCCCATGACGGCGCCGACGCGCCCGCCGGCACGCCGCGGTCAGGCCACGAGCAGGCGGAGCCCGAGTTCTGCCGCGTCGAGGGCGACGATGTCCCGGTTCCGCTCGGCCCAGCGGCCCGAGGCGAGGTCGGCGCGCAGGGTGCGGACCGCCCGCTCCTCGGCCTGCGCTCCGACCCGGGTCCAGACCGAGACCGCGCGGCGGACGTGGTCGTCCAGGTACGCCTCGGGCCGGCGCCAGTACGCCTCGAAGAAGCCGTCCGCGCAGTCCCACGGGACGAGCAGCGGCTCCGCGCGCCCGCCGATCGCGCGGGTCAGGTCGGCCAGCGACGGCCAGCCGACCAGGAGGTTCGCGAACTCGGGCAGGTAGTCGCGGGTGAGCCAGAACCGCTGACGCCAGCCGGTGTCGTCGGCGTCGTACGTGAACACCACCACCCGGCGGGCCACCCGGCGCATCTCGCGCAGCCCGGCGACCGGGTCGGGCCAGTGATGCACGGTGCTGACTGCCATCGCGGCGTCGAAGGACTGGTCCTCGAACGGCAGGTGCTCCGCGGCGGCGGCCACGCACGGCGCGGCACCCGCGGGGCGCTGTGCCCGCATGACCGCCGATGGTTCCACCGCCGTGACGTCCCGGTCGGGTGGTTCGTAGGAGCCGGTGCCGGCGCCGACGTTCAGCACCGTCCGGGCGTCCCCGAGGGCCGCCCAGATCCGCGCGGCGATCCGTGGCTCGGTGCGCCGCGTCGCCGGGTAGGCGGATCCGATGGTGTCGTACAACTGCGCGCCGAACATCTTCAACTGCTCCTCCGGGGTCGTCCTGAGTCCCATTGCGCGTGCCTCCAGTTCCCGGTCGATCGCCGCCACCATGGCGGCGGCCCGGTCGCGCTGGTCCGTCAGCAGGCCACGCAGCCGGCACAGGTGCGCGACCGCGTCGGTGGCCGGGTCGTCGACCAGATCCGCGATCTCCCGCAGCCCGAAGCCGAGCCGCCGGTAGGCGAGCACCTCCCGGAGCCGCTCCACGTCGGCCGCGGAGTAGGCCCGGTGCCCGGCCGCGGTCCGGGTGGACGGCACCAGGAGGCCGATCTGGTCATAGTGATGCAGCGTGCGGACGCTGACGGCGGCCAACTCCGCCACCCGCCCCACGGTCAGGTGCTCCTCCACGCGACCGACTATGGGACATGACGCCGCGTGAGGAGCAAGCCCACCGGCGCCGGTCGGCGGGTTCCCGGCATGGGCCGTCGCGGTCCCGGGATGGCCGCCGGCGGCGTCCGCCCCCGGATCGTGCCGCCCGCGCGGCTGCCCTCCGTCGCGGTGCCGACTTGTTAGCGTGGGGCGGCGGAGCGCCGACGGGCGCCTCCGCACACCCCTCGCCCGACCGCACCCGGCACGCACCGCGCCGCCGGGGACGCGCGGCTGCTCGACGGAGAGGGGTGCGATGACCGGGACGTCCGGCGCCGACGACGGCTCCCGCGCTGCCGGGGCGGATGACCGTAGCCCGACCGGCGGCGGCGCGGTGAACGGCGCCAACCCGGCGGACCACTGCGGGCCGGCGGCCGACGTCAGCCGGGCGGAGCACGGCGGGCCGGCGGAGCACGGCGGGCCGGCGGACGGCGGCGGGCCGGCGGACGGCGGCGGGCCGGCGGCCGACGTCAGCCGGGTGGAGCACGGCGGGCCGGCGGCCGACCCCAGCCCGGCCGGCGGGACCACCTCGGCGGAGGGGCCGTCCCGCGACCGGTGGCAACGGTGGCCGGCGGGTACCCGGCAATGGTGGGCGACGGCGCGGCAGGCGGCGGCGCGGATGTGGACGGCGGCCCGGCCCGTCCTGCGGCAGTTGCGCTGGCCGGACCAGGTGCCGGATCGCCCGGCGGTGACCCTGGTGGTGCGGCGGGTCGCCCCCGCCCTGCGGCTGCCGGCCCAGGGGCACGTCTACCACTTCGTGGTCCGCACCATGTTCACCTGGTCCTCCGACGACGCGCGGCCGGAACTGTTCGGCTGGTATGTCGACTACTTCCAGCCGCACGCGGCGCACCGGCTGCGCCGGATCGCCGCCCGGTGCGCCGCGCCGTTCCCGCCGGACCGCCCCGGGGCGGTGGCCCGGGCGCTGGCGGCGGCACTGACCGGCGAGAACGCGCTGCCCTGGGACTACACGTACGGGGACGTCACGCTCCGGTGCGAGCCGGACGTGTCCGTGCACCTGGACGAGCCGGTCCGCAAGCTCCTCCAGCCGTACTGGGACCAGCGCATCGCGCTGGAGTGGGAGCGTGACCTGCACCGGCGGCGGGCCGCGTACGCCGACGAGCACCCGCCCGGGCCGGCGCCGGGCGCCGACGCCGCACCGGCGCCCGGCATGCCGGAGTCGCTGCGGGAGGAGCGCCCGCCGCGCCAGCGGGGCACCGGGTCGGACGCGGTGCCGCCCCGCCCGGGGCAGCAGCGCCGGCGCGGCCCTCGGCCGCACTCGGCGGTGGAGCAGTTCAACCTGCTCGATCCCCTGCTGCAACCGCCCGCCATGCCCCCGGCCGAGCCCGACCGGCCGCAGCCGGAGGACCCGGCGCGGGGCGACCGGGAGACCGGCCCGCCGACGCCCTGAGCGCCGGCGGCACCGGGCCGGCGGTCAGCAGTTGTTGGTGCTGGTCTGGTTGCGCTTGAGGTAGTCCGACCAGGTGACGCCCTGGACGACCGAGACGACCACGCTGCCGTCGTGGATCTGCTCGTAGTGCAGGTGCGGGCTGAGGTCGTACTTGGCGGAGGTGGCGCCGACCTTGCCGATGACGGTGCCCTGGCTCACCTTCGCGCCCTCGGCCACCAGGCGCTCGCTGAGGTGGGCGTAGCGGGTGCGCCAGCCGTCGCCGTGCCCGATGACGATGGTGTTGCCGTAGCCGGTGGTGGTCGAGTAGTACGACTCCAGGACGGTGCCGCCGGCGCTGGCCACCACCCGGCGGCCCAGATCGTCGGGGTTGCCGTTCGCGTCGTAGTGGTTCCAGTCGATGGAGTGGGCCGGGCTGTGCCCGTTCCAGTTGTTGCCCTGCCAGGTCTGGCCGCACAGGAACGGCATCCGGAAGCCCGGCCGGGCCGCCTGCGCGGGCTGCACCCCGAGCAGCGCGCCGACGACGACGCCGACCGCGAGCAGTGCCACGAAGCGCCACCGGGTGGTGGTGAACGAGATGGACATCGGTCCCCTCCGCACAGATCAACGATGTTTGTCGATGCTAGGGCCCGCCGCCGTCCGGGTAAATACCTACGGAGGTGAATGCTCGGACAAAGGTTTCCTACATCCCGTTGTGCGCGGCGTCGGCGGCCGGCCGGTCCCCCGCGTCCCGGTACGGCAGAATCGGCGGGCGATGGACGCGGCGAGGATCCTCACCGCGCTCGCCGACCTGGCTCCGGCCGGCGCCGAGCGGACCTTCGACGTGTCCGGCGCCGGCCGCCCGCTGATCTGGTTGCCCGAGCCCGACCGGGGGCCGCGCGGCGCCCGGCTGGACCGGCTCGCGGCGCTGGACGCGCTGCACCGCGACGAGCGGATCCTGCGCCGGGGCCTGGCCTTCGTGGTCGGCGGGGCCGACCTCGACGGGAGCCGCCGGCGGGTCCGCGTGCCGCTGCTGGCCCAGCCGGTACGCCTGGACCGGACCCGCCGGGGCTACCGGGTGGTGCCGGCCGGGGACCTCGAACTGACCTCGTTGATCGAGGACCGGGAGCTGGCCGCCCGGCTGGAGGCCGCCCCGGGGCTCGCCGGACCGGGCTGGCTCGGCGCGCCCGGCACCGCGGCATGGCTCACCACCGCCGCCGAGGCGGCCGGCCTGAAGGTGGAGGCGGTGCTGGCCCGGCCACCGCGCGGCATCGACGACGGCGTGCTGACCGGGGTCGCCGCCGCCGCGCTCTTCACCACCCGCGACCTTTTCGGTGGCCGGCTGCGCGACACCCTGCGCGGCTGGGCGACCCGCCCCGGGCTGGCCGGCACCGCGCTGCACCGGCTCTACCTGGGCGGGGCCGCCGACGACGCGCCGCCGGAGCCCCTGGCCGACGACGGGGAGGTGCTGTCGCCGCTGCCGTTGAACACCGCCCAGCGGGACGTGGTGCGGCGGACCAGGACCCAGCCGGTGGTGGTCGTCTCGGGCGCGCCCGGCAACGGCAAGAGCCACGCCCTGGTCGCCGCCGCGCTGGACACGGTGGACCGGGGCGGCTCCGTGCTGGTGGCCACCCAGTCGGTGCACGCCGCCGACGTGCTCGGCGACCTGCTGCGTCGCCACCCCGGACCGACGCCGGTGCTGTTCGGCGACGCCGAGCGGCGGGAGGCGATCGCCGCCGACCTGGCCGGCGGCGCGGCCGCCGGGGTGGACGACGGCACGCTGCGGGCCGACGAGGCCGCCGTGTCCGCCGCCCGCGAGCGGGTCACCGCCGTGTCGGCGGGCCTGGTGGCCGCCCTCGACGAGGAACGCCTGGCCGCCACGCTGCCCGGCTGGCAGCCGCTGCTGCCCGCGCTGAGCCGGGACGCGCCGGGCGTGTTCGACCCGGACACCGACCTGGCGGCGGTGCGGGCCGCGTTGGCCGCCGCCACCCGGGCCGGCGACGGCTGGTGGCGGCGCTGGCGGCGAACGCGTGCCGGACAGCGGCTGCACCGGCTGGTGGGGGCCGTCGACACACCGGTGGACCGGGTGCGGGCCGCGGTGGAGGCGGCGACCGCGGTGCGGGCGGCGGCCCGGCTGGCCGCCACCGGCGGCACCGACCTGACGGCCGCCTGGCGGAGCCTGGCCGAGGCGGACGCCGTGCTGGCCGAGGCCGTCGGCACGGCGATGCGGCACCGCTCGGCCGGCGCCCGGCGGTGGACGGACGCGGCGCGGCGGGCCACCAGCGGGCTCGGCGTCGCGCTGCGCGCGGGCCGGAACCGCCGCCGTGAACTGCTCGCCGGGCTGGACGCCGAGGCGCTGGTGCGGGCGCTGCCGCTGTGGGTGGGCACGGTCACCGACGTGGAGGACCTGCTGCCCCCGGTGGCCGGCATGTTCGACCTGGTGGTGCTGGACGAGGCGGCGCACATCGACCAGCTCCGGGCCGCACCGGTGCTGGCCCGGGCGCGGCGCGCGCTGGTGGCCGGCGATCCCCGCCAGCTCCGGTTCGTGTCGTTCGTGGCCGACGTGGACGTCACCAGCACGCTGCGCCGGCACGGCCTGGACCGGTTCGGCGACCGGCTCGACGTGCGCCGGTCGAGCGCCTTCGACGTGGCGGCCGGGGCCGCGCCGGTCAGCTGGCTCGGCGAGCACCACCGGTCCGTGCCGCACCTGATCCAGTTCTGCGCCCGCCGCTTCTACCAGGACCGGTTGGAGCTGGTGACCCGGCACCCGCGCAACGAGCGGGCCGACGTCATCGACGTGCTGACCGTCGCCGACGCCACGGTCGTCGACGGGGTCAACCAGGCCGAGGTCGCCGCCGCCCTGGACGTGGTGCGGCGGCTCGCCGCCGTACCGCCGGCCGGCGGGATCGCGGTGGTCAGCCCGTTCCGGGCCCAGGCCGACGCGCTGGAGGCGGCGCTGCTGGCCGCCTTCGACGTCGACGAGATCGAACGCCTCGGCCTGCGTTCGGGCACCGTGCACGCGTTCCAGGGCAGCGAGGCGGACGCGGTGGTCGCCTCGCTGGGGCTGGTGGACGACGACCCGCCGGCGCGGCACCGGTTCGTGGCCGAGCCCAACCTGTTCAACGTGCTGGTCACCCGGGCCCGCGCGCACCTGACCGTGGTCACCTCGCTGCGCGCGCCGAGCGGGCTGGTCGGCGACTACCTGGCGTACGCGGACCGGCCGCCGACGGGCCCGGACCCGGATCCGGCGACGGGCTGGACGGCGGCGCTGGCCCAGGAGCTGCGCCGGCTCGGGGTGCCGGTGCGGCCCGGCTATCCGGTGGGCCGGTGGCGGGTGGACCTCTGCGTGGGCGCGGCCGAGGTCGCGGTGGGGGTGCTCTGCGCGGTGCACCCGGACGGCGTAGCCGCGCACGTGGAGCGGCAGCGGACGCTGACCCGGGCCGGCTGGCGGCTGCACGACGCGTTCGCCAGTCGCTGGGCCGATGATCCGATCCGGGCCGCCCTCGACCTGGTGTCCCGGTTCGGCCTGGCCTGATCGGCTCAGGCCAGCGGCACCTTGTCCGGCTGCGGCTGGCGGGCGCGCAGGAAGGCGCCCAGTCCGGTGGCGTCCTCGCTGGCCAGGAACGCGCCGCGGGCGTTGAGCAGCGCCTCGTCGGCGTGCGCCAGGCAGCCCCACACGGTGTCGCCCCAGGTGTCGGCGAGCTTCACCTCGGCCGGTTCCGGGCAGGCCTCGCCGCGCGGGCCGCCGATCTGGCACCGGGCCGCCGCGCCGCCGCGCCGGCTGAGGGTGGCGGCGGCCTCCCGGATCAGCGAGAAGCGGGCCTGCTCGCCGGTGTCCGGCCCGGCGGACTGCCCGGGCGCGGGCCGGCGCCGGCCGAAGACCACGGTGTTGCCGTCCGGGTCGACGGTGCGGCACTCGCCGCCGGGGGCGTGCTCGGGGTGACCGACCCGCTCGACGGGGTAGCCGGCGTCGGTGAGGCGCTGCGCGGTGGCGGCGAGGTCGTCGACGTAGAGGTAGATGAGCAGTGGCAGCTCCACGGTGACCAGGCGCGGGCGTACCGCGGCCAGCAGCAGGGCCAGCTCTCCGCAGCGCAGGTGGCACCAGCGGGAGTCGCCGTCGCCGCCGGCGCGCTCCTGGGTGTAGCCGAACGCCTGGTAGAAGCGCCGGGACGCGTCCGCGTCCGACACGTACAGCACCGGCACCTGGGCCCGCACTCCGTCACGCACCGCGCCACTGTATCCACCTCGGACCTGCGAATCACGTCTTGGAGATCAGGTGTTTTTCGGGTACAACCTCGGTCCCACCCGTCCGTTACCGTCACCACCCATGACGGTGATCACCCCGGTCCGCGCCCGGCTCGTTGACGGGCGGCTGCAGGTGTACGACCTCGCCGACCCGGCCGTGACCGGCCGGCTCTCCCCCGCCGCCGAATTCGACCTCGGCGGCGCCGACGGCCGGATCGAGGGCTGGGCGGTCACCCGCGACCTGCGCCGGCTGGTCTACGCGACGACCGACGACGTGCGGTGTGTCGACCCCGACGGCCGTCCGCTCTGGCGGCTGGACTTCGGTCCGCGGCCGGAGCAGCGGATCGTCAACGCCCGGGTCTCCTGCACGTTCTCCGCCGACGAGCGGCTGCTGTGGGTGTACCGGCCGGACGCGATGGCCATGCGCGACAAGCTGGACCGTTGGCTGGTGCTCGACGCGGCGACCGGCGCCCTGCGGGCCGAGGCCGAGCTGCTCAGCGTCGGCCACGGCGGGGAGCACTTCGTCGAGCCGGACGGCGAGCACATGCTGCTCGACGTCGGCGAGGGGCAGGACGGCTCGCGGGTGTTCCGGGGCCGCCTGACGGAGACCGGCATCGAGCTGCGCGACGACCTCTGGGACGACGACCGGACGGTGATCGGCTTCGCGCCCGACGGGCGGCAGGTGATGACCGTGCACCACGAGCAGGAGGACGCCGCCTTCCACACCTGGCCGGACGGGGCGGTGACGGCCCGGGTCCCGCTGGCCGCCTTCGGCCACGAGTGGGGCGATGCCGTCGTCGAGTGGGCCGGCGGCTACCTCGACGGGGACACCGCGGTCGTCGCGGTCGCCGGCGAGGACGAGGAGACCGAGGAGGAGTGGTACCGGCACCACCTGGTCGACGTCCATACCGGACAGCTCCGGGGCGCGTTCCCGGCGGCGCAGACCCGGCACGCGTACGACCTGGAACCGCTCGGCGACGGGACCTGGCTGCGGACCGACGACGACGGCCGACTCTGGCGCCACCGGTACGACGGCGCCTGACGGGGCGGCGCGACGGCCCGCGGCGGTCCGCTGCGCGCCGGTGCGGGCCGGTGCGGGCCGGTGCGCGCCGCGCTCAGGCGGCGAGGGACGCGTACCGGCCGTTGCGGTCCAGCAGGGTGTCGTGACTGCCCGACTCGACGATCCGGCCGTGGTCCAGCACGGCGATCCGGTCGGCGTGGCGGACCGTGGAGAGGCGGTGCGCGATGGTCACCACGGTGCGGCCCCGGGCCAGCTCGTCGAGGGCCCGCTGCACGGCCCGTTCGGTCTCGGTGTCCAGCGCGCTGGTCGCCTCGTCGAGCACCAGGATCCGCGGGTCGCGCAGCAGGGTCCGGGCGATGGCCAGGCGCTGCTTCTCGCCGCCGGAGAAGCGGTGGCCACGGGAGCCGACGACCGTGTCGTACCCGTCGGGGAGCGCGGCGATCAGGTCGTGGATCCGGGCGGCCCGCGCGGCGGCCTCGATCTCGGCGTCGGTGGCGTCCGGGCGGGCGTACCGCAGGTTGTCGCGCACCGTGGCGTGCAGCAGGTAGGTCTCCTGGCTGACCACGCCGACGATCGCGGCCAGGTCGACCAGGCGCAGGTCGCGCAGGTCGACGCCGTCCACGGTGATCCGGCCGGCGTCGGGGTCGTGCAGCCGGCTGATCAGGGCGGCCAGGGTGCTCTTGCCGGAGCCGGTCTCCCCCACCAGGGCCAGGCTGGTGCCGGCGGGCACGTCCAGGCTGACCCCGGCCAGCGCGGCGGTGTCGCTGCCCGGGTAGCTGAAGGTGACGTTCTCCAGGCGCAGGTGGCCGCGGGCCCGCGCCGGGTCGACGGCCACCGGCCGGGCCGGGTCGGCCACCTCGAGGGGCAGGTCGAGGTATTCGAAGATCCGGGCGAACAGGGCCAGCGAGGCGGTCAGCGTCACGCCCACGTTGAGCAGGCCCATCAGCGGGCGGAACAGGTTGCCCTGGAGGGCGGTGAAGGCGACCAGCGTGCCGATGGTCAGGGTGCCGGCGGTGCCGGGCAGGCCCGCGCCCAGGTAGATGACGGCGGGGATGGCCGCGAAGATCACCGACATCGAGGCCATCCGCCACCGGCCGGCCAGCTCCGAGCGGAGTTCCAGGTCGACCAGGCGGGCCGAGGAGGCGGTGAACCGGTCGACCAGGGCCGCGCCGGTGCCGAGGGTCTTGGCCAGCTGCACACCGCTGATCGACAGGCCCTCCTCGATGGTGACGTTGAGGTCGGCCAGCTCGCGCTGCCGGCGGGCGGTGATCTCCCGGCGCAGCCGGGCGACCCGGCGGGTCAGCCAGATGGCCGGCGGTAGCACGACCACCGAGACCAGGGTGAGCCGCCAGCTCAGCGCCACCATGGCGATGACGGTGGCGACCACGGTGGTGAGGTTGGCGGCGATCGAGGTGGCGGTGGAGGTGACCACCGCCTGCATGCCGCCGATGTCGTTGGTGATCCGGGACTGCACCTCGCCGGTGCGGGTGCGCACGAAGAAGCCGATCGACTGGCGCTGGAGGTGGGCGAAGACGTCGGTGCGCAGCCGGTGCATCACCTCCTGGCCCACCCGGGTGGAGATCCAGGTCTGCACCACGCCGAGCACCGCGGTGACCGCGGCCACCCCGACCATGCCCGCGACCAGCCAGGCCAGCAGGGTCAGGTCGCGCTCCGGCAGGGCCCGGTCGATCACGGTACGGAGCAGGAACGGCGTCGCCATGGCGAGGATCGACGACGCCACGATGATCGCCACCACGGCGGCGAGCGGGCCGCGGTGGGCGGTGAAGAGACCACCGATGCGGCGCAGTGAGACCTCGCGGGCCTGCGCCTTCTCGGCGGGGGTCACGGTGCTCCGGCCGCCGCCGCGGCCGTCTCGGAATCCGTCCAAGGAGTGCTCTCTCTCGTCGGGGAACAATGCTGAGGCTACCTCATCATGAGGGAACAACAGCATGTGCTGCTACCGTATTCCGGTGAGCGGCAGCATTCCGGTGAGCGGCGGCGACGAGGAGAGCCTGGCCGAGACGTTCTGGGCGGTGGCCCGACGGCTACGCCACCAGGCCAAGCGCACCCTCGAACCGTGGGAGATCAACCCGGGGCAGGCCCGGGCGCTCGGCGTGCTGCTGCGGCACGGCCCGGTGCGGCTCAGCGTCCTCGCCGAGCACCTGGGCATCGCGCCCCGCTCGGCCACCGAGGTGGTCGACGGCCTCGAGGAGCGCGGCCTCGTGGCGCGCCGGCCCGACCCCGCCGACCGGCGGGCCACCCTGGTCGGGCCCACCGCCGAGGGCACCCGGGTGGGCCGGGCCATCCGCGCCGCCCGGGCCGCCGAGGCGGAACGCGTCTTCGGCGGCCTCAGCGACAGCGACCGCGCCGACCTCGCCCGCATCCTGCGGACGCTGCGCGACTGACCGCCGGCGCCGGCCGGCTCACAGCGCCGCGTCGAGCGCCACCTCGCCCGGGGCGTCCAGGCGCACCGTGGCCGTACGGCCCGCGGCGCCCACCTCGTAGGCGCCCAGGAAGCCACGGAACCGGACCCGGCCCTGCGCATCCGTGACCAGCGTGGTCGGTGGCAGCCACCAGTCGCCCTTGATCAGCCCGTGCAGCGCCTCGTAGGAGGGTTTGCGGCTGCCGTCGGCACGCAGGAAACCGCCCGGCGCGCCCAACCAGCCCCCGTCGCTGATCCCCCAGTAGGTGACGGCCTGCACGGACGGGTGCGACAGCAGCGTCCGGTAGTGCCGGACGATCTCGTCGGCCTGGCGCTGCTCACCCTCGGGCGTCGTCGGCCAGTCCGGGATCTGGTAGTCGTTCAGATCGACGATCTCCGGCGGCATCAGGTGACCGGAGACGATCGTGGTCTCGGTGAAGTGGATCGGCAGCCCGTAGCGGGCGAACCGGTCCAGAATGCCCAGCGTCTTCTCCTCGCCCCAGTAGCCCTGGTGCATGTGGCTCTGCAGGCCCAGCGCGTCGATCCGGACGCCGGCCGCCAGCACCCCCTCGATCAGGCACTCGTACGCGGCCGACATGTCGAAGTCGTTGAGCAGCAGCGTGGCGTGCGGGTTCGCGGCCCGGGCGGCGTCGAACACCATCCGGACCAGCGGGATGCGGCCCAGTTCGCGGCAGAGGCGGGTGATCCCGTTGTCGTCCCGATCGAAGATCGGCATGATGACGACCTCGTTGATCACGTCCCACGCGTCGATCACCCCGGCGAAGTCGGTGACCTCGCGGGTGATCCGGTCCCGCTGGACCCGGGCGATCTCCTCGGTGGGCAGCTCGCGCAGCCAGTCGGCGGTCACCGTGTGCCAGGCCAACGGGTGGCCCTTGACCGGGCAGCCGCGGTCGACGAACCAGCGGGCCGTGGCCAGCAGGCGCCGGGTGTCCGGCCGGCCGCGCTCGGGCTCGAAGCGTCCCCAGTAGAACGGCAGCGTGGCCATGTTGAACAGCTCGAACCACTCCCCCGCGAGCGCCTCGTCCCGCGCGGTGCCGGCGCCGTTGGCGAGGTCGACGAACTCGAAGCCGGTGCAGCCGAACCGGAAGCTGTGCTCGCGCTGCGCGACCGTCACCTCCTGGCCGGCCAGCGGCCGGCCGTCGCGGGTCACGGTCACGGTCGCCTCGGCGGTGCGGTGTTCCATCGGTCCTCCCCGGGGTGATCCGGACGCCCCGGTGCCGGGCGTCCGGATCACAGGTTAGGGCCCGGGGTACGCCAGCAGGTCCCGGGAGCGGCGCAGGAACGCCCGCTCGGCGGCGTTGCCGGTGCGCTCGATCGCCGCGTCGTACGCGGCCACCGCCTCGGCCGGCCGGTCGAGGCGGCGCAGCAGGTCCGCGCGGACGGCGTGCCGGACGTGGTAGTCCGCCAGGTCCAGCCGGTCGACCTCGGCGAGCGCGGCGGCCGGCCCGGCCACCTCGGCCAGCGCGACGGCCCGGTTCAGCGCCACCACCGGCCCGGGGGCGTGCGCCGTCAACTGGTCGTAGAGGGCGAGGATCTGCCGCCAGTCGGTCTCCGCCACGGTCGCCGCGTCGGCGTGCACCGCGTTGATCGCGGCCTGGATCTGGTACGGGCCGGGCCGGTCCCGGCGCAGGCAGCGTCGCACCAGCGCCTGCCCCTCGGCGATCAGCGCGCGGTCCCAGCGGCGGCGGTCCTGCGCGCCCAGCGGCACCAGCGCGCCGTCCGGCCCGGTCCGGGCGTCCCGTCGCGCCTCGGCCAGCAGCATCAGCGCGAGCAGCCCGAGCGCCTCCGGCTCGTCCGGCATCAACTCGACGAGCAGTCGGCCCAGCCGGATCGCCTCGGCGCACAGGTCGGCACGGCTCAGCCGCTGCCCCGCGCTGGCGGTGTGCCCCTCGTTGAAGACCAGGTAGAGCACGGCCAGCACGGCCCGCAGCCGGTCGGGCAGGTCGGCGTCGCGGGGCACCCGGTACGGGATGCCCGCGTCGCGGATCTTCGCCTTGGCCCGGACCAGGCGCTGCGCCATGGTCGGCTCGGGCACCAGGAAGGCCCGGGCGATCTCGGCGGTGCTCAGCCCGCCGAGCAGGCGCAGGGTCAGCGCGACCCGGGCGGCCGGGCCGAGCGCCGGGTGGCAGCAGGTGAAGATCAGCCGGAGCCGGTCGTCGCGCACGGGTCCCTCCTCGGTGGGCGGTTCGGGGGCGCGCAGCCGGGCGGCCTCGGCGTGCCGGTCCGCGCGGGACGCCTCCCGGCGCAGCCGGTCGATCGCCCGGTTCCGGGCGGTGGTGATGATCCAGCCGGCCGGGCTGGGCGGCGGGCCGTCGGCGGCCCACCGGTCGACCGCCGTGGCGAACGCGTCCTGGACCGCCTCCTCGGCGAGGTCGAGGTCGCCGAGCAGGCGGACCAGGACGGCCACCGCCCGGCCGTACTCCGCGCGGAAGACCCGCTCGACGTCGGCCGGGCCGGTCATGCCCCGCTCTGGAACGGGCGCACCTCGATCGGCAGCGTGGTGGCCCGCGCGTACCGGCGGCCCCAGTCGAGCGCGGCGTCCAGGTCGGGGGCGGTGATGATGGTGACGCCGCCCAGGTACTCCTTGCCCTCGGCGAACGGGCCGTCGGTGACCAGCACGTCGTCACCCTCCGCCCGCAGCACCGTGGCGGTCTGCGGGGCGTGCAGGCCGTTGCCGAACACCCAGCAGCCGGCCTCGCGCAGCTCCCGGCCGATGGCGTCCACCTCGCGCATCACCCCGGCCAGGAACTCCGGATCCGGCGCCGCCGCGCCGGCCGGCTGGTACATGCTGATCAGGTACTGCTTCATCCGCTCCTCCTCGTGGCCCGGGGCGGCCCGGCCGCCCCTCCACCCTCCATACGAACGGCGCGGACCGGTTTCGACACGCCGGCCGGAGCGGATTCCGCCGCCGGACCGGGCGACTCCCAGGACAGAGAAAAATTTCCATACCTCTATTGAAAAGTTTCTCCACCCTGTGACCTAATACTGACAGTTCCTTTCGTCACACTCCCCACACCCCCAGGGAGGAAAGATGCACCGTCCCCTGCGAACGGCGCTGCGTACGGCCGCCACGGCCCTGCTCGCCACCGCCACCCTCGCCGCCTCGGCCCTCGTCGGCGCGACTCCCGCCAGCGCCGCGCCGGCCGGCCTGCCCGGCATGGACGTCTCCAGCTACCAGGGCAACGTGAACTGGTCGGGCGCCTGGAACAACGGCGCCCGGTTCGCGTACGTGAAGGCGACCGAGGGCACCTACTACACCAACCCGTACTTCGCCCAGCAGTACAACGGCTCCTACAACGTCGGCATGATCCGCGGGTCGTACCACTTCGCCCGGCCGGACACCACCAGCGGCGCCACCCAGGCCAACTACTTCGTCGACCACGGCGGCGGCTGGTCCAAGGACGGCAAGACCCTGCCCGGCGCGCTGGACATCGAGTACAACCCGTACGGCTCGACCTGCTACGGGCTGAGCCAGGCCTCGATGCGCAGCTGGATCGCCTCGTTCGTCAACCAGTACTACGCGCGCACCGGCCGGTGGGCCACCATCTACACCACCACCGACTGGTGGAGCACCTGCACCGGCAACACCTCGCAGTTCGCCGCGAACAACCCGCTGTGGATCGCGCGCTACTCCAGCAGCGTCGGCACGCTGCCGGCCGGCTGGGGCACGTACTCCTTCTGGCAGTGGTCGTCCTCCGGCGTCTTCCCCGGCGACCAGAACGTCTGGAACGGGAGCTGGGACCGGCTCAAGGTGATGGCCTGCAACGGACCCTGCTGACCCGCCCCGGTGGCGGGCCCGCTCCGTCGGGCCGGGCGTGCCGGACGCACGCCCGGCCCGGAGCGACCGCCCGCCACCGGCGCCGTCCGTCCCCGACGAGGAGGCCCCGATGTCCGTTCCCCTACCCCGGCGGGCCGTGCTGCGCGGCGCCGTCCTGCTCGGTGCCGCCGCCGGCGCCACCGCGCTGACCCAGTTCGACGCCGGCCGCGACGCGCGCGCCGCCGCCACCCGGATCGACCAGCCGACCATCGCCAACTGCGCGACCTGGGGCGCCCGTCCCCCGTCGTCGGCGGTGAGCATCGTGCAGAGCCGGCCCAACAAGATCATCATTCATCACACGGCGTTCCCGAACACCACCGACTACAGCCTCGCGCAGGCTTACCGGAACTCGCGGGACATCCAGAATCTGCACATGGACACCAACGGCTGGCTCGACTCCGGGCAGCACTTCACCAACAGCCGCGGCGGCTACCTCACCGAGGGCCGGCACGGCAGCCTGTACGCGCTGCTGCACGGGCAGACCATGGTGCAGGGCGCGCACTGCGTGGGCCAGAACAGCCAGGCCATCGGGATCGAGAACGACGGCATCTACCTCGACGTGCAGCCACCGCAGGCGCTCTGGAACAGCCTGGTCTGGTTCTGCGCGTTCACCTGCCAGCAGTACGGCATCCCGCCGACCGAGATCTACGGGCACAAGGACTTCAACAACACCCAGTGCCCGGGGCTGCTGCACGACCGGCTGCCGGAGTTGCGCAGCACCGTCGCCGCCCGCCTCGGCGGCTGACCGGCCTCTCGCGGGACGCCCGGCCCCGCCGGGCGTCCCGCCACCCGGCCCACTCGACCCGCCACCGCTCGACCCGCCACCGCCCGCGCCGCACCCCCTCGTGCGGCGCGCCGTCACGCGGGTGCGGCCCTCACGCGGCGCGCCCTCACGCGGTGCGGCCCTCACGCGGGTGCGGCCCTCACGCGGTGCGCCTGCCTGCGGCGCGCCCTGATGCAGTGCTCGCTTATATAAGCTGGGTCTGATAGAAAGAGGCCGTGCACGCCTTCGACGTCCTCGGCGACCCGGTGCGCCGCCGGATCCTGGAGCTGCTCGCCGACGGCGAGCAGCCGGCGGGCGCGCTCGGGGCCACCATCCAGCGGGAGTTCGGCATCAGCCAACCGGCCGTGTCGCAACACCTCAAGGTGCTGCGGGAGCACGGCTTCGCCAGCGTGCGCGCCGCCGGAAGCCGCCGGCTCTACGCGGTGGAGCCGGGCCCGCTGCGGGAGATGGACGAGTGGCTGGCCGGCTTCCGGCGGTTCTGGACGCCCCCGCTGGCGGCGCTCGCCACGGAACTGGCCCGAGGCCGGCGCGAACGGCGGCTGCGCGAGGACACTTCCGACGAGAGGACAACACCATGACCGACACGACCGGGCAGATCAGCGCCGTCGAGCGCACCGTCGGCAGCCGGACGCTGCCCGCCGGGCAGGCCCGGGTGCTCACCATCAGCCAGACCTACGACGCGCCGCTGGCCGACGTCTGGGACGCCTGCACCACCGCCGAGCGGATCCCCCGCTGGTTCCTGCCCGTCTCCGGCGAGCTGAAGGTCGGCGGACGCTACCAGCTGGAGGGGAACGCCGGCGGCACGATCGAGCGGTGCGACCCGCCGCACAGCTTCGCCGCCACCTGGGAGTACGGCGGCGAGGTGAGCGGGATCGAGGTGCGGCTCACCGAGGCCGGCGCCGGGCGTACCCGGTTCGAGCTGGAGCACGTGGCGCACGTCGACGACCAGCGCTGGGCCGAGTTCGGGCCGGGCGCGGTCGGGGTCGGCTGGGACATGGGACTGCTCGGCCTCGCCTCCCACCTCGCCGCCGACGGCAGCGGGGTCACCCCCGACCAGGCCGCCGAGTGGATGGGCTCCGACGACGCGCGCCGCTTCATCGTCCTGAGCAGCGAGCGCTGGTGCGAGGCGAGCGTGGCCGCCGGCACCCCGGCCGACGAGGCCCGCGCGGCGGCCGACCGGACCACCGCGGCGTACACCGGCGCCCCGGCCTCCTGACGCGGCCGGCGCGCGGCATCCCGACGGCCACGACGAACGGCGGCCGGCGGCGTGCAGCGAGCGGCGGCGAGCGTTGGGGCGGGCGGCGGACGGCGGCGAGGCCGGGCGGCGGCGGGCGAAAACACGGGGGCGGGGTGTCGGTGCCGTCCGGCACACTGTCGATCGTGCCGATCCGATCCGTCGCCGAACTGCTCGCCGCCGTCGAGTCCGGCCAGCGACCGCGTTACCTGTATTTCTGGGGGCACCGACCGCAGCGCGACGGCAGCGTCGGCGCCGGCTGCCTGAGCCAGTGGTGGCCGGCGCCGTTCACCGTGGACGGCCGGACCTACGCCACCGCCGAACACTGGATGATGTGGCACAAGGCCACCCTGTTCGGCGACGACGCCATCGCCGGGCGGGTGCTCGCGGCCGACCATCCGGAGCGGGCCAAGGCGCTGGGCCGGCAGGTGCGCGGCTTCGACGGGGCCACCTGGACGGCCCGCCGCTACGGCATCGTGGTGGCCGGCAGCGTGGCGAAGTTCGGCCAGCACGAGGAGCTGCGCCGCTACCTGCTCGGCACCGGTGACCGGGTACTGGTGGAGGCCAGCCCGCTGGACCGGATCTGGGGCATCGGCCTGGCCGCCGACGATCCCCGTACCGCCGATCCGGCGAGCTGGCGGGGCGACAACCTGCTCGGTTTCGCGCTGATGGCGGCGCGCGCCACCCTCCGGGCCGCCCCACCGGAGGGACGCGACAGCTGACCACCTGCCGGGCGCGGCGGCTGATCGGCGGCCCGGCGCAGGGCTTGACCGACGGCCCGGTGCCGAGGGCCCGACCGCCCGGCGGCCCGGCGCGGGGCCCAACCGACCGCCCGGCGCGACGCCCGACCGGCCACCGGGCGCGGCGCGACGCCTGACGGACGGCCGCCCGGCGGGTAACGTGCTGCGGCGTGACCGCTGCACCCTTCTCGCACTGCTCGTACTGCGGCTCGGCCTACCCGGTCGACGCCGGCTGGCCGCGGCTCTGCGCGGTCTGCGGGGAGACGGTCTGGCGCAATCCGCTGCCCGTCGCGGTGGCGGTGCTGCCGGTCCGTACGCCGGCGGGCCTCGGCGTGGTGGTGGTCCGTCGCGACATCGAGCCGGCCCGCGGCCAGCTCGCCCTCCCCGGCGGTTTCATCGAGTACGGCGAGGAGTGGTCCGCGGCGCTGGTCCGGGAGCTGCGCGAGGAGACCGGGTTGCTGGCCGAGGCCGACGAGGCCCGGCTGTTCGCGGTGCACGGGGCGCCGGCCGGCGGCACCATGATGGTCTTCGGGGTGCTGCCCGAGCGGCCGGTCGGGGACCTGCCGCCGTCCGCCCCCACCGAGGAGGCCACCGAGTGGCTGGTCCTCACCGAGCCGGTCGAGCTGGCCTTCTCCACGCACACCCGGGTGCTGGCCGACTTCCTCGCCGGCCAGCGTCCGGTCTGACCCGGCCCGCGCCGGTGCCTGGCTGGGCGGGCCGGCACGGGTCCTGACCTGGGACGGATCGACCGGTACCACCGGGGTTGAATGGGGCCGGCAACGTCGCCGAGCCGGAGGTCAGTCGTGTCCCGTACCCCGCCGCCCCAGGAAGCCGGGCACGACGCCCGCCGCAGCCGGCAGTGGCTGGCCGGCGAGGCGCACGGCGCCGGCGTCGACCGCGACGGGCTGCTGGAGGTGGGCGCCGCGATGGCCGCCCTCACCGCCGCCGCGGCGGAACGCGAACCGGTCGCGGTGGCCGCCGCGCCGGTCGGCGTCGACCCCGGTACGCCGATCCGCAAGCCGCTCCGGCCCGACCTGCTGCGCCCGCTGGACACCAACGCGGAGATGCGCTGGACGGCGCTGGCCGGACAGGGCTACGTGGTGCCCAACGACCGCTTCTTCGTGCGCAACCACACGGTGACGCCCCGCCTGGACCCGGACGCCTGGCGGCTGCGCCTGTTCGGCACCGGGCTGCGCGGCGCGCCCACCCGCGACACCCCGGTCGAGTTCGGCCTCGACGACCTGCGCCGGCTGCCCGCCGAGGAGAGCGCCGCGCTGCTGGAGTGCGCCGGCAACGGCCGGCGCTTCTTCGCCGACCAGCAGGACGAGCCCGCGCCGGGCGTGGCCTGGGACCTGGGCGGCGTCGGGGTGGCCCGCTGGCGGGGCGTCCGGCTGGGCACGGTGCTCCGGCTGGCCGGCCTGACCGGGGACGCGGTCGACGTGATGCCGGAAGGGCTGGACCCGGACTACGTGACCGGTGGGATCAACCTCGGCCGGGTACGCCGGCCGCTGCCCATCGCCAAGGCCCTCGACGACGTGCTGCTGGCGTACGAGATGAACGGCGAGCCGCTCCCCGCCGACCACGGCTTCCCGGTGCGCGTGGTGGTGCCCGGCTGGATCGGTATCTCCTCGATCAAGTGGGTGGGCCCGGTGGAGGTCTCCGCCACCCCGCTCTTCTCCCCGTGGAACACCCAGTTCTACCGGATGTTCGGGCCCGGGCAGCCGGCCGGCGGCGGGATGCTGGCCACCCAGTCGATCAAGAGCGCCTTCGAGCTGGCCTGGGACGCCCGGGTCACCGCCGGGGAGGAGGTGCTGCTGCGCGGCCGCTCCTGGTCCGGGGCCGGACCGATCGACCGGGTGGAGGTGGACACCGGGGACGGCTGGCGCCCGGCCGACCTGGTCGCCGCCGACCGGGGCGGACCGTGGCAGCGGTGGACCGTCCGGTGGCGCCCGCCGGCGCCCGGCCGGTGGATCCTGCGCGCCCGCGCCACCGACGTGACCGGCGCCGTCCAGCCCGACCGCGCCGCCCCCAACGACCTCGGCTACCTCTTCGACGGGGTGGTGCGCCACCCGGTCACCGCCGGCTGACCCGGCCGCCCCCCGGCGCGCTGACCGGCGGGTGCCCGCGGCGGCGGCGCGCGGGGCCGGTCAGGCGGTGAGGTAGCGCGGCGGGACCGTGTCGGTGAGCCAGACGCCGTTGTCGCTGCGGAAGAAGAGGTGCCCGGCGCCGGCCATCGCGGCGGCGTCGACGGTGAGCACCACCACCGCGCCGCCACGGCGGGCGCCGACCCGGCGGGCCGTCGCCACGTCCGGCGAGAGGTGTACGTGGTGGCGGCGGCCCCGGTGCAGCCCCTCGGCCCGGATCGCGGCCAGCACGCTCTCGCTGGTGCCGTGGTAGAGCCGGTCGGGCGGGACGGCCGGGGCCAGCCCCAGCTCGACCGGGACGGAGTGGCCCTGGCTGGCCCGGATCCGGTCGACACCGTCCGCGCCACGGAGCACCGCGAAGCGCTGCTTGTCGTTGCCGGCGACCACGGCGTCCAGCTCGGCCCGGCCGATCCGCAGCGCCGCGAGGAGGTCGGCGACCGGTACCCAGCCAGCCCGGTCGAGCACCAGCCCGAACCGGTCCGGCCGGTGCCGCAGGGCCAGGGACATCCGTTTGCTCACCCGGACCAGGTCACGATGATCCACACCGTCAGTGTGGCGGACGGCCGGCGCGCGGTCGACCGGGTTCAGCGGACGGCGCCGGAGCCCTGGCCGACCGCCAGCCCGGACGCGTCCACCACCTCGAAGTCGCTGCCCCGCAAGCCGCCGAGGGCGTGCAGCGCGTCGTTGTCCCAGCGCCGGTCCGGCGCGCCGGACAGGTACCAGGCCGACCCGTGGTCGGCGACGATCAGCCCGTACCGGCGCATCGCCTCGGCGACGATGCGTGCCTGCCGGGGCAGCCGGGACAGGTCGACCGAGGGCTTGAGCCGCAGCCGCTGGCCGAGCTGGGGCAGGTTCGGGTCGGTCGCCGAGGAGGCGGAGTGGGTGGCCGGCCAGGTCCAGCCGGTGCGGGTACGCGGCACGGTCACCCGGACCGCGTGGTCGACGCGGCCCGCGGCCACCTCGTCGTAGCGGACCAGACCGGCCAGGATGGCGAGCCCGGAGGCGTCCGCCGAGGTCCACCCGGCCGGCCGCAACCGGTTCGACCGGAGGTCGAAGACCGCGCCCGAGCCGGCCCGCCAGCCAGCCCCGGCCGGACGCGCGTCGAACAACTCGTACGCCCGGCAGGCCGCCCGGTCCCAGACGATCACGTGCCGGTCACCGGTCGCGGCCGGCCCGCCCTCGACCGCCGCGTTCGCCGGCACCGGGTACGGGCCCGGGTCGCTCTCGTCGGCGTACGTGAAGGAGACCGGGACCCGCCGCTGCCCGGCCGGCACCACGGTGACCGGGATGCCGATCGGCCCGCCCTGCCAGGTGCCGGAGCCGAAGTCGGCGTGCACCGCCGCCCCGGATCCGATCGCGTCGACCATGGCCGCGGAGCGCGGGTGCACCGGCAGCCGGGACACGTCGGCGTGCCAGACGTTGTCCGCCGGGAAGACGGTGCAGGCCCGGGCGGCCCGGCTGGGCCGGGCGCCGAGGCCGCTGCGGGCCGCCGGCGCGGCGGCGGGTGCCGGCGGCACCGGGGCGGCGGTGGCGACCGGCGCGGTGGCGGCGGGTGTGGTGGCGGCCGGCGCGGGCGCGGCGGTGGAGGGGGCCGGGCCCGAGCAGCCGGCGGCGAGGAGCGCGAGCGCGGCGGCGGCGGCGACGCCGGCGCGGCGGGCGGGCGGGGTGGCCATTCCGGGCATCCTGCCGCAGGTCCGGCCGCAGCGTCCAGCACCGGCACCGACCGCCGGCACCCCCACCGCCGGCACCCCCACCACCCGGCACCCCACCACCGGCGCCGGACGACGCGCCCCAGCACGGGCTCGGGCCGACCCGGGCGGCGGTCAGCTCAGGCGGCGGCCCGGGCGGCGGCCGGGCGGCGGCGGTGGGCCGGATCGGTGAGCGACGGCGGCGACCAGACGCCGTCGGGCTGGTAGAGGTTGGTGCCGGGCGGCACGATCGCGTCGATCCGGTCCAGCGCCGCGTCCTCGAGGGTGAGCGCGGCCCCCTTGAGCAGCCCGTCGAGCTGTTCCATGGTGCGCGGCCCGATGATCGCCGAGGTGACCGCCGGGTGCGCCACGGTGAACGCCACGGCGAGCTCGGGCAGCGTGCAGCCCAGCTCGTCGGCGAGCGCGGCCAGTTCCTCGACGGCGGCGTACTTGGCGGCGTTGCCGGGCAGCGTCGGGTCGAACCGGGCCGGGGTGCGCGCCGGCCGGCCGGCGGTGAGGTCGACGGACCGGCCCCGCCGGTAGCGGCCGGAGAGGAAGCCGGAGGCCAGCGGGCTCCACACCAGCACCCCCATGCCGTAGCGCCGGCAGATCGGCAGCACCGACGTCTCGATCCCCCGGGCCACGATCGAGTAGGGCGGCTGCTCGGTGCGGAACCGGCCGAGGCCCCGCCGCTCGGCGACGTGGTGCGACTCGACGATCTCCTCGGCCGGGAACGTGGAGCAGCCGAAGGCCCGGATCTTCCCGGCCCGGACCAGGTCGGTCAGCGCGCCGAGGGTCTCCTCGATGTCGGTGGTGTGGTCGGGGCGGTGCACCTGGTACAGGTCGATCCAGTCGGTGCCGAGCCGGCGCAGGCTGGCCTCGACCGCCTGGACGATCCAGCGCCGCGAGTTGCCGCCCCGGTTCGGCCCCTCCCCCATCGGGAAGTGCACCTTGGTGGCGAGGACCACGTCGTCCCGGCGGCCCTTCAACGCCTTGCCGACGATCACCTCGGACTCCCCGGCGGAGTACATGTCGGCCGTGTCCACGACGTTGATGCCCTGGTCGAGGGCGGCGTGCACGATGCGTACGCAATCGTCGTGGTCGGGGTTGCCGACCGCGCCGAACATCATCGTGCCGAGAGTGTGGACGCTCACCTGGATGCCGGTGCCGCCCAGAACGCGGTAACGCATACTGCTCCTTCTCCGGGGTGTCGCCGCGCTGACCGGGCGGCGACCGGTCCCGCCACGGTAGGGATTCGAGCGCACTCGAGGTCAACCGCGCCGGCCGGCCCGGCGTCCCGCCACGCCCGACGGGTGGGCGATGCCGGGTCGCGTCGCGCGGGCCCGGCCCGGGTGGCAGGCTGGTGGGGTCGCCGGCAGCGGGGCGACGACGGCCCGCTGGCAGACCCGTCGTGAAGGAGAAGATCGACCCGATGGCTGTGGACGTCACCACCACCGACGAATGGCAGGCGCTGCGCAAGCACGCCGAGGCGATGCGCGGCACGCACCTGCGGGAGCTGTTCGCCGCCGACGGGCAGCGGGGCGAGCGGCTCACCGGCGAGGTCGCCGACCTGCACGTGGACTACAGCAAGAACCTGGTCACCGACGAGACCGTCGCGCTGCTCACCGCCCTGGCCGAGCGGATCCGGCTGGCCGACCGGATCGCGGCCATGTTCGCCGGGCGGCACATCAACGCCACCGAGGACCGGGCCGTGCTGCACACCGCGCTGCGGCTGCCGCGCGACGCCACGCTGGTGGTGGACGGCCAGGACGTGGTGGCCGACGTGCACGCGGTGCTGGACCGGATGTCGGCCTTTGCCGACCGGGTACGCTCCGGCGCCTGGCGCGGCCACACCGGCGAGCGGATCACCACCGTGGTCAACATCGGCATCGGCGGCTCCGACCTCGGGCCGGTGATGGCGTACGAGGCGCTCAAGGCGTACCGGGACGCGGGGATCTCCTGCCGGTTCGTGTCCAACATCGACCCGACCGACATCCACGACAAGACCTCCGACCTGGACCCGGCGAGCACCCTGTTCGTGGTGGTCTCCAAGACCTTCTCCACCCAGGAGACCCTGGCCAACGCCGACCAGGCCCGGCGCTGGCTGCTGGCCGGGCTGGACGCCGACGACTCGGCGATCGCCCGGCACTTCGTCGCGGTCAGCACCAACGAGCAGCGGGTACGCGACTTCGGCATCGACCCGGCGAACATGTTCGGCTTCTGGGACTGGGTGGGCGGCCGGTACTCGCTGCCCTCGGCGGTCGGGCTGTCGGTGATGCTGGCCGTCGGTCCGGACCGGTTCCGGGACCTGCTGGCCGGCTACCACGCCGTCGACGAGCACTTCCGCAGCACGCCGGTGGAGCGCAACGTGCCGGCGCTGCTCGGCCTGCTCAACGTCTGGTACACCGATTTCCTCGACGCGCAGACGCACGCGGTGCTGCCGTACTCGCAGTACCTGCACCGGTTCCCCGCGTACCTGCAGCAGCTCACCATGGAGAGCAACGGCAAGTCGGTGACGGTGGACGGCCGGCCGGTGACGTACCCGACCGGGGAGGTCTTCTGGGGCGAGCCCGGCACCAACGGCCAGCACGCCTTCTACCAGCTCATCCACCAGGGGACGCGGCTGATCCCGGCCGACTTCATCGCGTTCAGCCAGCCCAACCACGACCTCGGCGACATGCACGACCTGTTCATGTCCAACTTCTTCGCGCAGACCGCCGCGCTGGCCTTCGGCCGGACGAAGGAGCAGGTCGAGGCGGAGGGCACCGCCGCCGCGGTGGTGCCCCACCGGGTGATGCCGGGCAACCACCCGACCACCTCGATCATCGCGCCGAAGCTCACCCCGTCGACGCTGGGCCAGCTGATCGCCCTGTACGAGCACATCGTCTTCACCGAGGCCGCCGTCTGGGACATCAACGCGTTCGACCAGTGGGGGGTGGAGCTGGGCAAGGTGATGGCCAACCAGCTCGCGCCGAAGCTGACCGGGGCCGGCCCGGACCTGGCCGACGTGGACTCCTCCACCGCCGCGCTGATCCGCCGCTACCGCGCCCAGCGCGGCCGCGACTGACCGTACGCCACCGGCGGCGCCCGCGTCGGGCGTCGCCGGCCGGCGGCGCGGGTCAGTCGCGCCAAAGGCCGGCGTGGCCGGCGGCGCGGGTCAGTCGCGCAGCAGGTCGGCGTGGGCGGCGCGGAGCCGGGCCAGCGCCGGGTCGCCGGCCGGGGCGCGCCGGTCCAGCTCGGCCCAGGCCTCGGCGAGGGCGTCGACGAGGGCCTGCCGCTCGGCGGCGTGCCGCCGGCTGCTCTGCCGGCGTTGCTCCTCCAGCCGCCGGGACCAGCCGGCGCTGATCGCGGCGATCCGCTCGGCGTCGGCCCGGGTCTGGGCCGCCGTGCGGGCCGCCGCCGCGGGCACGATCGCGGCGATGGGTCGGGGGTCGCCGTCGCGGGTGACCACGGTGACGGTGTCGGTCAGCTCGGCCAGGGCGACGAGCTGGGTGAGCCGGGTGCGGACCTCGCGCAGCGGCAGGGCGCGCGGCTGGGGGGACCGGTCGGCCAGGGCGGGGGCAGCCATGGACACATGTTCACGTCCGGGTACGACAAAACTCCGCCGCGTGTCCACCGTGGGCCGTCGGCGCGGACACCCGGCGGGGTGGACGCCACAGCCGGCGGGGTGGACGCCGCAGCCGGCGGGGTGGACGCCGCAGCCCGCGCCGGGCGCAGCCGGCCGCGGCGCGCCATGCGCCGCGGCCGGTGCCGGAAACCTCCGGTGCCCGGGATCGCCCGGCTAGCCCGCCGGCTGCCACTCCGGGGCCAGCACCGACCAGACCTCCAGGTCGGCCCGGCCGCCCGGCCCGGGTGCGGCCGCCCGTAGCACGCCGTCGCGGCTCATCCCCAGCCGTCGAGCGACGGCGATGCTGCGCGCGTTGGCGGCCTTGGTGACCCACTCCACCCGGTGGATGCCGCGCTCCCGGATCGCCCAGTCGATGATCACGCGGGCGGCCCGGGTCACCAGGCCCTGCCCCTCGGCCGCGGGCTCCAGCCAGCAGCCGGCCTCGGCGACACCGGTGGCGGTGCTCAGCGACACGAACATCACCCCACCGACCAGCGTGCCGCCCCGCCAGATGCCCCAGATCCCGCCGTCGTCCCGGGCCCACCGGTCGGCGTAGTTCTGCAGCACCCGGCGGGCCGACTCGGGATCGGTGGCCACGAAGGAGGCGCCCACCCAGGGGGCGATGTGCTCCCGGCAGCGGTCGAGATTGGCGAGGAACTCGGTCGAGTGCCACGGCTGCAGCGGCCGCAGCTCGGCGTCATCGGTCAGCGCGAGGGAGAACATCCCCGCAACCTAGTGCCGGCCCCCTCGGCGCCGCACCGGCTTTCCCCGCCTGGCGGTCGCGCGTGAGACACCCGGGCCGCCGCACCGCTGTCCCCGCCCGCCGGCCGCGACCGAGCTGCCCAGCCAGGGTCCGGACCCCGCCGAGGTAACGGGTGATCCGTCCACGTCATCAAGTCGGCAGCGGCTAGGAAGGCACTCCGCGCCGTCACCGACCCACCCGCAGGCCAGCGGCAGCCGGGAACGACACTCCCGACCGTCAGGGGTTCATCTCGTACCCGCCGGAGAGGGCGACGACCCGCGCCCAGACCCGGGCGGCGCGCTCGGCGTCGCGGACCGGGCGGCGCACCTGGGTGAGCGCCCAGGCGGCCTGCTCGTCGCTGGTGGCGGCCTTGCCGTGCAGCTCGGTGGCGTACCCGGAGAAGTCCCGGATAAGCAGGTCGAAGATCCCGTCGAGCAGGTCGGCGTCGAGGCCGGTCAGCCCGGCCTGCTCCAGGATGAGCTGACCGTAGACGATCAGGGCGAAGAGCTGGCCGACGGTGAGCAGGAAGTCCAGGTCCCGCTGCTGGGCCTCGTCCGGGGCGTGCGCGGCGAGCAGCGCGGCCAGCCCGTCGGCCTGCTCCCGGAACCGGGCCACGTTGGGCAGGTGGGCGTGCGCGTCGTACGGCGTGCGCCAGTCGTGGAAGCGGATGGCGCCGAGGCCGCGGGCCGGGCCCTGCCGGAACAGGAACTCGTCGTCGGCCGCATCCCGGCGGGTCGGCACGGGCGGGTGCTCGGCCGGCCGGAACAGGTAGTTCGGCAGGAACTTGAGGATCAGGGCCAGGTTGACGTGCACCGTCCCCTCCAGCTTCGGCAGGCCGCGGATGTCCCGGGCGGCCTTGTCGAAGTAGGTGTCGGCCTCGAAGCCCTTCGCCGCGATCACGTCCCAGAGCAGGTCGATGACCTTCTCGCCCTCGGTGGTGACCTTCATCTTGGTCATCGGGTTGAACAGCAGGTAGCGCCGGTCGTCCGGGCCGGCCGAGCGGAAGTAGTCGACCGCGCGGTCGCTGAACAGCTTCATCGCCACCAGGCGGGCGTACGCGTCGGTCAACTCGCGGCGCACGTGCGGGAAGTCGGTGACCCGTCGGCCGTAGAGCACCCGGTTGTGGGCGTGGCTGACCGCCTCGTACATGGCGTGCTCGCAGATGCCGATGGAGGCGGTGCAGAGGTTGAACTTACCGACGTTGACGGTGTTCAGCGCGGCGTCGAAGGCGGCCTGCCCGGTGTGCAGCACGTCCTCGGCGCGCACCGGGTAGTCCTCGAGCCGGAACTCGCTGACGTACATCTGCGCGTTCACCACGTTGCGGACCAGCCGGTAGGCCGGGTGCCGGCTGTCGGCGGCGAAGAAGACGTACCCCTCGGGGCCGTCGACGTCGGCGCGGCGGCCGAAGACGGAGACCAGCCCGGCGACGTTGCCGTTGCCGATGTAGTACTTGCCGCCGGTGGCCCGGAAGCCGCCCGCGCCGTCCGGGGTGAGCAGCATGTCGGTGGCGTAGATGTCGGCGCCGTGCGGCCGCTCGGAGAGGCCGAACGCCATGACGTGCCCCTCGTCGAGCAGCGCGGCGGCGCGGGCCCGGGCGGTGGTGTTGCCGCTCTGCCAGACCGGCCCGAGGCCGAGCACGGTGACCTGCCAGGTGTACCAGTAGCCGAGGCCGTAGAAGCCGAGGATCTCGCTGAGCGCGGCGTTGCGGGCGGTGTCCCAGCGCTTGTCCGGGTCGCCGCCGGCGTCGGCGGCCGGGGTGAGGAAGGTGGCGAAGAGCCGCTCCTTGGCGGCGAAGTCGAGGAAGTCGGCGTACCACTCGTGGTGGTTGTAGCTCTCCACCAGGGCGCGCTTGCCCCGGGACTCGAACCAGTCGATGGTGGCGCGCAGCAGCCGCCGGGAGGTCTCGTCGAGGTCGGCGGGGTCGTAGTGGTGCGGGTGGAACAGCAGCGGGTCGGTCACGCCGGTCGCCTTTCTGGGCAGCGGTCGAGGTCGCGGAGGGTGTCGAGGACGTCGTCGAGCCAGGCCAGCACCATCCGCTCGTACGCGATGCCGCCGCGCAGCACGACGTGCTGGAGCGCCCCGCGGGCGTCCGGGGCGGCGGGGTCGGGAAAGTCGCGGGCCTCGCCGGCCAGGTAGCCGGCGAGGATCGCCGCGTGGTCGGCGCGGTAGCGCTCGACCTCGGCGACCAGCGCGGCGCGGCCGGCGTCGTCGTCGAAGGCCGCGCCGCGGATCTTGACGGCCAGCTCGTGCCGGACCGCCTCCGGCTGCACCGGGGCGCGCAGCCAACCGACCAGGGCGGACCGCCCGGTCGGGGTGACCGACCAGACCTTCTTGTCCGGCAGCGCCGCCTGGCCGACCGCCTCGGCGGTGACCCAGCCGTCGCCGTCCATCCGCTTGAGCACCCGGTAGATCTGCTGGTGGGTGGCGGTCCAGAAGCGGCCGATCGAGCGGTCGAAGCGCCGGGCCAGGTCGTAGCCGGAGGCGGGTTGCTCCAGCAGCGAGACGAGGATGGCGTGCTCCAGCGACATGCCGGCCATCCTGCTATGCAACTCGTTGCATAGCAAGCCGCGCCGGCGTCAGATGATGAAGTGGGTCCAGTAGGTGAGCCAGACGGCGAAGAGCACGCCCTGCAGCAGCGCCAGTCCCGCGGTGAGCCACGGGTCCAGGCCGGGCCGGCGCGCCCAGCGGGCCAGCACCAGCGCCACCGGGAAGGCGGCGAGCAGGTAGCGCAGCAGGCTCTTGTACACCGGCGGCCCCATCGACAGCGGCACGAGCACCACGACGAGGGTGTAGACCAGGTACGGCCACTCGGCGCGCCGGCGCAGCCCGGCGACGGCCACCGCCACCATGGCGACCGCGATCCACACCCGCAGCGCGTCCGCCGAGTTGTCGCCGGCCAGCGCCGCCCAGGCCACCGGCAGCGGGTTCTGCACCCTGATGCCCCAGCCCTTCTCCTGGGCGTGCTGGTAGGCGAACCAGTCGCCGCCCTGCCACCGGCAGAACGCCATGAAGGTCAGCCAGCCGGCCGGGACCAGCACCAGCGGCCAGCCCTGCCGCAGGTAGCGCCACCAGCTCGCCGGGCGCAACCGCCAGCCGTGCTGGTTCAGCAGCACCAGGGCCAGCGGGATCACCACCAGGAAGCCGACCGAGCGGCTCATCGCGAGGAAGTAGCCGACGATCCCGGCCACCAGCCAGCGGCGCTGCTCGGCGTACCAGAAGGCGGCCAGGGCCAGGCAGACGAAGAGCGACTCGGTCAGCGCCGCCTGGAACAGGAACGCGGTCGGCAGGAGCAGCAGGTACCGCACCGACCGCCGGCCGTCCGCGCCGGCGGCGTCCCCGTCGGCCGCGCCGAGCAGGCGGCCGCCGAGCCGGTACGCGTAGTAGAGCTGGAACAGCAGCGCCACGTTGGCGACCAGCAGCAGCGCCCAGGCGGTGTGGCCGCCCAGCAGCGGCGCGAGCGGCCGGGCCAGGAACGGGTAGAGCAGCGGGAACCCGAAGTCGGTCCAGGGCCGGTCCAGCGGCAACCGGGTCAGGTGGTCGTAGAGGAACGAGTCCCAGGCGAACCAGAGCGAGAACCAGCGCTGCCCGGAGATCGCGTCCTGCTGGGCCCGCATCGTCGCCTCGTCCGCGGGCAGCGACCCGGGCGCCAGGTCCCAGGCGGTCAGCACCAGCGTGCCGACCAGGCTGAGCACGACCTTCGAACCGACGAAGACGGCGAGCACGAAGCCCCACGGCGTCGGGATCCGGTCGGCCAGGCCGGACACCCGCCGGCCGGCGCCGGCCAGCCGGGCCCGCACGCCGCGGCCGACCCCCCGGGCCGGTACGCCCGACCGCCCGGTCGCCGCGGAGCCGCCGGTCGGGCCGGCCCGCACCTCGTCCGCCATCGCGCTCCCACCGATCGCCCCGCGACCGACCCTCGGACCGCGAACCGTCCCCGGCATCCCCGTTCCGGCCCGGTTGACACCTTCGGCCCCCCGACCGGCCGGACTCACCTCCGATCCCGGGCCGCACCGGAGGTGAGTTCGCGGCCAGGACGGGTAAGGGCGGGGCCGCATCGGCACGCTCACGGGGGGCACGGACGGTATGGGTGACGGCAACGGAACCGTGGTCATCGGAGCGGGGCCGGCGGGGCTGACCGCCGCCTACGAACTGCTGCGCCACGGCGAGACGGTACGGGTCTACGAGGCCGACGAAGTGGTCGGCGGGATCAGCCGCACGGTGGTACGCGACGGCTGGCGGTTCGACATCGGCGGGCACCGGTTCTTCACCAAGGTCTCCCGGGTCGAGGACTTCTGGCACGAGATCCTGCCCGACGAGGACTTCCTGCTCCGGCCCCGGATGAGCCGGATCTACTACCGGGGCGCCCTCTACGACTACCCGCTCAACGCCACCAACGCCCTGCGCAACCTGGGCCTGCGGGAGGCGCTGCGCTGCGTCGGCTCGTACGGGCGGGCCCGGCTGCGCCCGCCGCGGGACCAGTCGCACTTCGAGGGCTGGGTCTCCGCCCGGTTCGGCTGGCGGCTCTACTCGATCTTCTTCAAGACGTACACCGAGAAGGTCTGGGGGATGCCGGCCGACCAGTTGCAGGCGGACTGGGCCGCCCAGCGGATCAAGAACCTGTCGCTGTCCACGGCGGTGCTCAACGCGCTGCTGCCCCGGCGCAACCGCAAGGACGTGACCAGCCTGATCGAGGAGTTCCAGTACCCGAAGCACGGCCCCGGCATGATGTGGGAGCGCTGCACCGAGGAGGTGGAGAAGCGGGGCGGCACGGTACGGCTGAACACCTGGGTGGCCGCCGTGCACCGGGACCCGGCGACGCGCCGGGCCACCGCCGTGACGGTGCTCGACGCCGACGGCGAGCGGACCGAGCCCGCCGACCACGTGATCTCCTCGATGCCGATCTCGGCGCTGGTGCACGCCATGCGGCCGGCGGCGCCGCCCGAGGTCCGCGCCGCCGCGGACGACCTGCGCTACCGGGACTTCCTCACCGTCGCGCTGGTGGTGCCCGCCGAGTTCTCCTTCCCGGACAACTGGATCTACGTGCACGACCCGGCCGCGAAGGTGGGGCGGATCCAGAACTTCGGCTCCTGGTCGCCGTACCTGGTCAAGGACGGGCGGACCTGCCTGGGGCTGGAGTACTTCGTCTTCGAGGACGACGAGATGTGGCGGACCCCGGACGCCGACCTGATCGCCCTCGCCACCGCCGAACTGGAGCGGCTCGGCCTGGTCCGCCCCGGCTGCGTGGAGACCGGCTACGTGGTCCGGATGCCCAAGGCGTACCCGGTCTACGACGAGCACTACCAGCACAACGTCGACGTGATCCGGGGCTGGCTGGCCCGGGAGGCCGAGAACGTGCACCCGGTCGGGCGCAACGGCATGCACCGCTACAACAACGCCGACCACTCGATGCTCACCGCCATGCTGACCGCGGAGAACATCGCCCACGGCGCCGGCCACGACGTCTGGACGGTCAACGTCGAGCAGGACTACCACGAGCAGAAGGCGCCGTCGCGGCACGGCACCGGCCGGGACGCGCCGATCATGCCGGCCCGCCGGTAAGGCGCGGCGCGTGAGGGTGGTCATAACCGCTGGACGACACCGGCGGGGCTGCTGCTAGCCTTCTGCGCAGGTCATGAGCGCCAGCGTCAAGCCCCGGCTCGCTGGCCGGCAACCCTCCTCCGCGGTGGGGTGCCCCGGGTGAGGACCAGGCACCGGCAGCCGCCGGTGCAAGCGTGGCCTGGCACCCAGGTCAGCAACGACCAGGGAGACCCATGTCTGCTCGACTCCGCACCCCACCCGCCGACGGCGTCGCCCACCCGGCCGGTTTCGCGCTGGTCAAGCGCCGGCACGTCGACCTGATGCGGGTGTGCAGCGACGGCTGTCGCGGCGCCGGCGCGCGCTGAGCGCCACCTCCCCCGTTTTCCTCGATCCACCTCGCGGCCCCGCCCTGTCCGGCGGTGCCGTCGGCGACGCGCGCGCCGCGTCGCCGTCCACATTGGAGAAGACACGTGCGTATCCGTACCGCCCTGACCCGCGTCGCCGTGCTCGGCGCCGCCGCCGTGCTCGCCGCCACCGGACTGACCGCCTGCGGTGACGACGGCTCGACCAGCGAGGCCGCCAACCCGTACGGGCTGCTCCAGCCCGGCGTCCTGCGGGCCGGCACGCTCACCGACGCCCCGCCGAACGTGTACCTGAAGGACGGGAAGTTCACCGGCTTCGACAACGACCTGCTCACCGCCGTCGCCGCCCGGGCCGGGCTGAAGGTGGAGTTCGTCGGCACCGACTTCTCGGCGCTGCTGGCGCAGGTCAACAACCACAAGTTCGACGTGGGCAGCTCGTCCATCACGATCACCGAGGCGCGGAAGAAGACCGTCGACTTCGGCAACGGCTACGACTTCGGCTACTTCGGACTGGACGTGCCGGCCGGCTCGACGATCACCGGCTTCGACCAGCTCGCCGGCAAGCGGGTGGTGGTCGTGCAGGGCACCGTGCAGGACGACTACGCCACCAGGCAGAACCTGAACCCGGTGCGGGTGCCCGACTACAACGGCGCGGTCAACCAGCTCAAGGCCGGCACCGCCGACGCCTGGATCGCCCCGGCCGAGATCGGCGACACGTCCGCCGCGGACAGCAACGGCAAGATCAAGGTGGCCGCCAAGCAGCTCAGCCCCGCGCCGACCGCGTACGCCGTCGCCAAGGGCAACGACACGCTGCGCGAGGCGCTGAACAAGGGCCTGGACGAGGTGATCGCCGACGGCACCTGGAGCAAGCTCGAGGCGCAGTACTACCCGGGCCGGCCCATCCCGGCCGACTTCACGCCGGGCAGCGGCACGGTCGCGGTGCCGTCGCCGTCGGCGGCCTCCTGACCGGACCGACGTGGCACGAGCGGGGCGGAGGCAGACATGGATCCACTGAGCACCCTCTGGGAGACCTTCTTCGACTGGGCCTCGATGCGCGAGGCGCTGCCCGAGATGGTCACCGTCGGGCTGCCGAACACGCTGCTCCTGGCGGTCTCCGCCGCCCTGCTCGGCTCGGTGCTGGGCATGCTGCTGGCGGTCGCCGGAATCTCGCGTACCCGCTGGTTGCGGTGGCCGGCCCGGGTCTACACCGACGTGTTCCGCGGCCTGCCCGCGGCGGCGACCATCCTGCTCATCGGCGTCGGCCTGGCGCCGCTGGGCATGCGGGTGTGGGGTCCCAACCCCTATCCGCTCGGCGTGCTGGCGCTGTCGCTGATCGCCGCCGCCTACCTCGGGGAGATCTTCCGCTCCGGCATCCAGAGCGTCGAGGCCGCCCAGCTCGAGGGGGCCCGGGCGCTCGGCTTCTCCTGGGGCGAGGCGATGCGGCTGGTGATCATCCCGCAGGGCGTACGCCGGGTGCTGCCGGCCTGGGTGAACCAGCTCATCGCCCTGATCAAGGACTCCAGTCTGGTCTACTTCCTCGGCCTGGTGGCCAGCCAGCGGGAGCTGTTCCGGATCGGTCAGGACTACGCCGCCACCACCGGCAACGAGTCGGCGCTGCTGCTGGCCGGGCTGTTCTATCTGGCGCTGACCGTGCCGCTCACCCACGCCGTGAACTGGCTCGACCGGCGGCTGCGCCAGGGCCGGGCGGTCGCCCTGCCCGACCCGGACCTCGACGTCGACCCCGCGCCGGCCAGCACCGGGAAGGACCCGCGATGAGCACCACCACCACGACCGCCCCCGCCGGCTCGGTCGGTCTCGCCGTCCGGGACGTGCACCTGGCCTTCGGGTCGCACCAGGTGCTGCGCGGCGCCGACCTGGACGTCGCCCGGGGCAGCACCGCCTGCGTGATCGGGCCGTCCGGCTCCGGCAAGTCGACCCTGCTGCGCACCATCAACCGGCTCATCGAGCCGGACCGGGGCGACGTGCTGCTGGACGGACGCAGCGTGCTGCACGACGACCCGGACGCGCTGCGCCAGCGCGTCGGCATGGTCTTCCAGCAGTTCAACCTCTTCCCGCACCTGAGCGTGCTGCGCAACATCACCCTGGCGCTGCGCAAGCTGAAGAAGCTGCCCGAGGAGGAGGCCGTGCGGCTCGCCCGGGCCCAACTGGACCTGGTCGGGCTCGCGCACAAGGCCGACGCCCGGCCGGCGCAGCTCTCCGGCGGGCAGCAGCAGCGGGTGGCGATCGCCCGGGCGCTGGCCCTGCGCCCGCAGGTGATGCTCTTCGACGAGGCCACCTCCGCGCTCGACCCGGAGCTGGTCAAGGGCGTGCTCGCGGTGATGGCCGACCTCGCCGCCGCCGGGATGACCATGGTGGTGGTCACCCACGAGATGGGTTTCGCCCGCGAGGTCGCCGACACGGTGGCGTTCATGGACCGCGGCGTGGTCCTCGAAGCCGGCGAGCCGGCCGCCGTGTTCGAGGCGCCGCAGCATCCGCGGCTGCGCCGGTTCCTGTCCCAGGTGCGCTGAGCCGCGCCGCCACTGCGGCCCGCGCCTCCCTCCGCCGGCGTCGGCGCCGGGCGGCGCGCGCCGAGCCGGCCCAGAGCCAGAAGATCATCAGGGCCGTCCCGACCAGCCCGGCCACGCTCAGCCCCCAGCCGGGGACCTGACCTTCGGTCACCGGCGGCAGCGCGCAGCCGGTTGGTGTGCGGTCGACCGTGATCCGGGAACCCACGGCCGGCACGCGCCCGCCGGGAAAGACGGTCCGCTCGATCCCGCACAGGACCGGCAGGTCCCCGGGCTGATCCACCCGCACCAGCACCGCGCCGGCGAGGCCCGGTCCGTCGAGCACCTCCGCCGGCACGAGCACGCCGGCCGGTGGCCGTGGCGGCCGCGGGTCGGACCAGATCCCGAGAACCACCAGGAGCGCGCACGGCAGCAGGAGGGCGAGCGGGATTCTCGGGTAGGGCCGACGGATGTTCCATGGCCGCGACATACGGCGACGGTAGCGGCGGCGATCAAAGGGCGGCCCCGGTCACCCGGCGCGCGGCGGCCGGGCAGGGCGGAGCCGAGGTCGGCCCCGCCCGGCGCGGCGGCTCAGGTCGCCGACGCGGCCCGGTCCGGGATCTGGTGCCGGCGGATCAGCCGCTGCCCGATGAAGGTACGCCAGACCCGCTCGGCCACCGTCGGCTCGACGACCCAGAGCCGGCGCTGCGCGTCGGCGAGGGTGAGCGGCTCGGCGAACAGGTCCAGGAACAGCCGGCTGCTGCGGTTGAGCGCGAACACCTGGCCGTCGGCCCGCCGGAACAGGTGCCGGCCGGCCGGCAGCTCGCCGGCGCCGTCCGGGTCGTCCGACTGGACCCGCCGGTACGCCTCCCGGAGCTGCTCGTCGCCGTCGTCCACGAAGCGGCCGTTGGCGAGGAACTCGGTCCGGTCGTCGGCGTCGAGCCGGACCCGGTCGGCGGCGAGCACGCCGCGCACCGCCGTGCCGTAGCGGTCGTGGTAGAAGAACGTGTGCGGGGTGTCGGTGCTGCCCAGCCACGGACGGTGGAAGTGCCCCGGGTTCAGGTCGGCCTTGGCCCGGGCGACCTCGTCCTGCGCCGCCTCGGTGACCGGCTCGTCGTACCGCAGCATCCGGACGATGTCCGAGCCCTCCACCGGTCGCACGTTGGTGATCCCGAAGCGCTGCGGGTCCTTGGCGACGATGGCACCCGGGGTGAGCATGAAATCGCCGAGCCCGCCGAGCGTCCACAGGTCGGGGTTGTCACGCAGGAAGGTGATGCTGTCCAGCGCCTCCTCCCGGGTCTCGGTGGGGAAACCGGTGAAGCCCATCATCTGCACCCCGATGTTGGCCTTGGTCATCGCGGTCATGGTGCGACGCACCTGCTCCGGCTTGGTGCCCTTGTCGATCAGGTCGAGGATGCGCTGGTTGCCGGACTCGAAGCCGACCGAGACGGCCACGCAGCCGCTGCGCCGCAACAGCTCGCAGCGCTCGTCCGACCAGTACTTCTCCAGCCGGATCTCCGCGCCCCACCGGAAGTCCAGCCCCCGGTCGACGACCTGCTCGGCGAAGCGCAGGATGGTCGCGGGCGCGAGCACGTCCACCGAGAAGTAGATGAACTTGGCGAACGCGGACAGTTGGGTGACGTCCGCGACCATCCGGTCCACCGTGTCCTGCCGCCACGGGCTGGTGGGACCGTCGGTGTTCAGGCCGTAGTCGCAGAACGTGCACTTGTTCCAGTAGCAGCCCCGGGTCGGCGAGTAGTAGACGAACCGCTCCGGGCTCAGGTACAGGTCCCAGGGCAGGCCGGAGAAGTCCGGCACGGGCAGCTCCCCCAGCCGCTCGTAGCGCAGGGGCAACTGCCGCTGGCGGCCGTACCGGGGATGCAGGCGGACGTTCGGGTGCCCGGCCGGCAGGGTCCCGGCCGCCACCGCGTCCAGGATCTCCGTGTACGCGCTCTCCCCCTCGCCGACCACGATCGCGTCGAAGTCGGCCAGCACCTGGAAGACGTACTCGGGTTTGCTGGCGCACTTCCAGACGTCGGAGATCTCTGTGCCACCGGCGACGAGGAAGACGTCCGGGCAGGCCCGGCGGACGAGCCGGGCGATCCAGAGCGCGAACGGCAACTGCCACTGGTAGGTCGCGCTGATGCCGATCACCTGGTGCCCGCCGGCCGCCAGCCGCGGGATCAACACGTCCTCGTAGTACGGCTGGAAGGGCCGGTTGAGCCGGCCGAGCACCGCCTCGTCGGTCAGCGCGGCCACCGAGCCGATCGAGACCATCGGCGGTGGGTGCAGCCGGAAGCCGGCCCGGAACTGCCCGGGGAAGCCGACCGCGCCGAGCGCGTCCATCCAGGAGATGACGCCCTCGACGGCGTCCTGGTAGTGCCGGTAGTCGTAGAAGAGGGTCGGATCCCGCAGCACCCCGATCGAGCGGCGCAGCCGCTCCGGGTCCGGGTCGGGCAGGCCGAGCCGGTTCGCCCGGGCCATCAGCGCGTCCGGGCCGCGCAGGTCGTCGGTCGAGACCCGGGACAGCTCCCGCCGCAGCCACTGGTACGCCGCCGGGGTGTGCGAGTGGTGGAACGCCTCGATGTTCGCGTCGATGATCTCCGCGGGCCGGTGCCCCTGGGCCCGGGCGTACGAGTCGAGGTAGTTCAGGGAGTGGTAGCCCGAGGTGGGATCGGTCAACGGGGGGTAGATCAGTGCTGCCTTCACCGTGCCGCTCATCGACCCCTCCTCAGCCGACCCGGGCCGGTGCACCGGCCGGGGTGTTCTCGCGCATCCGGTCCCCGGCCACCGCCGGCAACCGCAGGGCCCCGACCGCCTTGACGTATGCCACCAGGGGTTCCGCGGCGTACCGGAACGCCGCCAGGTCGACGAAGCCCCGGTCCCACGCCGCCGCTTCCAGCCCGTCGGCGGCGCAGCCCCACAGCCGCGCGAAGCACGCGTCGACGACCTCGGTGCGGAAGTGCAGCCGGCCACCCGGACGGCGGTGCCCCGTGGTACGCGGGACGAGCGTCTCGTTCAGCGCCGCCGCGGTCGCCGCGACCTGCCGCGCGGCGTCGCGCAGCGCGGGGGTACGCAGCGGCGCCGCGACCATCCACAGCGCCAGGCTGCGGTACGGCGTGGTCCCGAAGGCCCGCACCAGCACCCGCAGGACCGCCTCGCGGTCGTCGAGTCCGCGCTCCGCCGCGGTCAGCCAGTCCCACCCGTCCGGCGGCGGGCCGGTGAGTCCCCGCCGGTGGGCGGCCTCGACGGCGCGGTCCTCGACCGCGGGATCGGCGAGGTCGACCTCGGCCAGCCCGGCCAGGACCCCGCGCCGGTGCCACGCCGGCGCCTCCGGGTGCAGCAGCATCAGCACCGCGGCCAGGTCCCGGTCGCTGACCCAGTGCCCGCCGGCCGGCGTGCCGGCGAACCGGGCCCGCCAGCTGTCGAGGAAGCGGGTGTGCAGGTTGTCGATCGGCTGGTCGCCGGCGTACCGGGGGCGCAGCTCGGGCGCGCCGGCCGCCGCCATGGTCAGCAGCAGTCGGGCGTCGGCGCTCTTGGCGTCCCACGGGTCGCGCCGGTGCCAGGCGAGGAACCGGTGCACCGCGTCCGTCGCCCCGGGTGGCGCGGTCCGCTCCAGCGCGCGGTACGACCGCTGCCGGAACGGCAGGTCCCGGCCGATCTCCAGCAGCAGCGTGGCCTCGGCGTCGTCGAGCACGCCGGCGGCGACGGCGCGGCGCAGCGCCACCCGCACGTTCACCAGCGGCTCGCTCAGCGTGCGGTGGCCCTCCTCGGCGGGCCCGTGCACCACCGCCACCTCGTCGTCGCCGGTGACGACGCCGTCGCGGTAGAGCTGGAACACCTCGCCCACGCCGCGCATCCCGAACGGCCACAGTTCGGCGGCGCGCAGCGCGCCCATGCTGGCGGCGCCGGCCACGGTCACCCCGCGGTCGAGCAGGTCGAGGATCTCCCGGTGGCGGACCGGCGGGTGCTGCAGGAAGAACCCGTCGACGATGAGGACCCGGTCGCCGGGGCCGACGTCGAGGCGGAGCAGGTCGCCGTGCGCGACGGGCGGCAGCACCAGCGCGTCGGGCAGCAGCCGGACGACCTCGCCGGCCGGCAGGCTCGGACCGATGAAGACGACGTCAGTCACGGGGCACTCCCGGTCGGGTACTCAGGGCCCGCTCGTCGAACATCCGCAGGCCGGGGGCGAACACCTTGCTCACCGCGATGCCGATGTCGTCGTGGGTCAGGTCGACGCTGAACGGTTCGACACCGGTGATCCGCTGCACCCGCGCCGCCAGCTCGCGCAGCACCTGGGCCACGTCCCCCTCGGGTGGGGCGTCCCGGCGGACCGGCGCCAGCGGCCGGTCGACGGTGGGTGGCGGCACCGGCGGCGCGCCGACGTCGTGGTACGCGGTCGCGTCGATGTCGTCCCGGGCTCCGGAGACCATCACCAGCCGCGACTGGGCGGCCTCCGACATGGCCCGGCCGACGGCGATCTCCGGGTCCACGTGGCAGCCGAAGCCCCCGAAGGTGACCGGCAGGTCCGGCGACCAGATCGAGGCGGCGTAGCACGGCACGCCGACGGCGTTGGTGATGTCGCAGACCTCCACCCAGCAGCCGGCGCGGACCAGCGCCTCGTGCACCGTGCGGGTCATCGGGTTGGTGGCGGTGCCCGGGTCGGTGTAGGTCCGCTCGGCCAGCGCCGACGTGCAGTACGGCGCGATGCAGTCCCGCTCGACGACCTCCAGCAGGGCGTGCAGGCTCGCCTCGGCGAAGGTGTTCCCGGTGGCCAGCCCGTTGCTGCTCGGCGTGAACAGGGCGCGGTCCCAGCCCCGCCGGACGGTGAAGTCGAGCTCGATGGTGGCGCGGGGCACCAGGCACTCGGCGCCGGTCACCAGACCACGGCCGGCCACCCAGTCGAGCTGGACGGCGGGGGTCAACGGTGACCGCTCCGCCAGGTGCAGCCACCGCACGTCGTACGGCAGGTCGAGCGCCTCGGCCGGGGACCGGACGACGGTCCCCGGCCGGAGGTTCTCGGCATGCCAGGACTCGATGCTCTCCATGACCGCGCTGACCCGGGACTGCGTCGCCGTGGCGCCGGTGCCGACGCTCACCGCCATGGTGGCCCCGACGGGCCGGTAGGCGACGTGCACCGGCAGGCCGATCTCGTCGAGCCGGGTGATGTCGGCGACCCGGGTGATCCGGAACCGGTCGAGCAGGCCACCGACCCGTTCCCAGGTCTGCTCCACGGTGGCCGTCCGGTAGGTCCCGGAGCGGAACGCGATGGTCTCGGTCGGGTCAGTCATCGAGGCTCCCGGCGGGGGGTGGGGGAAACTCAGACGATGAGGACGGCGATGACGTTGACGTTGTTGTCCGCCACCGCCGCCACACCGCCGGCGACGCTCTCCAGCTCCGCCTCGGTGAGCTCGTTGAGGTCGACCAGCGGCACCTCGGGCACGTGCAGCACGTGCCGCCCGGGCGTGCCGGACCAGTCGGCGACGATCTGCTCCTTGGTGTAGAGGGTGGCCGGCTGGGCCCGGTCGACCTCGACCACCGCGCCGGGCGCCACCGGCAGGCCGGCGGCCGTCGCGTAGCCGGTCGGGTCGGCGAGGAGTCGCCCCAACTCCTCGTCGCTGCGCCACACCGCGGTGACCAGTTCCGAGTACTTGGTCACGAACCTCGCGCCGTATTCCTGCTCGTCATTGCTCATCGTGTGGTCCTTCCCTCGGGGATCGCCGCGGAACTGGCGGGGTGAATTGCTGTGGCGAGAACGCTAGAAAGCTCGGGATTCGACAATCAAGGATTTCTGCCGGCTGCCATCAGAATGTGCCGCGCGGGCCGACCGGCGGCAGACATCGATGTCAGGTGCAGCAGCACGGGCAGCAGCAGGCACAGCTGGAGTCCAGACCGGCGACCACGCTGTCCAACTCGTCCTCGGCCAGTTCCGCCTCGGCCACCGGCTGCAGCGACGGCACGTAGAGCAGGAAGGTCCCGGTCGTCGTCGCCGACTGCCAGGACTCGACCTGCACCTCCAGGTCAGGATCGACGTCCGCGGCGTCCCGGACCACCCGGACCTGCACCTCCTCGGGCAGGGCGAGCCCGTAGCCGGCGAGGAAACCGCGCGGGTCCCGGTCGAGCGCCTGCTCCCTGGCCGGGTCGGCCCAGACGTCGGCGACCAGCCGGCTGTACGCGGCCACGAAGACCGCTCGATCGACAGGTGTCATCACCCCTGCTCCCTTCCGCATGCGACCGCCCGCGATCGGGCGATGACGTCGGCGGGCGGCACGGTCGGTTCCGGCCGCCCGGTTCCGGTTCATCGTCGGCCACCCGGGGACGCGGCCCGGCCGGCGAACGGGAATTTCATCGAATGTGGCCGGGAAACGGTCGGGCCACGGGGAAAGCGGGGTAATTGGCAATCATCGTCTTCGACGGATCGAGGATTCTAATGACCGGCGTCGCGGTGGACAAGTAGTAATTCCCCGCCTGTCACCCGCCCGGTGCCCGCCAATACGCTGCGATCAACGGGGCGTCCACCCGGAAGCGGTGGACGGGATGCCGTGTTCGTCGCCGAGCGCTCCCGGAGGCCACCGTGACCATCGACCAGATGACGACCGCGGCGGCGCCGGCCGGCGGTCCCGCCGGCTACACCGTGGAGGAACTCGCCCGCAAGGTGGGCATGTCGCCGCGCAACATCCGCGCCCACCAGGCCCGGCGGCTGCTCGCCCCGCCGGTGCGGCGCGGCCGGGTCGCGCTCTACGACGACTCCCACGTCCGCCGGTTGGACGCGATCCTGGCCCTGCAACGGCAGGGCTTCAACCTGGTCTCCATCGAGGCGATGCTCGGGGTCCGGGCCGGTGACGAGGCGCCCGACGGGTTGACCGCGATGCTGCAACGGCTGGCCGCCGACCGGCCCGCGCTGGCCCATGCGCTGACCCGGCACGGCGTGATCGGACGGGCCGCCGACGGCACCGTCCGCACGGTCCGGCCCCGCCCGCTGCGCGCCGCGCTGGAGCTGCACCGGCTGCGGATGGGCACGGTGCCGGCGTTGCAGACCCTCAGCGAGGTGCTGGACAGCCTCCGGCCGATCGCCGACGAGCTGGTCGCCGCCGTCACCGCGCGGATGCTGGCCCTGTCGCCGGAGCCGGTACGCGGCGGCTCCCGGGCGTCCTGGTCCGACCTGGACCGGGAGACACTGCTGCTCACCCAGGGCGTGGTGGGCATCCTCACCGAGGCGTTCCGGCTCGCGGTGGAGAACCAGGCCGAGGCGCACGTCGCCGAGCTGCTGGAGAACCACCTCGACGCGGGCGTGTGCCTGGAGGACAGCACGCTCATCGACAACGGCTGACCGGCGCCTCAGCCCGTCGCCGGCTGGCCGTCCGGCTGCCGTTCGGCGTCGGGCCGGTCCGGGTCCGCCAGCAGCTGCCGCCGCGCCAGCCGGTGGAACAGCCCGTCGGGCTGCGCCATCAGCTCGTCGTAGCTCCCCCGTTGCACGATGCGCCCACCGTCGAGGACCACGATGGTGTCCGCCGCCCGGACCGTGGACAGCCGGTGCGCGATGATCACGCGGGTGGCGGCGAGCGCGGCGGTGCTGCGGGTGACCACCTCCTGGGTCCGGTTGTCCAGGGCGCTCGTCGCCTCGTCGAAGAAGATGATCCGGGGCCGGGGCGCCAGCGCCCGGGCGATCAGCACCCGCTGGCGCTGGCCCACGGAGAGCGTGCCCCCGCCGAACGGCACCATCGTGCTCATCCCCATCGGCAACGCCTCCAGGTCGTCGGCGAGACCGGCCATCCGCGCCGCCTCCCAGACCTGGTCCAGCGGGAAGCTGCCGGCGCCGCAGATGTTGTCCCGCACGGATCCGGCGAACAGCTGGCCGTCCTGCAGCACCACGCCGCACTGCCGGCGCACCGCGTGCACGTCCAGCTCGGAGAGGTCCTGACCGTCGTAGAGCACCGCGCCCTGCTGCTGGCGTTCGAAGCCGAGCAGCAACCGGAGCAGGGTCGACTTGCCGCAGCCGCTCGGACCGACGATCGCGACGAACTCACCGGGGCGTACCCGCAGGTCGATGTCGACGAGCACCGGCGGCTCGTCGGGCTGGTAGGCGAAGGTGAGCCGGTGCAGCGCGATCTCGCCGCTCAGCTCGCCGGGGTCGATCCGGTCCGGCCGGGCCTCGGGATCGGCGTGCAGGATCTCCCGCAGGCTGCCCAGCCGCGGCACCGCCGCGATCACCTCGACGCCGGCCGAGACCAGCACCAGCAGCGCACCGAGCAGCATCGCGAAGCCGACGTTGAGGACGAAGAAGTCGGCCGGCGCGACCTGCCCGGCCAGCGGCCCCATCAACACGGCGAACAGGACCAGTTGGCCGGCGACCGGCAGCACGGTGGCGAAGGCGACCAGGCCCGCCTGGCTCTGCCGGACCCGTTGCAGCGCCGCCCGGGCGGCGGCGGCCACCTCGGACCAGCGGGCGTGCGCGCGCGCCTCGGCGGCCGCCAGCTTGATCTTGACGACGCCGCCGAGCAGTTGGTTCGTCAACGCCGCGGCCCGGTGCTCGGCGCGCAGCGCGACCCGCTGCTGACCGGCGATCAGCACGGCGAAACCCGCGAACCCGAGCGCGGTGCCGGCGACGATCCCGGCTGCCCACCAGCCGAGCACCGGCTCGACCACGAGCAGCATCCCGAGCGTCACCACGACGGTCGCCCCCGCCGAGACGATCTGCGGCAGCAGCGCGCTCAACGCCTCGCCGACGAACGAGATACCCAGCATCGAGTTGGCGATCTCCCCGCTGCTGCGGCCGGTGAAGAACCGGGCCGGCAGCCGCATCAGCCGGTCCCAGATCGCCAACTGGGCGCCGGACTGCAACCGGCCGTCCAGCCGCAGCAGCCGCAGGTTCTGCACCACGCCGACCAGCCCGGCCACCACCGCGGCGGCGAGCATCAGCGCCAGGAAGCCGAACAGCCCGTCGACCTCGCCCTGCCGGGCCAGCCGGCCGAGCACGGCGCCGGTGGCCAGGGGCACGCCGAGACCCAGCAGCGCCACGCAGGCGCCGGCGAGGACCAGGCCCCGCACGTCCCGGGCCGCGCCGACCAGTCCGGCCCGCAGCAGGTGCCGCATCCGGGCCGCCGGCGGCAGCGGCGCCTGCACCTGGGTCGCCTCGGCGGCGTACGCCGCGGCCGACGCCGCGTCCACCGCGCCGAGCGCCCGGGTGTCCGGATCGACGTGGTGGTAGCGACCCCGGCGGAACACCAGCGGCACCGCGACGGCGTGCGCCGGGTCGGCCCCCGTCCGCCACCCCACCAGCGGCCCCAGGTCCCGGCGCCACCACCGCTGCGGCAGGGTCACCTCCCGCAGGTACAGGCTGGACGACCGGGCCACCGCGTGCACGGCGGCCCGGTCGTCCAGCGGCGTCCGGGAGCGGTCCGGGGGTTCGTTGACCGGGCTCCCGGTGCCCTCGGTGACCACCCGGACCACCGCCGCCGCGCGCCCGTACCGGTCGAAGCCGGGCTCAGGGTCCGGGACGGTGACCGTCTCGCCCACGCCGAGCACGCCGATCGACCGGCGGGCCGCCGCCGCGAGCATCGCCGCGTCGATCTGCCGGCGCCGGCGCACCGCGTCCAGCAGCGCCCCGTCCGCCTCCTCGATCCGGGACTCCACCATCCGCAGCAGCCGGGCCACGTGCTGATCGACCGCCGACCGGAGCTGACCGGTGGCAAGCAGGTCCCCGCTGCTGTGGCTCTCCACCACGCAGGCCGACTCGGCCACCACCCAGTCCCGGCCCACCACGAGCAGCAACTCCCGCTCACCCGACATCTCCGCCGGGCCCCCGTCGTTGCGGCGCAACTGGCCGCCCGCGCTGCGCAACCACCAGGCGCCGCCGGTGGAGGTCAGCGCGCTCCCCTCGGCCAGCGAGACGATCTCCCGCCCGCGCAGGGTGGACGCGCCCCGGGGCGCCTGCCCGCGCCGCAGCGCGTCGGCCACGCCGACCAGCACCGCGTCCACGGCCGCGATCAGTTCCCGCGCCGCGGCCCCGGCCCGCCCCGACGTGCCGGGCTCCCGGCCGAGGCGGACGTGCCGCTCCAGCAGGGCCAGTTGGTCCCGGGCGAGCCCGCGCAGCTCCGTGCCGGGCAGCGGCACGAGGATCAGCTGCCAGGCGCCGATCGCGGTGGACGTCGGCACCAGGCCCCCGGCCGGGAGTCTGGCCACGTGATACCGGCGCGACGGGCGCACGCCGGCCCGGCGCACCGCGAACAGGTCAGCCTCGCCGCCGGTCACCAGCCAGCCGGCCACCGGTCCGTCCAGCCGACAGGCCTGGCGGACCGGATCGCCGCAGAAGCCGGTCAGGCCGCCGGACGGAGTGTCCTCCACCGGGTCACGCATAGCCTCTCCTCGGGTCGTGGTCAGTGGTCCCGGACCAGCCGCGCGTACGCGCCGTCCCGGGCGACCAACTGCTCGTGGGTGCCGCGCTCCACCTCCCGGCCGCCGTCGAGCACGACGATCAGGTCGCAGTCGCGGACCGTGGACAGGCGGTGGGCCACGATCAGGCAGGTCGCCCCACGCCGCCGCAGGTGCAGGTCGATCTGCCGTTCGGTCTCGGCGTCCAGGGCGCTGGTCGCCTCGTCCAGCACCAGCACCCGCGGGTTGCGCACCAGCGCCCGGGCGATCTCCAGCCGCTGCCGCTGCCCGCCGGAGAAGTTGCGGCCGTTCTCCCGTACCGCGCTGGCCAGGCCACCCGGGCGGGCCGCGACCTCGCCGTGCAGGCAGGCGTCGGTCAGCGCGGACACCACGTCGTCGTCGGCGACGGTGAGGTCCCACATGGTGACGTTGTCCCGGACCGTCCCCTCGAACAGCCGTTGGTCCTGGTCGACCATGGCCACCGTGGCCGCCCAGAGACCGTCGTCGGCCTCCGCGCGGGCCACGCCGTCGACGGTGATCCGGCCGGTCCACGGCCGGTACAGCCCGGCGACCAGCCGGCCCACCGTCGACTTGCCGCTGCCCGAGCGGCCGACCAGGGCGACCCGCGCACCGGGCGGCAGGTCGAGGCTGAAGTTCTCCAGCAACGGCCGGCCCAGCGGGTGGTAGCCGAAGGTGACCTCCTCGATGCGCAGGTGGCCCTCCAGCGGCGCGGGCGGCCGGGCGGGCGACCCGTCGCCGGCCGGCAGCGGGTACCGCTCCACGTCCCGGAGCCGGTTGAGGTCGGCGCTCATGTCCTGCAGCCGCGAGCCCAGCGCGGTCAGGTTGCCCAGCGGCCGGTTCATCGCGGCGGCCAGGCCCTGCATGCCCACCAGCACGCCGACGCTCATCGCCTCGGCGATCACCCGCTGGCTGCCCAGGCCGAGCAGGACCGCGGTGGTGCCGGCGGCGAGGAACGCGGGCAGGACGGACAGCACCGCGGTCGGCACCCCCAGCCGCTGCTGGCGGCTCGCGACGGTGGCGTTGCGCGCCGCGAACCGGGCCACGGCGCGTTCCTCCTCACCGCCGGCCTTCACCGTCTCGATCATCTGGACGGTGGTGTAGACGGTGGTCACCAGCTTGCTGCGATCCGCCTGGAGGCCGGCGACGGCCGTCGACCGGGTCGACGCCACGTAGCGCAGCACGCTGACGTTCAGCCCGGCCAGAACCACCGCGCACACCCCCAGCACCAGGTCGTACTGGCACAGCAGCGCGCCGTACGCCAGCACCAGCGCGGTGTCCACCACGGTGGTCGCCGCCCGGCGGGTGAGCACCTCCGCGACCAGGTCGTTGCTGCGGACCCGCTGGCCCAGGTCGGCGGCCTGGCGCTGGTCGAAGAAGGCCGGCGGCAGCCGCAGCAGATGTCGGAAGAAGCGGGCGGCGCTGGCCAGCGCGAGGGTCGTCTCCGCCCGTACGGTCAGCCGCTGCTGGAGCAGGCTGGCCAGGAAGGTCAGCACGGTGGCCACCGCCACCGCCGCGACCAGGCCGGCGAACGCGGCCCGGTCCTCCTGCAACAGCACCCGGTCGACGAAGACCCGGGCCAGCACCGGAATGGTCAGACCGACCACGGCGATCAGCAGGCCCAGCAGCAACACCTGCGCGATCGCCGAGCCCGGGCCACGCCACCGCTCGGCCAGCGCCCGGACCAGCCGGTAGCGGGCGCCGCCGGGACGGAACTGCGGGCCGGGCCGCATGGTGAGCACGATGCCGGTGAACGCGCCGTCGAACTCCTCCCAGCTCACCGCCCGCGGGCCGGTGGCCGGATCGTTGATGAAGACCTTCCGTCCGAGACCCTCCAGCACCACGAAGTGCTCGAAGCGCCAGAACAGCACCGCCGGCAGCGGCACGCCGGCCAGGCCGGCCAGGTCCATCTGGAAGCCCTTGGCCTCCATCCCGTACCGGCGGGCGCCCTTGAGCACGGTGGCCGCGGTCGAGCCGTCCCGGCTGACGCCGCACACCCGGCGCAGCTCCTCAAGCGGCACGTGCCGGCCGTGGTGGCCGAGGACGATGCCGAGCGCGGCCGCGCCGCACTCCACCGCCTCCATCTGGATCAGGGTGGGGGTGCGGACCCGGCGCCGCCGGATCCTGGGGGTCTGCGCCGCCGGGGCGGCCGTGGGCGCGCTCATCGCCGCAGCAACCAGTCGATCGGGTGTTCCCGGTCCACCGTGAACCAGGCGGTCACCTCGCTGGCGGAGTTGAGCTGGAACGGCGGTGGGGACTTGCTCCAGCGCAGCCCGCCCGGCGCGGCCGGGTCGGGCACCAGCGCCACCGTCACCCGGACCACGCTGCCGTGCGCGAGCAGCCGCCGGACGTCCTGGCCCGCGCCGAGGAAGGCCCGCAGCGACGCCTCGGTCTCCGGAAAGGCGCCCACCTCGGTCACCTGACCGGCGAGGGTGCCGAACACGTTGCGGGGCGCCGCCGCGGCGGCCACCTCGACGGACACCCCGGGCTGCACCAGCGGCGCGGCGACGGCCGGGGCGTAGACGACGGCCTGCAGCGCGTCGCCCGCGGTGTCCAGCCGTTCCAGGTCGGCCAGGTGACTGCCCGGCGTGACGATCTCCCCCTCGGAGACCAGCCAGGTGACCACGTACGCGTCCCCCGGCGCGGTCTCCACCCGCACCTTGCCGTCGGCGGTGCGCAGGCTGTAGAGCGGGGTGCCCTTGGCCACCCGCTGGTGCGGCGACGCCCACACCTTGGTGACCTGACCGCTGTCGAGCGCGTCGAGGGCGGATATCCCGTTGGAGTGGATCAGCACCCCGGCCGCCTCGACGGTCCGCGGCACCACGGTACGCACCGACCACCCGCCCGCGGCCACCACCACGATGATCAGCGCGGTGGTGGCCAGCCAGCTGGGCACGGTGGTGAGCCGGACCGCACGGTCCAGTTGTTCGGGCGCCTCGAGCTGGCGCAGCGCCGCCCGCCGGAACTTCACGACGGTCCCCCCGCCCCGGCGGTGCCGGCGGCCCGCCCCGCGCCGAGCAGGAAGTCGGCCACACTCGGCTCGACCAGCGGATCGAGCCCGGACAGCTCGGCGAAGGCGTGCGAGTCTCCGGCACCGAGAGCGCACGGTGCGAGCCCCATGGCGGTGGCCACGAGATACATCTGATGGGTCAACACACCGGCGTCCTTGAGAATCATCGCGTAGCTCATCCCTTCGTACTTCCACATCAGCCGCTGCACGCGGGCGGTGACCACCAGGACCGTCTGCGGCGGCCGCGACATGGCACCGGCCCCCCGCGCGTACGCCAGCAGCCGGTCGGCGGCCGGCCCCCAGCCGGCGACCGGCTCCAGCCGGTGCCCGACCGGGTCGTAGTGGTAGAGCCCTCGGTCGAGCCCGGCGCAGCGGGCGACCAGCGGATAGATCTCCAGCTCGTACACCCCGCCACCGCCGGGGTAGGGCCGGTGGCCGACCTCCTGCCCGCCGGCCTGCCCGGTGGCGGTGGTGTGCTGCGACCGGTACAGGAACTCCGCCAGCCGGTCCACCGTCAGCGGCTCCGCCTCGTCGTGCGCACGCACGCTGCGCCGGTCCGCGACGACCTGGCTGAACGGCGGGTCGGCCTTGAGGATCGTCGCCGGGTCCGGGATCGGCAGCTCGACCGCCCGGCCCCCGTCGTAGGGGCGGCGCAGCGGCTGCGGCGCGAAGCGGTCCCGCAGCCGGTAGGTGCCGCCCACCGGCAGCACGTGCCGGCCCACCCGGGAGCGCTGGTGCAGCCGCAGTTCCTCGGGCGACCAGTACGCCAGCGGCGGGTCGTCGTGTTCGGCGGCGAACTCGGCGTCGGTGACCAGGATCCGGGCGGTGACCAGCTCGTCGAGGACCCGCGCGGCGGCCTCCGGCGGGACGCCGAGCGTGCGCGCCACCGTGTCGGGGCCGACCCCGCGCGCGGCGGCGGCCAGCACGGCGCCGAGGGCGGCGTCGGCGCAGCCGACGGTGAGCGTGCTCAGCGACGAGGCGGCGACGAGCCGGTCCTGGTCGGGCGCGAGGGTGGCGAAGCGGGACAGCCGGTAGTGCGCCGCCGGCAGGTGCGGGCGGGTCTCCGGCAGGCTGCCCCGGCCGAGGCCGGTGGGCAGCAGGTCGAACAGCGGCCGGTCGGCGACCTGGACGCGGCGGTCCAGCCAGGAGTGGGCCACCAGCCGGCGCAGCAGCAACTGTGCCGGCAGCACCCGGCTCTCCCCCTCGAGGCCGATCACCAGGCGGCCGACCTCGACGTCGCTGATCCAGTCGGCGGCCAGCCGCAGCAGCAGCGCCCGGCGGCCCATGCCCGGCTGTTCCAGCCCGAGCTGGAAGCGGGTCTGCCGCAGGCTCAGCGAGCCGTCCTCGCCGAGGTGCAGCTCCGCGTCGCGGCGCAGCCGGTACAGCTCCTGGATCGGCGGACCGCCGACGGAGCCGGTCACGGTGACCCCCGACCGACCGGGTCTACCACGGTGGACATCGCCACATCCCTCCCCCGGTCCCGGCGGCGCCGGGACGGGCGGCTAGAAGAACACGTTCAGCGGATTGGCGGACGCCTCGTCGGCGGCCAGCGGCCCGCGGCCGAGCCGGGCCGGCACGTCCCACAACCGGCCCGGGCCCAGCCGGCGCCAGAAGTGCCGCAGGCCGGGCACCACGACCTTGACCACCGCCAGGTCGAGGTCCGGTCGCGACTGGTTGACCACGATCACCTCCAGGCCGGCCCGCTCCGCCCGGCGTACGCAGCCGCGCACGTCGTCCCCCACGTCGCCGGTGGTCAGCGGCGGGTGGTCGGCGAGGGTTCGCGGCGGCCGGGTGGGATCCGGGGTCAGCCAGGGCTGGTCGGCGATCCGCACGGTGCCGAACCAGCGCGCGCTGTCCGGGTCGTCGAGGCCGTACCGGTTGCGTCCGGAGGTGGGACCGGGCACGGCGGGCAGGAACTGGTTCACCTCGGCGCACGCCCGGCTCAGCGCGACCCGGGCGTCCAGGTGCGCGCCGAAGCCCACCAGGACGTCCTCGGCCGCGCCGGTGGTCCGCCGGGACACCGCGGCGAACGCGGGGATGTCGAGGTCGGCGGTGAGGTCGAGGGCCCACAGCTCGCGGCCGAGCGCGCCGGCGTGATGCTCGACGCAGGCGGCCAGCCAGGGATCGGCGAACGAGGCCAGGTCCACCCCGGGCAGCCGGGAGCGGTGGTACCACCAGAGGGCCACGCTGTCGCGCTCCACGAGTTCGCAGAAGCCCTGCAGGATCGCCTCGGACACGGTGCCGCCGGCCGCGCAGCCGTTGGAGTCCGCCGAGCACACCCCCAGCCCGGTCAGCTCCGGATGCCCGTACCAGCAGTAGGCCGCCGGCAGCTCACGGCTCGTCTCCCGGGTCAGCGACCAGCCGGTGGTCCAGTCCAGCTCCACGTCGTCGGGCAGCCGGCGGGGAATCCGGTGCAGGTGGCCGAGGTCGCGGTTGAGCCGGTCCCGGTCGGCGTACTGCCGCTCGGAGAAGAGCAGCAGCTCACGCAGGTGCACCGCCCGATCCGCACCGAGCTGCCGGTAGCTGGCCCGGTGCACCGGCCGGTCGCCGCGCCACACCCCGCAGTAGCGCTCCACCGCCTCGCCGATCGCGCTCATCCGGGCCTGCAGGTCGGTCCGGCCCTTGCCGCCGCTCTGCCCGCGCAGGTTGCGGCGCAGGCCGGTGAGCTGCCGCGGCTGGGCGAAGTTGTGCCCGGCCGAGTAGGTGTGGGTGACGCCGTTGTCGGTCGCCTCCAGCGGGGTCAGTCGGCTCACCACGCCCAGATAGCGGCTCACGTGGTGGGCGAGCGCGGCGTACGCCTCGGCGGGTTCCCGGGTGCGGGAGTCGCCGGCCCGGCTGGGCTGCGCGCCACTCGGCGGCAGGTCGATCCGCGGCTCGGCCTTGCCGACCAGGTCCGGGTCGCCGCAGGCGGCACACTGCGGCTGGCGTACGAGCTGGTGGCTCTCCATGCTCAGGTCGCGGGTGTCCAGCGCGACCATCCGGCCGGTGAGCCGCGGCGACGAGCCCCGGAGGGCGAGCACCGCGAGTTCGGGGGCGAGCAGCCCGGCGACCACGGTCGCCAGTCCCGGCAGCACCGCCCGGCCGGGCTGGGGCACCGGACCGGTCAGGTCCTGCCCGCCGAGGAAGGCGTTCACCTGCTCGTTCTCCTGCCAGCGTTGCCGCAGGCACACCCAGCACCCGGTGCGGCCCGGCACCAGGTGGGGTCCGATGAGGAGGACGTTGCCGTGCGGCCGGGCCAGCGTCCAGCCGCGCCCGGCGGCCAGGTGGCGGTCGTTGATTCGCGCCAGCCGGGGGTCCAGCATCGACGACGCCAGCACCAGCACGGGGGCGGTGTCCGGGCCGGGCTCCGGCTCGTCCGGCCCGACCACCGTCACGGTGAGCCCCAGGGCCCGCAACGCGTCGGTGGTCTCGGTGAGCCGGGGGGCGCCGAGGTCCACCACGGTGACCGCGCCCTCGGCCATCCACCGGCTGCCGCGCTCGGGCGGCACCCCCCGGGCGTCCCAGCCGGCGGCCTCGGCCGGTGACGTGTGCGCCGGGCCCGACGCCAGCAGGCCGTGGTCACGCAGCCGGGCCAGCGCCGCGGCGACGGCGGCGACCGGGTGCCGGCCGGCCAGCCGGGCTACCACGTCGGCCAGCGGGGCGGCGCCGTCGAGCAGGTCGGCCAGGTCGGCGGCGACCGGGTCGTCGACCAGCAGGCTGCGGGTCTCGCCGAGCACGACGAGCGGGCCGTCGGGCAACCGGACCGGCACGTAGTCGGAGCGGAATCGCGGACGCCACATGTTTTCCTCCCGAGCCGGGCGGGCCGGGCGGTGGCGGCACCGGCCCTGGTCCTGGCTGCTCCCCATCGTCGCGTTCCGGCGTCGGGATCCCGCCTGATGCCACCGGTTTCTGCCGTCGGCATCCGGGGCGGCCGGCGGACGGCACGGTCAGCCGGCGACGGCGGTCAGCGCGGTGTCGTTGAGCCCCAGCACCGCGGTGCCCGTGGTCTGCGCCGGTACGAGCAGCAGGAAGGTCTCCACCCGGGTGACCCGGATCGTCTTCCCGCGCAACGCCGTGCGCTGCCCGGTGGCGATCAGGTCCGGGCTCTGCGGCACCATCTGCACGGTGGCCGGGCCGCCGGGCGCGGGACGCAGCGTGTCGGTGGCGTGGATGGTCAGGAAGGCCAGCGTGCCGGCCGGCACCGTGACGGCGCAGTCGGACCACTCCGCCCGGTCCATCGTCCGTTTCACCGTCGCACCGGCACCGGCCAACTGCTGCCCGTAGACCTCCCAGCCGCCGGCGAACTGGTTGTCGAGCAGCGGGCTCGACGCGACCAGCGCGCGGTTGCTCGTCGTCGACCCGATGCTGCGGGCGAACACCTCGGCGGCGAGGGCCCGGCGGCTGGTCTCGTCCAGTGCCGCGCCGCCGGACGTCGCCGGTCGGCCGGCGATGCTCCGTGCGGTCACCAGGGCGGGCTGGGCGACCTGGACGTTGTGGCTGAGCTTCCACTGCCCGTCCGGCCCGAGCACGAACTGGCTCACGTCGGTGGGTGCCAGCTCCGAACCGGCGATCCGGAGCGTGGCGGTGGCGAGGAAGCAGCCCGGCTCGGCCGGCGGCAGCGCGAAGACCGGGTTGATGTGCTGGAACGCCGGCTGCGGGCGCTGGTTGTGGGCGGCCCGCCGGGCCGCGGCGATGCTGAGCTGCAGGGAGGGCGGCACCTCCTGGGTACGCAACGCCTCGACGTCCCCGGCGACGGAGGCGGCGGAGTCGGCCTGGTCGAAGGCGGTGAGCACCAGGGCGGCCCGGTCCGGACCGAAGGCGGACGTCGCGCCGGGCGCCGGGGCGGCCGCGTCGACCGGCTGGCCGCCGCAGCCCGCCAGCGCGAGCAGCACCGCCACGGTGGCCGCGGACCGCCGGGCCGGCACGAGATCTCGCGGGATCCTGCTGCCCACCATCTCGTCCTCCGTCCATCGCCGGTAGCGGGATTCGCGCCCGGTGCCGTCGAGTATGTGAGCCGACGTCGGGTCCCGCCGGTGGCGGTGCGGCCTCGTGCTGTCCGGCCCGTCGGCGTTGCACGCGACGACGACATCCGGCTCGGGTCGGCGTCACCGATCCGTGTCATCGAGCCGGGCCACCCAGGCGACCAGACCCGACCGGGAGGCCACCCCCGCCTTGCGGTAGATCCGGGTCAGGTGCGCCTCCACCGTGCGCGGGCTGATGTTCAGCTGCCGGCCGATCAGCCGGCTGGTCGCCCCGGTCGCGGTCAGCCGCGCGATGTGCCACTCCCGGTCGGTCAGGGTGGCGACCGCGCGCGGGCCGATCGGACGGGCCAGTCGCAGGCCGACCCGTTCGGTCCCGCACCGGACGGCCAGTTCCAGCGCCTGCCGACGGGCGCGGGCGGCCGGCCCGGCCCGGTCGGCGGCCTCGGCGGCGCGGGTCAGCGAGGCCAGCGCCAGGCTGCGCCGCAGCACCAGCCCACCGGCGCGGAAGAGGTCGACCGCCGCCTCCAGGCGGGGCAGCGCCGCCACCACCTCACCGCGGGCGAGCAGCACCTCCCCGTACGCCGACTCGGCGAAGCCCCGCTGTCCGGGCAGGCCGAGCCGCTCCGCCTCGGCCATCGCCAGCCGCGCCTGCCGCTCGGCGTCGGCCGGCTCCCCGGCGGCGAGGGCGGCCGCGCAGAGCAGCTCGTACCACAGTGGTCGGAGGGTGGCCTGCAGGCCGGTCAGCCGGGCGTCGCCGCCCGCCCCGCGCAGCAGCTCCACACAGGTCGCCGGGTCCCCGGCCAGCAGCGCCGCGGTCGCCAGCGCGGTGGCGGCGGTACGACCGGACCAGCTGGCGCGGTCGCCGGTGAGCTCGACGGCGCTGCGGGCCAGCGCCACCGCCCGTTCGTCGTCGCGCAGGCCGCCACGCCACGCGGTCGCCTCCGCCTCGCTGGCCAGCGCGACGCTCAGCAGGTCACGGCTGCCGATCCGCCGGGCGACGATGCCCGCCTCGGTGGCCAGCTCGATGGCGCTGGCGAGCTGGCCACTGTGGTAGGCCACCCGGCTGCGGCCGAGCAGCAGCTGGCACAGGCCGTCGTCGCGGTGGGCCGCGCGGACGAGGGCCAGGCCCCGGTCGAGGTGCCGCACCGCGTCGGCCTGCCGTTCGAGGTGCAGTTCGGTCAGGCCGAGCGCGGCCAGACAGTCCGGGTGGTCCCGCACGTCCCGGTCCGGCAGCGAGTCGACGATCCGGCTGCCGGCGTCGAGCAGGTCCCGGGCCAGGTTGAGTGCGCCGTCGTGCGTGGCGGCCAGGCTCCGGACGGCCAGCAGGCCGGCGCGGTCCACACCCGATCCGTTCGGGTCGCCGGTGAGCGCGTCGGGGGGTGGTCCGTCCGGGTCCTCGATGAGCCCGCCGGCCGGCGGGGGCACGGGGTTCCCCGCCAGGATGCCGGCGGCGCCGAGTTCGGTGGCGAGCCGGTAGCCGCCGGCGACCCCCGTGCCGGGCGGTAGCGCGGCCAACTCGCGCCGGCTGATCGCCTGTGCCTCCGCGTAGTTGCCGAGCAGGCGTTCCACCCGGGCCCACAGGGCGACCGCCCGGGCCCGTCGGCCCTCCCCGTCGGCGGGGAAGAGCGGCACGATCTCCTGGAGCAGCGCCCTGCTCTCGGCGAGGTTGCCCGCCTCGCCGGTGATCCGGGCCAGGGCCAGCGAGACGTCCTGCCGGCGCCGGGTCGGGGCGGTGGTGGGACGCAACGCCCGCAGGGCCACCCGCAGCCAGCGGATGGCCAGGTCGGGTGCCTCCCGGCAGATCTCCTGGGCGGCCCGGCAGAGCACGTCGACGCAGCGTTCGGCCCAGCCGCCGTGCGGCAGGTCCAGCAGCCGCTCCGCGTAGCGGGCCCGGTCCGCCGGCGGCGCCCCCCGCTCGACCAGCGCGGTGAGCGCCCGCCCGTAGGCCGCCACCCGCCACGCCGGGTCCGTGTCCTGGGCGACCGCCAGCCGCAGCACCGGGTGTCGGAACGCGAACCGTCCGCCGCCCGGTACCCGGCGGATCAGGTCGCGCCGGGCCAACCGCCAACCGGATTCGGCCGCCGACGCGGCCGGCACCTGCGCGACCGGGGCGAGCAGGTCCGCGTCGAACGGGACGTCGAAGACGGCCGCGGCGCGCAGACAGGCCAGGTCGACCGCCGGCAGATCCACCCATTCCCGGCGCAGGGCCGCGATCGCCGGGGCGGCGAGCTGGCCGCCGGAGGGATCGTGGATCGGGTCGCCGCGATCCGGGCCGGTGCCGGGATCGCCACCCGGCAACGCCAGCAGATAGCCGGGGTTGCCGCCGGTCAGGTCGTACCGCGCCGCCAGCTCCGCCGGGTCGCGGGTCGGCCGCAGGCGGGCCGTCTCGGCGAGGCTGAGCGGCCCGAGCTCGATCCGGTCGTGTACCCGCGGGTCGGCCCCGGCGCGCTCGTCGGGAGGTCCGAACGGCATCGGGGTGGCCATCTGCCGGGGCCGGTAGACCAGCACCAGCAGCAGCGGGGCGGGCACCGGATAGCGCAGCAGGTGGGCGATCAGGCCGGTGGAGGAGGCGTCGGCCCACTGCAGGTCGTCGAGGATGAGCACCAGCCCGTCCCGGGCGGCCCGGCCGATCAGTCGGCGCGCCGACTGGTAGATCCCGAACCGACGGGCGTCCGAGGATCGCGCCGGCGCCGGCGGCACCATCACCTCCGGCTCGGCCCAGACCTCCCGGGCCAGCCGTCCGGTGCCCGGCCCGGTTCGCGGGGGACGCCCCGCCGAGAGGGCGTGCCGGAACACGTGGAAGGGCACTCCGCGCTCGTCCGGAGCGCAGCTCCCGACGACCTGGGGGACGGCCGGGACGCACCGCCTCAGCGCCTCGTGGACGAACCGGGTCTTGCCGATGCCCGGCTCCCCCACCACCTCACAGGCCAGTTGCCGGCCGCCGGCCAACACCGCTGCGTGGGCGCTCGCGACCCGCGCCAACTGTGGTCGCCGCCCGGCGAAGCAGGGGCCTGCCGGCGCATTGTCCGGCCCAGATGTCATCACGCAGATCAAGACGCTTTCCGGCACACTCCAATGGGGATTGCAGGCACTATACCGGGATGCCGAGGAAAGGCGAAGAATCGGCGCGACGAATGATGAATCAGCTGGTCAAGAGGTGAGGGCGAAAATCTATTCCGGCATCGCACCACAACCCACAGATACGAACCGGTCACCGAACAGATGCAGCGATCCGCCCATCTCCCCACAAAAGGCGCCGACCAGTGGCGTTCACGGCCCACGTGCGGCACCGAACGGTCGAACCGGAATTGCGCCGCGCGGCAGCACCGGACAAGGACGGCCGAAATCAGCGCGGCCCCGTCCGGGCGGCCCTCGATAATGGCGCACACCCAATATCTGCGACATCCATTCCGGTCAAGACGTCAATTGCAGAATGGCACCGTACGGACGACGACGAACACCCGGCCGCCGGCGCCGGCCGACCGGACGGACGACGGCCGACCGGGGCGGACGGAGGACCGCCGACACGAACGGGTGGCGCCGCCCCGGCCCGACGGTGGAGGGGCGCGGGGCAGCCGCCGGGCTGTTGCTCACCAGGGCAGCCGACCAGCGGCGCTGAAGAAGCCTCCCGTCGGGCCGGTGGGACCGAGCTGCGCCAGCTGGGCGATGATCCGGGCACCCTGCTCCACCGTCTGGTGTCCGGCCGAGCCGTTGAGGTCCGTGGCGGTGAAGCCGGGCTCGACGGCGTTGATCCTGATCGTCGGGTACGCCTTCGCGAACTGGACGGTGACCATGTTCAGCGCGGTCTTGGAGGCCGGGTAGGCCACGCCCGGGTAGGCGTAGCCGGGCTCGCCCGGGGTTGTCGCGCGGTACAGCGAGGCGAGGCCGCTGCTCACGTTCACCACCACGGGAGCCGCGGACCGGCTGAGGAGCGGGAGAAAGGCGTGGAGCATCCGCACCACGCCGACGACGTTCGTCGCGAAGGTGTGCGCCATCAGGTCCGCCGTCACCCCCGAGGCATCCGTGACGGTGCCGTCCGCACCCCACTCCGGCGCGATCCCGGCGTTGTTGACCAGGACGTCCAAGCCGCCGTCGGCCGCGATGGAGCGCGCCGCGGCGGCTACCGAGGCGTCGTCGGTGACATCCACCCGCACGACCCGGGCGCCGACCGTCGCAGCAGCCAGCCGTCCCCGCTCGAGGTCCCGGCTGCCGAGGTAGACGGTGTGGCCGGCGGCCGTCAGTTGCCGGGCGGTCTCCAGCCCCAGGCCCTTGTTCGCGCCCGTGATCAGTGTGGTCGTCATGCCGCGCACGCTAGCTTTCCGAGCGTGCTCGACGTCAACGCCGGGCGTCGCAGCGGTCGGAGAGGGCGTAGCGGGTGAGCACCACGTCGTCGATCTGGCGCACCTCGAGCACCCGGGCGCGCCGGCCCGCGTGCCACGGATAGCTGCCCTCGCCGACGAAGCGCGGCGCCCGCCGGTCACCGACGAAGAACGGCGCCACCACCAGGTGCAACTCGTCGGCTAGGCCGGCGGTCAGGAACTGGCAGTGCAGGCTGCCGCCTCCCTCCACCATCAACCGCCGGACACCCCGCGCGGCCAGGTCGGCCAGGACCGCCTCCGGGGTGACCGGGTCACCGGCGTCGACCACGGTGGCCACGTCACCCACCCGCTCGTGGGTCTTCTCCACCACCCCGCTGAGGCAGTAGACCAGCTTCGGCCCGTCGCCGAAGGTGAAGAACCGGGCGGTCGGGTCGAGGTCGCCGCTGCCGGTGACGGTGACCTTGGCCGGCGACGGGGGCAGGCCGCGGGCCACCCGCTCGGCCCGCCGCCGCTCGGCACGGATCAGCAGCCGCGGATCGTCCCGGCGGACCGTGGCGGCGCCGACCAGGATCGCGTCGCAGGCGGCGCGGACGTCGTCGACCCGGTCCAGGTCGGCCTCGTTGGAGAGCAGCAGCCGCTCGGTCGACGCGTCGTCGATGTAGCCGTCGATCGACATCGCGCAGCTGAGCAGCACGTACGGTCGCGCGCTCACGGCACGAAGGGCAGGTCGAGGGCGTGGTCGGCGCGGGTCACCTTGGCCGCGAGGTAGTGCGCGTTCGCCGGGGACAGGTGCACCCCGGTCGACACCCGGTCGACCACCGTCACGCCCAGCAGGTCCAGCTGCGCCGCCTTGTCCGGGTTGTTGCTGAGCAGCGCCACCCGGGTCACGCCCAGCGCCGCCAGCATCTGCGCGGCCACCGTGTAGTCGCGCTCGTCGGCGCCCCGGCCCAGCGCCTCGTTCGCCTCGTAGGTGTCCAGCCCGCCGTCCTGCAGGGCGTACGCGTCGAGCTTGGCGTAGAGGCCGATGCCGCGGCCCTCCTGGCGCAGGTAGAGCAGGTAGCCCCCGGCCTCGGCGATCCGCTCGACCGCCTCGCGCAACTGCGGGCCGCAGTCGCAGCGCTGGCTGCCGAAGACGTCCCCGGTCAGGCACTCGCTGTGCGGGCGGACCAGCGGCGGGGGCAGGTCGGCCGCCGGCCGGTCCCCGGCGGTCACCCGGTCGCCCAGCCCGAACGCAAGGTGCTCGCGGCCGTCCACCAGACCGTGGAAGGTGTAGACCCGGGCGCTGGTCAGGTATCCGTCGGGGAAGCGCAGCGGGACCGTCACCTGGGTCCGGATCGTCGCCGTGGGCAGTGTTTCGTCCATCCGTTCTCCTCCGTCCGGGGCTGCCGGACGGGCCGGCAACGCACACCTCGCCTCCTCACCGTATTCCGGATCACCGACACTCGCCGGACCGTACGGTGGGCCACCGCCGGGCCAGCAGCATCGCCGCGCCGGGCAGGCTGGCGACCAGGACCAGGGCCCCGTACACGGTGCCGGTGGCGACCCCCTGGCCGGCGGTGAGCCCGGCGGCGGCGAACGCCCACGCCGCGACCCCCTCGCGCGGCCCGAAACCGGCGACGTTCGCCGGCAGCCCCATGGCGAGCAATGCCAGCAGGGTCAGCGGCAGCAGCCGGGACAGCGGCGCGTCCGCGCCCGCGGTGCGCGCCGCGACCAGGAAGGTGGCCAGGTGGCCGGCGACCACCACCGCCGAGGCCACCAGCACGCCCAGCCAGGCGCGGCGGGCCAGCAGCCCGGCCCGGATGTCCGACACCGCGGTCCGCACCGCGCGCGCCCACCGGGACGCCCCCGAGCGGGGGGCCACCCGGACCAGCAGCGCCAGCCCGAGCGCCGCCACGCCCAGCGCGGCCGCCAGCGCCGGCAGGTACGGCCGGACCGGGGAGGGCAGCACGGCCAGCAGCGCGAGGGCGATGCCGAGCTGGACCACCTGCCCCGCGGTCCGTTCCCAGAGCACGGCCCGGACACCCCGGGCGACGTCCCCGGCGTCCCGGCCGTGGCGCACCGCCCGGTGCACGTCGCCGAGCACCCCGCCGGGGAGGGTGGAGTTGAGGAAGACCGCCCGGTAGCAGTGCGCCACCGCGGTGGCCAGCGGCAGGCGTACGCCCAGCCCGCCGGCGACCAGGGACCAGCGCCAGGCGCAGCAGACCGTGGTGAGCGCGCCGATGCCGAGCGCGGCGGCCAGCGCGGGCGGGTCGATCAGCCGCAGCCCGGCCAGGAACGGCCCGGCGCCCACCGACCAGACCAGCGCGGCGAGGACCGCGAGCCCGCCGAGCAGCCGTACCCACGGCCAGGCCGACCGGGCCGGCGCGGGCCCGCCCGCCGGTCGCGTCGGGCCGGCCACGGCGGGGACGGTGCCGATGGGGACGGCGACGGTGGCGTGTGACAAGTGGTCCTCCCGGGGTCCACCCGATGTCACGTGTCAGAGCGCCGCGCGGTTCACCCCGCCAGGAGATCGTCGTGGTGCAGCACCACCCGCAGCCCGCCGGCCGCCGCCTGCGCCAACCGCCGCCGCCGGTACGCCTCGGCCGCCGTTGCCAGGTCCGGCCGCTCCTCGACGGCCGCGTCCAGCCAGCCGGCCAGCCATTCCGCGGTCAGCGCCGCCTGCTCCGGGCCGAGCCGCCACGGGCTGGACCGGACGGCCACGTCGATGCCCCGGCGGCGGAAGGCCGCCGCCGCGACCCGCGCCGCGTCCGGGCCGAGCAGGGTGCGGCCGGCCACGGTGCGGCGCTGGTGCGCGTTGAACGCGGCGGTGAACCCGGCGTCGAGCGGGTCGGCGGGGGTGAACTCCACCCGGCCGACCACCGAGAGCGCGAAGAGGGTGGGGTGACCGGCGCAGGCCGCCACCACCCGTTCGACCTCCCCGGCGGTGAGCATGTCCAGCAGGGCGGAGGCGGTGACCAGGTGGGCGTCGGCCAGGTCGGCGTCGGCCAGCCGGGTGATGTCGGAGCCCCGGGCCTGCACGGTGACCGGGCCGCCGTCGGCGGCGAGCACCGGCTCGGCGGCGGCCAGCGCGAGCAGGTCGGGGTCCCGCTCGTGCAGCACCCAACGCTGCGGGCCGGGCAGCCGGGGCGCCAGCCAGCGGGCCATCGAGCCGGTGCCGCTGCCCAGGTCGTGCACCACGACGGGCCGGCCGGCGGGCAGCCGGCGACGGACCGCGTCCACCAGGTCGGCCGACCGGGCGGCCGCGTCCGCCGGCTCGCGCAGCCGCAGCCAGTCGGCGAAGTCCGGGGGTAGCTGGGTGGTCATGCCGCTGTCGCCTCCTTCAGGGCCGCCGCCAGCCGTTGCGCGGTGACCGTCCAGCCGGTGAGGGTGTCCCGCCGGTGCCGGGCCGCGCGCCGCAGTCGGGCCCGCAGGGCCGGGTCGGTGAGCCAGGCGCGCAGCGCGGCGGCCAGGGCCGCCGGGTCCCCGGCCGGCACGAGCAGGCCCGGGCGGGTGCCGTCCGGGGCCCATCCGAGCGTGTCGGGCAGGCCGCCGGTGTCGCTGCCCAGCACCGGCACGCCGCGGGCCAGGGCCTCCGTTACCACCATCCCGTACGTCTCCTGCCGGGACGGCAGAATCAGCAGGTCCGCCGCGGCGTACGCGGCGTCCAGTGCCGCCCCGGTGAGCGGGCCGGGCAGCCGGACCCGGTCGGCCAGGCCGGTGCCGGCGAGCCGCCCGGCCAGCCGCGCCACGAAGGCCGGCTCGCGGGTGGGCGAGCCCACCCAGTCGCAGCGCCACGGCAGGTCGGCGACCTCGGCGAGGGCGGCGGCGAGCACGTCGTGGCCCTTGACCGGGGTGACCGCGGCGACGCAGAGCAGCCGGCCGCCGTCGGGCGAACCGGGCGCGAGCGGCGCCGGGTCCACGCCGGGGGCGGCGACCGTCACCCGGGCGGCGGCCAGCGGGTACCGGTCGAGCAGCCGGCGGCGGGTCCACTCGCTGGTGGCCACCACGGCGGTCGCGCCGGCCAGGGCGCGCGCCTCCACGTCGTCGTCGCGGGGCAGGTGCACCAGCACCACGAGGCGCAGCCGGCGCGCGTGCGGGGCCAGCACCTCCGGCACGGTGGACGCGACCAGCCCGTCGAGCAGGACCAGCGCCCCCGCCGGCAGCCCGGCGAGCAGGCCGGCGAGCGCGGCCCGCTCCCCCGCCCCCGGGTACGGCCAGCCGCCCGGCACCGGGTGCTCCCGCACGGTCCAGCCCAACGCGGCCAGGCCCCGGCAGGCCCGCCGGTCGTAGCTGTTGCCGCCGCTGGGGGTGGCCGGGTCGTCGATGTCGCCCGGCAGCACCACGTGGACGACGGTCATCGACGGCTACAGAGTCCGCTCGTAGCTGGCCCAGGCCACGTGCGACTCGTGCAGCGTCACGGTGATCCCGGCGAGGCCGCGGGCGCCCACGCCGAGCCGGCCCGCGTGCACCGCCTCGGCGAGCCGGTCGGCCACCGTGCGGGCCAGCACCTCGGTGGTGGTGTTCACCCCGGCGAAGGCCGGCTCGTCGTCCAGGTTGCGGTAGGTCAGCTCGCCGAGGACGGCCTTGAGCTGCTCGGTGGCCAGGCCGATGTCGACCACGACGCCGTCGGCGTCGAGGTCCGGCCGGCGGAAGGTGGCGTCGACGACGAACGTGGCGCCGTGCAACCGCTGGGCGGGGCCGAACACCTCGCCGCGGAAACTGTGGGCGACCATCATGTGGTCCCGGACGGTGACGCTGAACACGGATCACTCCTCGTCGTAGGTGATGAGGTGGCAGAGCGCGGGCAGCCGGCCCGAGGCGAGCCGGTCGAGCACGTCGGGCAGGTCGGCGAAGCGGGACCGGCCGGTGAGCAACGCGTCGAACGCCGGGTCGGCGAGCAGGTCCAGGGCCAGCGCCAGCCGGTCGGCGTAGCTGCGGTCGGCCCGCCGCGGCGACACGGTGCCGACCTGGCTGCTGCGGATGCCGAGCCGCCGGGCGTGGAAGGCCCCGCCGAGGGTGAGCGCGACCGGGCGGTCGCCGTACCAGCTCAACTCCAGCACCGTCCCCTCCGGGCGGAGCAGGTCCAGCCCGCGTTGCAGCCCCTCGGCGGTGGCGCTCGCGTGCACCACCAGGTCCCGGTCGCCGGTCGCGTCGGCGGGCAGCGCGAAATCGACGCCGAGCGCCGCGGCCACCCGGGCCCGGGCCGGGTCGGCGTCGACGAGCTGGACCCGTACCCCCGGGAACCGGGCCAGCAGGGCGGCCACCGAGCAGCCGACCATGCCGCCGCCGATCACGGTGACCCGGTCGCCGACCAGGGGCGCGGCGTCCCAGAGCGCGTTCACCGCGGTCTCCACGGTGCCGGCCAGCACCGCGCGGGCCGCCGGCACCTGCTCGGGTACGACCACCACGGCGGCGGCCGGCACCACGTACGCGGTCTGGTGCGGGTGCAGGCAGAAGACGGTCCGCCCGCGCAGCTCCTCCGGTCCCTGCTCGACGGTGCCGACGCTGAGGTAGCCGTACTTCACCGGGGCCGGGAAGTCGCCCTCCTGGAACGGGGCGCGCATGGTGGCGTACTGGTCGGCGGGGACCCGTCCGGTGAAGACCAGCGTCTCGGTGCCCCGGCTGACCCCCGAGTAGCGGGTGCGGACCAGCACCTCGTCGGGGCCGGGCGCGGGCAGCTCGACGGGACGCAGCTCGCCCTGGCCGGGGGCGCGGAGCCAGAAGGCGCGGGCGACGCCGGTCACGATTTTCTCCTCTTTTCCGCATCAGACCGAACCGAACGGGCAGTTTCCCCGTAGTGAGAGCACAGGGTTGTCGATCATAGACACGGAGGCAGGGTGTCCACCGTTCGAACGGGCCCGTTGCTCGGGCTGATCCTCCAGTCTGCCCTGCTGGCCGGCCTCGCCGGCACGGTGGGGCTCGGCGTGGCGGGCTGGCTCGCCGGCCTCGCGTACGCCGGGGTGCTCGGCGCGCTGCTGCGGCGCGGCCTGCGGGCCGCCGGCGCGGACCGGCTCGGCCCGGCCGACCGGGTGACGCTGACCCGCGCCCTGCTGATCGGCGGGGTGCTGGCGCTGGCGCTGACCCCCGGCCCGGCGCCGGCGGTGGTGCTGGTCCCGCTCACCGCCGTGGCGCTGGCCCTGGACGCCGTCGACGGCCTGGTGGCCCGCCGCACCGGCACGGCCAGCCCGCTGGGCGCCCGCTTCGACATGGAGGTCGACGCGTTCCTGCTCCTGCTGCTCAGCGCGCACCTGGTGCCGGCCGTCGGCGGCTGGGTGCTGGCCGTCGGCGGGATGCGGTACGCCTTCGTCGCGGCCGGCTGGCTGCTGCCCTGGCTGCGGCGACCGCTGCCGCCCCGGTTCTGGCGCAAGGTGGCGGCGGCGGCGCAGGGCGTGGTGCTCGTGGTGGTCGCGAGCGGGTTGCTGCCCCCGGTGGCCGCCGTCGTCCTGGTCGCCGGCGCGCTGGCGCTGCTGGTCGAGTCGTTCGGGCACGACGTGGCCTGGCTGTGGCGGCGCCGGCCGGTCACCTCCGGCGCCCCGGCCGCCGTCCCGGCCCGTGCCCCGGCCGCCGCCCCGGCCGCCGCCCTGGCCGCCGTCTCGGCCGCCGTCCCGGCCCGTGCCCCGGCCGCCGTCCCGGCCGGCACCCTCGGTGCCCGCCCGGCCCGGGGTGCCCCCGCCGCCGCGCCGCCCGCCCGGATCGTGCTCGAACCCACCGGTCGGCCGGCCCGGCCGACCGGTCCGGTGGCCCGGCCGCTGCCGGTCCGGGCCCGCGCCCACCAGCCCGTCTAGCCCGTGCCACCCGTGCCCTCCCCGCCCTCGCCGAAGGACCCCGCCGTGTCACGTCCCGCCCGCCGCCACCGCCCCGCCGCGACCCCACCGGCCGACCCTCCCACCGACCCCGCCCCCGACGTCTCTGCCCCGGACGTCTCCGCCCCGGACCGCCCCGCCGAGCGCCCGCCGACCGACGCTCCCGCCGCCCGTACCCCCGACCGCCCGGCCGAGCGCCCGCCGGCCGACGCGCCCGCCGCCCGTACCCCCGACCGCCCCGCCGAGCGCCCGCCGACCGACGCGCCCGACGTCCCCGACCGCCCGCCGGCCGACACCCCGGGCGCGCCGGACGCCCGCACCGGGTCGCCGCCGATCGACGCCGGCGCGGTCACCGACCCCACGCCGCACCCGGCGGCCCCGGACCCCGCCGCACCCGGCCCACAGCCGGCACCGACCCCACCGCCGGCCACAACGGCGCAGCCGGCGGCGGTCGCAGCGTCGGCCGGGACGCCGTCGCGGGCCCGCCGGGTCGCCGCCGCGGTCCTCACCGGGCTCGCCGCGCTGCTGGTGCTGGCGGCGCTGGCGCTGCCCGACCAGCTGAGCCGGATCGGTCCGGCCGCGGTGCTGCGCATCCCGGTGGAGGCGCTGGTGGCGGTGGCGGTGCTGCTCGCCCTGCCGGCCCGCGCCCGCCGGCCGGTCGCCGCGCTGACCGGTCTGCTGCTCGGCCTGCTCACCGTGCTGCGACTGCTGGACATGGGCTTCTTCGTGGCCCGGGACCGGCCGTTCGACGTGCTGCTCGACTGGGCGCTCTTCGACGACGGGTTCGGCTACCTCACCGACTCCTCCGGCCGGGCCGCCGCGGTCGCCGCCGCCGCCGGTGCGGTGCTGCTCACCGCCGGCCTGCTCGTCCTGGTCACCCTGGCGGCGCTGCGGCTGACCCGGCTGCTGGCCCGGCGCCGGCGGACGTCGGCGCGGGTGGTGGCCGCCCTCGCGGTGCTCTGGCTCGGCTGCGCGGCCCTCGGGGTACGGGTCGGGCCCGACGTGCCGGTCGCCGACCGGCAGGCGAGCGCCCTGGTCGCGGCGCACGTCGGGCAGGTCCGCGCCGGGCTGCGGGACCGGGTGGTGTTCGCCGGGCAGGCGGCCACCGACGCGTACCGCAACGTGCCGGGCGACCAGTTGCTGACCGGGCTGCGCGGCAAGGACGTGCTGGTCGCGTTCGTGGAGAGCTACGGCCGGGACGCCGTCACCGACCCGGCGCTCGCCCCGGGCGTGACGGCGGTGCTCGACGACGGCTACCGGCGACTGCGCGCGGCCGGGTTCGACGCCCGCACCGGCTACCTCACCTCACCCACCTTCGGCGGCGGAAGCTGGCTGGCCCACGCCACCCTGCTCTCCGGCCTGTGGATCGACAACGACCAGCGCCACCGCGATCTGCTGGCCGGCAACCGGCTCACCCTCAACGGGGCGTTCCACCGGGCCGGCTGGCAGACCGTCGGCGTGCTGCCCGCGGCCACCCAGCCCTGGCCGGAGGGCAGGTTCTTCGGCTACGACCGCTACTACGACGCCGCGCGGCTGGCCTACCGGGGGCCGACGTTCAGCTACGCGCCGATGCCCGACCAGTTCACCCTGGCGACCTTCCAGCGCCTCGAACGGTCCCGGCCGCACCCGCCGCTGATGGCGGAGATCCCGCTGGTGTCCAGCCACTCCCCCTGGTCGGCGATCCCGAAGCCGGTGCCGTGGGACGCGGTCGGCGACGGGTCGATCTTCCACGAGGCGGCGACCCGCACCGGGGGCGGCCGGGACGTGGTCCAGCGCGGCAACGACCAGATCCGCGCCGACTACGCGCACGCGATCGAGTACTCGGTCGGCACGCTGATCTCGTACCTGCTGACCTACGGCGGGGACGATCTCGTGCTGGTCTTCCTCGGCGACCACCAGCCCACCACGACGGTCACCGGCGCGGGGGCCAGCCGGGACGTACCGATCACGGTGGTGGCCGGGGATCCGAAGGTGCTGGACCGGATCGCCGGTTGGGGCTGGCAGGACGGGCTGCGGCCCGGCCCGCAGACCCCGGCGTGGCGGATGGACACCTTCCGGGACCGCTTCCTCACCGCGTTCGGCCCCGCCCCGGGCCACTGACCCGGCGGCGGGTGCTCAGGCGGCCTTGCGACGGCGGCGGGAGCGGGGGCGCGGGGCCGCGGCGGGGACGGGCTCCTCGGCCGGGGCGCCGGAGCGGGCCAGGTCCATCGCGCGGCGGGCGTCGGTCAGGGTGTCGCAGGGCGCGTCCTGGCCGCCGCAGAGCAGGCTGGGACAGTGGCCCGTCTCGTCCGGCTGGTGGGCGGCGGCCACGTCGTACGCCGTCCGCCAGAGCAGCGGGTCGGTCACGTCGTCCGGGAGCACAGCCTCCTGGCTGGACCGGACCTGGGTGGTGTCGGGCACCCCGTTCCCCTCTCCTCGTCGCTCCCCTGTTCACTGACCAGGTGGGGCAGAGTCAAACCTTCCTCACCTACCAACGAGCGTCCAGCGACCTGCGTCACGCCGGGTAGGCCCGGGTCTCGGCCGCCTTCACCGCCGCCCAGACCCGCTGCCCGGGGCGCAGCCGCAACTGGGCGGCCGCGGCGGGGGTGACGTCGGCGGCCACCGCGACCGGGCCGGCGAGTTGGACGCGGAGGTTGTCGCCGTGCCGCTGCACGCCGGTCACCGTGGCCGGCCAGACGTTGCGCGGGCTGCCGTCGGGGCGACCGGGGTGCAGCGCCACGGCGGCCGGCGGGAAGGCGACGAAGGCGTCCCCGTGCACGCTGTCCGCCGCGGTGAGGGTGAGCCCGCCGACGGTGACCGAGCGCCCGTCGGCGCGGCCCCGGTGCAGGTTCAGCCCGACCAGCCGGGCCACGTAGTCGGTGCGCGGCCGGGCGGTGACGGTCGCCGCGTCGCCCTCCTGCACGACCCGCCCCTGTTCGACGATGACCAGCCGGTCGGCGAGCACCAGCGCGTCGAGCGGGTCGTGGGTGACCAGCAGGGTGGCGCCGGCGTGCGCGCCGAGGTGGCGCTGGAGTTCGGCGCGGGTGTCCAGCCGGGTGCGGGCGTCGAGCGCGGCCAGCGGCTCGTCGAGCAGCAGCAGGGTGGGCTCCACGGCGAGGGCCCGGGCCAGGGCGACCCGCTGGGCCTGCCCGCCGGAGAGCTGGCGCGGCCGGTCCCGGGCCTGCCCGCCCAGCCCCACCCGGTCCAGCCACGCCTGGGCCCGGGCCCGGGCGGCTCGCCGGTCGGCGCCCCGCCGGCGGGGCCCGAACGCCACGTTGTCCAGCGCGCTGAGGTGCGGGAAGAGCAGGTAGTCCTGGAAGACCACGCCCACCGGCCGCCGCTCGGGCGGAACCCACCGCCGCCGCTCGGGGTGGTCCAGGTCGGTGCCGCCGAGGGTGAGGTGGCCGGCGCTGAGCGGGTGCAGCCCGGCGAGGGCGCGCAGCGCGGTGGTCTTGCCGGCGCCGTTCGGCCCGAGCAGGGCGACCACCTCGCCGGCGGCGATCCGCAGCCGGACGTCGAGGTGGAAGGCGCCCCGGTCGGCGACCAGGTGCGCGTCGAGCAGCGGCGACGGGGCGGTCACGTGGTGCCGAGCCAGCGGTCGCGCAGCCCGGCGAGGATGGCCACGGAGACGGTGAGCAGGATCAGGCTGAGCACGATGGCCGCCTGGAGGTCGGTCTCCAGGGCCAGGTAGACGGCGAGCGGCATGGTCTGGGTGCGGCCCGGATAGTTGCCGGCGAAGGTGATGGTCGCGCCGAACTCGCCGAGCGCCCGCGCCCAGCAGAGCACCGCGCCGGCCGCCACGCCGGGGGCGACCAGCGGCAGCGTGACCCGGGTGAAGGTGGTCCAGCGGCCGGCGCCGAGGGTCGCCGCCGCCTCCTCGTACCGGCGGTCGGCGCCGCGCAGCGCGCCCTCGACGGCGATGACCAGGAAGGGCATGGCGACGAACGCCTCGGCGAGCACCACCCCGGCGGTGGTGAACGGCAGGGTGACCCCGAAGGTGGCGTCCAGCCAGGAGCCGAGCAGCCCGCGCCGGCCGAAGACCAGCAGCAGCGCCACCCCACCGACCACCGGTGGCAGCACCAGCGGCACGGTGATCAGGGCGCGGACCAGCCGCCGGCCGGGGAACTCGACCCGGGCCAGCAGCCATGCCAGGGGTACGCCGAGCACGACGCAGAGCACCGTGGCGGCGGTCGCGGTCTCCAGCGACAGCCGCAGCGCGGTGCGTACGCCCGGCTCGGCCAGCCGCCGGGGCAGGCTGGTCCACGGCGCGCGGGCCAGCAGCCCGACCAGCGGCAGGACGAGGAAGAGCAGCCCGAGGCCGGCGGGGAGCAGCAGGGCCAGCGGCACCCGCTGGCGGCGACGGCTCACCGGCCCTGCGGCGCCTGGAACCCGGCGGCGGTGAGCACGGCCAGGCCGGCGGCGGAGCGGACGTGGTCGACGAACGCCTGGGCGCCGTCCGGGTTGCCGGCGTGCTTCAGCACCACGACCGGGTAGTCGTTGACCGCCCGCGCGGACTCGGGGAACTCGACGGCGTCGACGTCGCCGGCGGCGGAGCGGGCGTCGGTGCGGTAGACCAGGGCGGCGTCGGCCTCGCCGAGCCGGACCTTGGCGAGCGCGCCCTTGACGTCCCGTTCCAGGGTGGCCGGGGTGAGCCGGACGCCGGCCGCGCCGAGCACGGCCTGCGCCGCCGCCCCGCAGGGGACCTGCTCGGCACAGAGCGCGATCTTGACTCCCGGGCCGGCCAGGTCGGCGAGGCCGGCCACCCGGCCCGGGTTGCCCGCCGGCACGGCGATGACCAGCTGGTTGCGGACCAGGACGACCGGCTCGCCGGCGGCGTCGCCCGCGTCGGTGACGGTCCTCATGGTGGCCGGGGAGGCGGCGACGAAGACGTCGGCCGGCGCGCCCTGGGTGATCTGGGTGGCCAGCGCGGAGCTGCCGGCGAAGTTGACGGTCACCGTGGTGCCGGGGTGCGCGGCCTCGAAGTCCCGGCCCAGCCTCGTGAAGGACTCGGTGAGCGAGGCCGCGGCGAACACGGTCACCCGGCCGCCCGCGTCCCCGGCGGCCGGCTCGCCGGCGCCGCCGCAGCCGGCCAGGCCCAGGGCGAGCGCGGCCGTCGCGGCGAGGGCGGCCCGGATCCACCGTACGGTCACGGGTTGGTCCTTCCCTTCGGCGCGGGGGCGCGTTCCACCACGACGGTGGTCGACTTGATCACGGCGACGGCGACGGAACCGACCTGGAGGTCGAGGTCGTCGACCGCCTCGCGGCTCATCAGCGAGACGATCCGGAACGGCCCGGCCTGGATGTCGACCTGGGCCATCACGGTGTCCTTGACGACGGCGGTGACGATGCCGCGCAGCCGGTTGCGGGCCGACGACAGCTCCGGGTGCCCGGGGGCGCGGACGAAGGCGGCCAGGTCGACGCCGTCGACGACCCGGTGGCCGTGCTCGTCGCGGCCGGCGGTCAGCCGGCCGGCGTCGATCCAGCGGCGGACGGTGTCCGCGCTGACGCCGAGCAGTTCGGCGGCCTCGCCGATCCGGAACACCGTCACCCGGCCACCCTAGCGTTACGCAGATGCCAGAGGGAAGTGCGGCCGGGCCTCGCAACAGCGAGGCCTGGCCCGCCATACTCGCCGCACTCGCGGTCAGTCCTCCGACGGGGTGAGGCGGACCCGGCGGAGAAGCTGCGCGTTGACCGCCACCACGATGGTGGAGGCCGACATCAGCACCGCGCCGACGGCCGGGCTGAGCGCGACGCCCGCCCAGGCCAGCACCCCCGCGGCGAGCGGGATGGCCAGCACGTTGTAGCCGGCGGCCCAGGCCAGGTTCTGCCGCATCTTCCGGTACGACGCCCGGGACAGCCGGATCACGCCGGTCACGCCGCGCGGGTCGTCGCTGGCCAGCACCACTCCGGCCGACTCGATCGCCACGTCGGTGCCGGCGCCGATGGCCAGCCCCACGTCGGCGCGGGCCAGGGCCGGGGCGTCGTTGACCCCGTCGCCGACCATCGCCACGGTGAGTCCCCGGGACTGGAGTTCGCGCACCGCCGCGTCCTTGTCGGCGGGGAGCACCTCGGCGAAGACCTCGTCCACCCCGGGGCGGAAGCCCAGGTCGGCGGCGACCGCCTCGGCGACCGGCCGGGCGTCCCCGGTGATCATCACGATCTTCCGGATGCCCTGGGCGCGCAGCTCGGCGATCGCCGCGCGGGCCTCCGGGCGCACCTCGTCCTCGAGGGCGAACGCCCCGAGCACCCGCGCGGCGCCCGGTTCCGGCGAGCGGACCAGGTGCAGCACCCCCGCGCCCCGCTTCGACCAGCCCGCCGCGCTGCGGGTCAGCTCCGCCGGCACGTCGACGCCCAGTTCCCGCAGCAGGGCCGGACCGCCGACCGCCCACTGGGTACCGTCGACGACCGCGCGGACGCCGCGGCCGGGCAGCGACCGGAAGTCGCGCGCCGCGGCCCGCAGGCCGCGGTCCTGCGCGGCGGCGACCAGGGCGCGGGCGAGCGGGTGTTCGCTGTCCGCCTCGACCGCGGCGGCGATCCGCAGGGCGTCGTCCTCGGTGAGGCCGCCGGCGGCGGCCACCCCGGTGAGGGTGTGCCGGCCCCTGGTGAGGGTGCCGGTCTTGTCGAACAGGACCGCGTCGACGGTACGCATCCGCTCCAGCGCCAGCCGGTCCTTGACCAGGATGCCGGCACGGGCGGAGAGCGCGGTGGAGAGCGCCACGACCAGCGGGATGGCCAGCCCGAGGGCGTGCGGGCAGGCGATCACCAGGACGGTCACGGTGCGGACCACGGCCTGGTCGGTGTCGCCCAGCACGCGCCAGGCCACGAAGGTGGCCAGCCCGGCGAGCGCGGCGACGTAGAACAGCAGCGCGGCGAACCGGTCGGCGAGCACCTGGGCGCGCCCGCCGGAGGCCTGCGCCTGGGCGACGAGCCGGCCGATGCCGGCCAGCGCGGTGTCCTCCCCGACGGCGTCGACCCGGACCCGCAGGGCGGAGTCGGTGGCCACGGTGCCGGCGACCACCCGGTCCCCGACGGCGCGCGGCACCGGCCGGGACTCCCCCGTGATCATGGACTCGTCCAGTTCGGCGGCGCCCTCCTCGATCCGCCCGTCGGCTGGGACCCGGCCGCCGGTGCGGACCAGCACCAGGTCACCGACGCGCAGGTCGGCGACGGAGACCGGGTGCGGCCGCCCGGCCTCGTCGAGGCGTTCGGCGTCGTCGGGCAGCAGCGCGGCCAGCGCGGCGAGCGCCCCCTGGGCCTGCCCGATCGCCTTCATCTCCTGCCAGTGGCCGAGCAGCATGATGGTGACCAGCGCCGCCAGCTCCCACCAGAAGTCCAGGTCGAACCAGCCCAGGCTGGTCGCGGCCGAGGCGGCGTACGCGACGGTGATCGCCATCGAGATCAGCAGCATCATCCCGGGCGCCCGGTCCCGCAGCTCGCGGACGCCGCCGACCAGGAACGGCCAGCCGCCGTACCAGAAGACGACCGAGCCGAGCACCGGGCCGACCCAGCGCACGCCGGGCAGGTCGAGCCGGTAGCCGAACCAGTCCATCACCATGTGGCTGGTGAGCACGATCGGCACGGTCAGGGCCAGGCTCAGCCAGAACTTCCGGCGGAACTGTTCCGGATCGTGCCCGGCGTGCTTGTCGTGCCCATCGCCGTGCCCGCCGTGCTTGTCGTGCCCATCGCCGTGCCCGCCGTGCTTGTCGTGCTCACCGCCGCGCTTGTCGTGCTCGCCGCGGTGCGCGCCGGGACCAACGTCGCCTCCGGGGCCGCCGTCGCCGTGGTCACCGTCGTCGGCGTGCGGGCCAGGTGCGGGCGCCGCGCCGTGGTGCCGGTGTTCGTGTTCCATCGAACTCCACCTCCGCCACGACCATATACCCCGTGGGGGTATCTGTCACGGTGACCCTCGCCCCATCCGAGGGCATCCTTTCGTGTGCGAGCGGCACAAACCGGGGCAACCGGCGGACGGGACCACCGGGGCCGGCGCAGGCCGTCGCCGACGACCGTCGACCGGACAGCGGCGGCCGGACGGGGCTAGCCTCGGGGACACGGCCGGCGGCGGGAGCGGGATGAGCGAGCAGACGACGCGGACGACGATGCCGGCCGCGTTCTTCGGCCACGGCAACCCGATGAACGCCCTGGAGGTCAACCGGTACACCGCCGCGTGGCGGGAGTTCGGCCGGGCGGCGCCCCGGCCCCGGGCGATCCTGGTGGTCTCCGCGCACTGGTACATCGGCGCCACCGCGGTCACCGCGATGCCCCGGCCCCGCACCATCCACGACTTCTACGGCTTCCCGCAGCAGTTGTTCGACGTCAGCTATCCCGCGCCCGGGCTGCCCGAGCTGGCCGAGGAGATCAGCGACGTGGTGCACCCCACCTGGGTCGGCGCCGACCTGGACTCGTGGGGCATCGACCACGGCACCTGGTCGGTGCTCACCCACGCGTTCCCCGCCGCCGACATCCCGGTGGTGCAGTTGAGCATCAACGCGTTCAAGCCGCTGGACTACCACCTGGACCTCGGCGCCCGGCTCGCGCCGCTGCGCGAGCGCGGCGTGCTCGTGGTGGCCAGCGGCAACGTGGTGCACAACCTCGGCGGGGTGGACCGGCGCCTGCCCGACGACGGCTTCGACTGGGCCCGCCGCTTCGACGACGCGGCCCGGGAGATCGTCCGGGACGCGCCGACCGAGGCGGCCCGGCTCGACGCCCACCGCGACTACCAGTTGGCCGTGCCGACCCCCGACCACTTCATCCCGCTGCTCTACCTGGCCGGCCTGGCCGGTGCGGACGGGAGCCGCCCCGAGGTGCTGGTCGACGGGTACGCCTACGGTTCGCTGTCGATGACCGCGTACACCCTGGGGTTGAGCTGCGCGGCCGGCGAGCGGCCGACGGGCGCGCCCGCGCTGCCCCGCGGCGTGCCCGCCGACTCGGCCAACATCTGACCCCTCAGCGGGGTGCGGCGCCGACGCTCCGGCCCGTCACCGGCTGCCTGGCCTGCCACGGCCAGCGGCCGTCGAGCTCCACCTCCAGGGAGAAGCTCAGGAACGTCCGGACCAGCACGATCAGACCCAGCACGCCCACGCTGGTGAAGGTGGGCGAGACCGCCACGGTACGGATGATGTCGCCGCCGACCAGGAACTCCAGCCCCAGCAGGATGGCCTTGCCGACGTCCTCCCGGTAGGGACGGTAGCTGTCGGCCAGCCGCCGGTCGCGCCACGAGCGGGCCAGGAACACCACCGTGGCGAGGGTGACGCCGGCCGCGATGACCAGCACCCCGGCCAGATCGAGCAGCGCGCCGACCTTCTCGATGATCTCCCTCGTCGGCACCCCGCACCCCCGCACCACCGGCCGTCGACCGCCCGGCCGCGGATGACCTCCACGCCCGGGCCGGCCACAGCACCACCATGGCGCATCCCCGGCGCGTCCGGGCGGTTTCGCCCGACCCCGGTCCGGGCCCGCACCCGCAACCGCCTGCGACCCGGGTACGCCCCACCTAGGCTGGGCACCGGGACAGGAAGCGCCCCCGGACGACGGGGCGGTCGCCGACGGCCCGACGAGGAGGGGACGTGACGGAGCCCGAAGAGGACCAGGAGAAGACCAGGAAGACCGACGACGTGCTGTACTCCCCCGACGGCGACCCGCACCACACGATGGCCGAGGCGCCGCAGCCCGACGAGCACCTGCCGGTCCGCTTCGAACACGACGGGGAGAGCGAGACCGTCGGCGACGAGTAGGGGCCGGCACCCGGGCAGCTTTCCGGTGCCTTCGGCACGTCGGTCCCGTCCGGCTGGCCTCGCCGTGCTTATGGTTCTCGGGTGGGCGGGACCTTCTCGGCGGCGGTGCTCGGCGGTCTGGTCGCCGCGGGCGTCGTCAAGTTCGTCGGCGAGCACTGGATCCCGGCCTGGCTCACCGCCCGCCGCGCCCAGCAGCTGGAGCTGCAGCGGCAACTGGCCGGCGTCCGCGCCCCGGCCGTCCGGGCGCTGGCCGAGCTGCACGACCGGCTGGCGGCGATCGCGTCGACCGGCGCGCACGGCCACCGCTACGCCCAGGCCATCGACGAGCCCGACTACTTCGTCGACAGCACCGCCTACCTGGTGGCCCGGGTCTTCGCCTGGCAGGAGATCCTCCGACAGCAGATGGCGCAGCACGACCATCCGCGCGTGTACCTCGTGTTCGAGTCGCTGACGAAGGCCTTCGCCAACGGGCACCCGGGCTTCCAGTTCCTCCGCTTCGAGCAGACCGAGCTGGGCGAGCGGCTCACCCCACCCGCGACCGACGGGCCCGGCTGCCTGTCCTACGCGGACTTCCTCGACTGGTGCCGCCGGGACGACGCGCCGGCCTGCCTGGGCACGCTGCGCCGCCGGGTGCGCACCCTGCTCGACGATCCGGCGGCCGAACACGACCGGCTACGGCGCATCGACCGCTGCCTGCTCGGCGCCGTCGAGGTGCTCGACCGCCGCCGCCGCTGGCGCTCGCTGCTGACCGCGGCGCCGATCGGAGCGCAGCCCACGGCGCCCGGCGACCCCGCCGTGCCGCACCCCGGCTCGCCCCGGCCCCGGCGACGCTGAGCAGCCGCCGGGGCCGGCCCGGACCCGAGGCGGCGGGGCCGGGTGGCCGGTCAGTCCTCGGCACGCCAGCGGTAGAACGGCGCGGCGACCGAGTCCTGCGGGCCGTGCCAGCTCTCCGGCCGGTACGGCTCGACGTACGGGGCGAGTTCGGTCATCAGCTTCCCGAAGGCCGGCTTCTGTTCGTGCCGGTCCCGCAGCCGCTCGGCGATCGCGGCGTCCTGCTCGATCAGGTGCACGAACACGTCGTCGATCGAGTAGAGGAAGCGCGCCGCGACGCCCAGTTCGGCCGGGAGCGGCCCGGCGTCGGACTCGGCGAAGATCCGGGCCACGTCCGGCTCGGCGCCCGGCTTGATCCGCTGCACGACGACGGTCAACGTGGTGTCGACGGGCGCCGCCGCGTCCTCCGCCGCCCAGCGGTAGAACTCCTTGGCCACCGAGTCCGACGGGTTCTTCCAGTACCTCGGGTACGGGGTCACGTACGGGCCGATGGCCTCGGCGATCTTCTGGAACGCGGGCAGGCCACGGGTCTGCCCGGACACCTTGGGGTCCTGCTCGCGCTCGATGACGTGCAGGTAGAGGTCGTGGTGGGACAGCAGGATCCGCCCGATGACGCCCAGGTCCTGGGGCCGGGTGGTCCGGTCGTAGTAACCGAAGACGTCGCCGACGGTGCCCTCGCTGCCGGGGACCATGTGGCAGACGATCACGTTCCGGAAGACCATGACTGCTCCTTGGTGGGGTTGTGACGAACGGGTGTCGAGGGTCAGGCGGCGAAGGTGACGGGCAGTTCGAGCAGGCCGCGGAACGGTGACCCGGCCGGCAGCCGGCGTACCTCCGCCACCGGCACGGCCAGCCGCAGCCCGGGCAGCCGGCGCAGCAGCGCGCCGAGGCCCAGCTGCGCCTCCATCCGGGCCAGCGAGACGCCGAGGCAGTAGTGGACGCCGTGGCCGAAGCCGAGGTGCGGCCCGCGCACCCGGCGCAGGTCCAGCCGGTCCGGGTCGACGAAGTGCGCGGGGTCGTGGTTCGCCGCGTTGAGCACCACACCGACGACCGCGCCGCGCGGAATGGTCACGTCCCGGTACGCCAGGTCCTCGGTGGCGATCCGCGGGCTGGCCACCGGCAGCGGGCCGTCGAAGCGGAGCAGTTCCTCGATCGCCGACGGCAGCAGCTGCGGGCTGGCGCGCAGCAGTTCCAGTTGCTCCGGATGGGTCAGCAGGGCCAGCACCGCGTTGCCGAGGAAGTCGGCGGTGGTCTGGTGCCCGGCGAAGAGCAGCAGGAACGTGGTGGTGACCAGTTCCGCCTCGGTGAGCGTACGGTCCCGGTCGCAGGCGGCGATCAGCGCGCCGATGATGTCGTCGGCCCGGTCGGCGCGCTTGGCCCGCACCAGGTCGGCCAGGTAGCGGTGCAGCCGCGACTGGGCCTCCTGCACCGCCGCGCGCTCCTCCTCCGGCGGTCGGCGCGCCGACCCGGAGGTGCGGATCACCTGGGTCCAGTCGAGCACCCGGCCGTGGTCGGCCGGCGGCACCCCGAGCAGCTCGCAGATCACCGTCATCGGCAGCGGGATCGCGAAGTCGTGCATCAGCTCGGCCTGGCCCTGCGGCATCAGCTTGTCGATCAGGTGGTCGACGATCTCGGCGACGCGCGGGCGCAGCGCCTCGATCCGGCGCGGCGAGAACGCCTGCGACACCACCCGGCGCAGCCGGGTGTGCTCGGGCGGGTCGGAGTTGAGCATGTTCTGGTTCAGCCCGGCCGAGTTCGGGCCGAAGATCCGCAGGTAGTGCTGGCCGGGCCCGTACAGGTCCTTGGACAGCCGCGGGTCGGTCAGCGCGGTCCGCGCGTCCTCGAACCGGGTGATCAGGTACTGGTCGAACCGGCCGCTCACCGGGCAGACCGGCCGGTCGGCCCGCAGCCGGGCGAAGCTCGGGTAGGGGTCGGCGGCGAACTCGTCGGTGTAGAGCCGCGCCGCGGGCACCGGGTCCTGGGTCATCGGGCTCCCTCCCGCACGCTGCTGACGCTGTGCAGCACCTGGTAGGTGTGCCGCTGGGCGGACTCGCGCAGGTCGCGGATGATCCGCAGCAGCCGGTCCCGGTGTTCGCTGCGGCCGAACGCGTCCAACCGCTCCCGGTCCGCCCAGTCGCTGATGATCAGGTAGCTGCGCGGGTCGTCGGCGTCGCGGACCAGGTCCTGGTGCAGGCAGCCGTCCAGCGCGCTGATCTCCTCCGCGGCGGAGAGCCACTCGGCCTCGAACCGTTGCTCGCAGCCCTCCCGGGTACGCATCGCCAGCACGGTCCGGACCCGGCTCATCGGGCGCCGCCGAAGGTCAGGTGCAGGTGCTTGCGCAGCCCGTCGCCGTCGATCGGCTGGCTGCGGTAGCCGATGTGCCCGTCCGGGCGGATCAGGTACAGCGCGCTGCCGGTGACGCCGTAGGTGTCCCGGAAGGCGTTCCCGCCGTCCACCACGACCGGCGGCGCGAGCAGCCGCGACGGCGCGGCGTCCGGGCTGCGCAGCAGGTACGCGTCGAGCTCCCCGCCGGCCTGCCGGCGGACGTCGGCGCAGAGCTGCGCCGCGGCGGCCAGCGCCGCCTCGTCGGCCGTGGCGTCGGCGTACACCAGCAGGGTGTGCCGGGTGCCGCGGGTGAGGTCGCGCAACCGCAGCGGGTGCCCGACGCCCGGCCGGTCCAGGCCGGCCACGTCGGGGGCGCGGTCGCCCGGTCCGGGGCCGGCGCGCAGCGCGTCGGGGTCGGCGACCGACTCGCCGACCAGCGGGCTGCCGGCGTAGCTGAGCAGCAGGGACATCTCCTGACGGAACTGGCGTTCCAGGTCGGCGCGGTCCAGCTCGTCGGTGAACGCCATCCGGACCGCGCGCCCGACGATCTCCTCGCCCTCCGGCCGCCGCTCGGTCTCGTAGCTGTCCAGCAGGCCGGGGGCGGCGAGCCCGCGCGCGGCCAGCGCCAGCTTCCAGGCCAGGTTCCAGGCGTCCTGGATGCCGGTGTTCATGCCCTGCCCGCCGGCCGGCGGATGCAGGTGGGCCGCGTCGCCGGCCACGAAGACCCGGCCGTCGCGGTACCGGTCGACGATGCCGTGGCTGATCCGGAAGACCGACGACCAGCGCAGGTTCGAGGCCCGGGTGCCGGGCGGGGCGAGGTGGTCCAGGGCGGCCTGGACGTCGGCCAGGGTCGGCGCGGCGAGTTCCTCGCTGAACCCGGGCGGGGCGTCCTGCCCGCCGGTCTGGGCGAAGAACCGGGGCGGCGCGAGGGTGGCGATCCGGTACCGGCGCTCGCCGCGCAGCGGGACGCAGACCAGCATGCCGTCCATCCGCCCGTCGGTCTCGTGCAGGAACCGCAGCAGGTGGCCGTCCGGCATGTCCCAGTCGACGTCCACGTCGCCGAGCATGAACAGCTGCGGGAAGCGGCCCAGCCCGCCGGTGAAGGTCAACCCGAGCAGTTCCCGGACCCGGCTGTGCGCGCCGTCGCAGCCCACCAGGTACTTCGCCCGGACGGTCTCGGTGCCGCCGTCGGCGGTCGTCACGGTGGCGGTGACCCCGTCGCCGTCCTGGTCGAACCCGACCAGCTCGGCGCCGCGCTGCGGGCGTACGCCCAGGGTGGCCAGGCGCTGGGTGAGCAGGCGCTCGGTCTCGTACTGGGGCAGGCCGAGGTGGGCGTAGGGCAGGCCGGGCAGCTCCCAGCTCATCCGGTGCGTCTCCCGGCCGTTGACGAAGACCATGTTGCCGGTCAGCCAGATGCCGGTGTCCATCGCCTCCCGGACGATGCCCTGCTCCTCCCAGAGTTCCATGGTGCGGCAGTGCACGCCGATCGCCTTGTCGGCCTGCCCGGCCGGGGTGTCCAGCTTGTCGATCACCCGGCAGTCCACGCCCCGCCGGGCCAACTCGACGGCGGCGGTCAACCCGGTGGGTCCCGCCCCGACCACGAGTACGTCCGTTGTCCTGTGCACGTCGGCCTCCCTGCCCGTACGCGGTTGTCGGTGCTCTGCCGGCTCGGCCACCGGGTGGAAGAGCCGGCGGCGGATGTCGAGCAGGAACGGGGCGATCGGCCCGGCCTCCTGGGAGGCGTGCGCCGGGTCGCCGATCCAGCGGTGGAACTCCGCCGCGCTGCGCCACTCGGCGAAGATGTGGTGCACGTCGGTCCCGGGCTCGCGCAGCAGGTCCTCCCGCAGGTAGCCGGGGACCGCCGCCACCCGGGCGAGGACCTCGACGTAGCCGCGGTCGAACTCGGCGCGGCGCTCGGCCGGCACGGTCAGCTCGACGTCGACGAAGATCGGCGTCGCGGCGCCCGGCCGGTCGGTCATCAGCCGGGGGCCGTCGGTCGGGTACGCCACGCAGAGCGGGCGGACCGTGTCGGCGAGCGCGGCCGCCAGCGGCCCCCGGGCGTACCGGCGCCCGGCCGCCTCGTCGGTCCACTCGGTGATCAGGACGAACGTCCGCGGATCGGTGGCGTCGTGCAGCAGTTCCTGGCGCAGGCTGCCGGCCGCCGCCGCGAGCTGCCCGGCGTGCGCCCGCCAGGCGGCCGTCACGGCGGGTTCGCACCCCGCACGCACACGGAGCCGGAGCATCGTCCTGATCATGAAGTCTCCTCGGACGGCCGGGGCGGGACTCGTGCTGCGACCCTGTCCGAGGTCGCGTCAACCGCCCGTCACCGGCCGCCGAGGCGAAGTCCGCTCACCGTGACGCCGTGGGGACGTCCGCCGGCTCGGCGGGCGTGCGAGAGCGTCAGCGGCCGAGGCGCCGGTAGCTCTCCTCGGTCGCCTGCTTCTGCGGCTTCCACCACCACTCGTTGGCCCGGTACCAGTCGATGGTGGCCGCGAGCCCGTCCCGGAAGGAGTCGAACCGCGGCCGCCAGCCCAGTTCGGTGCGCAGCCTGGTGGAGTCGTTGGCGTAGCGCAGGTCGTGGCCGGGCCGGTCCGGCACGTGGTCGTACCCGTCGGTGGGCCGGTCCATGAGGGCGAGGATCAGCTCGACGATCTCGCGGTTGCTGCGCTCGTCGCCGGAGCCGATCAGGTACGTCTCGCCGATCCGGCCCTGCCGCAGGATCAGGTGCACGGCCGCGTTGTGGTCGTCCACGTGCGTCCACTCGCGGACGTTGACACCCGTGCCGTACAGCTTCGGTCGCTCGCCGGTCAGCACGTTGGTGACCTGACGGGGGATGAACTTCTCCACGTGCTGGAACGGGCCGTAGTTGTTGGCGCAGTTGGACAGCGTGGCCGCCACCCCGTACGAGCGCACCCAGGCGCGCACCAGCAGGTCCGAGCCGGCCTTGGTGGCGGAGTACGGGCTGGACGGGTCGTAGGCGGTCTGCTCGGTGAACTTCCCGGTCGCGTCCAGCGGCAGGTCACCGAAGACCTCGTCGGTGGAGATGTGGTGAAACCGGACGCCGTGCCGGCGTACCGCCTCCAGCAGGGTGAAGGTGCCGATCAGGTTGGTCCGGACGAACGGCTCCGGGTCGCGCAGCGAGTTGTCCACGTGCGACTCGGCGGCGAAGTGCACCACCACGTCGGCGTCGGCGACCAGTGAGTCCACCAGGGCCGCGTCGCAGATGTCGCCGGGCACGAACGCCACCCGGTCGTCGACCGGCGCCAGGCTGGCGCGGTTGCCGGCGTAGGTCAGCGCGTCGAGGACCCGGATCCGGTACTCGGGATAGTGCCGCACGGTGTAGTGGACGAAGTTCGCCCCGATGAAGCCGGCGCCGCCGGTGACCAGCATCCTCGTCATGCCCCGCATCCTACCGGCCGCTACGCTTTCCACGCCCCGGAAGAATCGATTCGGTGACATTTCCCGGCGATTCTCTGAAGCAATTACAAGGCAGCCCTAAAGAGGCTCCAAACAATCGCCCCGCCCATTGTCGCGCGGGGTTGCGCGTACCGTTTTCGTCGGTAGGGTCCGGGTGAACATACCTGGCCCGAGCGCCCCGGGGGATGCCATGCGGTTTGCTGTTCCCGCCGAACACCGGACACCGTCGTGAAGGGGATCATCCTGGCCGGCGGCTCCGGGACCCGGCTGCACCCGATCACCATCCCGGTCTCCAAGCAGTTGCTCCCGGTCGGCGACAAGCCGATGATCTACTACCCGCTGTCGGTGCTGATGTTCGCCGGCATCCGGGAGGTGCTGGTGATCGCCCGCCCGGCGGACCTGCCGATGTTCCGGACCCTGCTGCACGACGGCGCGCAGTGGGGCATGCACATCACGTACGCCGAGCAGCCCCAGCCCCGCGGCATCGCCGAGGCGCTGCTCATCGGGGCCGGCCACATCGACGGCGACGACTGCGCCCTGATCCTGGGCGACAACATCTTCCACGGCAACGCCTTCTCCCAGCTGCTGCACCGCGAGTCGCGGCAGCTGTCCGGCTGCACCCTGTTCGGCTACCGGGTCAACGACCCGCAGCGGTACGGCATCGGGGTGACCGACGCCGAGGGCCGGCTGGTCGCGATCGACGAGAAGCCCAGCCAGCCCCGCTCCAACCGGGCCATCACCGGCCTGTACTTCTACGACCGCGACGCGGTGGACATCGCCAAGAACCTGCGCCCCTCGGGCCGGGGCGAGCTGGAGATCACCGACGTCAACAACGTCTACCTGAGCCGGGGCCGGGCCCGGCTGGTCGACCTCGGGCGCGGTTTCGCCTGGCTGGACACCGGCACCCCGGAGGCGCTGCTGCAGGCCGGCCAGTACGTGCGCACGCTGGAGGAGCGCCAGGGCGTCCGGATCGCCTGCCTGGAGGAGATCGCCCTGCGGATGGGCTTCATCGACGCCGAGGCCTGCCACGCGCTCGGCGCGACGATGGCGAACTCCAACTACGGCCGGTACGTGATGAGCATCGCCCGGGAGCTGGCCGCCTGACCGACCCGACCTGCGCGCCCGCCGGCCCCGTCGCCGGCGGGCCGGCCGTCGTGCCCGGACCGGTCCGGCCGGTGGCCGAAGCGTGCCGATCGGGACCGTTGCCGCCCGGTCCGCCCGAATAGCTTTAGTGGTGAATAAGGCGATCGTTAGCTGCGACAGAAATTGTCGGGTCCGAGGTTGGCGTGCTGTCGGCGGCGGCGGTCCCGATGTCCCGCCCGCCCCGCACATCGACGTTCCATGACGCCAACGGTGAGGAGCGATCCCGCAATGAGCCAGGGCGCGCCGGCGAACGGTACCGCGAATGAGGAAAGGCTGCGGGCGTATCTGCGGCGGGCCACCGCGGAGTTGCAGCAGACGCGGCAGCGTCTGGTCGATGTGGAGGCGGTGGCGCGGGAGCCGATCGCGGTGGTCGGCATGGCGTGCCGGTTGCCCGGTGGGGTGCGGTCGCCGGAGGAGCTGTGGCGGCTGCTGGCCGAGGGTCGGGACGCGATCTCGGAGTTCCCGACGGATCGGGGCTGGGACGTGGCGGCGTTGTACGACCCGGACCCGGACGCGGCCGGCCACACGTACGTGCGCGAGGGCGGGTTCGTCGACGCGGCCGGGGAGTTCGACCCGGAACTGTTCGGCATCAGCCCGCGCGAGGCGATGACCATGGACCCCCAGCAGCGGCTGCTGCTGGAGACCGCCTGGGAGGCGTTCGAGCGGGCCGGCCTCGACCCGACGGCGGTACGCGGCAGCAGCACCGGCGTCTTCGCCGGGATCATGGTGGCGGACTACGGGTTCCGCCTGCTCCCGGACATCCCCGCCGGCTTCGAGGGCCTGGTGGGCAGCGGCAGCGCGCCGAGCATCGCCTCGGGCCGGGTGGCCTACACGTTCGGCCTCGAAGGGCCGGCGATCACCGTCGACACGGCGTGCTCGTCGTCCCTGGTGGCGGTGCACCTGGCGGCCCAGTCACTGCGCAAGGGCGAGTGCGACATGGCCCTGGCCGGCGGCGCGACCGTGATGGCCACCCCCGGCTCCTTCGTGGAGTTCAGTCGGCAGCGGGCGCTCTCCCCGAGTGGCCGGTGTCGGGCGTTCGCGGACTCGGCCGACGGCACCGTCTGGGGCGAAGGCGTCGGCCTGCTCCTCCTCACCCGCCTGTCCCACGCCCAACAACACCACCTGCCCATCCACGCCGTCATCGCCGGATCCGCCATCAACCAGGACGGCGCCAGCAGCCAACTCACCGCCCCCAACGGACCCGCCCAACAACGCGTCATCCGCCACGCCCTCACCAACGCCGGCCTCACCCCCACCGACATCGACGCCGTCGAAGCCCACGGCACCGGCACCACCCTCGGCGACCCCATCGAAGCCCAAGCCCTCCACGCCACCTACGGCCGCAACCGCCACCACCAACCCCTCTGGCTCGGCTCCATCAAATCCAACCTCGGCCACACCCAAGCCGCCGCCGGCGTCGCCGCCATCATCAAAATGATCCAAGCCCTGCACCACGACCTACTCCCCAAAACCCTGCACATCGACACCCCCAGCAGCCACGTCACCTGGGACCCGGCCGCCGTCGCCCTACTCACCGAAGCCCAACCCTGGCCCGCCCACCCCGACCGACCCCGCCGCGCCGGCATCTCCTCCTTCGGCCTCTCCGGCACCAACGCCCACCTCATCCTCGAAGAAGCACCCACCCACAGCACCGCGCCCGGCGGTGCCGCCGCCACGGGCGAAGCCGGCGGGGCCGCTCACCCCGACGCCGCCACCACCGTCGCAAACCGGACCGACGCCGGGGCCAAGCCCGGGGCCGCGACCGCAGCCGCCTCCACGGACCGAAGCGGGATGGACACCGCGCGCGCAACCAGGGCCCGAGCCGCAAGCACGGACCACACCCGCCAGGCACCGGACGTCCCGCCAGCCGAGGACGCCACCGACACCGCCCCCGTGCCGTTGCTGCTGTCCGGCAAGACCGCCGGCGCGCTACGTCAGCAGGCCGCCCGCCTCGCCGCGCACCTGACCGCCCACCCCGACCTCGCGCTCGCCGACCTCGCCGGGGCGCTGGCCCACCAGCGCGCCCACCTCGACCACCGCGCCGTCATCATCACCAACTCCCCGGCGCACGCCCTCGACGCGCTCCACCACCTCGCGAGCGACCAGCCACACCCCGACCTGATCACCGGTCACGCCACCGACCCCGGCCGCATCGCCCTCGTCTTCGCCGGCCAAGGCTCCCAACACCCCGCCATGGCGAAGGAACTGCTCACCCATCCCGTCTTCGCCGACCACATCCACGCCTGCGACACCGAACTCGCCAACCTCGGCCTCGACTGGTCCATCGAAGACACCCTGCGCCACGGCCGGGAGCTCGACCGCGACGACATCACCCAGATCACCCTCTTCGCCGTCATGACCGGCCTCGCCACCCTCTGGCACCACCACGGCATCACCCCCGACGCCGTCCTCGGCCACTCCCAAGGCGAAATCGCCGCCGCCTACCACGCCGGCGCCCTCAGCCTCCACGACGCCATCACCATCACCACCGCCCGCGCCACCGCCATCACCACCCTGCACGGCACCGGCACCATGGCCTCCATCCCCCTACCCCCCGACCAAGTCACCCCCCTGCTGACCGAACACACCGACCTGCACATCGCCGCCCACAACAGCCCCACCACCACCGTCATCGCCGGCAACCCGGACCAGGTCCAGACCCTGGTCGACACCCTCCAGGCCCGCGACATCCGCGCCCGCCTCATCGCCGTCAACTACGCCTCCCACACCCCCCACATCGAACCCCTCCACGAGGCGCTCCTCACCACCCTCGGCACCATCACCCCCCAAACCTCGACAACGGCCTTCTACTCCACCGTCACCGGCACCGAGATCGACACCAGCCACCTCACCGCCGACTACTGGTACGACAACCTCCGCCAACCCGTCCAACTGCACACCGCCACCCAAGCCCTGCTCACCGACGGGCACCACACCTACATCGAGGCCACCCCCCACCCGATCCTCACCCCCACCCTGCAACAAACCTTCGAGGCCTGGGACGGCGTCGACGAGCCCCACGCCCTCGCCACCCTGAGGCGAGACCACGACAGCCACCGCCAGTTCCTGCACGCCCTCGCCACCGCCCACACCCACGGCCTCACCATCAACTGGCACCTCCCCGCCCCGGCCCGACACCTGCCCCTGCCGACCTATCCCTTCCAACACCAGCGCTACTGGCTCGACCCGGTGCCGGTGGCGTCGACGCCGGCCCACCACGGCCAAAGCCCGGCGGGGCATCCGCTGCTCGCCGCGACGATCACCACCGAGGACGGCACGCACGTCTTCACCGGCCGGCTCACCGTGGACGGTCACCCGTGGACGAGCGACCACGCGGTGGGCGGGCAGCCGATCCTGCCGGCTGCGGCCCTGGTCGACCTGGCCCTGCACTGCGGCACCTTCGCCGGCCGGCGGCACCTGCGGGAGCTGACCATCCACGCGCCGCTGACCCTGCCGGAGACCGAGCCGCTGCACCTGCGGGTCGAGGTGGGCCGGCCGGCGGAGGACGGCAGCGCCATCACCGTCAGCAGCCGGCCGGAGGGACAACCGGACGAGCCGTGGACCCGGCACGTCAGCGGCCTGCTCACCGCCGCGCCGGGCCCGGCGCCCAGCCCGGTCTCGCCGGTGCCGTCGCCCCCCGGGGAACCGGTCGACGTGGCGGCGTTCTACGCCGGTCTGGACGACCTGGGCCTGCACTACGGCCCCGCGTTCCGCAACGTGGTCCGGGCGTGGCGGGACGGGGAGGCCGTGCACGCCGACGTCGCGCTGGACCCGGACGTCGACGCCGCCGGCTACGGCCTCCACCCGGCGCTGCTGGACGCGGCGCTCCACGTCGGGGCCGCGCTGCGTACCGGGGACACCGTGGAGGTGCCGTTCGCGTTCGCGGGCGTCACGGTGCACGCCGCGGGGCCGACCGCGTTGCGCGTCACGCTGACCCGCACCGGCGCGGGGGCGGTCAGCGTACGGGCCACGACGCCGCAGGGCGTTCCGGTCCTGGACGTCGAACGGCTCGACACCCGGCCGCTGGACGTCGCCGCGCTGCGGGCCGCCCCGTTGCACCGGGTGGTCTGGGAGCCCGTCGCGGCCACCGCCGACATTGTCGACGGGTACGAGGCGGTCGACGACGACGGGCTGGCCGACCTGCTGCGTACCTCGATGAACGCCCCCGACGTGGTGGTCTACTCACCGGCGACGGGCGGCGATCCGGTGGCCGGTACGCACGACGCGGTGGCCCGGATGGTGGCCACCCTGCAGAGCTGGCTGCGCGAGCCCGACCTCGACGGCTGCCGCCTGGTGGTGCTCACCCGCAACGCGGTCGCCGCCGGCGACGGCGAGGACGTGACCGACCTGCCGGCCGCCGCGCTGTGGGGGCTGCTGCGGTCCGCCCAGACCGAACACGCCGACCGGTTCGTGCTGGTCGACAGCGACGGGACGGCGGCGAGCGAGGACGCGCTCGCCGCCGCGCTGGGCTGCGGCGAACCGCAGCTCGCGCTCCGCGACGGCCGGCTGCTGGCCCCGCGCGTGGCACCGGTCGCGCCGGTGCCGGATCACCCCGCGGTGCCGCTCGACCCGGACGGCACGGTCCTCATCACCGGGGGTACGGGGACCCTGGGCGGCCTGCTCGCCACCGAGCTGGCGACCACCGGGCAGGCCCGGCACCTGCTGCTGGCCGGCCGGCGCGGCGCCGACGCCCCGGGCGCGGCCGAGCTGGTGGCCCGGCTGCGGGAGTTGGGCGCCGAGGCCACCGTGGTGGCGTGCGACACCGCCGACGCCGAGGCGGTCGCCGCGTTGGTCGACGGGATCCCGGCGGCGCGTCCGCTCACCGCCGTGTTCCACACCGCCGGCGTCCTCGACGACGGGGTGCTCACCGGTCTCGCCGCCGAGCAGGTGCACACCGTGCTCCGGCCCAAGGTGGACGCGGCCTGGCACCTGCACCGCGCCACCGCGCACCTCGACCTGTCCGCGTTCGTGCTCTACTCGTCGATCGCCGGCACGCTCGGCGCCGCCGGGCAGGCCAACTACGCGGCGGCGAACAGTTTCCTCGACGCGCTCGCCCAGCACCGCGTCGCGCAGGGCCGGCGCGCGCTCAGCCTGGCCTGGGGCTTCTGGGCGCAGGCCAGCGGCATGACCGGGCACCTCGGCGACGCCGACCGGGAGCGGCTGGCCCGGGCCGGGCTGCTGCCGCTGCCCACCGGCGAGGCGCTGGCCATGCTGGACCGCGCGCTCGCCGGGACCGCCCCGACCGTCGTACCGACGCGGTGGCACCGTCCGGCGCTGCGCGCGCAGGCCGAGGCGGGCACCCTGCCGGCGCTGCTGCGCGGCCTGGCCCCAGCGCCCGCCCGGCCGGTGGCGGGCCTCGACGGCGCGGCCGGGCTCCTGCACCGGCTGGCCGGCCTGACCGCTGACGAGCGGCACGCGCGCCTGCTGGACCTGGTCCGGGCCCAGGTCGCCGTCGTGCTCGGGCACGCCGACGCCGCCGCCGTGCCGGCGCAGCAGCCGTTCAAGGAGCTGGGCCTCGAATCGGTCACCGCCGTCGAGCTACGCAACCGGCTCACCGCCCTGACCGGCTGGAAGCTGCCCACCACGCTGGTGTTCGACCACCCGACGCCGCTCGCGCTGGCCCGGCACCTCGACACCCACCTGTCCGCGCCGGCGACGCCCGCGCCGGCCCCGGCCACCGCCGTGCCGGCGGTGGCCGACGAGCCGATCGCCATCGTCGGCATGGCCTGCCGGTTCCCCGGTGGCGTCGACTCGCCGGAGCGGCTGTGGCAGCTGGTCCGCGGTGGTGTCGACGCGATGGCCGGTTTCCCCACCGACCGGGGCTGGGACCTCGCGACGCTGCACGATCCCGACCCCGACCGGCCCGGCACCACGTACGCCCGGGAGGGTGGTTTCCTCGGCGACGCCGGCCTGTTCGACGCCGAGTTCTTCGGGATCAGCCCGCGGGAGGCGCTGGCGACCGACCCGCAGCAGCGGCTGCTGCTGGAGACCGCCTGGGAGGTCCTGGAGCGGGCCGGCATCGATCCCACCCGGCTGCGCGGCACGGCCACCGGCGTGTTCGCGGGCGTCGTCTCCCAGGAGTACGCCCCGGCCACTCTGGCGCCGCCCGCGGAGGTCGCCGGCTACCTGCTGACCGGCAACACCACCAGCGTCGCGTCGGGCCGGCTCGCCTACGCGCTCGGCCTCGAGGGGCCGGCGCTGACCGTGGACACCGCCTGCTCGTCGTCGCTGGTCGCCACTCACCTGGCCATGCAGGCGCTGCGCAACGGCGAGTGCACGCTGGCGCTCGCCGGGGGCGCCACGGTGATGGCGACCCCGAAGATCTTCGTGGAGTTCGCCCGGCAGCGGGGCCTGTCCGCCGATGGGCGGTGCAAGTCGTTCGCGGAGTCGGCGGACGGCACCGGGTGGGGCGAGGGGGTCGGTCTGATCCTGCTGGAGCGGCTCTCCGACGCCCAACGCAACGGCCACCCCGTCCTCGCCGTGATCCGCGGCTCCGCGGTCAACCAGGACGGCGCCAGCAACGGCCTCACCGCCCCCAACGGACCCTCCCAACAACGCGTCATCCGCCAAGCCCTCGCCAACGCCCGCCTGAACCCCACCGACGTCGACGCCGTCGAAGCCCACGGCACCGGCACCACCCTCGGCGACCCCATCGAAGCCCAGGCCCTGCTCGCCACCTACGGCCAGCACCGCTCACAGCCCCTCTGGCTCGGCTCGATCAAATCCAACATCGGCCACACCCAGGCCGCCGCCGGCGTCGCCGGCATCATCAAAATGGTCCAAGCCATCCACCACGGCACCCTGCCCAAAACCCTGCACGTCGACGCCCCCTCCACCCACGTCGACTGGACCTCCGGCGCGGTCTCCCTACTGACCCACACCACCCCATGGCCCGACCACGACCGACCCCGCCGCGCCGCCGTCTCCTCCTTCGGCATCAGCGGCACCAACGCCCACGTCATCATCGAACAAGCCCCCGACCCTGCCGGCCAGGACCCGGCCCCGGAGGAGCCGGCCGGATCGGAGTCCGCCACCGACGCCCAATCCGCCGTGCCGCTGCCCTGGCTGCTGTCGGCGAAGACCCCGGCGGCGCTGCGCGACCAGGCGGCCCGGCTGGTGGAGGTGCTGGACGAGCGGCCGGACCTGGCGCCGGCCCGGGTCGCGCACGCGCTGGCCACCACCCGGACCGCGTTCGACCACCGGGCGGCGATCATCCCGCCGGTGGACGACCCGGACGGTGAACCGCACACCACGGCGGACCTGATCGCCGCGCTGCACGCCCTCGCGGCCGGTGCGGCGCACCCCGGCCTGGTGCAGGGGTCGGTGCGGGACGGGAAACTGGCGTTCCTGTTCACCGGCCAGGGCGCCCAACACCCCGGCATGACCGCCGACCTGTCCGCCCGCTTCCCCGCCTACGCGACCGCGCTGGATGAGGTGTGCGCGGCCCTCGACCCGCACCTCGACCACCCGCTGCGCGAGGTCATGTCCGGCGCACACACCGACCTACTCGGGCAGACCCTCTACACCCAGCCGGCGCTGTTCGCGGCCGAGGTCGCCATGGTGCGGCTGCTGGACAGCTTCGGGATCCGACCCGACTACCTGATCGGGCACTCCATCGGGGAACTGAGCGCCGCCCACATCGCCGGGGTGCTGGACCTGCCCGACGCCGCCAAGCTGGTCACCACCCGGGCCCGGCTCATGAACACCATGCCGGCCGGCGCCATGCTCGCCATCACCGCATCCGTCGACCGGATACAACCGCTGCTCGACGCGCACCCCGACGTGAGCCTCGCCGGACACAACAGCCCCACCTCACTCGTCCTGGCCGGCGACACCGACACCATCGAGGCACTAGCCGCCCAACTGGCCGACGAGGGCATCCGGGCCCGCAAGCTGCACGTCGCGCACGCCTTCCACTCCGCGCACACCGAGGCGATCCTCGACGACTTCCGCACCGCCGCAGCACAGCTCACCTACCGGCCCGCGACCCTGCCGATCGTGTCCAACCTGACCGGACAACTCGCCACCGACGAACAACTCGCCGACCCCGACTACTGGGCACGCCACATCCGCGACACCGTGGCCTACGCCGCCGGCACCGAAACGTTGCACACCCTCGGCGTCACCCACTACCTCGAAGTCGGACCCGACGCCACCCTGAGCACCCTCACCCGGGAAACCCTCACCGACGGCACCGCCATCCCCACCCAACACCGCGGACACGACGGCACCACCACCCTGCTCACCGCCCTCGCCACCGCCCACACCACCGGCGTCGACGTCGACTGGACACCGCTGCTCCCCGCCACCCCCGCCCCGGCCGAACCGCTGCCCACCTACCCGTTCCAGCGCCGCCGCTACTGGCTGCACCACGGGACCGGCCCGACCGAGGCGGCGGACCTGGGGTTGAGCCAGGCCGGGCACCCGCTCCTCGGCGCCGCCATCGAACTCCCCAACGACCAGGGCCACCTCTACACCACCCAGCTGAGCGTCGACGCCCATCCGTGGCTGCGCGACCACGCCATCGCCGGCGCCGTCCTGCTCCCCGGCACCGCGTTCGTCGACCTCGCCCTGCACGCCGGGCACGAGACCGGACAGCCGTACCTGGACGACCTCACCATCGAGGCACCGCTCGCCCTCGACGCCGGCAGCCACGTACCGCTACAGGTGCACGTCGACGCCCCCGACCGGGACAACCGGCGGGCCGTCACCTTCCGGACCCGGTACGGCGCCGACCCGACCTGGCGGGTGATCGCCACCGGCACCCTGACCGCCCGGGGCGGACCGGCCGCCGAGCGCGAGCCCGCGCCGTGGCCGCCCGCCGACGCCACCGCCGTGGACGTCTCCGACCTGTACGCGACGCTGGCCGAGGCGGGCGTCGACTACGGGCCCGCCTTCCAGGGTCTGCGCGCCGCGTGGCGGGCCGGCGACACCGTGCACGCCGAGGTCCGGCTCCCCGACGAGGTCAGCAGCAGCGGGTACGGCATCCACCCCGCGCTCCTCGACGCCGCCCTGCACCCGCTCGCCCTCACCGCCGGGGACGGCGGGACCCGCCTGCCGTTCGCCTGGGCCGGCGTCGCCCTGCACGCCACCGACGCCACCACCCTGCGGGTCCGGTTCCGGCAGGTCGGCGCCGACGTGGTGAGCGTGCACGCCACCGACCCGGCCGGCGCGCCGGTCATCGACATCGAGTCGCTCACCCTCCGGCCGCTGCCGCAGGGCGGCCACCGCGACGTGGCCGGCCTGTTCACGGTGGAATGGGCCGCCCTCGACGTGACCCCGGCCGGCGCGGCACCGGCGTACCCGATCCTGGACCCGGCGGGACTCGACCGGCTGCTCGCCGCGGACGCCGCACCCGACGAGGTCGTCGTCCTGGCCGTCAGCGGCCCGGACGGGCCCGACGGCGTCGCGGCGCTCACCGCCGAGACGTTGGCGCTGCTGCGCCGCTGGCTGGCCGACGACCGGTGCGCCGCCGGCCGCCTGGTGGTGCTGACCAGCGGCGCGGTCGCCGCGGCACCGCACGACGAGGTCGCCGACCTGGCCGCCGCGGCCGCGCGGGGGCTGGTCCGCGCGGCGCAGGCCGAGCACCCGGGACGCCTCGTCCTCGTCGACTGGGACGCCACCCCGGCCAGCCGGGCCGCCCTGCCGGCCGCCGTCGCCAGCGGCGAACCGGAGCTGGCCCTGCGCGAGGGCGCCGCGCTGCGGCCGCGACTCGTCCGGACGCTGCCCGGCGAGCGTCCCGACACCGGCCTGGACCCCGAGGGTACGGTCCTGATCACCGGCGGCACGGGCGGACTGGGCGCGCTGCTGGCCGGCCATCTCGCCGCGACCGGGCGGGCCCGGCGGCTGCTGCTGGCCAGCCGGCAGGGCCCGGCGGCGCCCGGCGCCGACGCGCTGGCCGCCCGGCTGGCCGAGACCGGCGCCGAGGTGACCGTGGCGGCCTGCGACGTCACCGACCCGGCGGCGGTGACCGCCCTGCTCGCCGGGATCTCCGCCGGGCACCCCCTCACCGCCGTCTTCCACACCGCCGGCATGGTCGACGACGCGCCGCTGCACACCCTCAGCGGAGCGCAGCTGGACCGGGTGCTGGCACCGAAGGTGGCCGGGGCGTGGCACCTGCACCAGGCCACCGCGGACCTGCCGCTCGCCGCGTTCGTGCTCTACTCCTCGGTCGCCGGCACGCTCGGCAGCGCCGGGCAGGGCAACTACGCGGCGGCGAACGCCTACCTCGACGCCCTGGCCCAGCACCGCGCGGCGCGGGGACGCCCCGGCACCTCTGTCGCGTGGGGACTGTGGGAGCGGGAGACCGGGATCACCCGGCACCTCGACGCGCGGGACCGGTCGCGGGCCGCCCGGCACGGCGTACGGCCGCTGACCGACGCGGCGGGCCTCGCCCTGCTCGACGCCGCGCTGGCGGACGGGCGGCCAGTGCTGGTGGCCGCCGACCTCGACGCGCGGAGCGTGCCCGCGCTGCGCCCCTCCCGGCCCCGGCGCAGCGCGGCGACCAGCACCGACGCCACCGGCCTGACCGGCAGGCTGGCCGGGCTGGACCCCGCCGAGCGGGCCCGGTTGCTGTCCCGGCTGGTCCGCGCCGAGGTCGCCGCGGTGCTCGGCCACGCCGACGCCGACCAGGTCGACCCCGACCGGGCGTTCAAGGACCTCGGGTTCGACTCGCTGACCGCCGTGGACCTGCGCAACCGGCTCACCGCCGCCACCGGCCTGCGGCTGCCCGCCACGCTGATCTTCGACCACCCCACCGCCGAAGCCCTCGCCGGCCACCTGCTCACCCGGTTGGCGCCCGCCGCCGGACCGGGCGTCACCCGGACCGTCGCGGGCCCGGCGCCGGCCGACGAACCGGTGGCCATCGTCGGCATGGCCTGCCGCTACCCGGGCGGCGTGCGCAACCCGGACCAGTTGTGGGACCTGGTCGCCGGCGGGATCGACGCGATCAGCGAGTTCCCCACCAACCGGGGCTGGCAGCTCGACCGGCTGCACCACCCCGACCCCGACCACCCCGGCACCACGTACACCCGCCACGGCGGCTTCCTGCACGACGCCGACGCCTTCGACGCCGACTTCTTCGGCATCAGCCCGCGCGACGCCGCCGCCACCGACCCCCAGCACCGGCTGCTGCTCGAGACCGCCTGGGAGACCATCGAGAACGCCGGGATCAACCCGCACACGCTGCGGCACAGCGACACCGGCGTCTTCACCGGCATCATGTACGGCGACTACGGCGCCCGCCTGCAGCAGCCGCCCGCCGGCTACGAGGGCCACCTGAGCAACGGCAACGCCGGCAGCATCGCCTCCGGGCGGCTCGCGTACACGCTGGGGTTGCAGGGGCCGGCGCTCACCGTCGACACCGCCTGCTCGTCCAGCCTGGTCACCGCCCACCTGGCCATCCAGGCGCTGCGCAACGGCGACTGCAGCCTCGCCCTGGCCGGCGGGGCGACCGTGATGGCCACCCCCGGGACGTTCATCGAGTTCGCCCGGCAGCGCGGGCTCGCCGCCGACGGGCGGTGCAAGTCCTTCGCGGACACGGCCGACGGCACCGGCTGGAGCGAGGGGGTGGGTCTGCTCCTGCTGGAGCGGCTGTCCGACGCCCGGCGCAACGGCCACCCGGTGCTCGCGGTGATCCGCGGTTCGGCGGTCAACCAGGACGGCGCCAGCAACGGCCTCACCGCCCCCAACGGCCCCGCGCAGGAGCGGGTCATCCAGCAGGCCCTGGCCGCCGCCCACCTCTCCCCCGCCGACGTCGACGCCGTGGAGGCGCACGGCACCGGTACGACCCTCGGTGATCCGATCGAGGCGCAGGCGCTGCTCGCCACGTACGGGCAGGACCGCGACGAGCCGCTGTGGCTCGGGTCGGTCAAGTCGAACCTGGGGCACACCCAGGCCGCCGCCGGCGTCGCCGGCATCATCAAGATGGTCCAGGCGCTGCGCCACGGCGTGCTGCCGAAGACCCTGCACGTCGACGCCCCCTCGTCGCACGTCGACTGGGCGTCCGGCGCGGTGGCCCTGCTCACCGAGAACACCCCATGGCCCGACCACGGCCGGCCGCGGCGCGCCGCGGTCTCCTCGTTCGGCATCAGCGGCACCAACGCCCACGTCATCATCGAACAGGCCCCGCCAGCGGGACCCGCTGCCTCGACCCCGGCCGTCTCGACCCCGCCCGTCCCGACGCGCGCTGGATCGACGGCCGCGCCTGCGGACGCGGAGTTGGGAACGCGGCCGGCTGACGTTCCGGCGGGTCCGGCGGGTCCGGCGGGTCCGGCAGGTCCGGCAGGTCCGGCAGGGCCTGCGGACGGTCCGGCAGGGCCGGTGCGGCCGGCTGACGTTCCGGCGGATCCGGTGCGGCCGGCGGACGGCTCGGCAGGGCTGATGGCGGCGGGCGGCGACGCCGGGGAGGTGGCGCTGCCGTGGCTGTTGTCGGCGAAGACCCCGGGGGCGCTGCGCGACCAGGCGGCCCGGCTGGCAACCCACCTCGACGAGCACCCCGAGCTGGAGCCGCCCGCGGTCGGGTACGCGCTGGTCGCCGGGCGCGCCACCTTTGCCGAGCGGGCGGCGATCGTGCCGGCCGGCCCGCCCGGCGAGGGCGAGCCGCACACGGCGGCGGACCTGATCGCCGCGCTGCGGGCCCTGTCCACCGGTAAGACCCACCCGAGCCTGCACACCGGGGTGGCCGGTGGTGGCGGCAGGGTGGCGTTCCTGTTCACCGGGCAGGGCGCCCAACACCCCGGCATGACCGCCGACCTGTCCGCCCGCTTCCCCGTGTACGCCGCTGCTTTGGACGAGGTGTGCGCCGCCCTCGACGTCCACCTGGACCGGCCGCTGCGGGAGGTCATGTCCGGGCCGCACACCGACCTGCTCGGGCAGACGCTCTACACCCAGCCGGCGCTGTTCGCCGCGGAGGTCGCCATGGTGCGGCTGCTGGACAGCTTCGGGGTGCGACCGGACTACCTGATCGGGCACTCCATCGGGGAACTGAGCGCCGCGCACATCGCCGGGGTGCTGGACCTGCCCGACGCCGCCAAGCTGGTCAGCACCCGCGCCCGGCTCATGAACACCATGCCCACCGGCGCCATGCTCGCAATCACCGCACCCCTGCACCGGATACAACCACTCCTCGACGCGCACCCCGACGTGAGCCTGGCCGGGCACAACAGCCCCACCTCACTCGTCCTGGCCGGCGACACCGACACCATCGACGCGATCGCCGCCCGACTGGCCGACGACGGCGTGCGGGCCCGGAAGCTGCACGTCGCGCACGCCTTCCACTCCGCGCACACCGAGACGATCCTCGACGACTTCCGCGAGGCCGCCGCAAGCGTCACCTACCGGCCCGCGACCCTGCCGATCGTGTCGAACCTGACCGGACAGCTCGCCACCGACGAGCAACTGTCCGACCCCGACTACTGGACCCGACACATCCGCGAAACGGTCGCCTACGCCGCCGGCACCGAAACCCTGCACCACCTCGGCGTCACCCACTACCTCGAAGTCGGACCCGACGCCACCCTGAGCACCCTCACCCAAGAGACCCTCACCGACGCCACCGCCATCCCCACCCAACAGCGCGGACACGACGGCACCACCACCCTGCTCACCGCCCTCGCCACCGCACACACCACCGGCATCGACATCGACTGGACACCACTGCTCCCGGCCGGGCCGACCCCGCCGGTGCCGCTACCCACCTACCCCTGGCAGCACCAGCGCTACTGGCTACACGCCGACCCCACCATCAGCGACGCCCACGACCTCGGCCTCACCAACGCCGGACACCCCCTGCTGGCGGCCGCCATCGAACTCCCCCACCACCAGGGCCACCTCTTCACCGGACGCATCTCCACCACCACCCACCCCTGGCTGGCCGACCACACCATCGCCGGCACCACCCTGCTCCCCGGCACCGCCTACCTCGACCTCGCCCTACACGCCGGCCACCACACCACACACCCCCACCTGCACGACCTCACCATCGAAACCCCCCTCACCCTCGACCCCACCACCAGCCGGCACCTACGCGTCGAGGTCGGCCCCACCGACGAATCGGGACAGGCACCGCTGACCATCAGCTCCCGCGACCAGGACGACCCCGACAGCGACTGGACCGTGCACGCCACCGGCGGCCTGTCGTACGGGGCGGTGCCGGTGGTCGACCCCTTCCCGGCCTGGCCACCCGCCGGTGCCACGCCGGTGGATGTCGACGCCCTCTACGCCGGGTTCGCCGAGGCGGGCGTGGACTACGGGCCCGCCTTCCGGGGCGTACGCGCCGCCTGGCGGGACGGCGAGACGGTCTACGCCGAGGTCGAGGCGCCGGACGAGCTGACCACCACCGGGTACGGCATCCACCCGGCCCTGCTCGACGCGGCGCTGCACCCCCTCGCCCTGCTCGACGGGACCGACCAGGGCGTACGGCTGCCGTTCGCCTGGTCGGACGTCCGGCTGGCCGCCGGTGGGTCCCGTGCGCTACGGGTCCGGATCACCCGGGCGGCGCCGGACAGCGTCACCGTGGATACCGTCGACCCGACCGGTGCTGCCGCCGTCACCATCGGCCGGCTGGCGCTACGCACCCCTTCGACGGGCGACCTCGATCCGCAGGCGGCCGCTCTCTACGGGACCACCTGGGTTGCGGTGCCGGCGCCGACCCGGACGGCCGTACCGCCGGCGGTCGACCTGCCCGGCCTCGACGACCTGATCGACGGCCCGGAGCCGGTCCCGGCGGTGGTGGTCGTCCGCCCAACCACACCGCATCAGGAGGTGGTGGCCGGTACGCACGATCTGGTCGACCGTACCCTCGCCGCCCTGCGCCGCTGGCTGTCCGACGACCGGTGCGCGACGAGCAGCCTGATCGTCGTGACCCGTGGGGCGGTTGCCGCGCGGGCGGGTGAGGACGTCACCGACCTGCCCGCGGCGGCGCTGTGGGGGTTGGTCCGGTCGGCGCAGTCGGAGAACCCGGACCGGATCAGCCTCGTCGACCTGGACCTGGCCGGCGACGACCTGCTCGGGGCGGTCGCCGCCACCGGCCGGCCCCAACTGGCCGTCCGCGACGGCGCGCTACTGGCACCCCGGGTGGTCCGGATGAGCGCCGCGACCCTCGAGGACGGCGGTGCCGCCGGGTGGGATCCGGACGGGACGGTGCTGATCACCGGCGGCACCGGCACCCTCGGCGCGCTCCTCGCCACCCACCTCGCCACCACCGGCCAAACCCGACACCTCCTACTCGCCAGCCGCCGCGGCCCCGACGCACCCGACGCCGCGCCGTTGATCGACCGGCTCACCGAACTGGGCGCCACCGTCACCGTGGTCGCCTGCGACACCGCCGACCCCGACGCCGTCACCGCCCTCATCGGCGGTGTGCCGGACGCACACCCCCTCACCGCCGTCTTCCACACCGCCGGCACCACCGACGACGCCACCCTGCACACCATGACCGCAGACCAGGTACACACCGTGCTGCGGCCCAAGGTCGACGCCGCCTGGCACCTCCACCGCGCCACCCACCACCTCCCCCTGGCCGCCTTCGTCCTCTACTCCTCCGCCGCCGGCACCCTCGGCAGCCCCGGACAAGCCAACTACGCCGCCGCCAACACCTACCTCGACGCCCTCGCCCACCACCGCCACACACTCGGCCTCCCCGCCACCAGCCTCGCCTGGGGACTCTGGGCCCACACCAGCACCATCACCGCCACCCTCGACACCACCAACCAACAACGCCTCACCCACGCCGGCATCCACCCCCTCCCCACCCCCGACGCCCTCCACCTCCTCGACACCGCCCTCCACACCACCCACCCCGCCCTCATCCCCGCCAAACTCACCCCGGCAGCACTGCGCCTGTTCAACCCAGCGCCGCAGCGGCGGGCCACCGCCGTCGTGGCCGGTGATCTCGCCAGCCGGCTCGCCGGACTGGGTCGGGCCGAGCAGGCGCGTCAGATCCTGCGGTTGGTCCGTACCGAAATCGCGGCCGTGCTCGGCCACGCCGACGCCGAGACCGTGGACCCGCGACGGGCGTTCCGGGACCTCGGCTTCGACTCGCTCACGGCGGTGAACCTGCGCAACCGGCTCGCCACCGCGACCGGACTGCGGCTGCCCGCCACCCTGGTCTTCGACCACCCCACCGCCGACGCCCTCGCCGAGCACCTGCTGGCCCAACTCGCGCCCCGCACATCCGGCCCGGCCACGCCGGTTGCCACCGCGGCCACCGACGAGCCGATCGCGATCGTCGGGATGGCCTGCCGTTATCCGGGCGGGGTCGGCTCACCGGAGGAGCTGTGGCAACTCGTCGCGGGCGGCGTCGACGCGATCAGCGGATTCCCCACCAACCGGGGCTGGGATCTGACCGGCCTGTACGACCCTGACCCGGACCACCCCGGCACCACGTACGCCCGGCACGGCGGGTTCCTGCACCACGCCGACGAGTTCGACAACGACTTCTTCGGCATCAGCCCCCGCGAAGCCGCCGCCACCGACCCCCAACAACGACTCCTCCTCGAAACCGCCTGGGAAGCCCTCGAACGCGCCGGCATCGACCCCGACCGGCTACGCGCCACCGCGACCGGCGTGTTCACCGGCGTCATGTACAACGACTACGCCAGCCGCCTGCAGAACCAGGCACCGGCCGGGTACGAGGGCTACCTCGGCAACGGCAGCGCCGGCAGCATCGCCTCCGGACGCCTGGCGTACACGCTCGGGCTGCAGGGGCCGGCGGTCACCATCGACACGGCCTGCTCGTCGTCGCTGGTCGCCACCCACCTCGCCATCCAGGCGCTGCGCAACGGCGACTGCGGTCTGGCCCTGGCCGGTGGCGTCACGGTGATGGCCACCCCGACCACCTTTGTGGAGTTCAGCCGGCAGCGAGGGCTGGCGCCGGACGGGCGGTGCAAGCCGTTCGCGGAGGGCGCCGACGGCACCGGCTGGGGCGAGGGCGCCGGGCTCATCCTGCTGGAACGCCTCTCCGACGCCCGCCGCAACGGGCACCGGGTGCTCGCGGTGATCCGCGGCTCGGCGGTGAACCAGGACGGCGCCAGCAACGGGTTGACCGCGCCGAACGGGCCGTCCCAGCAGCGGGTCATCCAGGCGGCGCTGGCCAGCGCCCGACTGACCCCGGCCGACGTGGACGCCGTCGAGGCGCACGGCACCGGCACCACCCTCGGCGACCCCATCGAGGCCCAGGCGCTGCTCGCCACCTACGGCCAGCACCGCGCCGACGACGAGCCACTTTGGCTCGGCTCGATCAAGTCGAACATCGGCCACACCCAGGCAGCCGCCGGCGTCGCCGGCATCATCAAAATGGTCCAGGCCATCCGCCACGGCACGCTGCCCAGGACCCTGCACGTCGACGCGCCCAGCTCCCACGTCGACTGGGACACCGGCGCCGTCGCCCTGCTCACCGAGAACACCCCCTGGCCCGAGCACGACCGGCCCCGCCGCGCCGGCATCTCCTCCTTCGGCATCAGCGGCACCAACGCCCACCTCATCATCGAACAAGCCCCCACCACCACGCCGACACCGGCCACCACCGAACCACCGACCGCACCCGTCGCCCTGCCCTGGCTGCTGTCCGCAAAGACCCCGGCCGCGCTGCGCGCCCAGGCCGCGCAACTGGTGGCGCACGTCGGCCAACACCCGGACCTGGACCCCGGTGCGGTCGCCGCCACCCTGCTCACCACCCGCACCGCGTTCGGACAGCGGGCCGCGGTGCTGCCCGGCGCCGAGCCGGTCGGCGCGCTGCGCGCGCTGGCCGAGGACCGCCCGCATCCCGCGCTGCTCCAGCACACCGCGTCGCACTCCGGCCGGACCGTGTTCGTGTTCCCCGGCCAGGGCGGACAGTGGCTCGGCATGGGCCGCGAACTCGCCCAACACAGTCCCGTCTTCGCCGCCCACCTCGACGCCTGCGCGACCGCGCTGCGGCCCTACGTCGACTGGGACCTGCACCAGGTGCTGCACGACGACGACCCCGACTGGCTCACCCGGGTGGATGTCGTCCAGCCGGTCCTGTTCGCGGTGATGACCGGGCTGGCCGCCGTGTGGCGGCACCACGGCATCACCCCCGACGCGGTGATCGGCCACTCCCAGGGCGAGATCGCCGCCGCCTACGCCGCCGGTGCCCTGTCCCTCGACGACGCCGCGAAGATCGTCGCGCTACGCGCCCAGGCGCTGCGGGCGCTGATCGGCCACAGCGACATGGCCTCCCTCGCCCTACCCGCCGACCAGGTCACCGACCTCCTCGCCACGCTGACCACCGACACCGCGACGCCGCCCAACGCCAGCCACGCCGACGAAGGCAACGCCGGCCCCAACGGCACGAACACCAGCACCAACGGCAGGCCAACCACCGAAGCCGACCCCACCCACCCCAGCACCAACGGCCACAGCACCGGACCCCGGGCCTACATCGCCACCGTCAACGGGCCGAACGCCACCGTCATCGCCGGCGACCCCGACGCCGTCGCGGCGGCAGTCGCCCACTGCAAGGACCGCGACATCCCCGCCCGGGTGCTCCCGGTCGGCTACGCCTCCCACACCCCCCACGTCGAAGCCCTCCGCGAGGACATCCACACCGCCTTGGCAGGCGTCACTCCGACGGCCACCGACGTCGCCTTCTACTCCACCTACACCGGCGACCGCACCGACACCGACACGCTCACCGCCGACTACTGGTACGACAACCTCCGCCACCCCGTCCAGTTCCAGACCGCCACCGAAGCCCTCCTGCGCGACGGCTACACCACCTTCATCGAGGTCAGCCCACACCCGGTCCTCATCCAACCCATCGAGGACACCGCCGACCAACACGACATCGTCGCCGTACCCACCCTGCGCCGCGACACCACCGACCAACTCACCACCGCTCTCGCCACGGCCTACACCCACGGCCTCCCGATCGACTGGACCCCGCTGCTGCCCGCCGGCACACCCCCCGTCGACCTGCCCACCTACCCGTTCCAACGCCAGCACTACTGGCTCCAGGCGCCCCCGGCCATCCAGCAGGCCAGCGACCTCGGGCAGGATCCGGCCGGCCACCCGCTGCTCGCCGCCGCCATCGACCTGCCCGACCAGCAGGGCCACCTCTTCACCGGCCGGCTCACCCCCACCACCCAACCCTGGCTCGCCGACCACGCCGTCACCGGCACCGTGCTGCTGCCCGGCACCGCCTACGTCGACCTCGCCCTGCACGCCGGACACCACACCGGCCACCCCCACCTCGACGACCTCACCATCGAGGCGCCGCTGATCCTCGACCCGGACAGCGATGTGCAACTGCGGGTGGAGGTCGGCGCCGAGCAGGCGGACGGGAGCCGTTCGGTCGCCGTCCGCTCGAAGGCGGGAACCGCGCCGGGCTGGACCAGCCACGCCACGGGAACGCTCACCCGCGTACCCCCGGAGATGGACCCCGCTCCGGCGTCGTGGCCGCCCGCCGACGCCGTCCCGGTCGACACCACCCACCTGTACGACGGGCTCGACGCGGCCGGCATCTCGTACGGGCCGGCGTTCCGGAACCTGCGCCGGGCGTGGCGGCTCGGCGACGACGTCTACGCGGACGTGGAGCTGCCGGCCACCACCAGCCCCGGCGGTCACCGCATCCACCCGGCGCTGCTCGACGCCGCGCTGCACCCCGCCGCGCTCGTCGGCGGCGACGACGCGGTCCGGCTGCCGTTCTCCTGGCAGGGCGTCTCGGTACCCGCCGACGCCCCGACGGTGCTGCGGGTGCGGGTCCAGCGACCCGCTCCCGACGCGGTCCGGCTCACCGGATGGGACGCGGCGGGCGCCCCGGTGGTGGCGGTGGAGACCATGACCGCCCGGCCGCTGGCGGCCGCGCAGCTCGGCGCGGCGGCCACCCGGATCCCGGCGGACTCGCTCTTCACCGTGGAGTGGACACCGGCCGACGGCCGGCCCGCGGAGCCGGCGGACACCGGCCGGTGGGCGGTGCTCGATCCGTCCGGCGGCGCGGCCGGCACGATCCTGCCCGACGCCGACCGGCTGGACTCCCTCGCCGCGCTGAGCGACCGCCTGGAACGCGGCGAACCCGCCCCCGACCTGGTGATCGTCCCGCTCCCGGCGGCCCCGGACGGGCCGCCGCCGGCGCAGGTCCGCAGCGTCCTCGACGAGCTGCTGACCCTGCTGCGCGACTGGTCGGCCGACGAGCGGCTGGCCGCCGTCCGGCTGGCCGTGCTCACCCGCGGCGCGGTCGCCGCCGGCACCGACCAGGGCGTACGCGATCTGGCCGGCGCGGCCGGGTGGGGGCTGACCACCACCGCCCAGTCGGAGAACCCGGGACGCATCACGCTCGTCGACCTGGACGACGACGAGGCGTCGGCGCGGGCCCTGCCCGACGCGCTGGCCGGCGCGGACCCGCAGCTCTGCCTGCGCGCCGGGGTGGTGCTGCTGCCGCGACTCGTCCGGGCCGCCCTGGACGTACCCGAGCCGGAGCGGACGCCCGACGGCGCCGGCACCGTCCTGGTCACCGGCGGCACCGGCACCCTCGGTGAACTTGTCGCCCGGCACCTGGCCCGCACCGGCGGCGCCCGGCACCTGCTGCTGGCCAGCCGGCGCGGCGCGGCGGCGCCCGGCGCGGCCGCGCTCGCCGCGGAGCTGCGGGAGCTGGGGGTCGAGGTGACCGTCGCGGCGTGCGACACCGCCGACGAGCGGGACCTGGCCCGGCTGCTCGCGGCCGTCCCGGCGGACCGGCCGCTCACCGCGGTCATCCACGCGGCCGGTGTCCACGACGGCGGGCTGGCGCCCACGCTGACCCGCGAGCAGGTGGAGCGGGTGCTGCGGCCCAAGGTCGACGCGGCCTGGCACCTGCACCGGCTGACCCGGCACCTGGACCTGAGCGCGTTCGTGCTCTTCTCCTCCGCGGCCGGGCTGCTCGGCAGCCCGGGCCAGGCCAACTACGCCGCCGCCAACACCTTCCTCGACGCCCTCGCCGGGCAGCGGCGGGCGGCGGGCCTGCCGGGCGCGTCGCTGGCCTGGGGGGTGTGGGCGCACGACGCCGGGATGGCCGGCGACCTGGGCAGCGCCGACCGGGCCCGGATGGCCCGGTCGCGGATCCTGCCGCTGCCGGTCCGGCAGGGTCTCGCCGTCCTCGACGGGGTGCTCGCCGGGGCCGGCGCCCCGGTGCTGCTGCCCGCGCGGCTGGACCTGTCCACCCCGTCGGACCCGGAGCAGCGGGCGTCGCTGCCGCCGCTGCTGGCCCCGCTGGTGCCGGCCGCGCCGGCCGGGCCGGCCGTCGACCCGGCGGCGCTGGTCGACCGGGTCGCGGAGCTTCCGGAGGGCGAGCGGGAACAGGTCCTGCAGGATCTGGTACGCGACCACGTCGCCGCCGTCCTCGGGCACTCCTCCGGCCAGTCGGTCGACGCCGACCGGGCGTTCAAGGAACTCGGCTTCGACTCGATCACGGCGGTCGAGCTGCGCAACCGGCTCAACCACCAGACCGGGCTGCGCCTGCCGGCGACGCTGGTCTTCGACTACCCGACGGTCGGCACGCTCGCCGCGCACCTGCACACCCGGCTGGCGCCCCCGGTGGTCGCCCCGTCGACCCGGGCCCTCGCCCAGCTCGACGAGCTGGCCGCGCTGATCGCGGCGATCCCGGGCGACGACGCCGGGCAGGAGATCGTGGCCGCCCGGCTGCGCGCCCTGCTCGCGGACGTGGGCGCCCGCCACACCGAACCGGGCGACGACGACCTGCTGTCGGCGACCACCGAGGAGCTCTTCGACGTGCTCGACAACGAACTCGGACTCCACCAGGGCGGTGAGCTGCGATGAACGCGAGGACCCAGCGGGCCGAGGTCACGGTCAGCCAGGAGAAGCTGCACGACTACCTGCTGCGGGCGACGACCGACCTGCGGCAGACCCGGCGGCGGCTGCGCGAGTACGAGGAGCGGGCGCGGGAGCCCATCGCCATCGTCGGCATGGGCTGCCGGTTCCCGGCCGGCAGCACCTCCCCCGAGCGGCTGTGGGAGCTGCTGGTGGCGGGGCGCGACGCGGTGACCGACTTCCCGGCCGGCCGTGGCTGGGACACCGACCGGCTCTACGATCCCGACCCCGACCGCCCCGGCAGCTCGTACGTCCGCACCGGCGCGTTCGTCGGCGACGCCGACCAGTTCGACGCGGACTTCTTCGGCATCAGCCCTCGGGAGGCGCTCGCCACCGACCCGCAGCAGCGGATCCTGCTCGAGGTGGCCTGGGAGACACTGGAACGCGCCGGCCTCGACCCGGCCGGGCTGCGCCACAGCAGCACCGGCGTCTTCGTCGGCACCAACGGGCAGGACTACGTCAAGCACCTCTCCGGGGCGGTCGCCGGCGCCGAGGGCTTCCTGGCCACCGGGAACATCGCGAGCGTCGTGTCGGGTCGCATCTCGTACGTGCTGGGGCTGGAGGGGCCGGCGGTCACCGTGGACACCGCCTGCTCGTCGTCGCTGGTCGCCACCCACCTCGCCATCCAGGCGCTGCGCAACGAGGAGTGCAGCCTGGCGCTGGCCGGCGGGGTGACCATCATGGCCACTCCGACCACCTTCGTGGAGTTCAGCCGGCAGCGCGGGCTCGCGCCGGACGGGCGGTGCAAGCCGTTCGCGGAGGGCGCCGACGGCACCGGCTGGGGCGAGGGCGCCGGCCTGATCCTGCTGGAACGCCTCTCCGACGCCCACCGCAACGGCCACCGGGTGCTCGCGGTGATCCGCGGCTCGGCGGTGAACCAGGACGGCGCCAGCAACGGGTTGACCGCCCCCAACGGCCCGTCCCAACAGCGGGTCATCCAGGCGGCGCTGGCCAGCGCCCGACTGACCCCGGCCGACGTGGACGCCGTCGAGGCGCACGGCACCGGCACCACCCTCGGCGACCCGATCGAGGCGCAGGCCCTGCTGGCCACGTACGGCCAGCAGCGCACCGACGACCAACCGCTCTGGCTCGGCTCGATCAAGTCGAACATCGGCCACACCCAGGCTGCGGCCGGGGTCGCCGGCATCATCAAGATGGTCGAGGCGATCCGCCACGGCGTGCTGCCGAAGACCCTGCACGTCGACGCGCCCAGCTCGCACGTGGACTGGTCGGCCGGAGAGGTCGCCCTGCTCACCGGGAACACCCCGTGGCCGGAGCACGGCCGGCCCCGCCGGGCCGGCGTCTCCTCCTTCGGGATCAGCGGCACCAACGCCCACCTGATCATCGAACAGGCCCCGACGGGCGAGGACGCGCCCGCCGCCGCCGACCGGCCGGCCGGTGGGCCGGGGCGGCTGCCCTGGGTGCTGTCGGCGAAGACCTCGGCCGCGTTGCGCGCCCAGGCCGCCAACCTGGTCACCCACCTCGACCAGCACCCCGACCTGGACCCGAATGCGGTCGCCGCCGCCCTGCTCACCACCCGCACCGCGTTCGCCCAGCGGGCGGCAGTCCTGCCCGGCGCCGAGCTGGTCGACGCGCTGCGGGCCCTGGCCGAGGACCGGCCGCACCCCGCCCTGCTCCAGCACACCGCGACCCACTCCGGCCGGACCGTGTTCGTCTTCCCCGGCCAGGGCGGACAGTGGCTCGGCATGGGCCGCGAACTCGCCAGGCAGAGCGACGTCTTCGCCGCCCACCTCGACGCCTGCGCCACAGCGCTACGGCCCTATGTGGACTGGGACCTGCACACCGTCCTGCACGACGACGACCCGGACTGGCTCACCCGGGTGGACGTCGTCCAGCCGGTCCTGTTCGCCGTCATGACCGGCCTCGCCGCGGTGTGGCGGCACCACGGCATCACCCCCGACGCCGTCATCGGCCACTCCCAAGGCGAGATCGCCGCCGCCTACACCGCCGGCGCCCTTTCGCTGGACGATGCCGCGAAGGTGGTCGCGCTGCGCGCCCAGGCCCTGCGAGCGCTGATCGGGCACGGCGACATGGCCTCCCTCGCGCTACCCGCCAACCAGGTCACCGAACTCCTACGCGGCTCGAACAACCGAGCGCACATCGCCACCGTCAACGGGCCGAACGCCACCGTCATCGCCGGCGACCCCGACGCCGTCGCGGTGGCAGTCGCCCACTGCAAGGACCACGACATCCCCGCCCGGGTGCTCCCGGTCGGCTACGCCTCCCACACCCCCCACGTCGAAGCCCTGCGCGACGACATCCACACCGCACTCGACGGCGTCCAACCCACCGCCACCGAGGTGGCGTTCTACTCGACCTACACCGGCGACCGGATCGACCCGACGGAACTCACCGCCGACTACTGGTACGACAACCTCCGCCACCCCGTCCAGTTCCAGACCGCCACCGAAGCCCTCCTGCGCGACGGCCACACCACCTTCATCGAGGTCAGCCCGCACCCCGTCCTCATCCAATCGATCGAGGACACCGCCGACCAGGTCGAGGAGGGCGCCGACCAGCACGAGATCATCGCCCTGCCCACCCTGCGCCGGGACACCACCGACCAGCTCACCACCGCCCTGGCCACCGCCCACACCCACGGCCTGCCGGTCGACTGGACCCCGCTGCTGCCCGCCACCGTCCCCCCGGTCGACCTGCCCACCTACCCGTTCCAACGCCAGCGCTACTGGCTGCACGCCCCCGCCACCATCAGCCAGGCCAGCGACCTCGGCCAGACCGCCGCCGAGCACCCGCTGCTGGCCGCCGCCATCGAACTACCCGACCAGCAGGGCCACCTCTTCACCGGCCGACTCACCCTCGACCGGCAACCCTGGCTCGCCGACCACGCCGTCACCGACACCGTGCTCCTGCCCGGCACCGCCTACGTCGACCTCGCCCTGCACGCCGGCCACCACACCGCACACCCCCACCTCGACGACCTCACCATCGAAGCCCCGCTCACCCTCGACCCCGACAGCGACCTGCAACTGCACGTCGAGGTCGGGCCCGAACACGGCGACGGACGCCGCTCCATCAGCATCCACACCCACCAACACGACACCTGGACCCGGCACGCCACCGGCACCCTCACCCGCACCGCACCGGCCCACCCGTCCGAGCCCGACGGGGAATGGCCCCCGACCGGCGCCACCCCCATCGACCTCACCGGCTTCTACGACACCCTCGCCACCACCGGCCTGCACTACGGCCCCACCTTCCACGGCGTCCACACCGCCTGGCGCCACGGCGACACCCTCTACGCCGACATCCACCTCCCCGACGACCAGGACACCACCGGCTACGGCATCCACCCCGCCCTCCTCGACGCCGCCCTGCACCCGATCGCCGCCACCGCCACCGAGCTGAAGCTGCCGTTCACCTGGGCCGGGGTGACCCTGCACGCCACCGACGCCCGGCACCTCCGGGTACGCCTGCGGCCCGTCGGCGACGACGCCCTCCGGCTGGACGCCACCGACCCGGCCGGCGCTCCCGTGGTCACCGTCGGCACCCTCACCGTCCGGCCGCTGCCCGCCGGACATCTCGGCGACGACCGCAGCCTGCGGGACAGCCTGTTCCAGCTCGACTGGAAGCCCACCGCCCCGCCCGCCGGGGAACACCCGGCCATCGAGGTCCTGGACCTGGTGGCGGCGCGGCAACTGCTCGCCGGCGGCGGGCCGCTGCCCGAGGTGGTCGTCGTGGCGGCGCCGGCGTCGGACGACCCGGAGCTGCCGGCGGCCGCGCACGCCGCCGGGGAGGAGCTGCTCGGGCTGCTCCAGGCCTGGTCCGCCGACGACCGGGGGCACGACGGCCGGCTCGTCGTGCTGACCCGCGGCGCCGTCGCCGCGTACGCCGGGGAGGATGTCCCGGATCTGGCGGCGTCGGTGCTGTGGGGCCTGGTCCGGGCCGCGCAGGCCGAACATCCGGGCCGCTTCGTCCTCGTCGATCATGATGGCGGGCCGGCGAGCCGGGACGCGCTCGCCGCCGCCGTGGCGAGCGGCGAACCGCAGCTCGCCGTCCGGCAGGGCGCCATGCTGGTGCCGCGGCTGGGCCGGCCCCGCGCCGGGGCCGCGCTGGTCGCGCCCGCGGCGGGCCGCTGGCGGCTGGCCGTGACGGCGGAGGGTACGTACACCGGTCTCACGCTCGCCCCGGCCGACGCGCTGCCGGACGTGCCCGGACCGGGCGAGGTGCGGGTGGCGGTGCGCGCCGCCGGGCTGAACTTCCGGGACGCCATGGTGGCGCTCGGGACGTACCCGGGCACGGCCGAGCTGGGCAGCGAGGCCGCCGGCGTGGTGACCGCGGTCGGGACCGGCGTTTCCGACCTGGCCGTGGGTGACCGGGTGATGGGCCTGTTCACCGGCGCGCTCACCCAGGTCGCGGACGTGGACCGGCGGTTCCTGGCACCGGTGCCGCCCGGCTGGTCGGATGTGGCGGCGGCCAGCGCGCCGGTCGCGTTCGTGACCGCGTACTACGCGCTGCGCGACCTGGCGGACGTCCGGGCCGGTGAGTCGCTGCTCGTGCACGCCGCCGCCGGTGGGGTCGGCACGGCCGCCGTGCAGCTGGCCCGGCTCTGGCAGGTCGAGCTGTACGGCACGGCCAGCCCCGGCAAGTGGGCGGCGCTGGCCGGGCAGGGCCTGACCGGTGCGCGCGTCGCGTCGTCGCGGGACACCGGTTTCGAGGCCGCGTTCCGGGCCGCCACGGGGGGTCGCGGCGTCGACGTCGTGCTGAACGCCCTGGCCGGGGAGTTCGTCGACGCGTCGCTGCGGCTGCTGGCCCCGAACGGCCGGTTCGTCGAGATGGGCAAGACCGACGTCCGGGACGCCGCGCAGGTGGCGGCCCGCCACCGTGGGGTGCGGTACCGGGCGTTCGACGTGGCCGAGGCGGGACCGGACCGGATCCAGGAGATCCTGGCCGAGCTGTCCGCGCTGTTCGCCGCCGGCCGGCTGCGGCCGCTGCCGGTGGCCGCCCGGGACGTACGGCTCGCGCCGGCCGCCCTGCGCGAGCTGGGCCAGGGCCGCACCGTCGGCAAGCTGGCCGTGACCGTGCCGCGCCGGCTGCGCGCCGGTGCCGGCCGCCCGCTCGACCCGGACGGCACGGTACTGGTCACCGGCGGGACGGGCACCCTGGGCGGGCTGGTCGCCACCCACCTGGTCCGGACCGGGCAGGCCACCCGCCTGGTGCTCGCCAGCCGCGGCGGCGCCACCGCTCCCGACGCCGGCGAGCTGGTCGAGCGGCTCCGGGACCTCGGCGCCACGGTCACCGTGGTCGGTTGCGACACCGCCGACCCGGTCGCCGTCGCCGACCTCGTCGCCGGCATCCCGGCGGCCCACCCGCTCACCGCGGTGGTGCACGCCGCCGGCGGGCTGGACGACGCCACCATCGGGTCGCTCACCCCGGCCCGGTGGCATGCCGTGCTGCGCCCGAAGGTCGACGCTGCCTGGCACCTGCACCGGGCCACCGCACACCTGGACCTCGCGGCGTTCGTGCTCTTCTCCTCGGCGGCCGGCGCGCTGGGCAACGCCGGCCAGGGCAACTACGCGGCCGGCAACACCTTCCTGGACGCGCTGGCACACCATCGCGCCGCCCGCGGCCTGCCGGCGGTCAGCCTGGCCTGGGGCCCGTGGGCGCAGCGCAGCGGGCTGACCGGCGGGCTCGACGAGCGGTCCACCGACCGGATGGCGCGCGGCCTGCGCCCGCTGGCGACCGAGGAGGCGCTGCGCCTGTTCGACGAGGGGCTCGCCGGGGCGCAGCCCCATCTCGTACCCGTGGCGGTCGACCTGGCCGGGCTGCGACGCCAGGCCGCCGGCGCGGCGCTGCCGGCGGTCCTGGCCGATCTGGTACGCGCTCCCGCCCGCCGGGCCGCCGCGGCGCTCGACGGGGGGCCGTCGTTGCGGGACCGGCTGACCGCCCTCGACGACGCCGGCCGCCGCGATCACCTGCTCGAGGTGGTACGGGGGCAGGCGGCGGCCGTGCTCGGCCACGACAGCCCGGCGGGAGTGGCGCCCGGCCGGCCCTTCAAGGAGCTGGGGTTCGACTCGCTGACCGCGGTGGAGCTGCGCAACCGGCTCAACACGGCGACCGGGCTGCGGCTGCCGGCCACGCTGGTGTTCGACCACCCCACCCCGGAGGCGCTGGTCCGGTTCCTCGCCGCCGAACTGGGCGGCGGCGCGCCGCTGCCGGTGGCGCCGGCCGGGGCGTCGGCGGTCGGGTCGGACGAGCCGGTCGCCATCGTGGGGATGGCCTGCCGGTACCCGGGCGCCGAGTCGGCGGAACAGCTCTGGTCGGCGATCCACGCCGGCCTGGACGCCACCACCACGATGCCGACCGACCGGGGCTGGGACATCGCCGGCATCTACTCGGCCGAGCCGCAGCCGGGCCGCACCTACACCACGCGGGGGGCGTTCCTGCCCGACGCGGGCGCGTTCGACGCCGAGTTCTTCGGCATCAACCCGCGGGAGGCGCTGGCCACCGACCCGCAGCAGCGGCTGCTGCTGGAGACGGCGTGGGAGGCGCTCGAGCAGGCCGGGCTGGACCCGGCGGTGCTGCGGGGCAGCCCGACCGGGGTGTTCGCCGGGGTGGTGGCGCAGAACTACGCGCCCGCCTCGGTCGACGCGCACCCGGAGGTGGCCGGCTACCTGATGACCGGCAGCACGACCAGCGTCGCGTCGGGCCGGGTCGCGTACGCGTTCGGCTTCGAGGGCCCGGCGATCACCGTGGACACCGCCTGCTCCTCGTCGCTGGTGGCCACCCACCTGGCCGTGCAGGCGCTGCGCAACGGCGAGTGCACGCTGGCGCTGGCCGGCGGGGCGTCGGTGATGGCGGCGCCGGGCATCTTCGCCGAGTTCAGCCGGCAGCGGGGGCTGGCGCCGGACGGGCGGTGCAAGCCGTTCGCGGCGGCCGCCGACGGCTTCGCGCTCGGCGAGGGGGTGGGGCTGCTGGTGCTGGAACGCCTCTCCGACGCCCGTCGGCACGGTCACCGGGTGCTCGCGGTGATCCGCGGCTCGGCGGTCAACCAGGACGGCGCCAGCAACGGCCTCACCGCCCCCAACGGCCCGTCCCAGCAGCGGGTCATCCGCCAGGCCCTGGCCAACGCCCGACTGAACCCCGTCGACGTCGACGCCGTCGAAGCCCACGGCACCGGCACCACCCTCGGCGACCCGATCGAGGCGCAGGCCCTGCTCGCCACCTACGGCCAGGACCGCTCCGAGCCGCTGTGGCTCGGCTCGGTCAAGTCGAACATCGGGCACACCCAGGCCGCCGCCGGGGTCGCCGGCATCATCAAGATGGTCCAGGCGCTGCGGCACGGCGTACTGCCCCGGACGCTGCACGTCGACGCGCCCACCCCGCACGTGGACTGGACCGCCGGCGCGGTCGCGCTGCTCACCGAGAACACCCCGTGGCCGGACCGGGACCGGCCGCGCCGGGCCGGGGTGTCGTCGTTCGGCATCAGCGGCACCAACGCCCACCTCATCCTGGAACAGGCCCCGGCCCCCACCGGGCCCGCTGCGGCCCCCACCGGTCCGGCCACAGTCGGTGCCGGGCCGGCCACGGCCTCCACCGGGCCCGCAACTGCCCTCACCGGGCCGGCGGCGGCGGGTGCCGAGCCGGCGGCGGTCGTGCCGCTGCCGTGGTTGCTGTCCGCCCGGTCCCCGGCCGCGCTCCGGAACCAGGCCGCCCGCCTGGTCGCGTACCTGGGACAGCACCCGGACGTCGCGGCCGACGCGGTGGCCATCACGCTGCTGACCCGTTCCGGCTTCGCCCGGCGCGCGGCGGTGCTCCCGGGCGCCGAGCCGGTCGACGCGCTGCGGGCGCTCGCCGAGGACCGGCCGCATCCCGCGCTGCTGCAGCACACCGCCGCCCACGGCGGCCGGACCGTGTTCGTGTTCCCCGGCCAGGGCGGACAGTGGCTCGGCATGGGCCGCGAACTCGCCGAGCACAGCGACGTCTTCGCCGCCCACCTCGACGCCTGCGTGATCGCGCTGCGCCCCTATGTGGACTGGGACCTGCACACCGTCCTGCACGACGACAACCCCGACTGGCTCACCAGGGTGGACGTCGTCCAACCCGTCCTGTTCGCCGTGATGACCGGCCTCGCCGCCGTGTGGCGACACCACGGGATCGTCCCCGACGCGGTGATCGGCCACTCCCAGGGTGAGATCGCCGCCGCCTACGCCGCCGGCGCCCTGTCATTGGACGACGCCGCCAAGGTCGTCGCACTACGCGCCCAGGCGCTGCGGGCACTCATCGGGCACGGCGACATGGCCTCCCTCGCCCTACCCGCCGACCAGGTCACCGAACTCCTCCACACGCTGCACGCCGCCGAGCCGACCTCCAGCGACGCCGAGCACCCCACCGCCGACACCGACACCCCCCGGGCCTACATCGCCACCGTCAACGGCCCCAACGCCACCGTCATCGCCGGCGACCCCGACGCCATCGCCGCCGCCGTCGCCCACTGCAAGGACCACGACATCCCCGCCCGCGTGCTCCCGGTCGGCTACGCCTCCCACACCCCACACGTCGAAGCTCTGCGCGACCAGATCCACACCGCCCTCGACGGCATCACCCCGACCGCCACCGACGTCGCGTTCTACTCGACGTTCACCGGCGACCGGATCGACCCGACAGAGCTGACCGCCGACTACTGGTACGACAACCTCCGCCACCCCGTCCAGTTCCAGACCGCCACCGAAGCCCTCCTGCGCGACGGCCACACCACCTTCATCGAGGTCAGCCCACACCCCGTCCTCATCCAACCGATCGAGGACACCGCCGACCAACACGACATCGTCGCCCTGCCCACCCTGCGCCGGGACACCACCGACCAACTCACCACCGCCCTGGCCACCGCCCACACCCACGGCCTGCCGGTCGACTGGACCCCGCTGCTGCCCGCCACCGTCCCCCCGGTCGACCTGCCCACCTACCCGTTCCAACGCCAGCGCTACTGGCTGCACGCCCCCGCCACCATCAGCCAGGCCAGCGACCTCGGCCAGACCGCCGCCGAGCACCCGCTGCTGGCCGCCACCATCGAACTACCCGACCAGCAGGGCCACCTCTTCACCGGCCGACTCACCCTCGACCGGCAACCCTGGCTCGCCGACCACGCCGTCACCGACACCGTGCTCCTGCCCGGCACCGCCTACGTCGACCTCGCCCTGCACGCCGGCCACCACACCGCACACCCCCACCTCGACGACCTCACCATCGAAGCCCCGCTCACCCTCGACCCCGACAGCGACCTGCAACTGCACGTCGAGGTCGGCGCGGCCGACGACGATGGCCGGCGGACCATCACCATCCGTACCCGCCCCGCCGACGACGAGGTCTGGACCCGGCACGCCACCGGCACGCTCACCACCGCCGCGCCGCCGGCCGACGAGCGGCCCGCCGGTCCCTGGCCACCGGCCGGCGCGGTCCCGGTCGACACCACCGACCTCTACGACACCCTCGCCGCGGCCGGCCTGCACTACGGGCCCGCCTTCCAGGGGGCCCGGGCGGTCTGGCGGGACGGCGACACCCTGCACGCCGAGGTCCAGCTCCCCGACGAGGTCGGCGTCACCGGGTACGGCCTGCACCCCGCGCTGCTCGACGCCGCGCTGCACCCGGTCGCCGCGACCGCCGGGGAGCTGAAGCTCCCGTTCGCCTGGAGCGGGGTCACCCTGCACCGCACCGCCGCCCGGCAGCTGCGGGTACGGCTCACCCCGATCGGCGACGACACCGTGCGGCTGGACGCCACCGACCCCGCCGGCGCCCCGGTCGTCAGCGTCGACGGGCTCACCGTCCGCCCGCTGCCCGCTGCGCACCTGCGCCGACACAGCACCCGCGACGCGCTCTTCCAGCTCGACTGGAAACCCAGCCCCGCCCCGGTCACCGCGCTGGCCGGCGAACCGGTCCGGGACCTCGCCGGCCTGGCGGAACTCCTCGCCGCCGACGGGCCGGCCCCGGCGTTGGTGCTCGTCGCGCCCGGCGTCCCCGAGGGGCCGCTGCCGGAGGCGGTGACGGAGCTGGTGACCCGGACCGCCGGGGCGCTGCGGGCCTGGCTGGCCGACGACCGGTTCGCCGACAGCCGGCTCGTGGTGCTGACCCGGCAGGCCGTCGCGACCCGGCCCGACGAGGAGGTCGCCGACCTCGCGGCGGCCGCCCTGTGGGGGCTGGTCCGCAGCGCCCAGTCGGAGCACCCCGACCGGTTCCTGCTCCTCGACCACGACGGTGAGCCGGCCGGCGTACCGCTGGCGGAGCCACAGGCCGCCGTCCGGGACGGCGCGGTGGTCGTACCCCGGCTGGTCCGGGCGGTCTCCCACGTGGAACCCGTGGTCTCGCCGCTCGACCCCGACGGCACGGTCCTGATCAGCGGCGGCACCGGCACCCTGGGCGCGCTGCTCGCCGTCCACCTGGTCGACCGCCACCGGGTACGGCGGCTGGTGCTGACCAGCCGCCGCGGCCCCAACGCGCCCGGGGCGGCGGAGCTGCTGCGGCGCCTGCACGAGCGGGGCGCCCGGGTGCGGGTGGTGGCCGGGGACGTCGCCGACCCGGCGACGGTGGCCGCCGCGCTCGGCGCGGTCGAGCCCGACCACCCGCTGACCGCCGTCTTCCACGCCGCCGGCGTGCTCGACGACGCGGCCCTGCACACCCTCACCGACCGGCAGATCGGGGACGTGCTGCGGCCCAAGGTGGACGGCGCCTGGCACCTGCACCGGGCCACCCGCGACCTCGACCTGGCCGCGTTCGTGCTCTACTCGTCGGTCGCGGGTGTCCTCGGCGGCCCGGGCCAGGCCCACTACGCCGCCGCGAACACCTTCCTCGACGCGCTGGCCCACCACCGGCGGGCCACCGGCCTGCCGGCGACCGCGCTGGCCTGGGGTCACTGGGCCGAGACCAGCGCGCTGACCGGGACGCTGGGCGAGGTGGACCGGGCCCGGCTGGCCCGGGGCATGCGGCCGATGGCGACCGAGCTGGCGCTGGACCTGCTCGACGCCGCCCTGCCCGGCGACAAGCAGCCGGTGCTCGTACCGGCGGCGCTGGACCTGGCCGGGCTGCGCGCCCACGCCGGCGACGGCGACCTGCCGCCGCTGCTGCGCGCCCTGCTGCCGGCGGCCCGGTCCCGGGTGATCGCGCCGCCGCCCGACCTGAGCGGGCTGGCCGAGGCCGACCGCCGGCGGGTGCTGACCGAACTGGTCCGGGGCCACGTCGCCGCCGTGCTCGGCCACGCCGACGCCGAGCAGGTGGCTCCCGACCAGGCGTTCCGGGCTCTCGGCTTCGACTCGCTCACCGCCGTCGAGCTGCGTAACCGGTTGACCGGGGCCACCGGGCTGCGCCTGCCGGCCGCGCTGGTCTTCGACTACCCGACCGTGTCCGCGCTGGTGGAGCACCTGGTGACGCGGACCGCCGGGCCCGGCGACGGCGGCGTGGCCGGCGCGCTGCGCCACCTCGACGAGTTGGAGGCCGCGGTGCTGGCCGCCGGGGACGCGCCCGCCGGCGACGACCGGACGGCGATCGCGAACCGGCTGCGCGCGCTGCTGTCCCGGTTGGACGGCGCGGACCGGCCCGCCGCGGCCGACGTGCGCGAGCGGCTGGACAGCGCCAGCGCCGACGAGATCTTCGCCTTCATCGACAACGACCTGGGTCGAGGCTGACCTGCGCAGCTCACGGAAAGTGTGGCGACATGACGAACGAAGAGAAGCTGATCGACTACCTGAAGTGGGTCACGGCGGATCTGCACAAGACCCGCCAGCGGCTGCGCGAGGTCGAGTCGGCCGGCCAGGAGCCGATCGCGATCGTGGGGATGAGCTGCCGCTACCCCGGTGGCGTGCGGTCGCCGGAGCAGCTGTGGGAGTTGGTCAGCACCGGCACCGACGCCATCGACGAGTTCCCCACCGACCGGGGCTGGAACGTGGCGGAACTCTACGACCCCGACCCCGCGCGGGAGGGGAAGAGCTACGCCCGCACCGGTGGTTTCGTCTACGACGCGCACCACTTCGACGCCCGCTTCTTCGGCATCGGCCCACGTGAGGCGCTGGCCATCGACCCGCAGCAGCGGCTGCTGCTGGAGGCGAGCTGGGAGGCGCTGGAGCACGCCGGGCTGAACCCGCAGCGGCTGGCCGGCAGCCGTACCGGCGTGTTCGTCGGGGTGATGTACGGCGACTACGGCGCGCGGCTGCGGTTCCTCGCCCCGGCCGGGCTGGAGGGACAGGTCGGCACCGGCAGCGCCGGCAGCGTGGCGTCCGGCCGGATCTCCTACGAGCTGGGCCTGGAGGGGCCGGCGGTGACGGTGGACACCGCCTGCTCGTCGTCGCTGGTCGCGACCCACCTGGCGGCGCAGGCGCTGCGCGCCGGCGAGTGCACCCTCGCGCTGGCCGGCGGGGTGACCGTGATGGCCACCCCGGGGGTGTTCGTCGAGTTCAGCCGCCAGCGCGGGCTCGCCCCGGACGGCCGCTGCAAGTCCTTCGGCGCCGGCGCGGACGGCGCGGGGTGGGGCGAGGGGGTCGGCCTGCTGGTGCTGGAGAAGCTCTCCGACGCGAGGCGCAACGGTCACCGGGTGCTCGCGGTGCTCACCGGGTCGGCGGTGAACCAGGACGGCGCCAGCAACGGGCTGACCGCCCCGAACGGGCCGTCGCAGGAGCGGCTGATCCGCGCCGCGCTCGCCTCGGCCGGGCTGACCCCGGCCGACGTCGACGCGGTGGAGGCGCACGGCACCGGCACCACCCTCGGCGACCCGATCGAGGCGCAGGCGCTGCTCGCCACGTACGGGCAGCAGCGCGGCGGCGGCGATCCGCTCTGGCTGGGCTCGATCAAGTCGAACATCGGCCACACCCAGGCCGCCGCCGGGGTGGCCGGGATCATCAAGATGGTCGAGGCGCTCCGCCACGGGATGCTGCCGAAGACGCTGCACGCCGAGCAGCCCAGCCCGCACGTGGACTGGAGCAGCGGGGCGGTCGGCCTGCTCACCGAGGCGTGCCCGTGGCCGGAGCGGGACGGCGGCCCGCGCCGCGCCGCGGTCTCCTCCTTCGGCATCAGCGGCACCAACGCGCACCTGATCGTCGAGGAGGCGCCGCCCGCCCCGGACGCGCCGGCCGAAGGCGCGTCGGCCGAGGACGCGTCCACCGGCGGGAACGCGCCGGCCGTACCGCTGCCCTGGCTGCTGTCGGCGAAGACGGCGGCGGCGCTGCGCGCCCAGGCCGACCGGCTCGCCGCGCACCTCGACCGGCACCCCGACCTGGACCCGGCGGCGGTGTCGTACACGCTGGCCACCAGTCGCGCACAGCACCCGCACCGGGCGGTGGTGATCGCCGAGGACCGGGCCGACGCGCGGCAGCGACTCGGCTTCCTGGCCCGGGGCGAGGCGGCCAGCAACGTGGTCACCGGCCGGGCCGCCACCGGCGGGAAGCTCGCCTTCCTCTTCACCGGGCAGGGCGCGCAGCACCCCGGCATGGGCGCCGACCTGTACGAGCGCTTCCCGGTCTTCGCGGCCGCCCTCGACGCCGCCTGCGCCGCCCTGGACCCGCACCTGGACCGGCCGCTCTGGGAGGTGATGTCCGGCCGGCACGGCGACCTGCTCGGCGAGACCACCTACATCCAGCCGGCCCTGTTCGCGTACGAGACGGCGATGCACGCGCTGCTCGCCGCGTTCGGGATCCGCCCGGACCTGCTGATCGGCCACTCCATCGGGGAGTTGACCGCCGCGCACGTGGCCGGGGTGCTCGACCTGGCCGACGCGGCCCGGCTGATCACCACCCGGGCCCGGCTGATGCACGAGATGCCGGCCGGCGCGATGCTCGCCGTCACCGCGCCGTTGGACCGGATCGCGCCGATCCTGGCCGAGCATCCCGAGGTCGACCTGGCCGCCCACAACAGCCCGACCTCGCTGGTCCTCGCCGGGGACCCGGCGGCCCTCGACGCCGTCGCCGCCCGCCTCACCGAGGAGGGCGTACGGACCCGGCGGCTGCACGTCCCGCACGCCTTCCACTCCGCGCACACCGAGCCGATCCTCGACCGGTTCCGGGCGGTGGCCGCCACGGTCACCTACCATCCGGCGCGCCTGCCGATCGTCTCCAACCTCACCGGCCAGGTCGCCTCCGACGCGGAGCTGTCCGACCCGGACTACTGGACCCGGCACATCCGGCACACGGTCCGCTACACCGACGGCACCGCGGCGCTGCACCGCCTCGGCGCCACCGGATACGTCGAGCTCGGCCCGGACGCCACCCTCACCACGCTCAGCCAGGAGTGGCTGCGTACGCACGCCCCGGAGGCCCGCCCGCCGCTGGTGCCGCTGGCCGCCCGGCGCAAGCCGGCGGTCCGTACGGTGCTGACCGGGCTGGCCCAGCTGCACGTGGCCGGCGCCCCGGTGGACTGGTCGCCGCTGCACCCGCACCCGGCCACGGTGGTGGAGCTGCCGACGTACCCGTTCGAGCGGGTGCGCTTCTGGCCGGACGAGCCGGCCGCCGGGACCGGAGCCGGCCCAGCCCGCACCGGCGAGGAGGCCGCGTTCTGGGCGGCGGTGGAGGAGGCCGACGCCGGGGCCTTGGCCAGCCTGCTCGGCGCGGACGAGGAGGCCCGGGCGGCGCTGCGCGCGGTGCTGCCGTCGCTGGCCGGCTGGCACCGCCGCCGCTGCGCGCCGCCGCCTCCGGGGCACGGGCCGGCCGGCGCGGCGGACGGGCCGGACGCCGACGGGCCCGCCGAGGCGCTCGCCGCGCTGCGCGCCCGGCTGGCCGCCGCACCCGCCGGCGAGGAGCACACCGTGCTGCTCGACCTGCTGAGCCGGGAGGCCGCGCTGGTGCTCGGCTACGACGACCCCGAGCCGATCGATCCGGAGGGCAACTTCCTGGAGCTGGGCTTCTCGTCGTTCACGGTGCTGGAGCTGAGCAACCGGTTGGAGGCGCGGGGTCTGCGGCTCGCGCCGGCGCTCTTCTACGACCACCCCACCCCGCTGGCCCTGGCCCGGCACCTGGCCGGGCTGCTGCAGGACGAGACCACCGGATCCGACCGGATGCCACAACCGACAGGGAGTTCCTCATGACCGACACCGTCATCATCGCCGGCGCGGGCCCCACCGGCCTGATGCTGGCTCACGAGCTGGCCCTGCAGCGGGTGCCGGTGGTGGTGGTCGAGCGCCGGCCCGGGCCGACGGACGCGCTGCCCGGCATGGCCATCAACGCCACCGTGGTGGACCTGCTGCACCAGCGCGGCCTGATGGACCACGTCGGCGAGTACGGCTTCGAGTTCCCCCGGGCCCACTTCGCGCAGATCTGGCTGGACCCGGTACGCGTGCCGGGCCGGCACGGCTACAACTTCGTGATCAGCCAGACCAACCTGGTGCGGGTGCTCGCCGAGCGCGCCGCCAAGCAGGGCGCGGAGATCCGCTGGGAGCGGGAGGTGGTCGACCTCGCCCAGGACGACGCGGGCGTACGGGTCACCGTCCGGTCGCCCGGCGGCCAGGAGGTCCTCACCGGCCGTTTCCTGGTCGGCTGCGACGGTCCGGAGAGCACGGTGCGGCGGCTGGCCGGGATCGACTTTCCCGGCCAGGACCTGCCGTTCCTCGGCATCGTCGGTGACCTGGAGGTCGGCGAGGACCATCCCCTGCTGGCCTACCTCGGTGCCGGTGAGTTCCCCGGCGGGCTGCTCACCGTCGGCCCGCTCGAGCCCGGCGTGGTGCGGATCGCCACCGCCGAGTTCGACCTGCGCCCGGCGGACAGGACCGCACCGGTCACCACCGACGAGCTGCGCGACAGCATCCGCCGGCTGGACGGCGCGGAGCTGGGCGACGCCACGCCGCGCTGGCTGGGCCGGTGGGACGCGGCGACCCGGCAGGCCGACCGGTACCGGGAGGGCAACGTGCTGCTCGCCGGGGACGCGGCGCACGTGCACTTCCCGCTGGGCGGGCAGTCGATGAGCACCGGCATCGAGGACGCGGTGAACCTCGGCTGGAAGCTCGCGGCCACCGTGCACGGCCACGCCCCCGTCGGGCTGCTGGACAGCTACCAGACGGAGCGGCACCCGGTCGCCGCCCGGGCCGGCCGGACCACGCTGGCCCAGATGGTGCTCCTGCACCCGCTGGGGCACGTCGCGCCGCTGCGCGAGCTGCTGACCGAGATGGTGGAGCTGGACGAGGTCAACGAGTTCCTGGTCAAGCTGGCGTACGCGCTCGACGTGGACTACCCGGTGCCGGCCGACCAGGTGGCCGGTGAGACCCATCCGCTGCTCGGCCGGCGGCTGCCGGACGTGCCGCTGCGCACCGACGGCGGGGAGACCTCGCTGGCCGAGCTGCTGCACGCCGGCCGGGGTGTGCTGCTCGACCTGACCGGCGGGGCCGAGCCGCTGGCGCTGCCCGGCTGGGACGACCGGGTGGACGTGGTGGCCGCGGCGCCGTCCGAGGAGATCGACGCGGCGCGGGTGCTGCTGCGCCCGGACGGCCGGGTGGCCTGGGCGCAGCCAGCCGGAACGGACCGGACGGAACCGACCGAGGGGCTGGGGCGCGCCCTGGCCACCTGGTTCGGCCCGGCCCGCGCGACGGCGGCAGGCTGACCGGACCCGGCCGGGCGACGGCGGCACGCTGACCGGCAGGGCGACGGCAGCAGGTGACCGGGGGCGGGCGTCGGGAGGACGCCCGCCCCCGATGGGTCGTCGGGCCGCCCCCGCATCGACGGTGCGCGAGCCCGGCGTAGCCGGCGACCCGCGAGCCGCCCGCCCGACAGCACCGCGAGGACCAGCCGCCGGCGGGCCGGGCCGGCTGCGGCTGCGGCAGCGGCGGCGGCGGCGGCGGCGGCGGTCAGGGCACCAGCACCGGCAGCACCACCCGGAAGGTGGCCCCCGCGCCCGGCGCGGTCTCCAGTTCCACCCGGCCGCCGTGCGCCCGCACCAGCGAGTCGACGATCGCCAGGCCCAGCCCGGCGCCCGCGCCGCCGGCCCGGCTGCGGGAGCTGTCGGTGCGGTAGAAGCGTTCGAACACCCGCGCCGCCTGTGCGGCGGAGAGCCCCGGCCCCTGGTCGGCGAGTTCGAGCACGGCCTCCCCGCCGACCGTGCCGACGCCGATCCGCACCGGGCTGCCGGCCGGGGTGTGCGCCACCACGTTGCCGACCAGGTTGAGCACCACCTGGCGCAGCCGGGCCTCGTCGCCGAGCGCCGGGGCGCTGCCCACCGGCCCGCCCGCGGGCCCGGTCAACGTGATCGGCCGGCCCGGATCGAGCGCGGTCAGGTCGTGGCGGGCGTCGACCGCGAGGGTCCGCAGGTCCATCGGCGCCGGCCGCAGCGGCAGCCCGCCGGCCCCGGCGTCCCCGGTGGTGCGGCCCAGCGACTCGTCCAGCCGGGCGAGCAGGAGCAGGTCCTCCACCAGCCGGGCCAGCCGGCTGGACTCGGCGGCGATGTGGGCCATGGTCCGGTCCACGTCCGCCGGTCCGGGCAGGCCGCCCATCCGGTAGAGCTCGGTGAAGCCGGTGATCCCGAACAGCGGGGTCCGCAGCTCGTGGCTGACGTCGGCGACGAACCGGCGCATCCGCGCCTCCGACTCGGCCCGGGCGGTGAACGCCCGTTCGATCTGGGCCAGCATCCCGTTCAGCGCGGCCACCAGCCGCCCCACCTCGGTACGCGGGCCGCCCACCGCCGGCACCCGCTGGGCCAGGTCGCCGGCGGCGATCGCCGCGGCGGTCTGCTCGACCCGGCGCAGCGGCCGCAGGCTGCCCCGGATGGCCGCCCAACTGGTGACGGCGAGCAGCCCGAGCAACCCGAGCCCGGTCAGCAGGGCGACCCGGGTGCTCTGCCCGACCGTGGCCGTCACGTCGTCCAGCGAGGCGACGACCGCGACGGTGCCGCGCGGGTCGCCGCCGGCCGGATGCGGCAGCGCGACCACCCGCCAGTCCCGGCCGCCCTGCCGCACGTCGAACGGGCGGCCGTCGCGGTGCGCCGACGCTCTCGCCCGGACGTCCGGCGCGCTGCCGCCCGGGCCGAGGGTGACCACCCGGGTGGTCCGGCCCGCACCGTCCAGATAGATCACGTGCAGGTCCCGGGCCAGGTCCAGCCGGCCCGTGCCGGCCTGCGCGCCGACGTCGTCGGCCGGCACCGACGGCAGCCGGGAGACCGCCTGCGCGATCGGTTCCAGCCGCGCGTCGACCTGGCCGACGAGGTGGTCGCGCAACGTGTGCAGGACCACCCCGCCGCCGACCGCGAGCCCGACCGCCAGCAGGGTGACCGTGATCAGCAGCAGCCGGGCGGCCAGCGACAGCCGCCCCGGTCGGCGGGTCACGGCCCGGGCGCGCGCAGCACGTAGCCCACGCCGTGCACCGTGGTGATCAGTTTCGGTCGGCCGGCGTCCAGCTTGCGCCGCAGGTAGCTGATGTAGGTCTCGACGATGCTCAGGTCGCCGCCGAAGTCGTACCGCCAGACCTGGGCGAGGATCTCCGCCTTGGGCACCACCCGGCCCGCGTTGGCCATCAGGTGGTGCAGCAGCCGGAACTCCGTCGGGGAGAGCCGGACCGGCCGGCCGCCGCGGGACACCCGCTGGGCGGGCAGGTCCAGCTCCAGGTCGCCGACCACCAACCGACCCGGTACGGCGGTGCCGGCGCGGCGCAGCACCGCCCGGATTCGGGCGATCAGCTCGTGCAGGTCGAACGGCTTGGTCACGTAGTCGTCGCCGCCCAGCGTCAAGCCGTTGATCTTGTCCTCGGTGGTGTCCCGCGCGGTGAGGAAGAGCAGCGGCAGGTGCGCGCCGGCGTCCCGGGCGCCGGCGCGCAACCGGCGGGCCACCTCGAAGCCGTCGAGGTCGGGCAGCATCACGTCGAGCAGGACCAGATCCGGCTGCCGGGTGCGGGCGGCCTCGATGGCCTCGGTGCCGGTGGCCACCGACGTCACCTCGAAGCCGGCGAAGCGCAGCGTCGCCGAGAGCAGCTCACGCAGGGTCGGCTCGTCGTCGACCACCAGCAGCCGGTCCGCCGGCTGGCCGGGGCCGCGCTCCGGCTGGGTCACCCGCACCACCGTCCCGACCGTCGAGGCTCCGTACCCACCGTAGTGCCGGCGCCGGCTCTCAGGCGTCCCGGGCCCGCAGCGCCGTGTAGGCGGCCACGTAGACCAGCGCGACGAAGCCCAGCAGCAGGGCCATCCCCGGCCAGGGCGCCAGCCCGCCGTCGGTGTCCACCACGAACATCACCCGCTCGCCGGCCACCGTCGGCCAGTACTCGGCGACGGTGTCCCCGATCCCGCCGGGCAGCAGCGGCAGCACGGTGGGGAGCAGGGGCAGCGCGACCAGGATGGCGAACGCGCCCACGGTGGCCCGGACCAGGGTGCCGAGCGCCAGCCCGAGCAGCCCGATCGCGGCCAGGTAGAGCCCGGCGCCGCAGACCGCCCGGGTCACCCCCGGGTCGCCGAGGGCGGCGGTCGGGGCGCCCTGACCGGCCAGCATCGGCTGGCCGACCAGGAACGCGCCGAACGCGACCGCCTGGCCGAGGACGGCCGCCACCACCCCGTACACCAGGGCCTTGGCGGCCAGCAGCCGCCCCCGCCGGGGTACGGCGGCCAGCGTGGACCGGATCATGCCGGTGCTGTACTCCACCGTCATCACCAGCACGCCGAGCACGCCGAAGAGCCACTGCACCGGGAAGTAGGCGCGGAGGCTGACCAGGGTGGGATCGAACGCGGCCTGCTCCTCGGGAGTCAGCCGGACGAACCCGCGGGCGGTGCCGGCGCTGATCACCGCGCCCAGCCCGACCATCGCCACCACCACGGCGACGACGACGAACCGGGTGGAACGCATGGTGTGGAACTTGGTCCACTCGGAACGGACCACGTCGGCGAGGGTCGGCCGCCGCTCCGGCGCGACGGCCGGCCGCAGGGCGAGTTCGGTGTCGACGCTCATCAGACCAGTTCCTCCGTACGGGCCGAGCTGAACTCGGCGCTGTCCCGGGTCAGCGACATGAAGGCCTCCTCCAGCGACGTACGCTGTGGGGTCAGCTCGATCAGCGGGATCGACCGGTCGGCGGCGACCAGACCGACGGCGGCGCTGTCCATCCCGGAGACCACCAGGGCCCCCTCGGTGCCGGTCCGGACGCTCGCGCCCGCCTCGACCAGCAGCGCGGCCAGTTCCGGACCGCGTTCGGTGCGGACCAGCACGCTCTGCTCGGTGTGCGCGCGCAGGAACGCGTCGACGCCGGTGTCGGCGATCAGCCGGCCGCGCCCGATGATGATCAGGTGGTCGGCGGTGAGCGCCATCTCGCTCATCAGGTGGCTGGAGACGAGGACCGTGCGCCCCTCGGCGGCCAGATCGCGGATCAGCGAACGGATCCAGACGATCCCCTCCGGGTCCAGGCCGTTCACCGGCTCGTCGAACATCAGCACCGCCGGGTCACCGAGCAGCGCCGCGGCGATGCCCAGCCGCTGGCTCATGCCGAGCGAGAAGCCGCCCACCTGCCGGTCGGCGGCCGCCTCGAGCCCGGCCAGGCCGAGCACCTCGGAGACCCGGGAACGCGGGATGCCGTTGCTGCGGGCCAGGCAGAGCAGGTGCTGGTACGCCGTCCGGCCGCCGTAGACGGCGCGGGCGTCGAGCAGCGCGCCGACGTGCCGCATGGGCGCCGGCAGGTCGGTGTAGCGCCGCCCGCCGACCCGGGCGGAGCCGCTGGTCGGGGCGTCCAGCCCGAGGATCAGCCGCATGGTGGTCGACTTGCCCGCGCCGTTGGGTCCCAGGAAGCCGGTGACCAGCCCGGGGCGTACCTCGAAGGTGAGGTCGTCGACGGCGGTGGTCGGGCCGTACCGCTTGGTGAGGTGGGTCGTCTCGATCACGGCAACAGCCTTCCGGACGAAGCTGGACGGGGTCCCGAGGTTCCTGGGATCCTCCCAGGATTCGCGGTGCTCAGCCGCCGCGCAGGTCGGCCGCGCCGGAGCGATCGGCGGTGCCGAGCCGGCGCAGCTCCTCCTCGGCGGTCTGCTCGACCCGGCTCATCGCCCGGCGCAGGATCGGCGGGGCCATCACCGAGGTGACGACGGCGACCAGCACCACGATGGTGTACGTCGCGGTGTTGAGCACCCCGAGCCGCAGGCCGACGGTGGCCACCACCACCTCGATGACGCCCCGGGCGTTCATCCCGGCGCCCAGCGCCAGCGCCTCCCACCGGTTCAGCCGGCTGCTCCAGGCGCCGAGGAACGCGCCTGTGAACTTTCCCAGGATCGCCACGGCGATGACGGCCAGCGCGGCGGCCAGCACCGGGGCGTCGGCCAGCGCGGTCAGGTCCATCCGCAGGCCCGCGCTGGCGAAGAAGAGCGGGGCCAGCACGGCCAGCACGGTGGTGCGCAGCGGGGCCAGCCGTTCCCGGTCGAGCCCCGGCACGGAGCCGATCACGAAGCCGACCACGAACGCCCCGAACACCGCCTCCAGGCCCAGCGCCTGGGTGACCGCCGCACCGAGCAGGATCAGCACCACGGTGGTCGCGACCAGCGGCCCGGGTCCGTCGGCGCGGCCGGCGGCCCGCAGCACCGCGGCGCTGGCCGGACGGCCGACCAGGGCGGCGAAGAGGACGAAGCCGAGCACCGCGCAGACCGAGAAGAGCACGGTGCCGGCGCGGACGCCGGTGGTGGCGAGGGCGGAGACCACCGAGAGCAGCAGCCAGCCGCAGATGTCGTCGATGACCCCGGCGGCCAGGGTGAGCTGACCGATGTTGCGGTGCAGCAGCTTCATGTCCAGCAGCGTCTTGGCGATGACCGGGATCGCGCTGACGCACATCGCCACGCCGAGGAAGAGCGCGAACACCTCACGGTCGGTGCCGGCGCCGAGCAGCGAGCCGGGCAGCAGGTACGCGGTCGCGACGCCGAGCCCGAGCGGCAGCAGCAGGCCGGCCAGGCTGATCCGGGCGGCGGCGCCGCCGCGCCGGCGGACGAACGCGACGTCCACCTCCACCCCGGTCAACCCGACCAGCAGCAGCACGCCGAGCTGCCCGACCGCGTCGAGCAGGTGGAACTGCTCGGCCTGCCGGGGCAGGAACCAGTCGGACACCCCGGGGGCCACCGCGCCCAGCAGGGTGGGTCCGAGCAGGATCCCGGTGAGCAGCTCCCCCACCACGGCGGGCAGGCCGCACCGGGTGGCGAGCCGGCCGAGCAGCAACGCCACCAGCAGCAGCACGCCGAGCCCCAGCAGGAAGACCAGCAGGCTGTGCGCGGGAAGCACGGGGACCGGGGCGGCCGCGGCGAGCGTGGCCGGGCCGGCGCCGGTCACGACACCCAGTCCGGGAGGTGTTCGATGCCGACCACCGCGCAGGACAGCGTCACGCCGGGCCCGATGCCGAGCATCAGCAGGTGGTCGCCGGGGCCGAGTTGCCCGGTGCCGAGCAGGTGGTCCAGCGCGACGACCTGGTCGCTGGCGCCGAGGTGACCGACCGTGCTGCCCCAGGCCCAGGTGGAGTGGGCCATGGTCAGCCCGAGCCCGCCCATCAGCCGCTCAATCAGCGCCCGGGAGAAGTTCATCGGCGCGACCCGGGTGACATCGGCGATGCCGATGCCGGCCTCGTCCAGCGTGCGGTGGATCAGCGCCACCAGGTTGCCGCCGATCTTCGCCATCGCGGCGGCGTCCGGGCTGTCGGCCAACTGCTTCTGGAACGCCTCGCCGCGGGCCACGAAGTCGACGGTCCGGCCGAGGGTCGCCCCGGGCGGGAAGAGCGGCTCGCCGGCCCGGTGCAGCTCCTCCGCCTCGGGTACGGCGATCGCCCCGACGGCGAGCAGCCGGGCGAAGCCGGGCCGGGTGGTCAGCACCACGGCGCTGCCGGCGTCCCCGATCAGGTGTTCGTGGCCCGACCGCCAGCGGTCCATCATCGGGGTGCCGAAGTTGTCGGCGGCGACGAGGAGGGCGGTGTGGCGGTCGGGGTGGGCGTGGAGGTAGCTGGCGGCGAGTTCGAGGGCGGTGAACATGCCGTTGCAGCCGTGGTGGAGTTCGACGGCGAGGCAGGTGCCGCCGGTGAGGTGGTGTTGCAGGTAGTACTGGGGTTGCCAGCCGTCGGGGCCTTGGTGCCAGGAGTCGGCGTAGAGGAGCAGGTCGAGGTTGGTGGGTGGGTGGTGGGCGCGGGTGAGGGCCTGGGTGGCGGCGTGTAGGGCCATTTCGGGGGCGGGGGTGTCGCCGGCGACGGCGGCGCCGGTGAGGCCGTGCAGGTCGACCTGCTCGGCGGGGTAGTGGCCGTCGGCGACGGCCTGTTCGACGCTGACGATGTCGGGCAGCCAGACCCCGATTCCGCTGATGAACGTCTCCGGCGTACGCACAACCTCTCCTCCCGCTCGGGTCCGCCCACTGTGGTCCGGGTGGCTTAAGCGGTACCAAGCCCGCATTTGGGCCGGCTTGGTACGCGGTGGGCCCCGCGACCGGGTCGGTCGCGGGGCCCACCGGCGGTTCGGCACGGTCAGCTGGCGACCGGTGCCTCCTCCGCGGCCGGGGTCTGCGGCGGGGTCCGCTTCTCCGGCGGCCCGCCGGGCAGCAGCAGCGCCGGGAGGAGCGCCACGGCGGCGAAGCCGAGCACCCACCAGAACGTCTGGCCGTACGCGTCGGCCAACGCCGACGGGTCCGGCGGGCCGCCCCGGCCGGCGGTCGCCGCGCTGGCGCTGGCGTGCTGGAGCACCACCGCCAGGACGGCGCCGGCGAACGCCCCGCCGAGCTGCTGGAAGATCCGGATCGCGGTGGTCGCCCGCGGAATCTGCTCCTGCCGCAGCCCCCGGTACGCGCCGACCAGGACCGGCACGGTGGCCGCGCCGAGACCGGCGCCGCTGACGGCCAGCGCGATGCTGAGCACCAACCGGCTGGTGTCGACCCCGACCTGGGTGAAGACGAGCGCGCCCGCCGCGGCGAGGGCGATGCCGACCAGCACGATCGGCCGGGGGCCCATCTTGTCGCTGAGCCGGCCCGCGATGATCAAGGCGATCGCCATGCCGAGGCCCTGCGGCGCGATCAGCAGGCCGGCCCGCAGCGGGGTCAGCCCGGCCACCTGCTGGTAGTAGAGCGGCAGCAGGATGATGGCGCCGAAGAGCACGATGCCGGAGAGGAACACCACCGACGCCGACGCGGCGAAGCTGCGCGCCCGGAACAGCCGCAGGTCCAGCAGCGGCTCGTCGTCGCGCAGCGCGTGCAGCACGAAGCCGACCAGCAGCACCAGCCCGGCGATCAGGAAGGCGATGACGCCGCCCTCGCCGAAGGTGCCCTTGTTGCCGGCGCGGGCCAGGCCGTAGACCACGGCGGCGCAGGCCGGCGAGAGCAGCGCCAGACCCATCCAGTCCAACCGGGACAGCCGGCCGTTGCGCACCGCCTTCTCCCCCGACATGTAGCGCCAGGCCAGGCCGATGGTGAGCAGGCAGATCGGCACGTTGATGAAGAAGATCCAGCGCCAGCTGACGTCGGTGATCAGCCAGCCGCCGAGCACCGGCCCGAGGACCGGGGCGAGCATGGCCGGGACCGCGATGATCGCCATCAGCCGGCCGAGCCGGTCCGGCCCGGCGGCCTGGGCGAGCACCGCCTGGGCGATCGGCACGATCATGCCGCCGCCCAGACCCTGCAGGATCCGGAAGAGGATCAGGCTCTCCGCGGACCAGGCGAAGCCGGCCAGGACCGAGCCGACCAGGAAGACCAGCACGGTGACGGTCCAGAGGGTACGCGGGCCGAACCGCTCCATCGCCCAGCCGGTGGCCGGGATGGCCAGGGTCATCGCCAGCAGGTAGCCGGTGCCGACCCACTGGATGGTGGAGATGGTGGAGTGGAAGTCCAGGATGAACTGGTTGATCGCGACGTTGGTCATCGTCGAGTCGAGCTGGACGATGACGCCGCCCAGCAGGATGACGAGGGCCAACTTGGCTATCGACGCCTGGGGCGCGCCGGCCGCGGGCTGCGGTGCCGTGCTCATGTCTGCTCCTTCTGTTCGCCGTTCGGCTCTGTCGAAACTGGTCACTGCTCGTCCTCGGTCAGGGCCCGCAGCACCTTGGCCCGTTCCACGTCGGCGCCCTGGCGGCGCTGCTCGGCCGCCTCCTCGGCGGTGAACCCGGCCGCGCACCAGGCGGCGACCTCGTCGATCGGCACGCCCGCCCGCCACCAGGCGGTCATCACCTCGGTGGCCCCGACCCCGTCGGCCAGCACCCGCTGCGCCTCGGCGGCGGTGAAGCCGAGCGCGTGCAGCACGGCCGCGTCGACCGGCGCCACGCCGCGCCGGGCCCACTCCAGGGCGGTCCGGCCGTCCCAGCCGCTCTCCACGTAGCCCCGGGCCACCTCGGCGCTGACCCCGGCCTTGAGCAGCCGCCGGATCGCCTCGGACTTCTTCGGTTCCAGGGCCCGCCCGGCGGCGCGCAGCGACCGGTGGTGCAGCACCCGGGAGACGAAGCTGCGCAGGCCCGGCTCCTCGCCGGCCAGGTAGCGCTGCACCGCGTCCTCGGGCGACACCCCGAACTCGCGCCAGCGCACCGCGTCCCGGGGCGACATGCCGGCCCGGATCCAGGTGTCCACGGTGGCCGGGTTCGCCCCGGCGGTACGCCACTCCGCGGCGGTCCGCGGCCGGTAGACGCCCGCCTCCCGCCACCGTTCGGCGCCCTCCGGCGTGAACCCGGCCTCCAGCCAGCGGCGCGCCTCGGCCAGGGTGAACCCCCGGTCGAGCCATTCGCGCAGTGGGTTGGGGCGGGGCTCCTCCTCGCCCGTGGCGAAGACGCTCATGATGTCGCTCCCATCTCCGGAAGGTGCACGGACGACGCCCACTCCGGCGCCGCGCCGTCGGCGCCCACGAGGCAGACCAGTGACTCGAAGGGAGGCCGGCGGTCCGGCCAGGGGGTGTGCCCGTCGGTGAGCACCACCACCAGGTCGGGCCGGGGGCGCAGCTGCGCCGCGGCGGCGAGACCGGCCCGCATGTCGGTGCCGCCCCCGCCGACGATGCGCAGCTCCTCGATCCGGCGGATCTCCTGCGCCGGATGCGCCTGCAGGTCGCAGCAGATGACCCGCAGCCGCCGCCGGCCGACCTTCGCCAGGATCTCGGCCACCTCGGCGACCAACTGCTCCAGCTCGGGGCGGCGTACGCTGCCCGAGGTGTCCAGCACCAGCACGGTGTCGGGCACCGGGCGGACCAGCTGCGGGGTGATCACGTCCGGGTGCCCGGCGGTCCGGCGCGACGGCCGGCGGTAGCTGTAGTCGACCCGGCCGGAGCTGCGGTTGGCGGCCTTGCGGACCAGCGAGCCGATCCTGGCCCGCCAGTCGACCCGCGGCCGCAGCCGCTCCTCGGCCCACCGCTGCCAGCCCATCGGCACCTCGCTGCGGGCGCTGACCCGCTCCTGGATGCCCACGGCGACGGAGCGTTCCAGCAGCTCCCGTTCCAGCTCGCCGAGGCCGCCCGCGCCGGTGGAGTCCCACCGCCGGTCGATGCCGTCGGCGCCGCTGCCGCAGTCCAGCCCGGCGGAGAGCTCCCGGCCGGTGCCGTGCAGCAGGTCGGCCAGCTCGTCGAGCATTGGCAGGTACTCCTCGGCGAGCCGGTTGGACGGCAGCCCCAACCCGGCCGGGGAGATCACGTCGGCCGGCCCGTCCAGCCCTTCGGCCTCCAGGTCGTCGTTGATCTCGGCGTCGGCGGCCTGGTTCCAGCGGTGCGCGTCCTCGTCCCGGGCGCCGGCATAGCCGACGGCGTGCAGCGGGGCGTCCGGCCCGCTGGTCGGCCGGACCGGCGACCGCTGGGCGTGCCCCCGGACCAGGTGGCCGATCTGGTGCAGGATCCACCAGCCGATCTGCTCGACCGGGGTGGCCAGCACGGTGCCCGGGTCGACGTGCATCACCCAGCGGGTGTCGGTGGGGAACGCGGCGAACTCTGGATCGGCCACCAGCTCGCCGGTCCGCTCCGCCGCGCTGGGCGCGAGTGGCTCCATGACCAGCGAGAAGACCGCGTTCGCCAGGTACGGGGCCCGGTGCGCGGCCCAGACCCGGGCGGCGGCGAGGCGGGTGGCCAGCTCTTCGCTGTACGGGGCGACCGGCCGGCTCATCGCAGCAGCCCCGCGGCTCTCAGGATCGGCACCAGGTCGAGCATGGTGGTCGGCAGGCTGGTCCCGGCCGGCCGGCACCGGGCCAGCCCCTTGGCCGCGCTGGCCGCCACGTCCGGCGCGGTGCCGGCCACCCGGGCCACCACCGTCCAGGCCTGCTGCCAGGTCTGCGCGGTGCCGTCCGCCCGGACGTACGCCACGACGGCCCCGAGCAGCGCGTGCAGCTGGTCCATCCGGGACGGCAGCGGCACGGACGGGTCGGCCAGCAGGGTGGCCGGGTCCGGCAGGTCCAGGTTGCGGATCCAGGTGAGCAGCTCGAAGCCGGCCGCCTCACCGACCGCGCCGACGACCAGCTGGGCCTGGACGGCGTCGTCCACCCCGGCCGCCGCGCAGGCGGCGAGCGCCACCGCGGCCAGTTCCCAGGTACGCGGGCTGGGCCAGCTCCGGCCGGCCTGGTCGGGACTGGCCGGCACCACCAGCAGCAGTTCCGGGCGGATCCGCAGGAAGGCGCCGATCAGGGCCCGCGACCGGGCGATCTCGTCGGCGGCCGGCGGCTCCTTGTGGGCCAGTTCCGGCACGCTGAAGCCGTGCGTGAAGCCCTCCGCGATCGCGGTGGCGTCGACCTCCCAGTGCAGGTGGATCAGGCGGTTGGCCAGCGGGGCGGAGAGGTCCCAGCCGTCCGCGGCCTCGGCCGGCGGGTTGGCCGCGGCGACGATCCGCACGTCGGCGGGGAGCACCAGGTCGCCCACCGTCCGCTCCAGCACGACCCGGAGCATGGCCGCCTGCACGGCGGGCGGCGCGGTGGTCAACTCGTCGAGGAAGAGCAGCCCGGAGCCGGTGGCGGCGAGCCGCTCGGCCCAGCGCGGCGGAGCGAACCAGGTGTGCCCGTCGCGCAGCACCGGCAGCCCGGCGAAGTCGCTGGGTTCCCGGATGGAGCCGACCACCACCTCGACGGGCAGGCCGAGCGATTCGCCGAGGGCGAGCACGGACGAGGTCTTGCCGGTGCCGGGAGAACCCCACAGGATCACCGGCAGGTTCGCCGAGACCGCCACGGCGACCGCCTCCCGGACGACTGACAGCTTTCCCATCGCATTGCTCCTCGTCATAGTCCCGATCCACCTGGACGACCCGTCTCCGGGCAGGAATTACCGTCCCTGCCATTTCACGGGCGCCAGGGAATGGTCAATTTATTGACAGCTTGTTACGACGACGATTCGCCGCACGGCACAACGTCGTACAGGTGAATTTCAGGTGAAGCGTTGCGGAATGCCGGCGGGACCGGGAATTCAGTCCTCCTTGCGGAACAGCCCCCGACCGCCGTATTTCTTGTGCACCGCCTGCTTGCTGACGCCGAGTGCGGCGGCGATCTCCGCCCAGGTCACGCCCTGCGCGCGCGCCCGGCGGACCAGGACCGTCTGGATGCGCTCGAACTCCTTCGCCGCCTCCGCGGTGGCGGCGAGGGCGACCCGGGGGTCGTCGTCGTCGGTGGCGTTGACGAGACTCACCAGCCGAGTGACTTCCATGCCCCCAGCTTAGGAGCGCCGGCGCGCGGCGTCAACCTTAGATGACAAATCCGCGCGCCGGGCGGTCCTGAACAGGGCAGACGTGCCGACTCAGCCCTCAGCGGAGAGTTCCGCCACGACCCGGGCGGGCGCCGGCTGGCCGGCGATCTCGTCGGCCAGCCGGGCCGCGCCGGCGGCCCAGCGGTCCTCGGTGAGCATCCCCTCCACGGCGGCCAGCACCGCCTCCGGCCCGGCCGCCTCGGCCGGCAGGGTCACCCCGGCGCCCACCGCGGCAAGGCGCTCGGCGTTGAGCATCTGGTCGGGCGCCTGCGGGACGATCACCTGGGGCACCCCGAAGCAGGCCGCAGTGAGCATCGAACCGGCCCCACCGTGGTGCACCGCCACCACACAGCTCGGCATCAGCAGCTGCAACGGCACCTCGGCCACCACCCGCACCCGCTCCGGCAGCTCGCCCAGCCCCGGCCGGTCCGCCGCCCGCACGGTCAGCACGATCTCCGCGTCCAGCGCGGAGAGCGCGCGCACGGTGTCGCGCACCGGCGAGCTGTCCGCGCCCAACTGGACCCGGTTGGAGGTGGTCCAGGACATCCCGACGCGGGGCCGCTCCGCCGGGTATAGCAGCCAGTCGGGCACCTCGCCGGGCCCGTTGTACGGCACGCACCGGCTGGCCAGCCGGTGCGGCACCGTCTGGCTCTGCAGGCTGGCCGGCGTGGGGTCGACCGTGCCGGAGCTGTACTCCTCGCGTACCTCGGCGCCGAACCGGTCGAAGAGCTTGCGCAGGTCCTCCGGCCACTGGTCGACCGGTGCCCCGGCACCCGGCGACCCGAGCAGCGACGGCACCTGCGGGCCCCAGAGGTGCCGCACCAGCCGCGCGCCGGCCAGCTCGGCGACGAGCGGCGCCACCATCACCATCGGGTCGGCGACCACCAGGTCGGGACGCCACACCCGGATCAGTGCGGCCAGGTCGTCGGCCATCGCCTCGGCCGCGTGCACGTGCGGGGCGGTACGCAGCTCGATGAAGCGGCGCAGCTCGGCCGGCGGCAGCTCGCGCAGCGCCTGGAAGCTCGACGGCAGCTGGCCGCCCTGCCGGCGTACCGCCTCGTTGACCTGGGCCAGCCCGGCCATCAGGTCGTACGAGCCGCCGACCGGGACGGCGGGGAGACCGGAGGCGGTGACCGACTCCACCGCGGTGGGCTGGGCGGCCACCCGGACGTCGTGACCGGCGCCGCGGAATGCCCAGGCCAGCGGCACCATCGGGTAGTAGTGGCTGGGCCAGGCCATCGGCAGGAACAGGACGCGCACGGGAGGCTCCTCTCGGTCGGCGCGGCTGCGAGGGAGGCCCAGCGCAGCAGCTCCGGCTGAACCCTCGACAAGGCGGCACCAACGTCACGCGTCGGGCACATGGCACGAGCACCGCAGATCGGACGGCGGCCGGAGTTTGGGACGGCTTTGGCCCGCCCGCCGACGATGGGCCCGCGCCGGCTGGCGGCGCGGCCGGTCGACCGCGGCCGGCTCCGGCGGGAAGGAACCGCGCGATGCCCGAGACCGAACTGACCGACATCCGCGCCGAACTGGCGAAGGAGCAGGAGAAGGAATCCGACGCCAACCCGATCAGCACCCGCGCGCTGGCCACGGCCGCCGCGGTGGCCGCCGGCCGGATCGAACCGCACGAGGTGGCCGGCGCGGACGTGCTCGCCGAGTGCATCGTCCTGGACGGGCTGACCGAGGTCGTGGAGAAGATGGTCATCCACGCCGGTCCGGACGGACCCGGCCCCGGCACCATCGCCGAGTACACCGACGCGCTCCTCGACGCCGAGGGCCAGCGGGTCGGCACGATCACCGGCCGGGCCGTGGTGCTCGACATGCTGCCGCACATGTGGCAGCTGCACCGCAACGTCACCGAGTTCCCCGACGGCAGCATGGAGGCGGTCGGGGTGGTCGACGCCACCTCCATCGTGCAGGGCCTCACCGCCACCATCCCGGTCACCGGGCTCAGCGGCCGGTACGCGGGCCGGACCGGCTTCCGCACCCTGGTGCTCACCGAGGGCGACGACGAGTCGCCCCGCTACGACGTGACGATCGTGCTGTGTTGACCGGCTACCTGGCCCGTCCCCCGGCGTCCGACCGCCGGCTGCGGCTGTTCTGCCTGCACCACGCCGGCGGCGCGGCGTCGGCGTACGCGGACTGGGACGGGGAGCTGGGCGACGAGGTGGACCTGCTGCCGATCCAGCTGCCCGGGCGGGAGGGGCGGATCGGGGAGCCCCGGCTGCGCCGGATGGACACCCTCGTCGAGCAGCTGATCGCCGAGCTGGGCGGATACCTGCGCCCGCCGTACGCGTTCTACGGGCACAGCATGGGCGCGCTGGTGGCGTACGCCCTGACCGAGGCCCTGCACGCCCGGGGCCGCGCGCTGCCGGAGCAGGTGCTGGTCGGGGCGTACCCGGCGCCGGACCAGCACCGCTTCATCCGCGAGGTGCCGGGGATGTCACCGGAGGAGCTGACCCAGCTGCTGCTGCGCATCGGCGGGATGTCCGAACTGGTGCTGCGCTACCCCGCGTGGCGCGACGCCGCCACCGGGCTCGCCCGCGACGACCTGCTGGTCTGCCACAGCTACACGCCCGGACCGGTGCCGATCCCCTGCGACCTGCACGCCTTCGCCGGCGACCGGGACCCGCTGATGGCCCTGGCCGAGGCCGCCGGCTGGGTGCGGTACACCGACGGGCGGTTCCGGCTGCACCGGGTCCCGGGCGGGCACTTCTTCGTCCGGGACGCGCGTACCGAGTTCTTCGCCACCCTGCGCGCGGTGCTCGGGCTGCGGCCGCGCGCCGCCGTACCGTCCGGCTCCGGCGCACGGTCAGGCGCGGTGGCTCCGGTCCACCGCGCCTGACCGGCCGGCCGGCGCGGGGGCTACCAGCGCACGGGCAGGTGGGTCACCCCGACGGTCGGCACCGCCTCGCGGAAACCGATCTCCGCCGGGGGTACGGCCAGCCGCAGGTCCGGGAAACGCCGCAGCAGCGCGGAGAGCCCGATGCGCAGCTCGGCGCGGGTGAGGTGCTGGCCCAGGCACTGGTGGGCGCCGTGGCCGAAGGTGAGATGCCCGCTGCTCGGGCGGTCCGCCCGGAACTCGGTCGGATCGTCGAACCGCGCCCCGTCCCGGTTGGCGGCGGAGAGCGAGACGGTGACCGTCTCCCCCGCCGCGATCGTGACGCCGCCCAGCTCGACGTCGGTGAGCGCCGCGCGCGAGGCGAACTGCACCACCGCGAGGTAGCGCAGCAGTTCGTCGACGGCGGTCTCGGTCAGCACGCCGTCCCGGCCACGGATCCCCTCCGCCAGATCCGGTCTCTCCAACAGCAGGTAGACCCCGAGACCCAGCATGTTTGCGGTGGTCTCGTGGCCGGCGATGAGCATCAGCAGGGCGATGCCGGCCAGCTCCTGGTCGCCGAGCCCACCGTCGGCGATCAACCCGCTGAGCAGGTCGTCACCGGGCTCGGCCCGCTTGCGCCGGGCCAGCCCCAGCATGAACTCCATGGTGGCCCGGGTGGCCGCCATGGCCGCCTGCGGATTCGACTCCGGGTCGATGGTGGCCATCCGGTGCCGCTGGATCTCCTCGTGGCTCTCCTCGGGCACGCCGAGCAGCTCGCAGATGATCTGCGCCGGCACCGGCAGGGCGAAGGCCCGCATCAGGTCGGCGGTCGGGCCGGCGGCGGCCATCGCGTCCAGCCGCTGGGCCACCACCCGCTCGATCATCGGCTCCAGCTCGCGGACCCGGCGCACGGTGAAGTGCCGGTTGATCAGCTGGCGGTACCGGGTGTGATCGGGGGCGTCCATGCCGATGAACACGCCCGGCATCGCGGCCATCGGCTTCGCCGGCGTCGGCACCGGCGAGTGCCGCAGCTCGTGCCGGGCGCTGAACCGCGGATCGGCCAGCACGGTCCGGGCCAGCGCGTGCCCGGTGGCCAGCCAACCGTCGTGGCCGTCCGGGTAGTGCATCCGGGTGATCGGGTCCCGCGCCCGCAGCGACGCCAACTCCTCCGGGGGGTCGAAGGGGCAGCGCCGCGCGACGGGCAGGCCGGTCACCGAGCTGTTGAGATCGGTCATGGAGCCTCCTTACGAGGGGGTTGAGGAAGCGCGCGAGTCAGGCGGCCGGCCGGAAGTCGAGCCGGTCGTCGGCGGAGAGGATCGCCGCCTGGAGATCGCGCAGGCCCCGACACGGCTCCAGGCCCAGTTCGTCACTGAGCACGGCGCGTGCGTTCTGGTAGACCCGCAGCGCGTCGGCCTGCCGTTCGGAGCGGTACAGGGCCAGCATGAGCTGGCGGTAGAACGCCTCCCGCAGCGGATGTTCCGCGGTGAGGGCCTGGAGGGTGCCGATGAGGTCGCGATGCCGGCCGAGGGCGAGGTTCGACTCGACCATCGCCTCGACGCACTCCAGGTAGAACTCGTCGAGCCAGGTGGCGAAGACGCTGACCGCCGGGCTGTCCCGCAGCCCCATCAGGGCGGGCCCGCGCCACAGCGCCAGCCCTTCCTCGAAGAGCGCCACCGCGGCCTCGTGGTCGTGGTCGCGGGCCGCCTGCCGGCCCTGGCGGACCAGGTTCTGGAAGACGTGCACGTCGACCTGGTCGGCGCCGGTGTTGAGCACGTACCCGGGCAGCCGGGTGACGATCGGGTTCTGCGCGTCCTCCGGACGGTGCAGGAACTTGCGCAGCTGGGAGACGTAGACCTGGAGCGCGGCGGTGGAGCGCCGCGGCGCGTTGTCGCCCCACAGCTCCGCGGTCAGCTGGTCGATGGAGACCACCTGCCCGGACCGGATCAGGAGCACGCAGAGCAGGATCTGGATCTTGCGGGCACCGATGGTCGTGTCACCCGCGCCGCCGAACACCCGCAGCGGCCCGAGCAGGCCGTAGCGGATCGCGCTGGCGTCGACGACCGGTCGGTACGCCGATGTCGCCAGGGTGGAGGACAGCGTCATGCGTTCACCTCTTCGTCGTGGCCGGTGGCGCGACGCAGGGGTGGGTCGACGGCCTCCCCCGGACACGGCACCGACGAGCACCAATTCGGCAGACCAATTCCGGCACGCCGTGATCCGGTGACCCGGAAATTGCTGGTCGGGCTGGCGACGGTCCCTGTCGTCGCCCGCCGAATCGGCTCGGCAGAAAGATATCCACCGGCGGTTGAGGGGCCAACCCCACAACCGCGGGCGGGACAACCCCTATACCCCTGGGGTCGGGCTCCGGATCCGCCCCGGCCAATGCGCCCGAGCACGGGGAATGTCGGCCGGGGGAAAGCGTCGCTTTAGCCGCCGTGCCGATGATGGCCGCCGGATGCGCGCCTGCAGAAAGGATCCCCATGGACGGCCGTGCCGCCTATCTCCTCGCCGTCGGCACCGCGCTGCCCGGGCCGGCCCTGTCGAACGCCCACCTGGCCCGCCGGTTCGGTCTGCCCGGCGTCTGGGAGCAGTGGGTGGACACCTTCATCGGCACCCGCAACCGGCACCTGGCGCGGGATCTGGACACCGGCGAGGTCCGCTACTCGCTCACCGACATGTGCGAGACCGCCGGCGCCCGGGCGCTGGCCGCCGCCGGGGTCGGTCCGGACGACGTCGACCTGGTGGTGCTCGGCACCTCCTCGCCCGACCGGCTGATGCCGGCCACCGTCAACATGGTCGCCGACCGGCTGGGCATCGACGGCGTCCCCACGTACCAGATGCAGTCCGGCTGCACCGGCGCGGTGCAGGCCCTCGACGTGGCGCACAAGCTGCTCCTGGTCGGCCGGGGCCGCACGGCGCTGGTGCTCGGTGCGGACAGCTGCGCCAAGCACCTGGACGTGCACGCGGACACCAGCGGCGCGGACCCGGCGGAGCAGGTCAACGGCGTGCTCTTCGGCGACGGGGCGGGCGCCGCCGTGCTGCGCACCGAACCGGTGCCCGGCGCGCTCGAGGTCCGCCACGTGGAGCTGCGCCTGGTCGGCCGGGGCCGGGCGCCGGGACAGGTCGTCGAGTGGTTCGGCGCCGGCGACGGCCCGCCGAGCGCGCCGGTGGTGGAGGACTACAAGGCGATCGAGGAGTCGGTGCCGCCGATGGCGCAGCGCACCCTGCGCCGGGTGCTGGACGAGCTGGACTGGCAGGACGACGAGGTCGACTACCTGCTCCCGCCGCAGCTGTCCGGCCGGATGACCACCCGGATCACCGCCGCCCTCGGCCTGCCCGGGGCGTACGAGGTGAGCTGCGTGGCCGACATCGGCAACACCGGCAACGCGCTGCCGTTCTTCCAGCTCGAACAGGTGATGCCGAAGATGGCGGCCGGCGACCGGGCGGTCGGCGTGGCCATCGAGTCCAGCAAGTGGATCGAGGCCGGGTTCGCGTTGGAGGCGGTCTGAGTGGACGCCGCGACCCCCACCGCCGAGACGCTGCTCGACCTGCACCGGTCGGGCCGGCTCGCGGCGCGCTACCCGGAGGTCCGCGCCCTGCTCGGCGGGCTCGACGACGCCGAGCTCGTCCGGGCCGGCCGGCTGCTCGCCCGCCTCGACGTCGACGAGGTACGCGCCGCGCACCCGGGCGTCCCCACGGTCGCCGTCACGGTGACCGGGCACGGCACCCTCGCCCCGCTGCTGCCCGCGCTCACCGCCGAACTGGCCCGGCACGGCCTGCTGCTGCACGCCCGGCTCTCCCCCTTCGACTCGTACGTCTTCGACCTGGCCGACCCGGACAGCGAGCTGTACCAGGCCGAACCGGACCTGGTGCTCTGCGTGCTCGACCCGATGGTGGTCTTCGACGAGGTGCCGGTGCCGTGGCGGCCCGCCGACGTGGCCCGGGTGCTCGCCGAGAAGGTCGACCTGGTCGAGCGCCTGGCCGCCACCTTCCGGTCCACCGCGCGCGGCACCCTCGTGCTGAACACGCTGCCCCTGCTGCGGCGGCACACCGCCCAGCTCGTCGACCTGACCTCCCGGGCCGAGCTGGGCGCGCTCTGGCGGGAGGCCAACGCCCGGCTGCTGCGCCTGTCCGCCGCCAACCCCTCCCTGGTGGTCGTCGACCTCGACCCCCTACTCGCGGAGGGGTCCCCCGCCTGCGACCCCCGGCTCACCGTCTACGCCAAGGCGCACCTGGCCGAACCGCTGCTCGCCGGGTACGCCCGTGAGGTCGGCCACCTGGCCCGGAACCTGGCCGGGCAGACCAAGAAGTGCCTGGCGCTGGACCTGGACGGCACGGTGTGGGGCGGCATCCTCGGCGACGACGGCATCGACGGCATCGAGGTGGCGGAGAGCTACCGCGGCGAGGCGCACCGCGCCTTCCAGCGGGTCGCCAAGCAGCTCGGCGCGCAGGGCGTGCTGCTCACCGTGGTGAGCAAGAACGAGGCGGCCGCCGTCGGGCAGGTGTTGCGCGAGCACCCCGACATGACGCTGCGCGAGGACGACTTCGTCCGGGTGGTGGCCAACTGGGCGCCCAAGCACGACAACCTCACCGAGCTGGCGCGGTCGCTGAACCTGCACCCGGACAGCTTCGTCTTCGTCGACGACAGCCCCTTCGAGTGCGGACTGATCCGGCACGCCCTGCCCGGCACCGCCGTCGTGCAGGTCGACGCGGAGCCGGCGCTGCACCTGGTGAAGCTGCTGCGGGACGGCTGGTTCACCACCCGCCAGCTCACCGCCGAAGACCGGGACCGGGCCGCCGGCTACCGCGACGAACTGGCCCGGCAGGACTTCCGCCAGTCGTTCTCCTCGCTCGCCGACTACCTGGCCGAGCTGGCGGTCGAGGTGGAGCTGGGCGAGGCCGGCCCCGAGCAGGTGCCCCGGGTGTCCCAGCTGTCGCTGCGCACCAACCAGTTCAACCCGACCACCCGGCGGTTGCAGCCGCAGGACGTCAGCGACCTGCTGGACGACCCGTACGCCCGGGTGCTCACCGTGCGCAGCCGGGACCGGTTCGGTGAGAACGGCCTGGTCGGCGTCCTGTTCCTGCGCCGCGACGGCGACCTCGTGCAGATCGAGAACTTCCTGCTCAGCTGCCGGGTCTTCTCCCGCGGCATCGAGCAGGCATGCCTGGCCGCGGTGCTGCGGCACGCCCGGGCCGGCGGCGCGTCGGCCGTGCTGGCCAGCTACCGGCCGACCGCCAAGAACCGGGTCGTCGCGGACCTGTGGACCCGGCACGGCTTCACGCCGGCCGGCGAGGACGGCGACGCCATCCGCTTCCGGCACGACCTGCACGACATCCCGGCGGTGCCCGAGCACATCCGCCTCACCGACCGCATTGGAGTGGACGCCGCATGAACAGCCTCGACGACTTCCTGCACCTCGTCACCGACGAGGTGGGCATCCCGGTCAACGCCGAGGACGCCCGCGGTGACCTCGACCAGGTGGCCGGCTGGGACTCGGTGCACCTGCTCACCCTGCTCACGGTGCTGGAGCAGCGCACCGGGCGCACCCTCGCGCTGCCCGACGTGCTGGCGGCCCGCAGCCTCGCCGACATCTACGACCTGGCCGTGACGGCATGAGGATCACCCCGGTCGCCCGGCAGCGCCGGCACACGTTCTTCTTCCTCGACCAGATCCGGGACTTCTCGCCGGTCTTCCTCGACACCGAGGTGGACATGACCGCGGTACGCCGGCACCGGGCGGCGGCCCGCGCGGACGGCCACCGGTACTCGGTGGTCAGCTACCTGCTGCGGGTGACCGGGCGGGTGCTCGCCGCCCACCCCGACGCGAACGCCGCGATCAGCGGCCGGCTCCGCGCCCGGGTGGCCCGGTACGACCGGGTGAACGGCAAGCTCACCCTGGACAAGACCGTCGACGGGCAGCGGGTGGTGCTCGCGGCGGTCCTGCCCGACCTGCACACCGCGAGCCTGGACGACATCCAGCGCCAGGTGGACCACTACCGCGACGGCGACCCCGACGAGATGCCGGAGTTCGCCATGCTGCGCAAGCTGCACCAGGCGCCGGCGCTGCTCGGCCGGGCGGTGTTCCGGCTCGGCACCCGGCCGCTGCGCCGCCGCGGCGACGCGTTCGGCACCTTCGCGGTCACCTCGCTGGGTCACCGCCCGGTGGACAGCTTCCACTCGGTGGGCGGCACCACCATCACCCTCGGCGTCGGGCAGGTCGCCGACCGGCCGGTGGTCCGCGACGGCCGGCTGGCGATCGCCCCGCTCATGCGGCTCAGCCTCGCCTTCGACCACCGGGTGATCGACGGCGCCGAGGCGGCCGACGTCCTCACCGAGATCAAGAGCGGCCTGGAGAGCTTCGCACCGGCCGTCGACCCGGACGGCGCGCCGGCGCACCGGGCCGACCCGACGCGCGAGCCGGACCTGGAGCGGGCATGAACGACCTGGACGAACTGAAGCGCTACATCACCGTGCACGCCCGCGGCCAGCGGATCCCCGACCTGCCCGCGCTGCTGGACCGGATCCGCACCGACGTCGGCGACGAGCCCGGCTCCTGGGTCCGGGAGTGGAGCGACCGGGGCGACCGGCTGGAGCGCGACGGCAAGCTGCTCGACGCCGCCCGGCACTTCGCCATGGCCCGCTTCCCGTACGTCGACGGCCCGCCCCGCGCGGAGGCGCTGCGCCGCTGCGTGGCGGCCTTCGACCGGTGGCGCGCCGACGGCCAGGGCATCGAGCGGCTCGACCTGGACCTGCCCGGTGGCCGGGTCGGCTGCTGGGCCGCCGGGCTGGACGCCGCCGCACCGCGCCCGCTGCTGCTGGTGCTGGGTGGGATCGTCAGCGTCAAGGAGCAGTGGGCGCCCACCCTGCCGCTCTTCGCCAAGCTGGGGTTCGCCGCGGTCGGCACCGAGCTGCCCGGGGCCGGGGAGAACACCCTGCGCTACGGCCCGGAGAGCTGGCGGATGCTGCCCGACCTGCTCGACCGGCTCGCCGACCGGGCCGACGTGTCCCGCACGTACGCCATCGCGTTCAGCTTCGCCGGGCACCTGGCGCTGCGGACCGCCGCCGAGGATCCGCGGCTGGCCGGCATCGTGACCGCCGGGGCGCCGGTGCGGGAGTTCTTCACCGACCAGGCCTGGCAGGCCCGGGTGCCGGACATCACCATGGACACCCTCGCCCACCTGACCGGCACGAAGCGGGCGGAGCTGGTCGCCGGGCTCGACGCCTGGGCGCTCACCGACGCCCAACTGGCGGCGGTCGGTATCCCGGTGGCGTACCTGGCCAGCCGGCGTGACGAGATCATCCCGCCGGCCGAGGCGGCCCGGCTGCCCGAGCGGCTGCGGCGGCTGCACCTGGTGGAGAACGACGACACCCACGGCTCACCCCGGCACGTGGTCGGCTCCCAACTCTGGACGCTGGCCTCACTGCTGCGGCTGCGCGGGGAACGCGGGCCGCGCCGGGTGCTGGTCGGCGGGCTGGCCCGGGTCGCCCGGCTGGCCGACCGGTTGCGGCCGGGACGCGACTGAGCACGCGGCCCCGGGCCGAGGGCACCGGGCGCCGACACCACCGACGAACGGCGCAGGAGGGGACCGGACGGTGCGTACGCCGGAGACGTTCATCAGCGGAATCGGGGTCTGGCTGCCCGACATCGTCAGCGTCGAACAGGCCGTCGCCGACGGCCACTACCCCGCCGAACAGGTCGACCTGCACGGCCTCACCGGCGCCGCCGTCGCCGGCGACACCCCCGCCCCCGAAATGGCCCTACACGCCGCCACCCAGGCCCTCACCCGCGCCCACCACCCACCCACCAACCTCGACCTGCTCCTCTACGCCGACTCCTGGCACCAAGGCCCCGACGGCTGGCAACCCCAGTACTACCTGCAACACCACCTCACCGGCGGCACCTGCCTCGCCGTCGAACTCCACCACGGCTGCAACGGCATGTTCACCGCCCTCGAACTCGCCGCCAGCTACCTGCACGCCCACCCCGACCGCCACACCGCCCTCCTCGTCGCCGCCGACAACTTCGGCACCCCGATGATCGACCGCTGGCTGGGCGGCCCCGGCTACCTGATGGGCGACGCCGGCAGCGCCCTGGTGCTGACCACCCGGCCCGGCTTCGCCCGGCTGCTCGCCGTCGGTTCGGTCACCGTCGCCGACGCCGAGGAGCTGCACCGGGCCGGCGAACCGCTCTTCCCGCCCGGGCCCACCGCCGCCCGGCCGCTGGACTTCACCGCCCGCAGCGCCGAGTTCCGCCGGGCCGCCCTGCGCGGCGGCGCCGGCACCGCCGTGCTGATGGACATCCAGCGGCAGACCCTCCAGGTCGTCGACCGCACCCTCGCCGAGGCCGGCATCGACATCAGCGACGTCACCCGGGTCGCCTACATGAACTACTCCCGCGAGATCGTCGAGCAGCGCTGCACGGCCGCGCTCGGCCTGCCGCTGTCGGCGTCCACCTGGGACTGGGGGCGCCGGCTCGGGCACCTCGGCGCCAGCGACCAGGTCGCCGCGCTGGACCACCTGATCGGCACCGGGCAGCTCGGCCCCGGGGACCACCTGCTGATGCTCGGCGTCGGGCCGGGCGTCACGGTCTCCTGCGCCGTCGTCCAGATCATCCACGCACCGGCCTGGCAGTGACCGACGCCGCCGACCGGTCCACCCCGAAGGAGAGGAATCCGGTGTTCGATGCGAACAGCGGCACGCCGCCCGCGGCGGCCGTCGCCGTGGTCGGGATGGGCTGCCGGTTGGCCGGCGACGTCGACTCCCCGGACAGCTTCTGGTCGTTGCTGCGCGACGGCCGGGACGGCATCGGGGAGCTGCCCGAGCAACGCTGGGACCACTACCGCGAGCTGGGGCCGGAGTTCGCCGCGGCGCTGCGCCGGGCCACCCGGCACGGCGCGTTCCTGCGCGACGTCGAGGGCTTCGACGCCGAGTTCTTCGGCGTCACGCCGCGCGAGGCGGAGCTGATGGATCCGCAGCAGCGGATCCTGCTGGAGGTCACCTGGAACGCCCTGGAGCACGCCGGCATCCCGGCCCGCCGCCTCGCCGGGGGTGACACCGGCGTCTTCGTCGGCGTCGGCTCCGACGACTACGGGCGGCGGCTGCTGGAGGACCTGCCCCGGATCGAGGCGTGGACCGGCATCGGTGCGGCCATGTGCGCGGTGGCCAACCGCATCTCCTACGCGCTGGACCTGCGCGGGCCCAGCCTCGCCGTGGACACCGCCTGCTCCGCCTCGCTGGTTGCGGTGCACCTGGCCTGCCAGAGCCTGCGTACCGGGGAGAGCTCGCTGGCGATCGCCGCCGGGGTCAACCTGATCCTCGCCCCCGGCCTCACCCTCACCCTGGACGCCGCCGGGGCGACCTCGCCGGACGGGCGGTGCAAGTCGTTCGACGCCGCCGCCGACGGCTACGGCCGCGGCGAGGGCTGCGGCGTGCTGGTGCTCAAACGGCTGGCCGACGCCGAACGCGACGGCGACCGGGTGCTGGCGGTGATCCGCGGCAGCGCCGTGCAGCAGGACGGGCGGACCAACGGCATCATGGCGCCCAGCCGGGAGGCGCAGGAGCAGCTGCTGGTCCGCGCCTGCAGGCAGGCCGGCGTCGCGCCGACCTCGGTGGACTACGTCGAGGCGCACGGCACCGGCACCCGGTTGGGCGACCCGCTGGAGGCCGGCGCGCTCGGCGCGGTCTACGGCGCCGGCCGCCAGCCCGGCGAGCCGTGCCTGATCGGGTCGGTGAAGGCCAGCATCGGCCACCTGGAGGCGGCCGCCGGGGTGGCCAGCCTGATCAAGGCGATCCTCGCGCTGCGGCACGCCGAGATCCCGCGCAGCCTCAACCTGGAGACGCCCAACCCGGCCATCGACTGGACCAACGCCGGCCTGCGGGTGGTCACCGAGCACCAGCCGTGGCCGCACCGGTCCGGCCCGCGCCGGGCCGGCGTCTCAGGATTCGGATACGGCGGCACCATCGCGCACGTCCTGCTCGAGCAGGCGCCCGACCCGCGACCGGCGCCGGACGGGCCGGCCGGGCTGCTCTTCCCGCTCTCCGCGGGCTCGCCGGAGACGCTGCGCCGGCACGCCGGCGACCTGGTCGAGCTGCTGGCCGCGGCCGAGCTGTCGCCGGCCGACCTCGGACACACCCTGTCCCGCCGCCGCGCGCAGCTGGAGCACCGGGCCGCCGTGGTGGCCGCCGACCGGTCCGAGCTGGTCGCCCGGCTGCGCCACGTGGCCCGGGGCGAGCAGGCGCAGCACGTCGCCACCGGGCGGGCGCTGCCCGGCGCCGGCGAACAGGGCCCCCGGCCGGTCTGGGTCTTCTCCGGCCACGGTTCACAGTGGTCCGGGATGGGGCAGGGGCTGCTCGCCGAGGAGCCGGCCTTCGCCGCCGTCATGGACGAGCTGGCCCCGGTCTTCCAGGCGGAGATCGGTTTCACCCCGCGCGAGGTGCTCAGCTCCGGGGATCTCGGCGCGGTGGACCGGATCCAGACAATGATCTTCGCGACGCAGGTCGGCCTGGCCGCCGTCTGGCGGGCGTACGGGGTGAGCCCGGCCGCGGTGATCGGCCACTCGGTCGGCGAGATCGCCGCGGCGGTGGCCTGCGGCGGGCTCAGCCTCGCCGACGGCGCGCGGCTGAGCTGCCGGCGGTCGATCCTGCTGCGCCGGGTCGCCGGCGCGGGCGCCATGGCGATGGCCGCGATCCCGTTCGCCGAGGCGGAACGGCGGCTGGCCGGCCGGACCGACGTGGTGGCCGCGATCGCCGCCTCGCCGGCCTCCACGGTGATCGCCGGCGACCCGGACGCGGTGGCCGAGGTGCGGGACCGGTGGCAGGACGAGGGCGTGCTGGTCCGGCGGGTCAACTCGGACGTGGCGTTCCACAGCCCGCAAATGGACCCGCTCTGCCTCGACCTGGCCGCCGCGCTCGGCGACCTCGCCCCGGCCGTGCCGGTGGTGCCGATGTACCGCACCTCGCTGGCCGACCCGCGCGGCGCCGCGCCGCTGGACGGCGCCTACTGGGCGGGCAACCTGCGCAACCCGGTACGCCTCGGCGACGCCGTGGCGGCCGCCGCCGAGGACGGCCACCGGGCGTTCGTGGAGATCTCGGCGCACCCGGTGGTGGCGCACTCGATCGGCGAGACCCTCGCCGACCTCGACCGGACCTTCGTCGGGTCGACGCTGCGGCGCAACTATCCCGAGCGGGCCACCTTCCTGACCAACCTGGGCGCGGCGCACTGCCACGGCATCCCGGTGGACTGGGCCCGGTTGCAGCCGGCCGGCACGCTGGTCGACCTGCCGCTGACCCCCTGGCAGCACCGCCGGCACTGGCGGGACGCGCCGTCCGGCGGGCCGGGCGGCGGCATGGGCCACGACCCGGACAGCCACACCCTGGTCGGTACGCCGGTGAGCGTGGCCGGCGCCGCGCTGGGGCTGTGGCGGACCCGGCTGGACGACGAGAGCCGCCCCTACCCGGGCCACCACACCATCCACGGCACCGAGGTGGTGCCGGCCGCCGTGCTGCTGAACACGTTCCTGCGGGCCGGCGCCGACCAGGGCCGGCCGCCCGTGCTCACCGACGTGGCGTTGCGCGTCGCGCTGCCCACCGCCGACCCCCGGGAGATCCAGGTCGTCGCCGAGGACGACGCGGTGCGGCTCGCCTCGCGGACCGCCGCCGGGGACGACGCCGCCTGGCAGGTGCACGCCTCGGCGGCGCTCCGCCCGGCACCCGCGTCCGCCCCGGCCCACCCGCCCGCGCCCGCCGACGCCACCGGTCCCGCCGACGCCACCGGTCCGGGCGACGCCGCCGGTCCCGCCGACACCGCCGGTCCGGGCGACGCCGCCGGGTGGCCGGGCGAGCTGACGCCCGGCGAGCCGAGCCTGGTCACGGGTCATCTCGCCGCGGTGGGCGTACCGTCGATGGCCTTCTCCTGGCAGGTGCGCGAGCTGGCCCAGGGCGACGGCGCGCTGCGCGCCCTGGTCCGGGTCGACCAGCCCGCCCCGGCGGCGACCTGGGCGCCGGTGCTCGACGCCGCGCTCTCCGCCGCGCCCGCCGCGTTCGGCGGCCCGCCCGTGCTGCGCGTGGTCGCCGGCGTCGACACCGTGACCATCAGCGGCGCACCGCCGGCGGAGGCGAGGGTCGACGTGCGGGTCGACGGCGACGCCCCCGACCGGGCCGACGTCACCGTCGCCGACCCCGCCGGCACCGTGCTGGCCCGGCTGCGCGGGGTGCGCTTCGGGGTCCTCGACGGGCCGGTCACCGCGCCGGTACGGCCCGAGCACCTCGTCTACGAGATCGCCTGGACGCCGTACCCGGCCCCGGCCGAGCAGCGGACGCCCCGGGAGGTGGTGCTGGTCGGCGGCGCCGGACCGCTGGCCGAGGAGATCACCGCCCGGATCACCGGCGCGGGCGTCCCGCTGCGCGCCGTGGCCGACGCCGCCGGGCTGGCCCGGCTCACGCCGGCGCCGGACCCGTCCGGCGTGGTGCTGGTGCTGCCCGGCGGCGACGCCGACGTGCCGGCCGCGGCCGCCCGGCAGGCCTGGCTGCTCACCGAGGTCACGCAGGTCCTCGCCGGCGGCGACGGGAGCGCCTTCCCCCGGTTGTGGGCGGTGACCCGGGGCGTCCGGGAGTCCGCCGACCCGGCGGCGCTGGCCGACGCGCCACTGTGGGGGCTGGGCCGGGTGCTCGCCACCGAACATCCCGAGCTCTGGGGCGGCCTGATCGACCTGGACCCGGCCGACCAGGGCGGGCTGGACGCGCTGCCCGGCCTGCTCGGCGCCACCACCGGAGACGACGTGCTCGCCCCGCGCGGCACCGGCACCTCGGTGGCCCGCCTGGCACCGCTGGACCGGCCCGCGGTGCGGCCGCCGCTGCGCTGCCGGCCGGACGGGACGTACCTGGTCACCGGCGGGCTGGGCACCCTCGGCCTGGCGGTCGCCGACTGGCTGGCCGACCAGGGCGCCCGCCGCCTGGTGCTGGCCGGGCGGGCCGGGCTGCCGCCGCGGGCCCGCTGGGACCGGCCGGCCGACGACGGCGGCCCGGACCCGGCGACCCGCGACCGGATCGCCCGGGTCCGCGCGCTGGAGGCCCGCGGCGTCACGGTACGCGTGCTCGCGGTCGACGTCGCCGACGCCGACGCGCTGCGCCCGCTGCTCGACCCGGACGCGCTGGGCCTGCCCCCGGTGCGCGGCGTGGTGCACCTCGCCGGCGTGCTGGACAACCGCTTCGCCGCCAACCTGGACGAGGACTCGCTGCGCCGGGTGCTGCGCCCGAAGGTCGACGGGGCCTGGGCGCTGCACCGGCTCTTCCCGCCCGGCAGCGTCGACTTCCTGACCCTCTTCTCCTCCTGCGGCCAGCTGCTCGGGCTGCCCGGGCAGGCCAGCTACGGCGCGGCCAACGCGTTCCTCGACGCGCTGGCCACCCACCGCCGCACGCTCGGCGCCGACGACACCACCAGCTTCGGGTGGACGTCCTGGCAGGGACAGGGCATGGCGGTCAACGCCGTGGTGGACAACGAGCTCAAGGCCCGCGCGGTGGCCGCGATCGAGCCCGAGCAGGCGTTCGCCGCCTGGCAGCACGCCCACCGGCACGGCGGCGGGCACCTGCCGGTGCTGCGGGTGCTGCCGGCCGGACCGGCCACCGACCGCCCGCCGCTGCTGGCCCAGCTGCCCAGCGGGGCGGACGCCGGCGACGGGTCCGCCGAGCAGCCGGCCGCGGTCCGTCTCGCCGACCTGCCGCCGGAGGAGCTGCGGGCCACCGTGCAGACCGAGGTGGGCACCCAGATCGCCGCCGAGATGCGGCTGCCCCTGTCCGAGCTGGACCTCCGGCGGTCGCTGCTGGAGCAGGGACTCGACTCGGTGATGACGCTGGTGATCCGGCGGCGGCTGGAGAAGCGGTTCGGCCGCCCGGTGCCGGCCACCCTGCTGTGGAACCAGCCCACCGTCTCGGCGATCGCCGAGCACCTGGTCGACGCGCTCACCGCCGCTCCCGCCGGCGCCGAGCCGTAACCGCCCCCGACCCCCGACCCGCCCCGCCGGGGCGCGACCGGCACCGCCAGGAGAGGAGAGAACCGTGTCCGAGGACGACGTCAGCGCCGCGTTGACGACCTTCATCAAGGAGAACCTCGCGCAGGACGCGCCGTACGACATCGACGAGGACACCCCGCTGCTGGAGCTGGGCATCCTCGACTCGCTGAAGACGGCGATGCTGCTCAACTACATCCGCGACGGGCTCGGCACCCCGGTGCCGCCCCAGCTGATCGACGCGGCCAACTTCCGGAGCATCCGGACCATCGCCGCGCTGGTCGGCAGCCTGACGAGCACACCGAACTGAGGAGGCCGGAGATGAGCGTGGACTACGACGTGGCGGTGATCGGCGGCGGGCCCGCCGGCTCGACCGTCGCCTCCTACCTGGCCGGGGCCGGCCTGTCGGTGGTGGTGTTCGAGAGCGAGCTGTTCCCCCGGGAACACGTCGGCGAGTCGCTGGTGCCGGCGACCACCCCGGTGCTCTCCGAGATCGGCGTGCTGGACGACATCGAGGCGGCCGGCTTCCCCCGCAAGTACGGCGCGGCCTGGACGTCGGCCGAGTCCCGCAACGTGCCGCACAACGGCTTCACCGGCCTGGACCACGACTTCCGCGCCGCCGAGGTGATGTTCGTCGAGCGGGACCAGCCGGGCGTCGACCGGGACTACACCTTCCACGTCGACCGGGGCAAGTTCGACCTGATCCTGCTCAAGCACGCGGAGAGCCGCGGCGCGAAGGTCTTCTCCGGCGCGCGGGTGCTCAACGTGGACTTCGACGACCCGGAGGCGGTGGCGCTGACGGTCCGGTTCGGCCCCCGCGAGGTGCCGTTCCGGGCCGGCATGGTGGTGGACGCCTCGGGCCGGAGCACGCTGCTGGGCCGGCAGCTCAAGTACAAGGTCTCCGACCCGGTCTTCAACCAGTACGCCGTGCACACCTGGTTCGAGGGCCTGGACCGGGCGGCGGTCGCGCCGTCGGCGGAGAAGGAGGACTACATCTTCGTCCACTTCCTGCCGATCAAGGACACCTGGGTGTGGCAGATCCCGATCACCGACACCATCACCAGCGTCGGCGTGGTCACCCAGAAGAAGCTCTTCGCCGAGGCCAACACCGACCGGGAGGCGTTCTTCTGGGACTTCCTGTCCAGCCGCCCGGACCTGCACAAGGCGTTGCAGGACGCGCAGCGGGTCCGCCCGTTCAAGGCCGAGGGCGACTACAGCTACTCCATGAAGGAGATCTGCGGCGACCGGTTCGTGCTGATCGGCGACGCGGCCCGGTTCGTCGACCCGATCTTCTCCAGCGGGGTGAGCGTGGCGCTGAACAGCGCCCGGATCGCGGCCAAGGACATCATCGCCGCCCACCGGGCCGGCGACTACGCCAAGACCCGGTTCGCCGGGTACGAGGAGAAGCTGCGCCGGGGCGTGCGCTACTGGTACGAGTTCATCTCCATCTACTACCGGCTCAACGTGCTCTTCACCGCCTTCGTCCAGGACCCGCGCTACCGCATCGACGTGCTGAAGATGCTCCAGGGCGACGTCTACGACGACGAGGAGCCGAAGGCGCTGGTGGCGATGCGGGAGGCGGTGGCCGCGGTGGAGAACAACCCCGACCACCTCTGGCACCCGTACCTGGGCACGCTGCGGGCTCCCGTCCCGACTGCCTGAGCGACGCCGAAGCCCGGCCCCGGAGATCCGGGCCGGGCTTCGGCGTGGGTGCGGCCAGGTCAGCGCAACGCGACCGGCAGCGACTCCCAGCCGTTCATCAGGATGCTGGTCTGCCGGGTCAGCTGCTCGGCCGGCACGGCCAGCCGCAGCTTCGGGAACCGGGCCAGCAGCGTGCCGATGGCGATCCGCGCCTCCAGCCGGGCCAGCGGGGCGCCCATGCAGTGGTGCAGCCCGTGCCCGAAGGAGAGGTGGCCGTTCTTCTCCCGGCCGATGTCGAACCGCTCCGGCTCGGCGAAGAGCGCCGGGTCGTGGTTGGCCGCGACCAGCGAGATGAACACCATGTCCCCGCGCGGGATGGTGGCCCCGCCGATCGACACGTCCTCGGCGGCGCGGCGCGGGGTGGCCATCCGCAGCGGCGCCTCGTAGCGGAGGAACTCCTCGATCGCGGTGGGCAGCCGCTCCGGGTCGGCCCGCACCGCGGCCAGCGACTCGGGGTGGGTGAGCAGGTCGTGCACCCCGTTGCCGATCAGGTTGGTGGTGGTGGCGTGCCCGGCGATCAGCATCAGGAACACCATCGAGGTCAGCTCGTCCTCGCTGAGCCGGTCCCCGCCGTCGCTGACCCCGACCAGGCCGGAGAGCAGATCGTCGGCCGGCTCCCGGCGCTTGCGCTCGATCAGCGTGCGGGCGTACTCGACCAGCTTGGTGGCCGCGCCGATGAACTCCTCGGGCCGGGCCAGGGTGCCCTGGGTGATGGTGTTGGCCCAGCCCTGGAAGATCTCCGAATCGGCGGCCGGCACGCCGAGCAGCTCGGCGATCACCTGGAACGGCAGCGGGAAGGTCAACGCGGGTACCAGGTCGACCTCGTCCCGGTCGGCGAACGCGTCCAGCAGCCCGTCGGTCAGCTCCTGGATCCGCGGCGCCAGCGCGTCGGTGCGGCGGCGGGTGAAGGCGGCGCTGACCAGCTTGCGCAGCCGGCCGTGGTCCGGCGGGTTGCTGTGCAGGACGTCGCTGCTCATCGCCAGGGCCAGCTCCGGCGGCAGGCCGGGATAGCCGCCCTCCAGCGGACCGTCCTTGATCAGGTGCGGGTGGGCGAGGGCCTGCCGGACCTCGTCGCCGTTGGTGATCAGCCAGGCGAGTGCGCCGTGCGGGAGGGCGATCTGCCGCACCGGCGCGGTGCGCCCCAGGACCGGGGCGTCGGTCAGGCTCGGGGGTTTCGACTTCAGCTCGGGTGACGGCGTCATCCCGCCATCGTCGGCGCGCCGACTAAAGGGGAGGCAAAGCAGCCCGGCCCGGGGTGCGCCGGTCAGGAACGGCTTTAACGACCGACAAGGCCGCCGTTGGGGGCCGTGGGCACGCTGTCCAGCGCGCCGGGCGCCGGTGCCACCCCCGGGTGCGCCGACGGCGTCCGTACGAGGCCGAGTGAGGGGCAGTGATCCGCATGAAGCATGACCACGACCCGGTCGTCCCGCAGCCCGCCGACGCGGCCGGCGCGGCGATCGCCGTGATCGGCATGTCCTGCCGGCTGCCCCAGGCCCCCGACCCGTCGGCCTTCTGGCGGCTGCTGCGCGACGGGCGCAGCGCCATCGGCGAGACGCCGGCGGACCGCTGGGACGACCCGGGCGCGATCCGGCACGGCGGCTTCCTGGACCGGGTGGACGAGTTCGACGCCGACTTCTTCGGCATCTCGCCCCGCGAGGCCAGCGCCATGGACCCGCAGCAGCGGCTCGTGCTGGAGCTGGCCTGGGAGGCGCTGGAGGACACCGGGGTGGTGCCCGGCACCCTGCGTGGCAGCCGCACCGGCGTCTTCGTCGGCGCGATCTGGGACGACTACGCCACCCTGCTGTCCCGGCAGGGCACCGAGGTGATGGGCCAGCACAGCGTCACCGGCACGCACCGCAGCATCATCGCCAACCGGGTGTCGTACACGCTGGGGCTGCACGGGCCGAGCCTGACCATCGACGCGGCCCAGTCGTCCTCGCTGGTCGCCGTGCACATGGCCTGCGCCAGCCTGCGCAGCGGCGAGTCCTCGCTGGCCCTGGCCGGCGGCGCGAACCTGATGATCGTGCCGGAGAGCACCATCCGGTCGGCCCGGTTCGGCGGCCTCTCCCCCGACGGCCGGTGCTTCACCTTCGACGCCCGCGCCAACGGCTACGTGCGCGGCGAGGGCGGCGCGGTGGTCGTGCTGAAGCGGCTGGCCGACGCGCTGGCCGACGGCGACCCGATCTACTGCGTGATCCGCGGCAGCGCGGTCAACAACGACGGCGCCACCGAGGGGCTCACCGTGCCCAGCGTCGCCGCCCAGCAGCGGATGCTGACCGAGGCGTACGCGAACGCCGGCGTCGACCCGGCCACCGTCCAGTATGTCGAGCTGCACGGCACCGGCACCCGGGTCGGCGACCCGATCGAGGCGGCGGCGCTGGGCGGCGCGCTCGGCTCGGCGCGTACCGGGGCGCCGCTGGCCGTCGGCTCGGCCAAGACCAACGTCGGCCACCTGGAGGGCGCGGCCGGGGTGGTCGGCCTGATCAAGGCGGCGCTGAGCATCCGGCACCGGCAGCTGCCGCCGAGCCTCAACTACACCACCCCGAACCCGGACATTCCCCTGGCCGAGCTGCGCCTGCGGGTGCAGACCGAGCTGGGCGACTGGCCGCAGCCGGCCGCGCCGCTGGTCGCCGGGGTCAGCTCCTTCGGCATGGGCGGCACCAACTGCCACCTGGTGCTGACCGAGCCGCCCGCGGCCGACGCCGGGACCGACCGGCCGCGGCGGGGTGCGGGCGGGCGGCGGGGACGGCGTGGGCGTACCGCCGAGCCGGCGCCCACCCCGGCCGGACCGACCGCCTGGGTGCTCTCCGCCCGGGACGACGCCGCGCTGGGCGGGCAGGCCCGCCGGCTGCTCGACCGGCTGGCGGACGGCCCCGCCGACGCGCCGCGCGACATCGGGTACTCGCTGGTCACCACCCGGGCCGCGTTCCCGCACCGGGCGGTGCTGGTGGCCGACGACGGTGACCCGGACACGCTGCGCGCCGGGCTGGCCGCGCTGGCCGACGGCGAACCCGCGGCGACCGTGGTGCGGGGCACCGCCACCGACCCGGGCCGGGTCGCCTTCCTCTTCTCGGGACAGGGCAGCCAGCGGGTCCGGATGGGCCAGGAGCTGCGGGCCGCCGTACCGGCGTTCGCCCGGGCCCTGGACGAGGTCCTCGCCGCACTCGACCCGCACCTGCCCCGGCCGCTCGGCGAGCTGCTCGCCGCGCCGGAGGGCTCCGCCGACGCCGCGCTGCTGGACCGGACCGGCTTCACCCAGCCCGCCCTCTTCGCCGTCGAGGTGGCGCTGTACCGGCTGGTCGAGCAGGCCGGGCTCACCCCGGACCTGCTGCTCGGCCACTCCGTCGGCGAGCTGGCCGCCGCGCACGTGGCCGGCGTGCTGTCGCTGCCGGACGCCTGCGCGCTGGTCGCCGCCCGCGGCCGCCTCATGCAGGCGCTCACCGAGCGCGGCGCCATGGTGGCGGTGCAGGGCACCGAGGACGAGGTCCGGGCCAGCCTGCCCGCCGGCGGGCGGGTCGACGTGGCCGCTCTCAACGGTCCGACCTCGACCGTGGTGGCCGGCGACAAGGACGCCGTCCTCGCCCTCGCCGAGCAGTGGCGCGAGCGTGGCCGGCGGACCAAGCGGCTGCGGGTCAGCCACGCGTTCCACTCGCCGCACATGGACGCCATGCTCGAGGACTTCCGGGCCGTGGCGGAACGGCTCGACTTCGCCCCGCCGGCCATCCCGATCGTGTCCAACCTGACCGGTGCGGTCGCCGACCCGGCGGAACTCACCGACCCCGGCTACTGGGTGCGGCACGTCCGGCACGCGGTCCGCTTCGTCGACGGCGTACGCACCCTGCACGAGCAGGGCGTGCGGACCTTCGTCGAGGTGGGTCCCGACGGGGTGCTCTCCGGCCTGGGCCGGGAGTGCCTGCCCGAGGGCGGCGGCACCTTCCTGGCCCTGCTCCGGCCCCGGCTGCCGGAGACCCGTTCGGTCCTGCTGGCCCTGGCCGGCGCGTACGTGCGGGGCGTACCGGTCGACTGGCCCGCCGTGCTGGCCTGGCCGGGCGGCCCGGCGCCGCGCCGGGTGCCGCTGCCCACCTACGCCTTCCAGCGCCGCCGGTACTGGCTGGACGGGGTGGCCACCCCGACCCGGAGCGCGCCGCCGGTGGGCGCGGCCGTCCCGGTGCCGGCGGAACCGGCCGCCCCGGCCGCGCCCACCGGAGGCGCGCCGGGCAACCCGCTCGCCGACCGGCTCGCCGGCCTCGCCGAGGCCGACCAGCAGCGGGTGCTGCTCGACCTGGTCCGCACCCACGTGGCGATCGTCCTCGGGCACGTCACCGCGCAGACCGTCACGGACGGCCGCACCTTCAAGGAGCTGGGTTTCGACTCGCTGCTCTCGGTGGAGCTGCGGGACCGGCTGGCCGCCGCCACCGGGCTGAGCCTGCCGGTCGGGCTGCTCTACGACCACCCCACCCCGGAGGCGCTCGCGGCGCACCTGCGTACCCGGCTGGTCGGCGGGGTGCGGGCGGGCGCCGGCGACCTGCCGGCCGCGGTGAGCGACGAGCCGATCGCCATCGTCTCCATGGCGTGCCGCTACCCGGGCGGGGCCGAGTCACCGACCGAGCTGTGGCGGCTGCTCACCGAGGAGGTCGACGCGATCTCCGGCTTCCCGACGGACCGGGGCTGGAACCTGGACGCGCTCTACGACCCGAGCGCCGAGCGCGGCGGCAGCAGCTACGTCCGCGAGGGCGGCTTCCTCTACGGCGCCGGCGACTTCGACCCGGGCTTCTTCGGGATCAGCCCCCGCGAGGCCGCGGCGATGGACCCGCAGCAGCGGCTGCTGCTGGAGACCGCCTGGGAGACCCTGGAGCGGGCCGGCATCGACCCGACCGGGCTGCGCGGCTCCCGCGCGGGCGTCTTCGTCGGCGCGACCTTCCTCGACTACGGGCCGCGGCTGCACCAGGCGCCGGAGGGCTACGAGGGCTTCCTGCTCACCGGCAGCACCACCAGCGTGGCCTCGGGCCGGCTGGCGTACACGATGGGCTTCGAGGGCCCGGCGGTGACCGTGGACACCGCCTGCTCCTCCTCGCTGGTCGCGATCCACCTGGCCGCCCAGGCGCTGCGCCAGGGCGAGTGCAGCATGGCGCTGGCCGGCGGCGTCACCGTGATGGCCACGCCCGGCATGTTCATCGAGTTCAGCCGCCAGCGCGGGCTGGCCCCGGACGCCCGGTGCAAGCCGTTCGCCGAGGCCGCCGACGGCACGGCGTGGGGTGAGGGCGTCGGCCTGATCCTGCTGGAGCGGCTCTCCGACGCGCAGCGCAACGGCCACCAGGTGCTCGCCGTGATCCGCGGCTCGGCGGTCAACCAGGACGGCGCCAGCAACGGCCTCACCGCCCCGAACGGGCCGTCCCAGGAGCGGCTCATCCGGCAGGCGCTCGCCGCGTCCGGCCTCGGCCCGGCGGACGTGGACGCGGTCGAGGCGCACGGCACCGGCACCCGGCTGGGCGACCCGATCGAGGCACAGGCGCTGCTCGCCACGTACGGGCAGGACCGGCCGGCGGACCGGCCGCTCTGGCTGGGGTCGGTCAAGTCGAACCTCGGCCACACCCAGGCCGCCGCCGGTGTCGCCGGGGTGATCAAGATGGTCCAGGCGATGCGGCACGGCCTGCTGCCGCGCACCCTGCACGTCGACGCGCCCAGCTCGCACGTGGACTGGACGGCCGGCGCGGTGGCCCTGCTCACCGAGCCGACGCCGTGGCCCGAGCGGGACCGGCCGCGCCGGGCCGGGGTCTCCTCGTTCGGCATCAGCGGCACCAACGCGCACCTGATCATCGAGCAGCACCCGGTGGCCGAGCAGGTCGGCGAGGACACCGCGCTGGACGAGCCGGCCGACCCGGCCGAGCAGGCCGCCGCCGCCCCGCAGCCCGGGGTGCCGCTGCCGTGGCTGCTGTCGGCGAAGACCGCGGCCGCGCTGCGCGCGCAGGCCGCCAACCTCGCCGGGTACGCGCAGGAGCGCCCCGACCTCGACCATGACCGGGTCGCGGCGACCCTGATCGGCAGCCGCGCCATCTTCCACCACCGGGCCGCCGTGCTGCCCGACGACGAGCCGGTCGACGCGCTGCGCGCGCTGGCCGAGGACCGCCCGCATCCCGCGCTGCTCCAGCACACCGCGACCCACTCCGGCCGGACCGTGTTCGTGTTCCCCGGCCAGGGCGGACAGTGGCTCGGCATGGGCCGCGAACTGGCCGAGCAGAGCGACGTCTTCGCCGCGCACCTCGACGCCTGCGCGACAGCGTTGCGGCCCTATGTGGACTGGGATCTGCACACCGTCCTGCACGACGACGACCCCGACTGGCTCACCCGCGTCGACGTCGTCCAACCCGTCCTGTTCGCCGTGATGACCGGGCTGGCCGCCGTGTGGCGGCACCACGGCATCACCCCCGACGCAGTCATCGGCCACTCCCAAGGCGAAATCGCCGCCGCCTACACCGCCGGCGCCCTGTCATTGGACGACGCCGCGAAGATCGTCGCACTACGCGCCCAGGCCCTGCGGGCGCTGATCGGGCACGGCGACATGGCCTCCCTCGCCCTACCCGCCGACCAGGTCACCGACCTCCTCGCCACGCTGACCACCGACACTGCGACCCCGCCCAACGCCAGCCACGCCGACGAAGGCAACGCCGGCCCCAACGGCACGAGCGCCAACACCAACGGCGCCGCCACCCTCCGGGCGTACATCGCCACCGTCAACGGCCCCAACGCCACCGTCATCGCCGGCGACCCCGACGCCATCGCTGCCGTCGTGGCCCACTGCAAGGACCGGGACATCCCCGCCCGCGTCCTGCCCGTCGGCTACGCCTCCCACACCCCCCACGTCGAAGCGTTGCGCGACGACATCCACACCGCCCTCGACGGCGTCCAACCCACCGCCACCGATGTGGCGTTCTACTCGACCTACACCGGCGACCGGATCGACCCGACAGAGCTGACCGCCGGCTACTGGTACGACAACCTCCGCCACCCCGTGCAGTTCCAGACCGCCACCGAAGCCCTCCTGCGCGACGGGTACGGCACGTTCGTCGAGGTCAGCCCACACCCGGTGCTCATCCAACCGATCGAGGACACCGCCGACCAACACGACATCGTCGCCCTGCCCACCCTGCGCCGCGACACCACCGACCAACTCACCACCGCCCTCGCCACCGCGCACACCCACGGCCTGCCCGTCGACTGGACGCCGCTGCTGCCGGCGGCGCCGCCGGTCGAGCTGCCCACCTACCCCTTCGAGCACCAGCGGTTCTGGCTGCCGGCCGGCGGCCGGAGCGGGGAGCCGGCCGAGCTGGGTCTCAGCGGCGCCGACCACCCGCTGCTCGGCGCGACCGTCGAACTGGCCGACGGCGAGGGCTACCTGCTCACCGGCTGGCTCTCCCTGCACACCCACCCGTGGCTGGCCGAGAGCGTGGTCGCGGCGGGCACCGTCGTACCGGCCGCGACCTTCGTCGAGCTGAGCCTGCACGCCGGCAGCCACGTCGGGTACGCCCGCCTCGACGAGCTGACCGTCGAGACCCCGCTCACCTTCCCCGAGCACGGCGCCGTGCACATCCAGATCGAGGTCGGCGAGGGCGACGAGAGCGGCCGGCGGCCGATCACCATCCACTCCCGTACCGGCATCAGCCCCGGCACCGAGTGGACCCACCACGCCACCGGCCGGCTCAGCGCCGGCACCGCGCCGGACACCGGCCCGGACGCCGAACTGGCCGGCTGGCCGCCCGCCGACGCCGACCCGCTCGACGCCGACCGGCTCTACCCGGACCTCGCCCGGAGCGGCCGGGAGTACGGCCCGGCGTTCCGGGCGGTCCGCGCGGTCTGGCGGGCCGGCGACATCACGTACGCCGAGCTGCACCTGCCCGAGGAGGTCGACGCCGGCGGCTACGGCATCCACCCCGCGCTCCTCGACGCCGCCCTGCACGCCCTGGCCGTCGACGGCGACCCCGCCCTGCCGCAGCTCCCCCGCGCCTGGACCGGGGTCACCCTGCACGCGGTGGACGCCCGTGCCCTGCGCGTACGGATCGCCCGCACCGGTCCGGACACCGTCACGCTGACGGCCGCCGACCCGGCCGGCGCGCCCGTGGTGACCGTCGACGAGCTGACCCTGGCCCCCGTCACGGCCGGCGCCGGCGGCGCCAGCCCGGTCCGGGACTCGCTGCACCAGGTGGAGTGGCGGCCGGTCAACGCCGGGCCGGCCCGGGAGCCCTGGCCGGTCACCGACCTGGCCGGCCTCGACGCGCTGCTCGCCGGGGAGGCGTCGCCGCCCGAGGTGGTGGTCGTCGCGGCGGCCGCGCCGGACGGCGACGTGGTCGCCACGACCCACGAGCTGACCGAACGGGTGGCCACCGCGCTGCGGGGCTGGCTCACCGACGAGCGGCTGCACGCCAGCCGGCTGGTGGTGCTGACCCGGGGCGCGGTCACCGCCCGCCCCGACGACGACGTCACCGACCTGCCCGCCGCCGCGCTGTGGGGACTGGTCCGCTCGGCCCAGTCCGAGCACCCGGACCGGGTGGCCGTCATCGACGCGGACGAGGCCGACCCGGGGCTCGTCGCCGCGGCGGTCGCCACCGGCGAACCGCAGCTCGCGCTCCGCGCCGGCGCCCTGCTCGCGCCCCGGCTCACCCGGTTCCGGCCGCCGGCCGAGCCCACCGCGCCGCCGCTGGACCCGGCGGGCACCGTCCTGGTCACCGGTGGCACCGGCACGCTCGGCGCGTTGCTCGCCGAGCACCTGGTCCGCACCGGCCAGGCCCGGCACCTGCTGCTGGCCGGCCGCCGCGGCCCGGCCGCCCCGGAGGCGCCGGCGCTGACCGCCCGGCTGGAGGCGCTGGGCGCGACGGTACGCGTCGTCGCCTGCGACACCGCCGACCCGGAGGCGGTACGCGCCCTCGTCGCCGGCGTCCCCGCGACGCACCCGCTCACCGCGGTCTTCCACACCGCCGGCGTGCTGCACGACGCCACCCTGCACACCATGACGGCGGAGCAGGTGCACGCGGTGCTGCGGCCGAAGGTGGACGCCGCCTGGCACCTGCACCAGGCCACCCGGGACCTGCCGCTGGCGGCGTTCGTGCTCTATTCCTCGGCCGCCGGCATCCTCGGCAGCCCGGGGCAGGGCAACTACGCCGCCGCCAACACCTTCCTCGACGCGCTCGCCCAGCACCGGCACGCACACGGCCTCCCCGCCACCAGCCTCGCCTGGGGCTACTGGGCGCAGGCCAGCGGCATGACCGGGCACCTCGATGACGCCGACCAGGCCCGGATCGCGCGCGCCGGACTGCGTCCGCTGCCCACCGACGACGCGCTGGCCCTGCTCGACGTCGCGGTCGCCGGTGGCCGGCCCACCCTCGTACCGCTGGCCCTGGACCTGGCGGTGCTGCGCGGCAACCCCGGCGGCGCCGGCGTACCCGCCGTGCTGCGCGGGCTGGTCCGCACGCCGACCCGTCGGGCGGCGGCCGCGGCCGTGGTCGCCGGCTCGGACCTGGCGCAGCAGGTCGCCGGCCTGGCCGGCGCCGACCGGGACCGGATGCTGCTCGACCTGGTCCGGGCGCAGGTGGCCGTGGTGCTCGGGCACCGCAGCCCGGAGGCGGTCGAACCGCACCGGACGTTCAAGGACCTGGGCTTCGACTCGCTGACCGCGGTCGAGCTGCGCAACCGGCTCAACGCGGCCACCGGGCTGCGGCTGCCGGCCACCGTCGTCTTCGACCACCCGAACCCGCAGTCCGTCGTGGACCGGCTGCGGACCGAACTGCTCGGCACCCCGGAGAGCGCCGGGCCAGCGCCCCGGCCCCGGGCTGCGGCCGCCGACGACCCGATCGCCATCGTCGGGATGGCCTGCCGCTACCCGGGCGACGCCCGGACCCCGGAGGACCTGTGGCGGCTGGTGCTCGACGGCGCCGACGCGACCAGCGACTTCCCGGCCAACCGGGGCTGGGACCTGGAGGCGCTCTACCACCCGAGCCCCGACGAGCCCGGCCGCACGTACGCCCGGCGCGGCGGCTTCCTGCACGACGCGGACGCCTTCGACGCGCAGTTCTTCGGGATCAGCCCGCGCGAGGCGCTGGCCACCGATCCGCAGCAGCGGCTGCTGCTGGAGACCGCGTGGGAGGCCCTCGAACGGGCCGGCATCGACCCGACCACCCTGAAGACCACCCCGACCGGCGTCTTCACCGGCGTCATCTCCCAGGAGTACGCACCCCGCGCCGGGCAGCGCCACCACGAGGTCGAGGGGTTCCTGCTGGCCGGCAACACCACCAGCGTGGCGTCCGGGCGGCTGGCGTACACCCTCGGACTGGAGGGGCCGGCCATCACCATCGACACCGGCTGCTCGTCGTCGCTGGTCGCTACCCATCTGGCGGTGCAGGCGCTGCGTCACGGCGAGTGCACGCTGGCGCTGGCCGGTGGCGTGACGGTGATGGCCTCGCCGAGCATCTTCCTGGAGTTCAGCCGGCAGCGCGGGCTCTCCCCCGACGGGCGCTGCCGGTCGTTCGCCGACGGCGCGGACGGCACCGGCTGGGGTGAGGGTTCCGGCCTGCTGGTGCTGGAGCGGCTCAGTGACGCCCGGCGCAACGGCCACCAGGTGCTCGCGGTGATCAGCGGCTCCGCGGTCAACCAGGACGGCGCCAGCAACGGACTCACCGCCCCCAACGGACCGTCCCAGCAGCGGGTCATCCAGCAGGCGCTGGCCAACGCCGGGCTCACCCCCGCCGACGTCGACGCCGTCGAGGCGCACGGCACCGGCACCACCCTCGGCGACCCCATCGAGGCCCAGGCGTTGCTCGCCACCTACGGCCAGCACCGCGCCGACGACGAGCCGCTCTGGCTCGGCTCGATCAAGTCCAACATCGGGCACACCCAGGCCGCCGCCGGCGTCGCCGGCATCATCAAAATGGTCCAGGCCATCCGCCACGGCACGCTGCCCAGGACCCTGCACGTCGACGCGCCCAGCTCCCACGTCGACTGGGACACCGGCGCCGTCGCCCTGCTCACCGAGAACACCCCCTGGCCCGAGCACGACCGGCCCCGCCGCGCCGGCATCTCCTCCTTCGGCATCAGCGGCACCAACGCCCACCTCATCATCGAACAAGCCCCCACCACCACGCCGGCGGCGGCGGCCACCACCGAACCACCGACCGCACCCGTCGCCCTGCCCTGGCTGCTGTCCGCGAAAACCCCAGCCGCGCTGCGCGCCCAGGCCGCGCAACTGGTGGCGCACGTCGAGCAGGAGCCGGGACGTGCCCCGGCCGCCGTCGGGTACGCGCTGGCCACCACCCGGGCGACGTTCGAGCACCGGGCGGTCGTGCTGGCCGGCGGGGACCTCCTGCCCGGCCTGCGGGCGCTGGCCGCCGGGGAACCGCACCCCACGGTGGTACGGGACACGGCCGTGCCGGCCGGCCCGGTGGCGTTCCTGCTCACCGGACAGGGCGCCCAGTACGCCGGGATGGGCGCGGAACTGGCCGAGCGGTTCGAGGTCTTCGCCGCCGCCCTCGACGAGGTGTGCGCCGCCGTCGACCCGTACCTGGAGCACCCGCTGCGCGAGGTGATGTTCGGCCGGCACACCGACCTGCTCGGGCAGACCCGCTACACCCAGCCGGCGCTGTTCGCCTTCGAGACCGCCATGTTCCGGCTGCTGGGCAGCTTCGGTGTCACCCCCGACCACCTGATCGGCCACTCGATCGGCGAGCTGACCGCCGCGCACCTCGCCGGGGTGCTCACCCTGGCGGACGCGGCCGCCCTGATCACCACCCGGGCCGCGCTGATGCACGCCATGCCGCCCGGCGCGATGCTCAGCGTCGCGGCCACCCTCGACGAGGTCACCCCGCTGCTCGCCGGGTACCCGCGGGTCAGCCTGGCCGCGCACAACAGCCCCGGCTCGCTGGTGCTCGCCGGTGACCCCGAGGACGTCGACGCGCTCGCCGCGGCCCTGCGCGAGCAGGGCCACGACGGGCGGCGGCTGCACGTGGCGCACGCGTTCCACTCGGCGCACACCGACGGCATCCTGGACGAGTTCCGGCAGGCCGCCGCGGCCGTCACCTTCCACCCGGCCCGCATCCCGATCGTGTCCAACCTCACCGGCGGGCTCGCCACCGACGCGGAGCTGGCCGACCCCGACTACTGGGCCCGGCACATCCGGCACGCCGTCCGGTATGCCGACGGCACCCGGCAGCTGCACGAGCTGGGCGTCACCCACTTCGTCGAACTCGGCCCCGACGGCACGCTCACCACGCTGACCCACGAGACGCTGCCCGGGCACGCCCGCGCCACCGCCACCCAGCGGCGCGGCCAGCCGCCCACCGACACGCTGCTCGCCGCCCTGGCCGCGCTGCACGCCGGCGGCCTGTCCGTGGACTGGTCGCCGCTGCACCCGGTGCCCGCGCCCGCGCCGGTGCCGCTGCCCACCTACCCCTTCCAGCACCAGCGGTTCTGGCTGCACGCCACCGGTGGCGCCGACGTGAGCGCCGTCGGCCTGCACGCCAGCGCCCACCCGATGCTCGCCGCCGCCACCCGGCTGGCGCACCACGACAGCTACCTGTTCACCGGCCGCCTCGCCGCCGGCACCCACCCGTGGCTGGCCGACCAGACGGTCGACGGTCGGGTGCTGCTGCCCGCGGCGGCCCTGGTCGAGCTGGTCCTGCAGGCCGGCGAGCAGGTCGACCTGCCGTTCCTGGCGGGACTCGAGGTGCGGGCGCCGCTGACGCTGGCCGCCGGTGCCGCCGTCCACCTCCAGGTGGAGGTCGGGCCGGCCGGGCCGGACGGTCGCCGGCCGGTGGCCGTGCACTCCCGGCCTGCCGACGGCGCCGACGACGGCTGGGCCACCGACCGGTGGACCGAGCTGGCCGCCGGGTTCCTCGCCGCCGCCCCCGCCGGGAAGCCGGAACCGGGCCCGGCCGAGTGGCCGCCGCCCGCCGCGGTGCCGCTGGACACCGCGACCTGCTACACCGACCTCGCCGACACCGGGCTCGCCTGCGGGCCCGCGTACCAGGCCCTCACCGCCGCCTGGCGTCGCGGGGAGGACCTGTACGCCGAGGTCCGGCTCGCCGACGACGTGGACACCGCCGGGTACGGCATCCACCCCGCGCTGCTGGACGCGACGCTGCACGTGGTAGCCCTCGCCGACCCCGCGCCGACCGCCCGGGCCGCGTCGATCTGGCACGGTGTCGCCCTGCCCGCCGGCGGGGCCGCCGAGCTGCGGGTCCGGCTGACCCGGCTCGACGCGGGGACGTACCGCCTCGACGCGACCGACCCGGCCGGCGAGCCGGTGGTGACGGTCGACGCGCTCACCCTCACCGCGGTCGAGCGGGGCACGCCGGCCCCGGCCCGTGCGGACGACGCGCTGTACCAGGTCGACTGGGTGCCGGTGCCGACCGGCGCGGCGACCGCCGAACCGTGGCCGGTCGTCGCCCTCGACGAGGCCGTCGAGCTGCTCGGGACCGACGCCGCCGTGCCCGAGGTGCTGGTGGTGGCGCCGACCGCGCCGGAGCCCGGCGTGCCGGGCGCGCACGCCGTGGTGGAGCGCGGCGCCGCGCTGCTCGCGGCCTGGCTCGCCGACGGGCGGACCGGGCAGTCCCGGCTGGTGGTGCTCACCCGACGCGCGGTCGGCACCCGCCCCGACGAGGATGTCCAGGATCTGGCGGTCGCCCCGCTCTGGGGTCTGCTCCGGTCGGCGCAGTCCGAGCACCCGGACCGGATCGTGATCGTCGACCACGACGGCGCACCGGCCAGCCTCGACCTGCTGCCCGCCGCCGTGGCCGGCGGGGAGCCGCAGCTCGCCCTCCGCGACGGCGCGGCCCTCGCGCCGCGGCTGGCCCGCGCCGGTACGCCGGCCGAGGTCCCGGCCGGACTGGCCCCGGACGGCACGGTGCTGATCACCGGCGGCACCGGCACCCTCGGCGCGCTGCTCGCCACCCACCTCGCCAGCACCGGCCGCGCCCGACACCTGCTCCTGGTCAGCCGCCGCGGCACCGACGCACCCGGCACCACCGACCTGATCAACCGCCTCACCGACCTCGGCGCCACCACCACCGTCACCGCCTGCGACACCGCCGACCCCGACGCCGTCACCGACCTCATCGCCGCCATTCCCAACGAGCACCCCCTCACCGCCGTCTTCCACACCGCCGGCGTGGTCGACGACGCCGCCGTACACACCCTCACCGCCGACCAGATCCACACCGTGCTGCGCCCCAAGGTGGACGCCGCCTGGCACCTGCACGCGGCCACCGCCCACCTGCCGCTGGCCGCGTTCGTGCTCTATTCCTCGGTGGCCGGCACGCTCGGCACCGGCGGGCAGGGCAACTACGCCGCCGCCAACACCTACCTCGACGCGCTGGCCCAGCACCGGCGTGCGCACGGCCTGCCGGCGACCGCCCTGGCCTGGGGCTTCTGGGCGCAGACCAGCGGCATCACCGGCCACCTCGACCGCACCGACCAGGCGCGGATCGCCCGGACCGGGCTGGTGCCGCTGGCCAGCGAACACGCGCTCGCCCTGCTCGACGCCGCGCTCGGCCAGGACCGGCCGGTGCTGGTGCCGACCACGCTGGACCTGGCCCGGCTGCGCACCCAGGCCGCCGAGGTCGGCGTACCGGCGATCCTGCGCGGCCTGGTGCGGACGCCGCGGCGGCGCTCGGCCGGCGGGTCCACCGGGCCGGCCACCTCGTCGCTGGGCCGGCAGCTCGCCGCTCTCGGCGAGGCCGACCGGGCCCGGCTGCTGCTCGACCTGGTACGCGCGCAGGTCGCCCTGGTGCTCGGGCACGCCGGCGTCGACGGCATCGGCCCGGACCGGGCGTTCAAGGACCTGGGCTTCGACTCGTTGACCGCGGTCGAGCTGCGCAACCGGCTCAACGCGGCGACCGAGCTGCGGCTGCCCACCACGATCATCTTCGACCACCCGACGCCGGCCGCGCTGGCCGAGCGGATCGGCGCCGAGGTCGCCGGCACCGGGGCGGCCGAGGCGGCGGCCCCGGCCACGCGGAGCGCGGCCGCCGACGAGCCGGTCGCGATCGTCGGCATGGCGTGCCGGTACCCGGGCGAGGCGGACAGCCCGGAGCAGCTCTGGCGGCTGCTGGTCGACGGGGTGGACACGGTCAGCGGCTTCCCGACCGGGCGGGGCTGGGACGTCGACGGGCTCTACGACCCCCGGCCGGACCAGCCGGGCCGCACCTACGCCCGGGAGGGCGGCTTCGTTCACGACGCGGACGCGTTCGACGCCGACTTCTTCGGGATCAGCCCGCGCGAGGCGCTGGCCACCGACCCGCAGCAGCGGCTGCTGCTGGAGACCGCGTGGGAGGCCCTCGAACGGGCCGGCATCGACCCGACCACCCTGAAGACCACCCCGACCGGCGTCTTCACCGGCGTCATCTCCCAGGAGTACGCGCCCCGCGCCGGGCAGAAGCCGCGGGAACTGGAGGGCTTCCTGCTCGCCGGCAACGCCACCAGCGTCGCCTCCGGCCGGATCGCGTACGCGCTGGGCCTGGTCGGGCCGGCGATCACGGTGGACACCGCGTGCTCGTCGTCGCTGGTCGCCACCCACCTGGCCGTGCAGGCGCTGCGCAACGGCGAGTGCAGCCTGGCGCTGGCCGGCGGGGCCACCATCATGGCCACCCCGGGCATCTTCGTGGAGTTCAGCCGGCAGCGCGGGCTTGCCCCGGACGGGCGGTGCAAGCCGTTCGCCGAGGCCGCCGACGGCACCGGCTGGGGCGAGGGCGCCGGCCTGGTGGTGCTGGAGCGGTTGTCGGACGCCCGCCGCAACGGCCATCCGGTGCTCGCGGTGATCCGCGGCTCGGCGGTCAACCAGGACGGCGCCAGCAACGGACTCACCGCCCCCAACGGACCGTCCCAGCAGCGGGTCATCCAACAGGCGCTGGCCAACGCCGGGCTCACCCCCGCCGACGTCGACGCCGTCGAAGCCCACGGCACCGGCACCACCCTCGGCGACCCCATCGAGGCCCAGGCCCTGCTCGCCACCTACGGCCAGGACCGCGACCAGCCGCTCTGGCTCGGCTCGATCAAGTCCAACATCGGCCACACCCAGGCCGCCGCCGGCGTCGCCGGCATCATCAAGATGGTCCAGGCCATCCGCCACGGCATGCTGCCGAAGACCCTGCACACCGACGCGCCCAGCTCGCATGTGGACTGGTCGATCGGGGACGTGGCGCTGCTCACCGAGAACACCCCGTGGCCGGAGCACGGCCGGCCCCGCCGGGCCGGGGTCTCCTCCTTCGGTCTCAGCGGCACCAACGCCCACCTCATCATCGAGCAGACCCCGGCGGCCGTGCCGCTCCCGGTGTCCGGGAAGCCCGCGGCGGACGAGGTGCCGGCGGGCATGGCGGCCTCGACGGCCGACGGGGAGCCGGCGGGCTTGGCGGCCTCGACGGCCGGGAGCTCGGCGGTCGCGCTGCCGTGGGTGCTGTCGGCGAAGACGCCCGCCGCGCTGCGCGCCCAGGCCGGCAACCTGGCCGGCCACCTCGACCAGCACCCCGACCTGGACCCGAACGCGGTCGCCGCCGCCCTGCTCACCACCCGCACCGCGTTCGGACAGCGGGCGGCGGTGCTGCCCGGCGCCGACCCGATCGACGCGCTGCGGGCCCTGGCCGAGGACCGGCCGCACCCGGCCCTGCTCCAGCACAGCGCCGCCCACGGCGGTCGGGTGGCGTTCGTGTTCCCCGGCCAGGGCGGACAGTGGCTCGGCATGGGCCGCGAACTCGCCCAGCACAGTCCCGTCTTCGCCGCGCACCTCGACGCCTGCGCGACCGCGCTACGGCCCCACGTGGACTGGGACCTGCACACCGTCCTGCACGACGACAACCCCGACTGGCTCACCCGCGTCGACGTCGTCCAGCCGGTCCTGTTCGCCGTGATGACCGGGCTGGCCGCCGCGTGGCGACACCACGGCATCACCCCCGACGCCGTCATCGGCCACTCCCAAGGCGAGATCGCCGCCGCCTACACCGCCGGCGCCCTGTCATTGGACGACGCCGCCAAGATCGTCGCACTACGCGCCCAGGCCCTGCGAGCGCTGATCGGGCACGGCGACATGGCCTCCCTCGCCCTACCCGCCGACCAGGTCACCGAACTCCTGAACGGCACCGACGACCGGGCGTACATCGCCACGGTCAACGGGCCGAACGCCACCGTCATCGCCGGCGACCCCGACGCCATCGCGGCAGCCGTCGCCCACTGCAAGGACCGCGACATCCCCGCCCGAGTGCTGCCCGTCGGCTACGCCTCCCACACCCCCCACGTCGAAGCCCTCCGCGAGGACATCCACACCGCCTTGGCAGGCGTCACCCCGACCGCCACCGACGTCGCGTTCTACTCGACATTCACCGGCGACCGGATCGACCCGACAGAGCTGACCGCCGACTACTGGTACGACAACCTCCGCCACCCCGTCCAGTTCCAGACCGCCACCGAGGCGCTGCTGCGCGACGGCCACACCACCTTCATCGAGGTCAGCCCGCACCCGGTGCTGATCCAGCCGATCGAGGACACCGCCGACCAGCGGCACATCGTCGCGCTGGCCAGCATGCGCCGCGACACCACCGACCAACTCGTCACCGCCCTGGCCACCGCGCACACCCACGGCCTGCCCGTCGACTGGACGCCGCTGCTGCCCGCGGCGACCCCGCCGGCGCCGCTGCCCACGTACGCGTTCCAGCACCAGCGCTACTGGCTGGCCACGCCGGGCACGCTGAGTGAGCCGGCGGACCTCGGCCTCGGCGGCGCGGACCACCCGTTGCTGGCCGCCGCCATCGACCTGCCCGACCAGCAGGGTCACCTGTTCACCGGCCGGCTCACCGCCACCAGCCAGCCGTGGATCGCCGACCACACCGTGACCGGCACCGTCCTGCTGCCCGGCACCGCGTTCGTCGAGTTGGCCCTGCACGCCGGCCACCGCGCCGGACACCCGTACCTGGACGAGCTGACCATCGAGGCGCCGCTGACCCTGGCCGGCACCGGGCCGGTCCAGGTCCAGGTCGAGGTCGGCGCCCCCGACGGCACCGACCACCGGCCGGTCACCATCCGCTCCCGGGACGGGCAGGACGGCGAGTGGCTGCGGCACGCCACCGGCACGCTGGCCGCCACGGCGCCGCCGCCGGCCGACGACCTGACCGCCTGGCCGCCCGCCGGCGCCACCCCGGTCGACCTCGACGGGTTCTACCCCGACCTGGCCGCCACCGGCCTCGGTTACGGGCCGGCCTTCCAGGGCCTGCACCGCGCCTGGCGCGGCGAGCAGGACCTCTGGGCCGAGGTGCGGCTGCCCGACGAGGTGGACCAGGCCGGATACGGCGTCCACCCCGCCCTGCTCGACGCCGCCCTCCACGTGATCACCCTGGCCGCCGGGGCGGAGACCGTCCGGCTCCCGTTCGCCTGGTCGGCGGTGGGCCTGCACGCCACCGGGGCCCGGGCCCTGCGGGTGCGCCTCACCGTCGACGGCACGGACACCGTCACGGTCACCGCCGCCGACCCGACCGGCGCGCCCGTCGCCACCATCGGCGCCCTCACCGTACGGCCGCTGCCGGCCGGTCAGCTTCCGGCAGCCACCGGCGGCGACCCGCTGTACCGGCTCGACTGGACGCCGGTGCCGGTCGGCGGTCCGACGGAACTGCCTGACCCGGTCGACGCCGCCGGGCTGGCCGGCCTGCTGGCCGGTGACGTGCCCGTGCCGCCGCTGGTCGTGCTCGCCGTGCCCGCCGCCGGCGGCGACGTGGTGGCCGCCACCCACCGGCAGACCGAGCAGGTCGCCCGCCTCGTCCAGGACTGGCTCGCCGACGAGCGGTGCGCCGCGAGCCGCCTGGTCGTGCTGACCGGTGACGCGGTCGGCACCGACCCGGCGGAGAACGTCACCGACCTTCCGGCGGCGGCGCTGTGGGGACTGCTGCGCTGCGCCCAGTCCGAGCACCCGGACCGGTTCACCCTGGTGGACTCCGACGGCACCCCGGACAGCGTGGCCGCGCTCGGCGCGGCGGTCGCGACCGGTGAGCCGCAGCTCGCGGTACGCGCCGGCCGGGTGCTGGCGCCCCGGCTGGCCCGGGCCGGGCAGCCGGACCCGGATGCGCGGCGGCCGCTCGACCCGGACGGCACGGTGCTGATCACCGGCGGCACCGGCACCCTCGGCGCGCTGCTCGCCACCCACCTCGCCAGCACCGGCCGCGCCCGACACCTACTCCTGGTCAGCCGCCGCGGCACCGACGCACCCGGCACCACCGACCTGATCAACCGGCTCACCGACCTCGGCGCCACCACCACCATCACCGCCTGCGACACCGCAGACCCCGACGCCGTCGCGGAACTGGTCGCCGCCATCCCCACCGCGCACCCCCTCACCGCCGTGTTCCACACCGCCGGTGTGCTGGACGACGCCGCCGTACACACCCTCACCGCCGACCAGATCCACACCGTGCTACGCCCCAAGGTCGACGCCGCCTGGCACCTGCACCAGGCCACCCTCGACCTCGACCTGGCCGCCTTCGTGCTCTACTCCTCCGCGGCGGGCGTGCTCGGCAGCGCCGGGCAGGCCAACTACGCCGCCGGCAACACCTTCCTCGACGCTCTCGCCCAGCACCGGGTCGCGTACGGGCTGGCCGGCACCTCGATCGCCTGGGGCTTCTGGGCCGAGGCCAGCGGCATGACCGGGCACCTGGACGCGGGCGAGCGGGCCCGGATGGTCCGGGACGGGGTGCTGCCGCTGGACACCGCGCCCGCCCTGCGGATGCTGGACGCCGCGCTCGCCGGGAACGACCCGGCGCCGGTGCCGGTGCTGCTCGACCTCGCCGGGCTGCGCCGGGCGGAGACCGTACCGGCCGTGCTGCGCGGGCTGGTCCGCACCGTCGCGGCCCGGCGCACCGCGGCCGACTCGGCCGTGGACAGCGGCCTCGCCGGCCGGCTCGCCGGGCTCGGCGACGGCGAACGGCAGCGGCTGCTGCTGGACCTGGTCCGCACCCAGGTGGCGGGCGTGCTCGGGCACGGCAGCCCGGAGCTGATCGAGCCCCAGCGGGCCTTCAAGGACCTGGGCTTCGACTCGCTCACCGCCGTGGAGCTGCGTAACCGGCTGAACGCGGTGACCGGGCTGCGGCTGCCGGCCACCCTGGTCTTCGACCACCCGACCGCGCAGGCGCTCGCCACCTACGTGCGCGGCCGGCTCGTGCCGGACGACGCGGTGACCGCCACCCGGCCGGCCCCGGTGGCCGAGGGGCCGCGGGACGAGCCGATCGCCATCGTCGGGATGGCATGCCGCTACCCGGGCGGGGTCGACTCGCCGGAGGCGCTGTGGCGGCTGGTCGCCGAGGGCGTCGACGCGATCGGGGACTTCCCCACCGGCCGGGGCTGGGACCTCGCCGGCCTGTACCACCCGGACCCGGACCACCCGGGCACCGCGTACACCCGGCACGGCGGTTTCCTGCACGACGCGGACGAGTTCGACGCCGACTTCTTCGGGATCAGCCCGCGCGAGGCGGCCGCCACCGACCCGCAGCAGCGGCTGCTGCTGGAGACCGCCTGGGAGGCCCTGGAGCGGGCCGGCATCAACCCGCAGGGCCTGCGCTCCAGCCTCACCGGTGTCTTCACCGGCGTGATGTACAACGACTACGCCAGCCGCCTGCAGCACCAGGTGCCCGCCGGCTACGAGGGCTACCTCGGCAACGGCAGCGCCGGCAGCGTGGCGTCCGGGCGGCTCGCGTACACCCTGGGGTTGGAGGGGCCGGCGCTGACCGTCGACACCGCCTGCTCGTCGTCGCTGGTCGCCACCCACCTGGCGATGCAGGCGCTGCGCAAGGGCGAGTGCACCCTGGCGCTGGCCGGCGGCGTCACGGTGATGGCCACCCCGACCACGTTCATCGAGTTCAGCCGGCAGCGCGGGCTGGCGCCGAACGGTCGCTGCAAGTCCTTCGCGGCCACCGCCGACGGCACCGGCTGGGGCGAGGGCGTCGGCCTGCTGGTGCTGGAACGCCTCTCCGACGCGCGGCGGCACGGCCACCCGGTGCTCGCGGTGATCCGCGGCTCCGCGGTGAACCAGGACGGCGCCAGCAACGGCCTCACCGCGCCGAACGGGCCGGCCCAGGAACGCCTCATCCACCAGGCCCTCGCCGCGGCCGGCCTGCACCCGGCCGACGTGGACGCCGTGGAGGCGCACGGCACCGGCACCGTGCTCGGTGACCCGATCGAGGCGCAGGCGCTGCTGGCCACGTACGGGCGGGACCGTGAGGAGCCGTTGTGGCTCGGGTCGATCAAGTCGAACATCGGGCACACCCAGGCCGCCGCCGGCGTGGCCGGCATCATCAAGATGGTCCAGGCGTTGCGGCACGGCACGCTGCCCCGGACGTTGCACGTGGACGCGCCCAGCCCGCACGTGGACTGGACCGCCGGCGCGGTGGCCCTGCTGACCGAGGCGCGGCCCTGGCCGGAGCACGGCCGGCCGCGACGCGCGGGCGTCTCCTCGTTCGGGGTCAGCGGCACGAACGCGCACGTCATCCTCGAGCAGGCGCCGGAGGCCCCGGCCGGGCCGGCCGGTGAACCGGTGGTGGCGCTGCCGTGGCTGCTGTCGGCGAAGGCGCCGGCCGCGTTGCGCGCGCAGGCGGCCCGCCTGGCCGAGCTGGTCGACGCGCGGCCCGACCTGTCCTCGGGGACGCTGGCGGCGGCGCTGGCCACGTCCCGGGCGGTGTTCGCGCACCGGGCCGCCGTGCTGCCCGGCCCGGACCCGGTCGAGGCGCTGCGAGCCCTCGCCGAGGACCGGCCGCATCCCGCCCTGCTCCAGCACACCGCCGCCCACGGCGGCCGGACCGTGTTCGTGTTCCCCGGCCAGGGTGGACAGTGGCTCGGCATGGGCCGCGAACTCGCCCAGCAGAGCGACGTCTTCGCCGCGCACCTCGACGCCTGCGCGACCGCGCTGCGCCCCTACGTGGACTGGGACCTGCACACCGTCCTGCACGACGACGACCCGGACTGGCTCACCCGCGTCGACGTCGTCCAGCCGGTGCTGTTCGCCGTGATGACCGGGCTGGCCGCCGTGTGGCGGCACCACGGCATCGCCCCGGACGCGGTCATCGGCCACTCCCAGGGTGAGATCGCCGCCGCGTATGCCGCCGGCGCCCTGTCGTTGGACGACGCCGCCAAGGTCGTCGCACTGCGCGCCCAGGCACTTCGGGCGCTGATCGGGCATGGTGACATGGCCTCCCTCGCCCTACCCGCCGACCAGGTCACCGAACTCCTCCACACACTGCACGCCGCCGAGCCGACCTCGAGCGACGCCGAGCAGCCCACCACCGACACCCCCCGGGCCTACATCGCGACCGTCAACGGGCCGAACGCCACCGTCATCGCCGGCGACCCCGACGCCGTCGCCGCAGCCGTCGCCCACTGCAAGGACCGCGACATCCCCGCCCGCGTCCTGCCGGTCGGCTACGCCTCCCACACCCCCCACGTCGAAGCGCTGCGCGACGACATCCACACCGCACTCGACGGCGTCCAACCCACCGCCACCGATGTGGCGTTCTACTCGACCTACACCGGCGACCGGATCGAGACCCAGACCCTCACCGCCGACTACTGGTACGACAACCTCCGCCACCCCGTGCAGTTCCAGACCGCCACCGAGGCGCTGCTCCGCGACGGCCACAGCACCTTCATCGAGGTCAGCCCGCACCCGGTGCTGATCCAGCCCATCGAGGACACCGCCGACCAGCGGCACATCGTCGCCGTGGCCAGCATGCGCCGGGACACCACCGACCAGCTCGCCACCGCCCTGGCCACCGCGCACACCCACGGCCTCCCGGTGGACTGGCGACCGCTGCTGCCCGCCGTGACGGCACCCGTCGGCCTGCCCACCTACCCCTTCCAGCACCAGCGCTACTGGCTGCACGCCCCGGCGACCATCAGCCAGGCCAGCGACCTCGGCCAGGCCCCGGCCGAGCACCCGCTGCTGGCCGCCGCCATCGAGCTGCCCGACCAGCAGGGTCACCTGTTCACCGGCCGGCTCACCCTCGACCGGCAACCCTGGCTCGCCGACCACGCCGTCACCGGCACCGTGCTGCTGCCCGGCACCGCCTTCGTGGACCTCGCCCTGCACGCCGGCCAGCACACCGGGTACCCGCACGTCGACGACCTCACCATCGAGACCCCGCTGATCCTCGACCCGGGCAGCGACGTGCAGCTGCGGGTGGAGGTGGGCCCCGAGCAGGGCGAGGGACGCCCGGTCAGCGTGCACAGCCACCAGGGCGGCACCTGGACCCGGCACGCCACCGGCACCCTCACCGGCACCGCCCCGGCCGGCGACCCGGGCATCGGCACGGAGTGGCCGCCGGCCGGCGCGACGCCCGTCGACCTCACCGACTTCTACGCCACCCTGGCCGGCACGGGCCTGCAGTACGGACCCACCTTCCAGGGCGTGCACGCCGCCTGGCGCGACGGCGACACCCGCTACGCCGAAATCCACCTCCCCGACGACCAGGACACCACCGGCTACGGCATCCACCCCGCCCTCCTCGACGCCGCCCTGCACCCGATGGCGCTCACCGGCGGCGACGAGGGCGTACGGCTGCCCTTCGCGTGGAGCGGGATCAGCCTGCACGCCGTCGGGGCGACCCGGCTGCGGGTGCGGCTGAGCCGTACCGGCCCGGACAGCGTGGCCGTGCACGCCAGCGACCCGACCGGCCAGCCGGTGGTGACCATCGGCGCGTTGACCGTCCGGCCGCTGGCCGGGAACCGGCTCACCGCCGGCCCGCGTGGCGGCGACCCGCTGTACCGGGTCCGCTGGACCCCGCTGGACGCGCCGGCCGGCTCGACGGGGGTGCCGCCGGTGCTCGATCTGGCCGGGCTCGCCGACGTGCTCGCCTCGGACGCCACCCCGGAGCTGGTGATCGTGGCCCCCGCCGGCGGTACCGACGGCGGTCCGGCGGCGACGCACGACCTGGTCGCCCGGACCACCGCCGCGCTCCAGGCGTGGCTGGCCGACGAGCGGCACGGCGCCGCGCGGCTGGTGGTGCTGACCTCGGGCGCGGTCGCGACCGGCCCGGACGAGGACGTCACCGACCTGGCCGCGTCGGCGCTCTGGGGGCTGGTCCGCAGCGCCCAGGTCGAGCACCCGGACCGGTTCGTGCTGGTCGACGCGGAGCGTGCCGCCGCGCTGGGGGCGGCGCTGGCGGCCGGGGAGCCGCAGCTCGCCGTCCGCGACGGCCGGCTGTTCGTGCCGCGCCTGGTCAAGGTGGGTACGCCGGAGGGGCCGGCCGCCGCCCTGGATCCGGACGGGACGGTGCTGATCACCGGCGGCACCGGCACCCTCGGCGCCCTCCTCGCCGAACACCTCACCACCACCGGCCAAGCCCGACACCTCCTACTCGCCAGCCGCCGCGGCCCCGACGCACCCGACGCCGCGGACCTGGTCGACCGGCTCACCCAACTCGGCGCCACCGTCACCATCGTCGCCTGCGACACCGCCGACCCCGACCAGGTGCACGCCCTCATCGCCGGTATCCCCGACGCACACCCGCTCACCGCCGTCTTCCACACCGCCGGCACCCTCGACGACGCCGCCCTACACACCCTCACCCCAGACCAGGTGCACACCGTCCTCCGGCCCAAGGTCGACGCCGCCTGGCACCTGCACCACGCCACCCACCACCTCCCCCTCACCGCATTCGTCCTCTACTCCTCCGCCGCCGGCACCCTCGGCAGCCCCGGACAAGCCCACTACGCCGCCGCCAACACCTACCTCGACGCCCTCGCCCACCACCGCCACCACCAAGACCTCCCCGCCACCAGCCTCGCCTGGGGCTACTGGGCCCAAACCACCGGCATGACCGGCCACCTCGACCACACCGACCAGGCCCGCATCACCCGCGCCGGCCTGCTACCCATGCCCACCGACCACGCCCACACCCTGCTCGACACCGCGCTGGCCGGCGGCGAGCCGACCGCCGTACCGATGCGGCTGGACCTTGTCGGCCTGCGCGGCGGGCCGGTCCCGGCGCTGCTGCGCGGGCTGGTGCGGCCGGTCGCGCCGCGGGCCGCGGCCGGCGCGGCCGGCGACTCCGGGTTGGCCGGGCGGCTGGCGGGGCTGGACGACGCCGGGCGCCGGGAGCTGCTGCTCGGGGTGGTCCGCAGCCAGATCGCGGCGGTGCTCGGGCACAGCGTCCCGGAGACGATCGACCCGCAGCGGGCGTTCAAGGAGCTGGGCTTCGACTCGCTGACCGCGGTCGAGCTGCGCAACCGGCTCAACGCCGCCACCGGGCTGCGGCTGCCGGCCACCCTGATCTTCGACCACCCGACCGCGTACGCCCTGGCGGGTGAGCTGCTGGTCCGGCTGCTGCCGGATCAGGCGGCGGCCGACCACGCCCCGCTGCCGGCGGCGCGGCCGGTCGACGAGCCGGTCGCCATCGTCGGGATGGCCTGCCGGTTCCCCGGCGAGGTACGCGACCCGCAGGAGCTGTGGCGACTGTTGGTGGAGCGCGGGGACGCGATGTCCGCCTTCCCCACCAACCGCGGCTGGGACCTGGACGGCCTGTACGACCCCGACCCGGACCACGCGGGCACCGTCTACACCCGGATCGCCGGGTTCCTGCACGACGCGGACCGCTTCGACGCCGAGTTCTTCGGGATCAGCCCTCGGGAGGCGCTGGCCACCGACCCGCAGCAGCGGCTGCTGCTGGAGACCGCCTGGGAGGCGCTGGAGCGCGCCGGCATCGATCCGACGTCGCTGAAGACCACGCCGACCGGTGTCTTCACCGGGGTCATGTACAACGACTACGCCAGCCGGCTGCAGCAGCACACCCCGGACGGCTACGAGGGCTACCTGGGCAACGGCAGCGCGCCCAGTGTCGCCTCCGGGCGGCTGGCGTACACGCTGGGCCTGGAAGGGCCGGCGATCACGGTGGACACCGCCTGCTCGTCGTCGCTGGTCGCCACCCACCTGGCCATCCAGGCGCTGCGCAACGGCGAGTGCACGCTCGCGCTGGCCGGCGGTGTCAGCGTGATGGCGACCCCGCACTCGCTGCTGGAGTTCAGCCGGCAGCGCGGGCTCGCCCCGGACGGGCACTGCAAGCCCTTCGCCGACAGCGCCGACGGCACGGCCCTGTCCGAGGGCGCCGGCCTGCTGCTGCTGGAGCGGCTCTCGGACGCCCGCCGCAACGGCCACCCGGTGCTCGCGGTGATCCGCGGCTCGGCGGTCAACCAGGACGGCGCCAGCAACGGCCTCACCGCCCCCAACGGCCCGTCCCAGCAGCGGGTCATCCGCCAGGCCCTGGCCAACGCCGGACTGGCCCCGACCGAGGTGGATGCCGTGGAGGCGCACGGCACGGGTACCACCCTGGGCGACCCGATCGAGGCCCAGGCGCTGCTGGCCACGTACGGGCAGGAGCGCGACGAACCGCTCTGGCTCGGGTCGATCAAGTCGAACATCGGGCACACCCAGGCCGCCGCCGGGGTGGCCGGCATCATCAAGATGGTGCTGGCGCTCCAGCACCGGTTGCTCCCGCCGAGCCTGCACGCCGACTCGCCGAGCAGCCACGTCGACTGGGAGGCGGGCGAGGTCGCCCTGCTGGCCCAGGCGCAGCCCTGGCCGGTACGCCCGGACCGGCCGCGCCGGGCCGGGGTGTCGTCGTTCGGCATCAGCGGCACCAACGCCCACCTCATCCTGGAGGAGGCACCCGCCGGGGCGGCCCGACCGGCGGCCGGCGAACCGGCGTCGGGTCTGCTGCCGTGGCTGCTGTCGGCGAAGACGCCGGCCGCGCTGCGCGCCCAGGCGGCCCGGCTGGCCTCGCACCTGGACGAGCACCCGGAGCTGGAGCCGGCCGCCGTGGCGCACGCCCTCGCCACCACCCGGGCCACCTTCGCCCACCGCGCGGCGATCGTGCCGCCGGCCGGTACGCCGGGCGACGAGCCGCACACCGCGGCGGACCTGATCGCCGCGTTGCGCGCGCTGGCCACCGGCGGCTCCCACCCCGGTCTCGTCCGGGCGCGCGGCGAGGAGCCGCCGGCCGGCGCGGGGAAGGTGGCGTTCCTGTTCACCGGGCAGGGCGCCCAACACCCCGGCATGACCGCCGACCTGTCCGCCCGCTTCCCCGTCTACGCAGCTGCTTTGGACGAGGTGTGTGCGGCCCTCGATCCCCACCTGGACCACCCGCTGCGGGAGGTCATGTCCGGCGCACACACCGACCTGCTCGGGCAGACCCTCTACACCCAGCCGGCCCTGTTCGCCGCCGAGGTCGCCATGGTGCGGCTGCTGGACAGCTTCAGGGTGCGACCCGACTACCTGATCGGGCACTCCATCGGGGAACTGAGCGCCGCGCACATCGCCGGCGTCCTGGACCTGCCCGACGCCGCCAAGCTGGTCACCACCCGAGCCCGGCTCATGAACACCATGCCCACCGGCGCCATGCTCGCCATCACCGCACCCCTCGACCGGGTGCAACCACTCCTCGACGCCCACCCGCAGGTGAGCCTCGCCGGACACAACAGCCCCACCTCACTCGTCCTGGCCGGCGACACCGACACCATCGACACCATCGCCGCCCAACTGGCCGAAGACGGCGTGCGCGCCCGCAAACTGCACGTCGCGCACGCCTTCCACTCCGCACACACCGAGACGATCCTCGACGACTTCCGCGAGGCCGCCGCAAGCGTCACCTACCGGCCCGCGACCCTGCCCATCGTGTCGAACCTGACCGGACAAGTCGCCACCGACGAACAACTGTCCGACCCCGACTACTGGACCCGGCACATCCGCGAAACGGTGTCCTACGCCGCCGGCACCGAAACGTTGCACACCCTCGGCGTCACCCACTACCTCGAGGTCGGACCCGACGCCACCCTGAGCACCCTCACCCAGGAAACCGTCACCGACGCCACCGCCATCGCCACCCAGCGGCGCGGACACGACGGAACGGCCGCTCTGCTCACCGCACTCGCCACCGCACACACCAGCGGCGTCGGCGTCGACTGGGCACCGCTGCTCCCCGCCGCCCCCGCCCCGGCGGAACCGCTGCCCACCTACGCGTTCCAGGAGCAGCGGTACTGGCTGCACGCCGACGCCACCGTCGGTGAGGCCGAGGACCTCGGCCTCAGCAGTGCCGGGCACCCGCTCCTGGGCGCCGCCATCGAACTCCCCCACGAGCAGGGCCACCTCTTCACCGCGCAGCTCTCCGCCGGGTCGCACCCGTGGCTCGGGGACCACACCGTCGGCACCGCACACCTGCTGCCCGGCACCGCGTTCGTGGACATCGCCCTGCACGCGGGGGCGCACACCGGACACCCGTACCTGCACGAGTTGACCATCGAGGCGCCGCTGGCGCTCGACGCCGGCGTCCCGGTGCGGCTCCAGGTCGAGGTCGGCGCCGTGAACGACGCCGGGCTGCGACCGGTGACCGTACGCTCCCGCCCGGCCCGCACCGACGACGACTGGACCCGGCACGCCGCCGGCACGCTGAGCGCCGTCGCGCCCAGCCCGGCCGCCCCCGAAGCGGCCTGGCCGCCGGCCGGCGCCGTCGAGGTCGACGTGGACGGTCTCTACGCCGACCTGGCGTCCTCCGGCCTGCACTACGGGCCGGTGTTCCAGGGCGTGCAGCGGGCCTGGCGTGCCGGCGACACCATCCACGCCGAGCTGAGCCTGCCGGAGGGCACCGACACCGGCGGGTACGGCGTCCACCCGGCGCTGCTCGACGCGGCGCTGCACACCATGGCCTTCCTCGACCCGGTGGACGGCGTCCGCGCCTGGCTGCCGTTCGCCTGGGCCGGTGCCGGGCTGCACGCCCCGGCCGGCGAGTCGCTGCGGATCCGGCTGCGCCGCACCGGCCCGGAGAGCATCAGCCTCGACGCCGTCGACGCCGCCGGTGGGCCGGTGCTCACCGTCACCTCGCTGGCCGTCCGGCCGCTCCCCGCCGACCTCGCCGGCACCGCCGGGCAACCGGCGCCGGGATACCTGCTGGACTGGGTGCCGCTGGCCACCGACCCGGCCCCGGCGGCCGGCACGTACCCGACGTTCGGCCCGGCCGCCCTGCTCGCGGCGCTCGCCGACGGGACCGCGCCGGCCGGCACCGTCCTGCTGCGGCCCGACCCGATCGACGGGGACGTGCCCGCCGGGACGCACCGGACGGCCGAACAGGTGCTCGCGGCCGTCCGCGGCTGGCTCGGCGACGGCAGCGGCCGGCTGGTGGTGCTCACCCGTGGGGCGGTCGCCGTCGGGGACGGCGACGACGTACCCGATCTGCCCGGCGCGGCGCTGTGGGGCCTGGTCCGGGCGGCGCAGAGCGAGCACCCCGACCGGCTGCTCCTGCTCGACCAGGACGACGACGCGGACACCCTCGCCGCCCTGCCGGCGCTGGTCGACGCCGCGGCCGCGGCGGGCGAGCCGCAGCTCGCGGTCCGGGGCGGCGTGGCCCGGGTGCCGCGGCTGGTCCGCGGCCCGGCCGCCGACGCCCCGCCGGTCACCCTCGATCCGGCCGGCACGGTCCTGGTCACCGGCGGCACCGGCACCCTCGGTGCGCTGCTCGCCGGCCACCTGGTCGACCGGTACGGGGTCCGGCGGCTGCTGCTGGTCAGCCGGCGCGGGCCGGACGCCCCCGGCGTTCCGGAGCTCGTCGCCCAGCTGGCCGCCCTGGGCGCGGAGGTCGAGGTGGCCGCCTGCGACCTCGGCGACCCGGTGGCGGTCCGCGCGCTGGTCGCCGGGATCGACCCCGGGCACCCGTTGACCGCGGTCTTCCACACCGCCGGGGTGGTCGACGACGCCACGCTGGACACGCTCACCCCGGACCGGCTGCACGCCGTGCTCACCCCGAAGGTGGACGCGGCGTGGCAGCTGCACCAGGCCACCCGGGAGCTGCCGCTGGCCGCGTTCGTGCTCTACTCCTCGGCCGCCGGCATCCTCGGCGGCGCCGGCCAGGCCAACTACGCCGCCGCCAACACGTTCCTCGACGCGCTGGCCGGGCACCGGCGGGCCCGGGGCCTGCCCGGCACCTCTCTCGCCTGGGGGCTCTGGGCGGAGTCCAGCGGCATGACCGGCGGGCTGGGCGACGGCGACCGGGCCCGGATGGCCCGCGCCGGCATCCGCCCGCTGGACACCGCCGCCGCGCTGGCGGCGCTGGACGCGGCGCTGGCGCGGCAGCAGGCGCTGGTCGTACCCGTCGGGTTGGACCTGGGCGCGCTGCGCGGCCCGGACGTGCCGGCGGTGCTCCGCGGGCTGGTCCGCACGCCCGCGCGGCGTCCGGCCGCCGGCGCGCCGGCGCCCGCCGGGGCCGGCCAGCTGGCCGCGCTGCCCGGCCCGCAGCGCGACCGCTTCCTGCTCGACCTGGTACGCCAGCAGGTGGCCGGCGTGCTCGGGCACGCCACCCCGGCGACGGTGCAGCTGCGGCGCGGCTTCATCGAGATGGGATTCGACTCGCTGACCGCGGTCGAGCTGCGTAACCGGCTCAGCGCCGCCACCGGGCTGCACCTGCCCACCACCCTGGTCTTCGACCATCCGACGCCGATCGCGCTGGTCGACCACCTCAAGGCGGAACTGGCGCCGGACCCGGCCGCGGTGTTCGCGCCGCTGCTGACCGAACTCGACCGGCTGGCCACCGCCGCCGACGAGCTGCCCACCGACACCGACCACCACCGCGACGTGGTGGCCCGGCTCCAGGACCTGCTCGGCCGGCTCACCGGCACGCCGCAGCAGGCGACCAACGGCGGGCCCGCCGGCACCGATCTGGACGCGGCGACCGACGACGAGATCTTCAGCCTCATCGACAACGGGCTTTAGGGGTTTGACACCATGAGCAACGAAGCCAAGCTGCGCGAATACCTGAAGCGGGCCACCGCCGAGCTGCAGCAGACGCGGCAGCGTCTGGTCGATGTGGAGGCGGTGGCGCGGGAGCCGATCGCGGTGGTCGGCATGGCGTGCCGGTTGCCCGGTGGGGTGCGGTCGCCGGAGGAGTTGTGGCGGCTGCTGGCCGAGGGGCGGGACGCGATCTCGGAGTTCCCGACGGATCGGGGCTGGGACGTGGCGGCGTTGTACGACCCGGACCCGGACGCGGCCGGCCACACCTACGTGCGCGAGGGCGGTTTCCTGCACGACGCCACCCTCTTCGACCCGGCGCCGTTCGGGCTCAACCCGCGCGAGGCGCTCGCGGCCGACCCGCAGCAGCGGCTGCTGCTCGAGACCGCCTGGGAGGCGTTCGAGCGGGCCGGCCTCGACCCCACGGCGGTACGCGGCAGCAGCACCGGCGTCTTCGTCGGCGTCATGTACGACGACTACGCCTCCCGGCTGGAGCACGCGCCGCCGGCCGGCTTCGAAGGGCTGATCGGCAGCGGCAGCGCGCCGAGCATCGCCTCCGGCCGGGTGGCCTACACGTTCGGCCTCGAAGGGCCGGCGATCACCGTGGACACCGCCTGCTCATCCTCGCTGGTCTCCGTGCACCTGGCGGCGCAGTCGCTGCGCAAGGGCGAGTGCGAGATGGCCCTGGCCGGCGGTGCCACGGTGATGGCCACGCCGAAGGCGTTCACCCAGTTCAGTCGGCAGCGGGCGCTCTCCCCGAGTGGCCGGTGCCGGGCGTTCGCGGACTCGGCCGACGGCACCGTCTGGGGCGAAGGCGTCGGCCTGCTCCTGCTCACCCGCCTGTCCCACGCCCAACAACACCACCTGCCCATCCACGCCGTCATCGCCGGATCCGCCATCAACCAGGACGGCGCCAGCAGCCAACTCACCGCCCCCAACGGACCCGCCCAACAACGCGTCATCCGCCACGCCCTCACCAACGCCGGCCTCACCCCCACCGACATCGACGCCGTCGAAGCCCACGGCACCGGCACCACCCTCGGCGACCCCATCGAAGCCCAAGCCCTCCACGCCACCTACGGCCGCCACCGCCACCACCAACCCCTCTGGCTCGGCTCCATCAAATCCAACCTCGGCCACACCCAAGCCGCCGCCGGCGTCGCCGCCATCATCAAAATGATCCAAGCCCTACACCACGACCTACTCCCCAAAACCCTGCACATCGACACCCCCAGCAGCCACGTCACCTGGGACCCCACCGCCGTCGCCCTACTCACCGAAGCCCAACCCTGGCCACAACACCCCGACCGACCCCGCCGCGCCGGCATCTCCTCCTTCGGCCTCTCCGGCACCAACGCCCACCTCATCCTCGAAGAAGCACCCACCGACGCCACCACGCCCCGGGCCGGGGCCGAGGTTGAGGCCACGAGCGCAGCGGCAGGCACGAACAGAGCCCGGGCCGCAACCGTGAGCGAGACCGGAGCCGAGCAGGAGGTCGCTGCCGAAGGCGGTGTGCCCGTGCCGCTGCTGCTGTCGGCCAAGACCGCAGCCGCGCTACGGGCTCAGGCGGCCGCCCTCGCCGCGCACCTGACCGCCCACCCCGACCTCGCGCTCGCCGACCTCGCCGGGGCGCTGGCCCACCAACGCGCCCACCTCGACCACCGCGCCGTCATCATCACCACCAACCACACCCACGCCCTCGACGCGCTCCACCACCTCGCCGACGACCAACCCCACCCCGACCTGATCACCGGCCACGCCACCGACCCCGGCCGCATCGCCCTCGTCTTCGCCGGCCAAGGCTCCCAACACCCCGCCATGGCGAAGGAACTGCTCACCCACCCCGTCTTCGCCAACCACATCCACGCCTGCGACACCGAACTCGCCAACCTCGGCCTCGACTGGTCCATCGAAGACACCCTGCGCCACGGCCGGGAACTCGACCGCGACGACATCACCCAGATCACCCTCTTCGCCGTCATGACCGGCCTCGCCACCCTCTGGCACCACCACGGCATCACCCCCGACGCCGTCCTCGGCCACTCCCAAGGCGAAATCGCCGCCGCCTACCACGCCGGCGCACTGAGCCTGACCGACGCCATCACCATCACCACCGCCCGCGCCACCGCCATCACCACCCTGCACGGCACCGGCACCATGGCCTCCATCCCCCTACCCCCCGACCAAGTCACCCCCCTCCTCCACAACCACACCGACCTGCACATCGCCGCCCACAACAGCCCCACCACCACCGTCATCGCCGGCAACCCCAACCAGATCCACACCCTCGTCACCGACCTGCAAGCCCGCGACATCCGCGCCCGCCTCATCGCCGTCAACTACGCCTCCCACACCCCCCACATCGAACCCCTCCACGACACCCTCCTCACCGCCCTCGGCGCCATCGCACCCCAAACCTCGACGACCGCCTTCTACTCCACCGTCACCGGCACCGAGATCGACACTAGCCACCTCACCGCCGACTACTGGTACGACAACCTCCGCCAACCCGTCCAACTGCACACCGCCACCCAAGCCCTGCTCACCGACGGACACCACACCTACATCGAAGCCACCCCCCACCCGATCCTCACCCCCACCCTGCAACAAACCTTCGACGCCTGGGACGGCGTCGACGAGCCCCACGCCCTCGCCACCCTGAGGCGAAACCACGACAGCCACCGCCAGTTCCTGCACGCCCTCGCCACCGCCCACACCCACGGCCTCACCATCAACTGGCACCTCCCCGTCCCGGCCCGACACCTGCCCCTGCCGACCTATCCCTTCCAACACCAGCGCTACTGGCTGACCGGGTCGCCGCGCGGCAGCGCGCCGAGCCTGCACGGCCTGGCCTCCACGAGTCACCCGCTGGTCAGCGCGGCGGTCACCACGCCGGACGGGACGTACCTGGCCAGCGGCCGGATCACCGTCGAGGAGCACCGCTGGGTCACCCAGCACACCATCAACGGGCGGCCGATCCTGCCGGGCGCCGCGCTGCTCGAACTGGCCCTGCACACCGCCGCGCAGACCGAACACCGGCACGTCGAGGAGCTGACCATCCAGACGCCGGTCGTCCTCGACCCGGAGGTGCCGGTCCACCTGCAGATCCACGTGCAGCCGGCGGACCGGTCCGGCCGGCGGACGATCACCATCAGCACCCGGCCGGAGAACGAGCCGGACGGGCCGTGGACCGCGCACGCCACCGGCACCCTCGGCACCGCCGCCGTGGCGCCCGTGCCGCCGCCGTCGGGCTGGCCGCCGGCCGGCGCCGAGGCGTACGACACCGCGCCGTTCTACCTGGCGCTGCGCGACACCGGGCTGGACTACGGTCCGGCGTTCCGCAACATCGGTCGGGCCTGGCAGGGCGGGACCGGCACCGTGTACGCCGAGCTGACCCGGCACGCCGACCTCGACCCGACCGGGTACGCCATCCACCCGGCGGTGCTGGACAGCGCGATCCACTCGGCGGCCACGACGAGCGCCCCGGCCGCCGGCACCAGCATCGACATCCCGTTCAGCTTCACCGGGGTGACCCTGCACGGCACCGCCGGCGGCGGCCTGCGCAGCACCACCCGCACCGAGGGCAGCCGCACCGCGTTGCAGCTCACCGCTGCCGACGGCAGCCCGGTGCTGACCGTGGCGGCCGTGCACACCCGCCCGCTGAACACCGCCGCGCTGGGCGCGCCGCCGGTGCACCAGCTCGTCTGGGTGGCGGCGGAACCGGTCGACCACGCCGCCGCGTACGACATGGAGGTCTTCTCTACCGGCGCGGTCGAGGAGGTGCTGGCCGCCCCGTGGAACGCGCCGGACGTGGTGGTCTGGTCGCCCGGCGCGGACGGCGACGTGGTGGCCGCCACGCACGCGGTGGTGGCCGAGGTGATCCGGGTCGTCGGCGCCTGGTGCCGCAACGCCGACCTGGCCGACACCCGCCTGGTGGTGCTGACCCGCGGCGCGGTCGCCGCGCACGACGGCGAGGACGTGGCCGACCTGGCCGGCGCGGCCGTCTGGGGTGCGCTGCGCTCCGCGCAGACCGAACACCCGGACCGGTTCGCGCTGGTCGACACCGACGGCACGCCGGCGAGCGGGGAGCTGCTCAGCATCGCCGTGGAGTCCGGCACGGCGCAGGCGGTGCTCCGCGAGGGCCGGCTGCTGCGGCCCCGGATCGAACGGGTCACCTCGGCCGGCGCGCCGGCCGGGCTCGACCCGGACGGCACGGTGCTGATCACCGGCGGCACCGGCACCCTCGGCGGGCTGCTCGCCGAGCACCTGGTGGCCACCGGCCGGGCCCGGCACCTGGTGCTGGCCAGCCGACGCGGCGCCGAGGCGCCCGGCGCGGAGGAACTGGTCGGCCGGCTCATCGCGGCCGGCGCGGCCGAGGTACGCGTGCTCGGCTGCGACACCGCGGACGGCGAGGCGGTGCGGGCGCTGGTCGCCGAGGCGTCCCGGGGCCGGCGGCTCACCGCGGTCTTCCACACCGCCGGGGTGCTGCGCGACGCGGCGCTGCACACGCTGACCGCCGAGCAGGTAGACGACGTGCTGCGCCCCAAGGTCGACGCGGCCTGGCACCTGCACGAGGCGACCGCCGGGCTGGAACTGGACGCCTTCGTGGTCTACTCGTCGATCGCCGGCACCCTCGGCGGCGCCGGGCAGGCCAACTACGCGGCCGCGAACACCTTCCTCGACGCGCTGGCCCGCCGTCGGCGCGCCCTCGGCCTGCCCGGCACCAGCGTGGCCTGGGGTTTCTGGGCCCGGGCCAGCGGCATGACCGGGCACCTCGGGGCGGACGAGCACGCCCGGATCGCCGCGTCGGGGCTGCTGCCGCTGACCGACGAGCAGGGTCTCGCCCTGCTCGACGCGGCACTGGACAGCGGGCTGCCGCAGGTCGTGGCGACGCTGTGGAACCTGCCGGCGCTGCGCGAGCGGGCCGGCCGCGGCGACCTGCCGGATCTGCTGCGCCCGCTGGTCCCGACCGCCGACGCCCCGGCCGGGCCGGCGGCGGCCGGCAGCGACCTGGGCGAGCGGCTGGCCGGTCTGGACCCGGCGGGCCGCCGGCAGGCGCTGCTCGAGGTGGTACGCGCCGAGATCGCCGTGGTGCTCGGGCACAGCGACCCGGCGGAGATCGGCGCGGCGCAGCCGTTCAAGGACCTCGGCTTCGAGTCGCTGACCGCGGTGGAACTGCGCAACCGGCTGGCCGCCCTGACCGGGCTGCGGCTGCCCACCACCCTCGCCTTCGACCACCCGACGCCGGCCGCGCTCGCCCAGCACCTGGCCGCCCTGCTGGCCGGGGCCGAACCGGCCGGCCCGGTCGCGACGCTCACCGGCCCGGCCGGCGCCGACGAGCCGATCGCCATCGTCGGCATGGCCTGCCGGTTCCCCGGCGCGGACAGCCCGGAGCAGCTGTGGCGGCTGCTCGCCGACGGCACCGACGCGATGGGCGACTTCCCCACCGACCGGGGCTGGCAGCTGGACACCCTCTACTCGCCCGACCCGGACCAGCCGGGCACCACGTACACCCGGCACGGCGGGTTCCTGGCCGGCGCCGACCGGTTCGACGCCGACTTCTTCCAGATCAGCCCGCGCGAGGCGCTGGCCACCGACCCGCAGCAGCGGCTGCTGCTGGAGACCGCGTGGGAGGCGCTCGAGCACGCCGGCATCGACCCGGCGTCGGTGCGGGGCAGCGTGACCGGCGTGTTCACCGGCGTGGTCGCCCAGGAGTACGCCCCGGCCACCCTGGCGCCCCCGGCCGACCTGGCCGGCTACCTGCTGACCGGCAACACCACCAGCGTGGCGTCCGGCCGGATCGCGTACGCGCTGGGGTTGCAGGGGCCGGCGATCACCATCGACACGGCCTGTTCCTCGTCGCTGGTAGCGGCGCACCTGGCGATCCGCGCCCTGCACGGCGGCGAGTGCTCGCTGGCCCTGGTCGGCGGGGCGACCATCATGGCCACCCCGAAGATCTTCGTGGAGTTCGCCCGGCAGCGGGGCCTGGCCGTGGACGGGCGGTGCAAGTCGTTCTCGGCCGAGGCGGACGGCACCGGCTGGGGCGAGGGCGCCGGGCTGGTGGTGCTGGAGAAGCTCTCCGACGCCCGCCGCAACGGGCACCGGGTGCTCGCGGTGATCCGCGGCTCGGCGGTGAACCAGGACGGCGCGAGCAACGGGCTGACCGCGCCGAACGGGCCCGCGCAGCAGCGGGTCATCCAGCAGGCCCTGGCCGCGGCCCGGCTCTCACCGGCCGAGGTGGACGCGGTGGAGGCGCACGGTACGGGCACGGTGCTCGGCGACCCGATCGAGGCGCACGCGCTGCTCGCCACGTACGGGCGGGACCGGGCCGAGCCGTTGTGGCTGGGGTCGATCAAGTCGAACATCGGGCACACCCAGGCGGCGGCGGGCGTCGCCGGCATCATCAAGCTGGTCCTCGCCCTGGAACACGACCTGCTGCCGCCCAGCCTGCACGCCGCGACGCCGAGCAGCCGGGTCGACTGGGAACTCGGCTCGGTGGCCCTGCTGACCGAGCCACGGCCGTGGCCGCGCCGGGCGGAACGGCCACGCCGGGCGGGCGTGTCGTCGTTCGGCATCAGCGGCACCAACGCGCACCTGATCATCGAGGAGGCACCGGACGCGCCAGCGGCGGCGCCGGTGGAGGCGCCCGCGCCGATGCCGTGGCTGCTGGCGGCGCGTACCCCCGGGGCGCTGCGCGACCAGGCGGCCCGGCTGGTGGAGGTGCTGGACGAGCGGCCGGACCTGGCGCCGGCCCGGGTCGCGCACGCGCTGGCGACCACCCGGACCGCGTTCGACCACCGGGCGGCGATCATCCCGCCGGTGGACGACCCGGACGGTGAACCGCACACCACGGCGGACCTGATCGCCGCGCTGCACGCCCTCGCGGCCGGTGCGGCGCACCCCGGCCTGGTGCAGGGGTCGGTGCGGGACGGGAAACTGGCGTTCCTGTTCACCGGCCAGGGCGCCCAGCACCCCGGCATGACCGCCGACCTGTCCGCCCGCTTCCCCGTCTACGCGACCGCGCTGGATGAGGTGTGCGCGGCCCTCGACCCCCACCTGGACCACCCGCTACGCGAGGTCATGTCCGGGGCGCACACCGACCTGCTCGGGCAGACCCTCTACACCCAGCCGGCCCTGTTCGCCGCCGAGACCGCCATGGTGCGGCTGCTGGACAGCTTCGGGGTGCGACCCGACTACCTGATCGGGCACTCCATCGGGGAACTGAGCGCCGCGCACATCGCCGGCGTCCTGGACCTGCCCGACGCCGCCAAGCTGGTCACCACCCGGGCCCGGCTCATGAACACCATGCCCACCGGCGCCATGCTCGCCGTCACCGCACCCCTGGACCGCATCCGGCCGATCCTGAACGCCCATCCCGACGTGGCTCTGGCCGGACACAACAGCCCCACCTCACTGGTGCTCGCCGGCGACACCGACACCATCGACGCCATCGCCGCCCAACTGGCCGACGACGGCGTGCGGGCCCGGAAACTGCACGTCGCGCACGCCTTCCACTCCGCGCACACCGAGACGATCCTCGACGACTTCCGCGAGGCCGCCGCAAGCGTCACCTACCGGCCCGCCATCCTGCCGATCGTGTCGAACCTGACCGGACAAATCGCCACCGACGAGCAACTGTCCGACCCCGACTACTGGACCCGACACATCCGCGAAACGGTGTCCTACGCCGCCGGCACCGAAACCCTGCACGAACTCGGCGTCACCCACTTCATCGAGGTCGGACCCGACGCCACGCTGAGCACCCTCACCCAGGAGACCCTCACCGACGGCACCGCCATCGCCACCCAACACCGCGGGCACGACGGAACGGCAACCCTGCTCACCGCCCTCGCCACCGCACACACCACCGGCGTCGACGTCGACTGGACGCCGCTGCTCCCCGCCGGGCCGGTCCCGCCGGTGCCGCTGCCCACGTACCCGTTCCAGCACCAGCGCTACTGGCTGCACCACGGGACGACGGCGACCGAGCCGGGCGACCTCGGCCTGGCCGGCGCCGGACACCCGCTGCTGGGGGCGACGCTCGCCCTGGCCCACCAGGACACCCACCTGTTCACCGGCCGGATCTCCACCACCACCCACCCGTGGCTGGCCGACCACGTCATCGCCGGCACCCCCCTGCTGCCCGGCACCGCCTTCGTCGACCTCGCCCTGCACGCCGGCCACCACACCGGACACCCGCACCTGGCGGACCTCACCATCGAGGCGCCGCTCGTCCTGCCCGGACAGGGCGCGCTCGACCTGCAGGTGGAGGTGGCGCCGGCCGGCACGGCCCGATCCGTCACCGTGCACTCCCGGCCCGCCGGCTCGGACGACGCATGGACCCGGCACGCCACCGGCACCCTCAACCCGATCGGGCCGGCGGCCACCGCGGGTGCGACGCAGTGGCCGCCGGCCGGCGCCACCCCGGTCGAGCTGAGCGACTTCTACCCCGGCCTGCACGACGCCGGGGTCGGGTACGGGCCGAGCTTCCGCGGCCTGCGCGCCGCCTGGCGGGCCGGCGACCACCTGTACGCGGAGGTCGCCCTCCCCGACGAGGTGGACCCCGCCGGGTACGGCGTGCACCCCGCCCTGCTCGACGCCGCGCTGCACCCGATCGCTCTCACCGGCGACGACCAGGTGCGGCTGCCGTTCGCCTGGGCCGGCGTCGGGCTGCACGCCACCGGCGCCCGGACACTGCGGGTGGACTTCCACCGGGTCGACGCGGACACGGTCCGGCTCACCGCCACCGACCCGGCCGGCGCCGCGGTGGTGACGGTCGCCGCGCTGACCGTCCGGGCGGCACCCGAACAGGTCACCGGCGCCCGGGCCGGCCAGCTGCTCGAGGTGGCCTGGAGCCCCGTACCGCCGGGGGTTTCCGCGCCCACCGGCGACCTGCTCTCCCCCGCCGAGCTGGCCGCGCTGCTGGACGACGACGAGCGGCCCGCGCCGGAGACGGTGCTGCTGCGCGCCACCGGCGACGGCGACGAGCCGGTGTCCGCGACCCACCAGCGGGTCGAGGAGGTTCTGGGGCTGCTGCAGCGGTGGCTCGCCGACGACCGGTCCGCCGCGGCCCGCCTGGTGGTGGTCACCAGCGGCGCGGTGGCGGCACGGGCCGGCGACGAGGTGACCGACCTGGCCGGCGCGGCGCTGTGGGGCCTGGTCCGCAGCGCCCAGGCCGAGCACCCGGACCGGTTCCTGCTCGTCGACACCGACGAGGTCCGCGACGAGCGGCTCGCCGCGGCGGCCGCCGCCGGTCAACCGCAGCTCGCCGTCCGCGACGGCGAACTGCTGGCCCCGCACCTGACCCGGCTCGCGGCGCCGGCCGAGCCGGCAGCACCGCCGTTCGACCCGGACGGCACGGTGCTCATCACCGGCGGCACCGGCACGCTGGGCGGGCTGCTGGCCGAACACCTGGTACGCGCCGGCCACACCCGGCGGCTGCTGCTGGTCAGCCGGCGCGGCGGCGACGGCGCCGGCGACCTGCTCGACCGGCTGGCCGAGGCCGGCGCCGAGGTGACCGTGGCGGCCTGCGACGTCACCGACCCGGCGGCGGTGACCGCCCTGCTCGCCGGGATCCCCGCCGGGCACCCCCTCACCGCCGTCTTCCACACCGCCGGCGTGGTCGACGACGCGACCCTGCACACCCTCGCCCCGGACCGGCTGCACGCCGTGCTCCGGCCCAAGGTGGACGGCGCCTGGCACCTGCACCGGGCCACCCGCGACCTGCCGCTGGCCGCGTTCGTGCTCTACTCCTCGGTCGCCGGCACGCTCGGCAGCCCAGGGCAGGGCAACTACGCCGCCGCGAACGCCTTCCTCGACGCGCTGGCCGCCCACCGCACCGCGCAGGGACTGCCGGCCACCGCACTGGCCTGGGGACTGTGGGCGCGGGAAAGCGGGATGACCGCCGGGCTGGGCCGGGGCGACCAGACCCGGATCGGCCGGGCCGGCCTGCGCCCGCTGGCCACCGACGCGGCGTTCACCCTGCTCGACCTGGCGCTCGACCAGCGGCGACCCGCCGTGGTCGCGGCGGACCTCAGCCTGAGCGGGCTGCGCGGGCTGTCGCCGGCCCGCAGCCGGCGCCACGCCGCGACCGCCGCCGCGTCGCAGGACCTGGCCGGCCGGCTGGCCACGCTCGGGGCGCCGGAGCAGCTGCGGCTGACGCTGGACCTGGTACGGGCGGAGATCGCCGGTGTGCTGGGCCACGCCGGCGCGGAGAGCGTGGCGCCGCAGCGGGCGTTCAAGGACCTCGGGTTCGACTCGCTGACCGCCGTGGACCTGCGCAACCGGCTCACCGCCGCCACCGGCCTGCGGCTGCCCGCCACGCTGATCTTCGACCACCCCACCGCCGAAGCCCTCGCCACCCACCTGCTCACCCAGCTCGACCCCACCGCCGCGCCCACCGCCGGGCGGACCGTCGTCAGCACGGCCGCGGTGGACGAACCCATCGCCATCGTCGGGATGGCCTGCCGCTACCCGGGTGGGGTCGCCTCGCCCGAGCAGTTGTGGCAGCTCGTCGCCGAGGGCGTCGACGCGATCAGCGAGTTCCCCACCAACCGGGGCTGGCAGCTCGACCGGCTGCACCACCCCGACCCCGACCACCCCGGCACCACGTACACCCGCCACGGCGGCTTCCTGCACGACGCCGACGCCTTCGACGCCGACTTCTTCGACGTCAGCCCGCGCGAGGCCACGGCGACCGACCCGCAGCAGCGGCTGCTGCTGGAGGCCGCCTGGGAGGCGCTGGAGTCGGCCGGGATCAACCCGCAGAGCCTGCGGCAGAGCGACACCGGCGTGTTCACCGGCATCATGTACAACGACTACGCCACCCGGCTGCAGCACCACATCCCGGACGGCTACGAGGGCCAGCTCAGCAACGGCAGCGCGCCCAGCATCGCCTCCGGGCGGCTGGCGTACACCCTCGGGCTGGAGGGGCCGGCGGTGACCGTGGACACCGCCTGCTCGTCGTCGCTGGTCGCCACCCACCTGGCCATGCAGGCGCTGCGCCACGGCGAGTGCGCCCTGGCGCTGGCCGGTGGGGCCACCGTGATGGCCACGCCCACCACGTTCGTCGAGTTCGCCCGGCAACGCGGACTCGCCCCCGACGGGCGGTGCAAGTCGTTCGCGGACACCGCCGACGGCACCGGCTGGAGCGAGGGCACCGGCCTGCTGGTGCTCGAGCGACTCTCCGACGCCCGCCGCAACGGCCACCCGGTGCTCGCGGTGATCCGCGGCTCGGCGGTCAACCAGGACGGCGCCAGCAACGGCCTCACCGCCCCCAACGGCCCCTCCCAACAGCGGGTCATCCGCCAGGCCCTGGCCAGCGCCCGGCTGAGCCCCGCCGACGTCGACGCCGTCGAAGCGCACGGCACCGGCACCACCCTCGGCGACCCGATCGAGGCCCAGGCCCTGCTCGCCACCTACGGCCAGGACCGCGACGAGCCGCTGTGGCTCGGGTCGATCAAGTCGAACCTGGGGCACACCCAGGCCGCCGCCGGCGTCGCCGGCATCATCAAGATGGTCCAGGCGCTGCGGCACGGCACGCTGCCGCCGACGCTGCACGCGCAGACGCCGAGCCGGCACGTCGACTGGGACGCGGGCGCGGTCGCCCTGCTGGCCGAGGCGCGGCCCTGGCCGGTACGCCCGGACCGGCCGCGCCGGGCCGGCGTGTCGTCGTTCGGCATCAGCGGCACCAACGCCCACGTGATCCTGGAGGAGGCGCCGGAGCGGCCGGTCGGGCCGGCGGCCGAGCCGGTCGCGCCGCTGCCGTGGCTGCTCTCGGCGAAGAGCCCGGCGGCCCTGCGCGAGCAGGCGGCGCGGCTGGCCGAACTGGTCGACGCGGACCCGGCGCTGGACCGGGCGGCGGTGGCCCGCACCCTGGCGACGGGACGGGCGGCCCTCGCCCACCGGGCCGCGGTCGTGCCGGCGCTCAACGCGGCGGACGGCAAGCTGAGCGCGGCGGACGGCGAGCTGAGCGCGGCGCTGCGGGCGCTTGCGGCCGGCGCGGCGCACCCCGGCCTGGTCCGGGGGGCGGTGAGCACGGTCGGGAAGGTGGCGTTCCTGTTCACCGGGCAGGGCGCCCAACACCCCGGCATGACCGCCGACCTCTACACCCGCTTCCCGGTCTACGCGGCCGCGCTGGACGAGGTGTGCACGGCCCTCGACGTCCACCTCGACCACCCACTACGCGAGGTCATGTCCGGCGCACACACCGACCTGCTCGGACAGACCCTCTACACCCAGCCAGCCCTGTTCGCCGCGGAGACCGCCATGGTGCGGCTGCTCGACAGCTTCGGGATCCGACCCGACTACCTGATCGGGCACTCCATCGGCGAACTGAGCGCCGCCCACATCGCCGGAGTGCTGGACCTCACCGACGCCGCCAAGCTGGTCACCACCCGCGCCCGGCTCATGAACACCATGCCCACCGGCGCCATGCTCGCCATCACCGCACCCCTGCACCGGATACAGCCGATCCTCGACGCGCACCCGCAGGTGAGCCTCGCCGGGCACAACAGCCCCACCTCACTCGTCCTGGCCGGCAACACCGACACCATCGACACCATCGCCGCCCAACTGGCCGACGACGGCATCCGCGCCCGGAAACTGCACGTCGCCCATGCCTTCCACTCCGCGCACACCGAGGCGATCCTCGACGACTTCCGCGAGGCCGCCACCCAGATCACCTACCACCCGGCGGCCCTGCCCATCGTGTCCAACCTGACCGGACAACTCGCCACCAACCGGCAACTCGCCGACCCCGACTACTGGGCACGCCACATCCGCGACACCGTCAACTACACCGCCGGCACCGAAACCCTGCACGAACTCGGCGTCACCCACTACCTCGAGGTCGGACCCGACGCCACGCTGAGCACCCTCACCCGCGAAACCCTCACCGACGCCACCGCCATCCCCACCCAACAGCGCAGACAGGACGGCACCACCGCCCTGCTCACCGCACTGGCCACCGCACACACCACCGGCATCGACGTCAACTGGACACCACTGCTCCCCGCCGGGCCGACCCCGCCGGTGCCGCTGCCCACCTACCCCTGGCAACACCAGCGCTACTGGCTACACGCCGACCCCACCATCAGCGACGCCCACGACCTCGGCCTCACCAACGCCGGACACCCCCTGCTGGCGGCCGCCATCGAACTCCCTCACGACCAGGGGCACCTCTTCACCGGACGGATCTCCACCACCACCCACCCCTGGCTTGCCGACCACACCATCGCCGGCACCACCCTGCTCCCCGGCACCGCCTACCTCGACCTCGCCCTACACGCCGGCCACCACACCACACACCCCCACCTGCACGACCTCACCATCGAAACCCCCCTCACCCTCGACCCCACCACCGGCCGGCACCTACGCGTCGAGGTCGGCCCCTCGGACGGATCGGGACAGGCACCGCTGACCATCAGCTCCCGCGACCAGGACGACCCCGACAGCGAGTGGACCGTGCACGCCACCGGTGCCCTCTCCCGGACCGTCCCGGCCGCTGACTTGCCGGCCGCCGCCCGGCCGCCGGCCGGGGAACCCGTCGACGTCGACGCCCTCTACGCCGCGTTCGCCGACGCCGGCGTCGACTACGGGCCCGCCTTCCAGGGCGTACGCGCCGCCTGGCGGGACGGCGACACCGTCCACGCCGAGGTGGTGCTGCCCGAGCAGTTGAGCAGCCGGGGGTACGGCATCCACCCGGCCCTGTTCGACGCGGCCCTGCACCCGCTCGCCCTCCTGCCGCTCGGGGACGGCGTCCGCCTGCCGTTCGCCTGGGCCGGGGTCACCCTGCACGCCACGGGCGCCAGCACGCTGCGGGTCCGGATCAGCGCCGCCGGTACGGACACCGTCCGGCTCGTCGCCACCGACCCGGCCGGCGTCGAGGTGGTCACCGTCGCGGCGCTGACCGTCCGCCCGGCGGCGATCGGGGACGCCGGCGGCAGCCGGGACCTGCACCGGGTCGCCTGGGTGGCCGTACCGGGTGGTCGCGCCGGCGGCCCGCTGCCGGCCACCGTGGACCTGGCCGACCTCACGGCCGAGGCCGGCCCGGACGGCGCGGAACTGGTGGTGGTCCGAGTCGAGCCGGCCGGCGACGAGGACGTCGTCGCGGCCACCCACGACCTCACCGAGCAGGCGGTCACCGCGCTGCGCGGGTGGCTCGCCGACGACCGGTACGCCACCGGCCGCCTGGTCGTGCTGACCCGGGGCGCGGTGGCGACCCGAGCCGGCGAGGACATCGACCTGCCCAGCGCCGCGCTCTGGGGTCTGGTCCGCTCCGCCCAGTCGGAGAACCCCGACCGGATCGTGCTGGTCGACGCCGACACCGCCGGGGAGGACCTGGTCGCGGCCGCGGTCGCCACGGGCCTGCCGCAGCTGGCCGTCCGGGACGGTGCGCTGCTGGCGCCCCGGATCTCCCGCGTGCTCGGCACGCCGGCGGACGCCGCACCGGAGCTGGACCCGGAGGGGACGGTGCTCATCACCGGCGGCACCGGCACCCTCGGCGCGCTCCTCGCCGAACACCTCACCACCACCGGCCAAACCCGACACCTCCTACTCGCCAGCCGCCGCGGCCCCGACGCACCCGACGCCGCGCCGTTGATCGACCGGCTCACCGAACTGGGCGCCACCGTCACCGTGGTCGCCTGCGACACCGCCGACCCCGACGCCGTCACCGCCCTCATCGGCGGTGTGCCGGACGCACACCCCCTCACCGCCGTCTTCCACACCGCCGGCACCACCGACGACGCCACCCTGCACACCATGACCGCAGACCAGGTACACAGCGTGCTGCGGCCCAAGGTCGACGCCGCCTGGCACCTCCACCGCGCCACCCGCCACCTCCCCCTGGCCGCATTCGTCCTCTACTCCTCCGCCGCCGGCACCCTCGGCAGCCCCGGACAAGCCAACTACGCCGCCGCCAACACCTACCTCGACGCCCTCGCCCACCACCGCCACACACTCGGCCTCCCCGCCACCAGCCTCGCCTGGGGACTCTGGGCCCACACCAGCACCATCACCGCCACCCTCGACACCACCAACCAACAACGCCTCACCCACGCCGGCATCCACCCCCTCCCCACCCCCGACGCCCTACGACTCCTCGACACCGCCCTCCACACCACCCACCCCACCCTCATCCCCGCCAGACTCACCCCGGCAGCGCTGCGCCGGCTCAACCCCGAGGTCGCCCGGCGTACGGCGGCGGACGCCTCGGCCGGCGGCCGAGGGCTGGCGGAACGGCTCACCACGCTCACCGACGCCGAGCGGGAACGCCTGCTGCTCAACCTGGTCCGGGACGAGATCGCCGGGGTGCTGGGGCACCGCGGCGGTGACCAGGTCGACCCGCGACGGGCCTTCAAGGACCTCGGCTTCGACTCGCTCACCGCCGTGGAGCTGCGTAACCGGCTCGCCACCGCCACCGGTCTGCGGCTGCCCGCCACCCTGGTCTTCGACCACCCCACCGCCGACGCCCTCGCCGAGCACCTGCACCGGCAGCTCCGGCCCACCGAGGACCGGACGGTGGCGCGTACCGCCGCGGCGGGCGGCGCCGCCGACGAGCCGATCGCCATCATCGGGATGGCCTGCCGCTATCCCGGCGGCGTGACCAGCCCGGACGAGCTGTGGCGGCTGGTCTCCGACGGCACGGACGCGATCAGCGACTTCCCCACCAACCGGGGCTGGCCCCTCGACCGCCTCTACCACCCCGACCCGGACCACGCCGGCACCACGTACGCCCGGCACGGCGGGTTCCTGCACCATGCCGACGAGTTCGACAACGACTTCTTCGGCATCAGCCCCCGCGAAGCCGCCGCCACCGACCCCCAACAACGACTCCTGCTCGAAACCGCCTGGGAAGCCCTCGAACGCGCCGGCATCGACCCCGACCGGCTACGCGCCACCGCGACCGGCGTGTTCACCGGCGTCATGTACAACGACTACGCGACCCGGTTCCAGCAGGTGCCGGAGGGATTCGAGGGCTATCTGGGTAACGGCAGCGCCGGCAGCGTGGCCTCCGGCCGCCTGGCGTACACGCTCGGGTTGCAGGGGCCGGCGGTCACCCTGGACACGGCCTGCTCGTCGTCGCTGGTCGCCACCCACCTCGCGATCCAGTCGCTGCGCAACGGGGAGTGCACCCTCGCGCTGGCCGGCGGGGTCACGGTGATGGCCACCCCGGGCACGTTCGTCGAGTTCGCTCGGCAGCGGGGCCTGTCGGCCGACGGCCGCTGCAAGTCCTTCGCCGAGGGCGCGGACGGCACCGGCTGGGGCGAGGGCGCCGGGCTCATCCTGCTGGAACGCCTCGCCGACGCCCGCCGCAACGGCCACCACATCCTCGCCGTCATCCGCGGCTCGGCGGTCAACCAGGACGGCGCCAGCAACGGCCTCACCGCCCCCAACGGCCCCGCCCAGCAACGCGTCATCCACCAAGCCCTCACCAACGCCCGACTGACTCCCACCGACGTCGACGCCGTCGAAGCCCACGGCACCGGCACCAGCCTCGGCGACCCCATCGAGGCCCAGGCCCTGCTCGCCACCTACGGACAGGACCGCGCAGAGCCACTGTGGCTCGGCTCGATCAAGTCCAACATCGGGCACACCCAGGCCGCCGCCGGCGTCGCCGGCATCATCAAGATGGTCCAGGCCATCCGCCACGGCGTACTGCCGAAGACCCTGCACGCCGAGCGGCCGAGCAGCCGGATCGACTGGACGGCCGGCGCGGTCGCCCTGCTCACCGACGCCCAACCCTGGCCGGACACCGGTCACCCGCGCCGGGCCGGCGTGTCGTCGTTCGGGATCAGCGGCACCAACGCCCACGTGATCATCGAGCAGGCCCCGGCGGGTGACCGGCCGCCGGCCGAGGCGGGCCCCGACCCGCTGGCGGCGGACGGGGACACCACGACCGCCGTGGCCACCGGCCCTGACCGCACCTCGCCGGCCGTGCCGCTGCCGTGGTTGCTCTCCGCGAAGACCCCGGCCGCGCTGCGCGATCAGGCGGCCCGCCTGATGGCGTACGCGCAGGGCCACCCGGAGGTCGAGCCGGCGGCGGTCGCGGCGGCGCTGGTCACCGGGCGGGCCGCGTTCGCCCAGCGGGCGGCGGTGCTGCCCGGTGCCGACCCGATCGACGCGCTGCGGGCCCTGGCCGAGGACCGCCCGCACCCCGCCCTGCTCCAGCACACCGCCGCCCACGGCGGCCGGACCGTGTTCGTCTTCCCCGGCCAGGGCGGACAGTGGCTCGGCATGGGCCGCGAACTCACCCAACACAGTCCCGTCTTCGCCGCCCACCTCGACGCCTGCGCGACCGCGCTACGCCCCTACGTCGACTGGGACCTGCACACCGTCCTGCACGCCGACAACCCCGACTGGCTCACCCGCGTCGACGTCGTCCAGCCGGTGCTGTTCGCCGTGATGACCGGGCTGGCCGCAGTGTGGCGGCACCACGGCATCACCCCCGACGCCGTCATCGGCCACTCCCAGGGCGAGATCGCCGCCGCCTACGCCGCCGGCGCCCTGTCATTGGACGACGCCGCGAAGATCGTCGCGCTACGGGCCCAGGCCCTGCGCGGGCTGATCGGGCACGGCGACATGGCCTCCCTCGCCCTACCCGCCGACCAGGTCACCGAACTCCTCCACACGCTGCACGCCGCCGAGCCAACCTCAAGCGACGCCGAGCAGCCCACCACCGACACCGGCACCCCCCGGGCCTACATCGCCACCGTCAACGGGCCCAACGCCACCGTCATCGCCGGCGACCCCGACGCCGTCGCCGCCGTCGTCGCCCACTGCAAGGACCGCGACATCCCCGCCCGGGTGCTCCCGGTCGGCTACGCCTCCCACACCCCCCACGTCGAAGCCCTCCACGACCAGATCCACACCGCCCTCGACGGCATCACCCCGACCGCAACCGACGTCGCGTTCTACTCCACCTACACCGGCGACCGGATCGAGACCCAGACCCTCACCGCCGACTACTGGTACGACAACCTCCGCCACCCCGTGCAGTTCCAGACCGCCACCGAAGCGCTGCTCCGCGACGGCCACACCACCTTCATCGAGGTCAGCCCGCACCCGGTGCTCATCCAGCCGATCGAGGACACCGCCGACCAGCGGCACATCGTCGCCGTGGCCAGCATGCGCCGGGACAGCACCGACCAGCTCGCCACCGCCCTGGCCACCGCGCACACCCACGGCCTACCCGTCGACTGGCGACCGCTGCTGACCGCCGCGGTCCCGCCGGCCGAGCTGCCCACCTACGCGTTCCAGCGGCACAGCTACTGGCTCCAGGCGCCGCCGACCATCAGCCAGGCCAGTGACCTCGGCCAGACCCGGACCGAGCATCCGCTGCTGGCCGCCGCCATCGACCTGCCCGACCAGCAGGGCCACCTGTTCACCGGCCGGCTCACCCCCACCACCCAACCCTGGCTCGCCGACCACGCCGTCACCGGCACCGTCCTGCTGCCCGGCACCGCCTACGTCGACCTCGCCCTGCACGCCGGCCACCACACCGGACACCCCCACCTCGACGACCTCACCATCGAGGCGCCGCTCACCCTCGACCCCGACAGCGACCTGCACCTGCACGTCGAGGTCGGGCCCGACCAGGACGGGCGACGAAGCATCGCCGTGCACACCCGGCCGGCCCAGGACGACTCCTGGACCCGGCACGCCACCGGCACCCTCAGCACCGCCGGGCCCGCCCCGGCCGACGGCGACCCCGCCGCCTGGCCGCCGCCGGGCGCGAGCCAGGTCGCCACCGACGCCCTCTACGACAGCCTCATCGCCACCGGCCTGCACTACGGCCCCGCCTTCCAGGGCGTCCGGGCGGTCTGGCGGGACGGCGACACCCTGTACGCGGAGATCCACCTGCCCGACGAGGTGCCCACCGGCGGTCACGGCATCCACCCGGCGCTGCTCGACGCCGCCCTGCACCCGATGGCCCTCGCCGGCGGCGCCGACGGCATCCGGCTGCCGTTCGCCTGGGCCGGGGTCGCCCTGCACGCCGTGGGCGCCCGGCAGCTGCGGGTACGGCTCGAACCGGCCGGCGACGACACCCTCCGGCTGTCCGCCACCGACCCGGCCGGCAACCCCGTCGTCACGGTCGACGCCCTGACCGTACGGCCGCTGCCCGCCGGGCAGCTCGGCGGCGACCGGGCGGTCCGGGACAGCCTGTTCCGGCTCGACTGGGTGCCGGTCACCGACCTGCCCGAGGTCTCCGCGCCGCGCTGGGCGGCCCTCGGGGCGGTGCCGCCCGGGCTCGGGGCGCCGGTCGAGGCGTACCCGGATCTGGCGGCGCTGACCACGGCGCTGGACGGCGGCGCCGACGTACCCGAAGCGGTCCTGGTGGTCGCGGACGCCGACGGCGCGCCCGGCGCCGAGCTGGCCCGGGCTGCGACGCACCGGGCGCTGGACCTGGTGCGGGCGTGGCTGTCCGCGCCGGAGCTGGCCGGGTCGCGGCTGGTGGTGCTGACCCGGGACGCGGTGGCGGCCCGGCCCGGCGACACCGCGGCGGCCCTGGCCGCGGCGGCGGTCTGGGGCCTGCTGAAGACCGCCCAGGCGGAGCACCCGGACCGGTTGGTCCTGGTCGACCTGGACGGGCACGCGGCGTCCGCGCCCGCGCTGGCCGCCGCGCTGGCCACCGGGGAGCCGCAGCTCGCCATCCGCCGGGGCGCCGTCCACGCGCCACGGCTGGCGCACGCCGGCACCGAGGGCATGCTCGCCCTGCCCGACGGGGACGAGCTGTGGCGGCTGGTCCTGACCGGCTCCGGCACGCTGGACAGCCTCGCCGTGGTGCCGCACGACGAGGCCGGGCAGCCGCTGGCCGCCGGGCAGGTACGCGTCGCCGTGCGGGCCGCCGGCCTGAACTTCCGGGACGCGCTGCTCGCGCTGGGCATGGTCACCACCGACACCCGCCCGGTGATGGGCGAGGCGTCCGGGGTGGTGGTCGAGGTGGCGCCGGACGTCACCACGGTGGCCGTCGGCGACCGGGTGATGGGTCTGATGATCAGTGGCATCGGTCCGCTGGCGCTGGCCGATCACCGGTTGATCACGCGGATGCCGGCCGGGTGGTCGTTCGTCGAGGCGGCCGCGGTGCCGGTGGTGTTCCTGACCGCGTACCACGGGCTCGCCGACCTGGCCCGGATCCAGCCGGGCGAGACCCTGCTGCTGCACGCCGCCTCCGGTGGCGTCGGCATGGCCGCCCTGCAACTGGCCCGGCACTGGGGTGTCGAGGTCTACGGCACCGCCAGCCCGCCGAAGTGGGACGCGCTGCGCGAGCAGGGCCTCGACGAGCGGCACATCGCCTCCAGCCGCACCCTCGACTTCGAGGAGCAGATCCGCGCCGCGACCGGCGGTCGCGGGGTGGACGTGGTGCTCAACGCCCTCGCCCACGAGTTCATCGACGCGTCGCTGCGGTTGCTCGGCACCGGCGGCCGGTTCATCGAGATGGGCAAGACCGACATCCGCTCCGCCGACGACGTCGCGGCCGCCCACCCCGGCGTGTTCTACCAGGCGTTCGACATCATGGACCCCGGCCCGGACCGGGTGCAGGAGATGCTGGCCACGCTCGCCGCGCTCTTCGACAGCGGTGCGCTGCGGCCGCCGCCGGTCACCGTCTGGGACATCCGCCGGGCGCCGGAGGCGCTGCGCTACCTGAGCACCGCCCAGCACGTCGGCAAGGTCGTGCTGAGCATGCCGCCGCAGCCGGACCCGGCGGGCACCGTGCTGATCACGGGCGGCACCGGCGTCCTCGGCGGGCACCTGGCCCGGCACCTGGTCACCACGCACGGGCTGACGAACCTGCTGCTGACCAGCCGCACCGGGGCGGCCGCGCCGGGCGCGGCGGAGCTGCGCGAGGAGTTGACCTCGCTGGGCGCCCGGGTGACCGTGGCGGCCTGCGACGCCGCCGACCGGGACGCGCTGGCGGCGCTGCTGGACGAGGTGCCCGCCGAGCATCCGCTGACCATGGTGGTGCACGCCGCGGGCGTGATCGACGACGGCCTGCTCGCCGCACTCACCCCGGAACGGGTCGACGCCGTGCTGCGCCCGAAGGTGGACGCGGCCTGGCACCTGCACGAGCTGACCAGCGGGCTCGACCTGGCCGAGTTCGTGCTCTTCTCCTCGGCCGCCGGCACCCTCGGCACCCCCGGGCAGGGCAGCTACGCGGCGGCCAACGCGTTCCTCGACGCGCTCGCCGTACGCCGGCACGGGCAGGGCCGCCCCGCCACCGCCCTGGGCTGGGGCCTCTGGGCGCAGACCAGCACCATGACCGGCCACCTCGGCCAGGCGGACCTGGTGCGGATGGCCCGCTCGGGGGTCAGTCCGATCCCCACCGACCTGGGGCTGGCGCTGTTCGACGCGGCCCGGGCGCTGGCCCTGCCGCACGTCGTGCCGACCCGGCTGGACGTACGCGCGCTGGGCACCGACCCGGAGGCGCTGCCGGCGGTCCTGCGCGGCCTGGTCCGCCCGGCCACGCGGCGCGCCGTCACCGGGGCCGAGGCGTCCGCCGACGGCGGAGTCGACGGCTGGGGCCGGCGGCTGGCCGGACTGTCCCGGGAGGACCAGCACGAGCAGCTACGCGGGCTGGTCCGCGCGCAGGTGGCCACGGTGCTGGGGCACGCCTCCCCGGACGGGATCGACGAGGGCCGGGCGTTCAAGGAACTGGGCTTCGACTCGCTCACCGCGGTGGAGCTGCGCAACCGGCTCAACGGCTCGACCGGGCTGCGGCTGCCCGCCACGGTGGTCTTCGACTACCCCACCACCGAGGTGCTGGCCGAGTACCTACGCCAGCAGCTCGCGCCCGCCGAGGCGTCGCCGGTCGACGCGCTGCTGGCGGAGCTGGAGCAGGCCGAGCGCCGGCTCGACGACATCTCCGGCGACGGGGAGTCGCGGGGCCGGCTGGCCGCCCGGCTGCAGCACCTGCTGGCCCGGCTCGAGGAGGCCGACGCGCCGCGCGCCGATGCCCCCGAGGTGGTTGCCGAGCAGCTCGCCGCGGCCAGCGACGACGACCTCTTCGCCTTCATCGACAACGAACTGTGACCACCGACCGCCGCGAGGGGCCCCACATGTCCAACGAGGAAAAGCTCCGCGACTACCTGAAGCGGGTGACCGCGGACCTGCACAGCACGCGGCAGCGGCTGCAGGCGATCGAGTCACGCCGGCAGGAGCCCATCGCCGTCGTCGGGATGGCCTGCCGCTACCCGGGTGGGGTGCGTACCCCGGACGACCTGTGGCGGCTGCTCGTCGCGGGCGGCGACGCGGTCGGTCCCTTCCCGACGGACCGGGGCTGGCACGTCGACGACTTCTACGACCCCGACCCGGACCAGGCCGGCCGGATCTACGTCCGGGAGTCGGCGTTCCTGTCCGACCCGGGCGGGTTCGACGCGGACTTCTTCGGGATCAACCCGCGCGAGGCGCTCACCATGGATCCGCAGCACCGGTTGCTGCTGGAGACGAGCTGGGAGGCGTTCGAGGCGGCCGGGCTCGACCCGACCCGGCTGGCCGGGACCACCGTCGGGGTCTTCACCGGCGTGATCGCGCAGGACTACGGCCCGCGCACCCACGAGCAGGCCCGATCGTACGAGGGCTACCTGCTGACCGGCACCACCACGAGCGTGGCGTCGGGCCGGATCGCGTACACCCTCGGGCTGGAGGGGCCGGCGGTCACGCTGGACACGGCCTGCTCGTCGTCGCTGGTGGCGACCCACCTGGCCTGCCACGCGCTGCGCCAGGGCGAGGTCAGCATGGCGCTGGCCGGCGGCGCGACCATCCTGCCGACGCCGCGCGCCTTCATCGAGTTCAGCCGGCAGCGCGGGCTCGCGCCGGACGGGCGGTGCAAGGCGTTCGCCGACGCGGCGGACGGGACGAACTTCGCCGAGGGTGTCGGTCTGATCCTGCTGGAGCGGCTCTCCGACGCCCAACGCAACGGCCACCCCGTCCTCGCCGTGATCCGCGGCTCCGCGGTCAACCAGGACGGCGCCAGCAACGGCCTCACCGCCCCCAACGGACCCTCCCAACAACGCGTCATCCGCCAAGCCCTCGCCAACGCCCGACTGAACCCCGCCGACGTCGACGCCGTCGAAGCCCACGGCACCGGCACCACCCTCGGCGACCCCATCGAAGCCCAGGCCCTCCTCGCCACCTACGGCCAGGACCGCTCACAGCCCCTCTGGCTCGGCTCAATCAAATCCAACATCGGCCACACCCAGGCCGCCGCCGGCATCGCCGGCATCATCAAAATGGTCCAAGCCATCCGCCACGGCACCCTGCCCAAAACCCTGCACGTCGACGCACCCTCCACCCACGTCGACTGGACCTCCGGCGCGGTCTCCCTACTGACCCACACCACCCCCTGGCCCGACCACGACCGACCCCGCCGCGCCGCCGTCTCCTCCTTCGGCATCAGCGGCACCAACGCCCACGTCATCATCGAACAAGCCCCCGATCCCGCCGGCCAGGACGCCGGCCCGCCGACGTCGACAGCCGCCACCGCCGCCGGCGCCCCAGCCGCCAGCACGCTCGCCGGCGCGGCTGGTGCGGCAGCCGCCGCAACGACGGCGGCCGGTGCGGCTGGTTCGGTGGCGGCCGGTGCTGCTGGTTCGGTGGCGGCCGGGTCGGGCACGGTCCGCGACGAGGGCGCGCCCGACGTCGCCGGCCCGGACGTCGCCCCGCCCTGGCTGCTGTCGGCGAAGACCCCGGCGGCGCTACGCGAGCAGGCGACCCGGCTCGCCGCCCACCTCGACGAGCACCCCGACCTCGACCCCGCCCGCGTCGCGCACGCGCTGGCCACCACCCGGACCACCTTCGACCACCGCGCGGCGATCATCCCGCCGCTGGACGACCCGGACGGTGAACCGCACACCACCGCGGACCTGATCGCCGCCCTGCACGCCCTCGCCTCCGGAGCCACCCACTCCGGCCTGATCCAAGGGGCGGTGCGGGACGGGAAACTCGCGTTCCTGTTCACCGGCCAGGGCGCCCAACACCCCGGCATGACCGCCGACCTCTACCACCACTTCCCCGTGTACGCGACCGCCCTCGACGAGATGTGCGCCGCCCTCGACCCCCACCTCGACCGGCCGCTACGCGAGGTCATGTCCGGGCCGCACACCGACCTACTCGGACAGACCCTCTACACCCAACCCGCCCTGTTCGCCGCCGAGGTCGCCATGGTGCGACTGCTCGACAGCTTCGGGATCCGACCCGACTACCTGATCGGGCACTCCATCGGGGAACTGAGCGCCGCGCACATCGCCGGGGTGCTGGACCTGCCCGACGCCGCCAAGCTGGTCACCACCCGGGCCCGGCTCATGAACACCATGCCCACCGGTGCCATGCTCGCCATCACCGCACCCCTCGACCGGGTGCAGCCGCTGCTGGACGCCCACCCTCAGGTGAGCCTGGCCGGGCACAACAGCCCCACCTCACTCGTCCTCGCCGGCGACACCGACACCATCGACGCGATCGCCGCCCGACTGGCCGACGAGGGCATCCGGGCCCGCAAGCTGCACGTCGCGCACGCCTTCCACTCCGCGCACACCGAGACGATCCTCGACGACTTCCGCGAGGCCGCCGCAAGCGTCACCTACCGGCCCGCCATCCTGCCGATCGTGTCCAACCTGACCGGACAAATCGCCACCGACGAGCAACTCGCCGACCCCGACTACTGGGCACGCCACATCCGCGACACCGTGGCCTACGCCGCCGGCACCGAAACGTTGCACACCCTCGGCGTCACCCACTACCTCGAAGTCGGACCCGACGCCACCCTGAGCACCCTCACCCGGGAAACCGTCACCGACGCCACCGCCATCCCCACCCAACAGCGCAGACAGGACGGCACCACCGCCCTGCTCACCGCCCTCGCCACCGCACACACCAGCGGCGTCGACATCGACTGGGCACCGCTGCTCGCCGGTGAGCAGGAAGCCACGATCGCGCTGCCCACCTACGCCTTCCAGCACGAGCGGTACTGGCTCAGCCCGCCGGCCACCCTCACCGACGCCAGCGACCTCGGACTCGGCAGCGCCGGTCACCCGCTGCTCGGCGCCACGCTCAGCCTCGCCGACGCCGACACCCACCTGTTCACCGGCCGGATCTCCACCACCACCCACCCCTGGCTGGCCGACCACGTCATCGCCGGCACCCCCCTGCTGCCCGGCACCGCCTTCGTCGACCTGGCCCTGCACGCCGGCCACCACACCGGACACCCGTACCTCGACGACCTCACGCTCGAAGCGCCGCTCGCCCTCGCCGGGCCCGGCGCCGTCGACCTCCAGATCGAGGTCGGGGCGCCCGACGGCGACCGCCGGCCGGTCAGCATCCACTCCCGGCCGGCGGCCGAGGAGCAGGACGGGGCCTGGACGCGGCACGCCACCGGCACGCTCAGCCGTACCGCGGTCGCGGCCGAGCCGCTGCCGGCGGCGTGGCCGCCCCCCGGGGCGGCGCCCGTCGAGGTGGACACCCTCTATGCCGAACTCGTCGACGCCGGGGTCGGCTACGGCCCGGCGTTCCAGGGGGTACGCGCCGCGTGGCGGGACGGCGACGTCGTCTACGCCGAGGTCGCGCTCGCCGAGGACACCGCCACCGACGGGTACGGCGTACACCCCGCCCTGCTCGACGCCGCCCTGCACCCGATCGCGCTGGCCGCGCTGCGGGACGCCCCGGCCGGCGCGCCGCCCGCGGTGCGGCTCCCGTTCGCCTGGTCCGGGGTGAACCTGGCCGCGACCGGCGCCCGGCAGGTGCGGGTCCGGGTCGCTCCCGCCGCCGCTGGGGCGGCCACCATCACCGTGGCCGACCCGGCCGGGCAGCCCGTGGTCACCGTCGAGGCGCTGGCCATGCGGGCCGCCCCCCGGCCGGGTGAGCGGCGCGGCAGTCCCCGCGACCTGCTCGCCGTGGGCTGGGCGCCGGTCGCGCCACCGGCCGACCCGGCGCCGACCCGGATCGCGCTGGTCGGCCCGGCGACGGTCCCCGACGGCGGCACCGACCTGCGCTACGACAGCCTGGCCGCGCTGGACGAGGCGCTCGCGGCCGGCACACCGCCGCCGGACGTGCTGGCGTTCGCCGCCCCGACCGCCACCGGGCCGGACGTCCCGGCGGGCGCGTACGAGTCGGTCCAGCAGGTCCTCGACCTGCTCCGGTCGGGGTTGGCCGACGAGCGGTACCCGGACGTCCGGCTGCTCGTGCTGACCCGCGGCGCGGTCGCGGCCGGGCCCGGGGAGACCGTCGACGACCTGGCCGGCGCCGCCGGCTGGGGGTTGGTCCGCACCGCCCAGTCGGAGTATCCCGGCCGGGTGCTGATCGCCGACCTGGACGGCCGGGCGTCGTCCTGGCGGGCGCTGCCGGCGGTACTGGCCACTGACGAACCGCAGCTCGCGCTCCGCGACGGCGAGGCGTACGCGCCGCGGCTCGGGCGGCTGCCCGACGGCGGCCGGCTCACCCCGCCGGCCGGGGCGACCGGCTGGCGGGTCGACGTGCCGGTGCCGGGCACCCTGGAGAGCCTGGCGCTGGTGCCCTGCGACGCCGACGAGCAGCCGCTCGCGCCGGGACAGGTCCGGCTGGCCGTCCGGGCCGCCGGCCTCAACTTCCGCGACGTGCTGCTGGCGCTCGACATGTACCCGGGCAGCGCGCTGATCGGCACCGAGGCGGCCGGCGTGGTCGTCGAGGTGGCCGGCGACGTCACCGGCCTGGCCCCCGGCGACCGGGTGATGGGCCTGGTCACCGGCGGGATGGGCCCGTACGCGGTGACCGACCGACGGCTGCTGACCCGGATGCCGGCGGGGTGGAGCTTCGCCGAGGCGGCCACCGTGCCGGTCACCTTCCTGACCGCGTACTACGGGCTGGTCGACCTGGCCGCGCTGCGCCCCGGCGAGACGCTGCTGGTGCACGCCGCCGCCGGTGGTGTCGGGATGGCGGCGGTGCAGCTGGCCCGGCACTGGGGTGTCGAGGTGTACGCGACGGCCAGCCCCGGCAAGTGGCCGGCGGTGCGGGCGCTCGGCGTCGCCGAGGACCACCTCGCCTCCTCCCGTACCCTCGACTTCGAGCCGGCGTTCCTGGCCGCCACCGGCGGGCGCGGCGTGGACGTGGTGCTGGACGCGCTGGCCCGCGAGTTCGTCGACGCGTCGCTGCGGCTGCTGCCGCGCGGCGGCCGGTTCATCGAGATGGGCAAGACCGACATCCGGCAGCCGGACGAGGTCGCCGCCGCGCATCCAGGGGTGGCGTACCGGGCGTTCGACATGATGGAGGCCGGCCCGGACCGGATCCAGGAGATGCTGGCCGAGCTGGCGGACCTCTTCGAGCGAGGCGCGCTGCGCCCGCTGCCGTTCGCCGCCTGGGAGGTGCCGGAGGCGCCGGCCGCGTTCCGCCACCTGGCGCAGGCGCGCAACGTCGGCAAGGTGGTGGTCACCCTGCCGGCGCCGCCCGACCCGAACGGCACCACGCTGGTCACCGGCGGCACGGGTACGCTCGGCCGGCTGCTCGCCGCTCACCTGGTGCGTACCGGTCGGGCCCGGCGCCTGCTGCTGGCCAGCCGGCGCGGCGCCACGGCGGTCGGGGCGGCGGAGCTGGTCGCCGAGCTGGAAGCACTCGGCGCGACGGTCACCGTGGCGGCCTGCGACACCGCCGACCCGGCGGCGGTCGCCGCGCTGCTCGCCGGGGTGCCCGCCGAGCACCCGCTCACCGCCGTCTACCACACCGCCGGCGTGACCGACGACGCCGCGCTGCACACCCTGCGTCCCGAGCAGCTGCGGGCGGTGTTCCGGCCCAAGGTGGACGCCGCCTGGCACCTGCACCGGGCCACCCGGCACCTGGATCTGGCCGCGTTCGTGCTCTACTCGTCCATCGCCGGCACCCTGGGCGGGCCGGGCCAGGGCAACTACGCGGCGGCCAACGCGTTCCTCGACGCGCTGGCCCAGCGCCGGCGGGCCGCCGGCCTGCCGGGCACCGCGCTGGCCTGGGGGCTGTGGGCCGACACCAGCGGCATCACCGGCCAGCTCGACGCCGCCGACCAGGCCCGGATCGCCCGGAGCGGGCTGCGCCCGCTCTCCGCGCCGGCCGCGTTCGACCTGCTCGACGCGGCGGTGGCCGGCGGCCGGCCGGCGCTGGTGCCGGCCGCGCTGGACCTCGCCGCGCTGCGCGCCCGGGCCGCCGCCGGCCCGCTCCCGGCGATGCTGCGGGACCTGGTCCGGGCCACGGCCCGGCGGGCCGCCGCCGGCACCGGCGGGTCCGACGGGCTGGCCGGGCGGCTGGCCCGTCTCGCCGCCGACGAGCGCCGCCCGTACCTGCTCGGGGTGGTCCGCACCGAGATCGCCGCGGTGCTGGGGCACCCGGACCCGGGTGCGGTCGACCCGCGGCGGCCGTTCAAGGACCTCGGGCTGGACTCGCTGACCGCGGTGGAGCTGCGCAACCGGCTCAACGCCGCCACCGGGCTGCGGCTGCCGGCCACGCTGGTCTTCGACCACCCGACCGCCGAGGCGCTCGCCGGGCACCTGCACGAGCTGATCGACCCGGGCACCGGGTCGGCCGCCGCGGCGGCGGCCCCGGTGACCGCCGCGACCGACGAGCCGATCGCCGTGGTCGGGATGGCCTGCCGGTTCCCCGGCGGGGCCGACTCGGCCGACGCGCTGTGGCGGCTGGTCGCCGACGGGGTGGACGCCATGTCCACCTTCCCCACCAACCGCGGCTGGCCGGTCGACGGGCTGTACAGCCCGGACCGGGACCGGATCGGCACCACGTACACCCGGCACGGCGGTTTCGTGCACGACGCCGACCTGTTCGACGCGGACTTCTTCGGGATCAACCCGCGGGAGGCGGCGGCGATGGACCCGCAGCAGCGGCTGCTGCTGGAGACGGCCTGGGAGACGCTGGAGCACGCGGGCATCGACCCGGCGGCCCTGCGGGCCACCCCGACCGGCGTGTTCACCGGCGTCGTGGCCCAGCACTACGCGCCCACCACCCAGCACGGCACCTCGGAGGTGGCCGGCTACCTGATGACCGGCAACACCACCAGCGTCGCCTCCGGCCGGGTGGCGTACGCGCTGGGACTGGAGGGACCGGCGGTCACCGTGGACACCGCCTGCTCGTCGTCCCTGGTCGCCACCCACCTGGCGGTGCAGGCCCTGCGCAGCGGCGAGTGCACCCTGGCGCTGGCCGGCGGGGCGACCATCATGGCCACCCCGGAGATCTTCCTCGAGTTCAGCCGGCAGCGGGGCCTGTCACCGGACGGGCGGTGCAAGTCCTTCGCCGACGCGGCGGACGGCACCGGCTGGGGCGAGGGCGCCGGGCTGATCCTGCTGGAGCGGCTGAGCGACGCCCGGCGCAACGGCCGGCGGATCCTCGCGGTGATCCGCGGGTCGGCGGTCAACCAGGACGGGGCGAGCAACGGGCTGACCGCGCCGAACGGCCCCTCCCAGCAGCGGGTGATCCGCCAGGCGCTCACCGCCGCCGGCCTCGCTCCGGCCGACGTGGACGCCGTGGAGGCGCACGGCACCGGCACCACCCTGGGCGACCCGATCGAGGCGCAGGCCCTGCTGGCCACGTACGGGCAGCAGCGCGCCGGGGACGAACCGCTCTGGCTCGGCTCGATCAAGTCGAACATCGGCCACACCCAGGCCGCCGCCGGCGTGGCCGGCATCATCAAGCTGGTCCAGGCGCTGCGCCACGCGGTGCTGCCCCGCACCCTGCACGTCGACCGGCCGAGCGGTCACGTCGACTGGGACGCCGGCGCGGTGGCCCTGCTCACCGAGACCCGGCCGTGGCCGGCGCAGGGCCGCCCGCGCCGCGCGGCGGTCTCCTCGTTCGGGATCAGCGGCACGAACGCGCACATCATCCTGGAGCAGGCCCCCGAACCGGAGGCGGCGCCGGCAGCGGCGGCGTCCGTGCCGCTGCCGTGGTTGCTCTCCGCGAAGACCCCCGCCGGGCTGCGGGACCAGGCCGCGCGGCTGCTCGGGTACGTCGCACAGCGGCCCGAGGTGGACCGGGCGACGGTCGGCGCCGCGCTGGCCGGTGGCCGGGCGGTGTTCGCGCAGCGGGCCGCCGTGCTGCCCGGCCCGGACCCGGTCGAGGCGCTGCGCGCCCTGGCCGAGGACCGGCCGCATCCCGCGCTGCTCCAGCACACCGCGTCGCACGGCGGCCGGGTGGCGTTCGTGTTCCCCGGCCAGGGCGGGCAGTGGCTCGGCATGGGCCGCGAACTCGCCCAACACAGTCCCGTCTTCGCCGCCCACCTCGACGCCTGCGCGACCGCGCTACAGCCCTACGTGGACTGGGACCTGCACACCGTCCTGCACGACGACAACCCCGACTGGCTCACCCGAGTGGACGTCGTCCAGCCGGTGTTGTTCGCGGTGATGACCGGGCTGGCCGCCGTGTGGCGGCACCACGGCATCACCCCCGACGCCGTCATCGGCCACTCCCAGGGCGAGATCGCCGCCGCCTACGCCGCCGGCGCGCTGTCATTGGACGACGCCGCGAAGATCGTGGCGCTGCGCGCTCAGGCCCTGCGCGGGCTGATCGGGCACGGCGACATGGCCTCCCTCGCCCTACCCGCCGACCATGTCACCGAACTCCTACGCGGCTCGAACAACCGAGCACACATCGCCACCGTCAACGGGCCGAACGCCACCGTCATCGCCGGCGACCCCGACGCCGTCGCCGCCGTCGTGGCCCACTGCAAAGACCGCGACATCCCGGCCCGCGTCCTGCCGGTCGGCTACGCCTCCCACACCCCCCACGTCGAAGCGTTGCGCGACGAGATCCACCGCGCTCTCGACGGCGTTCAACCCACCGCCACCGAGGTGGCGTTCTACTCGACCTACACCGGCGACCGCACCGACACCGACACGCTCACCGCCGACTACTGGTACGACAACCTCCGCCACCCCGTCCAGTTCCAGACCGCCACCGAAGCACTCCTGCGCGACGGCTACACCACCTTCGTCGAGGTCAGCCCGCATCCGGTGCTCATCCAACCGATCGAGGAGACCGCCGACCAGCACGAGATCGTCGCGCTGGCCAGCATGCGCCGGGACAGCACCGATCAACTCGTCACCGCTCTGGCCACCGCGCACACGCACGGCCTGCCGGTGAACTGGCGACCGCTGCTGCCCGCGGTGACCGCGCCGGTCGATCTGCCGCCGTACCCGTTCCAGCGCCAGCGCTACTGGCTCACCAGCCGACCCACGGCCGGTGAACCGGCCGACCTGGGCCAGGGCGCGGCCGACCATCCGCTCCTCGCCGCCGCCATCGAGCTGCCCGACCAGGAGGGCATGCTCTTCACCGGACGGCTCACCCTCGACCGGCAACCCTGGCTCGCCGACCACGCCGTCACCGGCACCGTGCTCCTGCCCGGCACCGCCTACGTCGACCTCGCCCTGCACGCCGGCCACCACACCGCACACCCCCACCTCGACGACCTCACCATCGAGACCCCGCTGATCCTCGACCCGGACAGCGACGTGCAGCTCCAGGTCGAGGTGGGCGCGCCGGACGACACCGGGCGGCGGGCCCTCACCATCCGCTCCCGTGGCGACGGCCAGGAGTGGACCCGGCATGCCGCCGGCACCCTCGCCGCCACCCCCACCGCGGCCGGGCCGGACCCCGAACCGGCCGGCTGGCCGCCCGCCACGGCCACCCCCGCCGACGTGACGACCGCCTATCCCGACCTGGCCACGGCCGGTCTCGGGTACGGGCCGGCGTTCCAGGGCGTCCGGGCGGTCTGGCGGGACGGCGACGACGTGCACGCCGAGATCCGCCTCCCCGACGAGGTGGACGTCGACGGGTACGCCATCCACCCGGCGCTGCTCGACGCCGCCCTGCACCCGCTGGCCCTGGCCGGGGACGCCGACGGCGTCCGGCTGCCGTTCGCGTGGACCGGCGTCACGCTGCACGCCACCCGATCCCGGGAGCTGCGGGTGCGGCTCGCCGCGACCGGCCCGGACACCGTCCGGCTGACCGCCACCGATCCCGCCGGCGCGCCGGTGGTGACGGCGGCCGGGCTGACCGTCCGCCCGCTGCCGGCCGAGCAGTTGCGCCAGGCCGGCGGCCGGAACGTGCTGCACCGGGTGGCCTGGTCGCCGGCGGTCACCACCGGCGCGCTGCCGTCGGCCGTACCGCCGGCGGTCGGGCTGGACGACCTGGTGGCGGTGCTGGCCGCCGCCGAGCCCGTGGCGGAGACCGTCCTGGTCCGGGCCACCGGGCCGGACGCCACCGGTGATCCGCTGGCGGTGCACGAGGCGGTCGAGCGGACCGTGGCCGCGTTCCAGGCGTGGCTGGCCGACGAGCGCACCGTGGAGAGCCAACTGGTCGTGCTGACCCGGCACGCCGTGGCCGCGCGTCCCGGCGACCCGGTGGCGGATCTGGCCGGGGCGGCGCTCTGGGGGCTGGTCCGCGGCGCCCAGGTCGAACACCCGGACCGGTTCGTCCTGGTCGACACCGACGACCACCCGGGCAGCGTGGCGGCGCTGCGGGCCGCGGTGGCGACCGGCGAGCCGCAACTGGCGGTACGCGAGGGCGCCCTGCTGGCCCCCCGGCTGGCCCGGTACCGGGCTGTCGAGGCCGCGCGGGATGCGGGCCAGGGTGGCGTCGCCGGGGACCGCGTCCCGGCGCCCGCCGCCCTGGATCCGGAGGGGACGGTGCTGATCACCGGCGGCACCGGCACCCTCGGCGCGCTGCTCGCCGAACACCTCACCACCACCGGCCAGGCCCGACACCTGCTACTCGCCAGCCGCCGCGGCCCCGACGCCCCCGACGCCCCCGACCTGACCACCCGACTCCAGGACCTCGGCGCCACCGTCACCATCGTCGCCTGCGACACCGCCGACCCCGACGCCGTCACCGCCCTCATCGGCGGTGTGCCGGACGCACACCCCCTCACCGCCGTCTTCCACACCGCCGGCACCCTCGACGACGCCACCCTGCACACCCTCACCCCCCACCAGATCCACACCGTGCTGCGGCCCAAGGTCGACGCCGCCTGGCACCTGCACCACGCCACCCACCACCTCCCCCTCACCGCATTCGTCCTCTACTCCTCCGCCGCCGGCACCCTCGGCAGCCCCGGACAAGCCCACTACGCCGCCGCCAACACCTACCTCGACGCCCTCGCCCACCACCGCCACACACTCGGCCTCCCCGCCACCGCCCTCGCCTGGGGCTACTGGGCCCAAACCACCGGCATGACCGGCCACCTCAACACCACCGACCAGGCCCGCATCACCCGCACCGGCCTGCTACCCATGCCCACCGACCACGCCCACACCCTGCTCGACACCGCGCTGGCCACCGGCGAACCGGCGCTGGTGCCGGTGACGCTCGACCTGGCCGCGTTGCGCGCCGGGCCGGTGCCGGCGATCCTGCGGGGCCTGCTGCCCGAGTCCCGCCGGCCGGCGGCCGGAGCCGCGCCGCAGGTGGCGCTGGCCGAGCGGCTCGGCGCCCTCGACGAGGCCGAACGCCTGCCCTATCTGCTCGGGCTGGTGCGCGAGCAGATCGCGACCGTGCTGGGGCACGCCGATCCGCAGGCGGTCGAACCGCAGCGCACGTTCAAGGACCTCGGGTTCGACTCGCTCACCGCCGTGGAGCTGCGCAACCGGCTCAACGCCGCCACCGGGCTGCGGCTGCCGGCCACCCTGGTCTTCGACCATCCCACCGCGGACGCCCTGGCCGGCTACCTGCTGACCCGGATCCCGGTGAGCGGGGCGGGCCGCACCGGGGACGTGCTCGACGAGCTTTCCCGGCTGGACCGGGTGCTGGCCGAGGCCACCCTCGACGAGGACACCTTCCAGGAGGTGAGGAACCGCCTCCAGCGCCGGCTGGCCCTGCTGGGCAAGCGCTGGGAGCCCGCCGAGGGCGGCGACCTGGACGACCGGATCCACACCGCGTCGACGACCGAGATCTTCGACTTCATCGACCAGGAACTGGGCCGGAAGGTGGGCTGAGCAGCGGCAGTCCGGCGCGGCGGCGGTACCGGCCGTCGTGCCGGCCGGATATCCATTGACGGAGTGAGTACTCACTCCGTAGCCTGGTCGCATGACGGAGACAACGAGCCGGCGCCGGGCGCCGGGGATGAGTCCGGAAGACCGGCGCGAGATGATCGTGGCCGCCGCCCTGCCGCTCCTGGTCGAGCACGGTGCCGCCGTGAGCACCCTGCAGATCGCCAAGGCGGCCGGGATCGGCGAGGCGACGATCTTTCGCGCCTTCGCCGACAAGGACGAGCTGTTGGACGCCTGCCTGGCGGCGGCCCTGCGCAACGATCACGTGCTGGCCGAGCTCGACTGCGTACCGCTGGATCAGCCGTTGGCCGCCCGGCTGACCGAGGCCGCCGCGACCCTGCACGCCTATCTGGAGCGGATGGGCGCGGTGACCGCCGCGCTGCACGCCGCCGGCCGCCGGCGCGAGCGCGCCAGGCCGGGTGACGGCGGGGCGACCGACAGCCGGGCGAACGCGGTGGAACGCACCCAGCAAGCGGTGGTCCGGCTCCTGGAACCCGATCGGGACACGCTGCGGCTGCCCGTCGAGCACCTGGCCGTCATCTTCCTCGGCCTGCTGTTCGGCCGGCGGGGAACACCCGGCGGCGCGGAGACGCCGATCGAGACGTTGGTCGACGTGTTCCTGCACGGCGTGGTCGGCAAGCCGGCCGATCCCTCCTGAGCCACCGCGCCCCGCAGCGTCCGGGCGGCCGGGGGTGCCGCCGACCGCGCCCCCCCGCGTCGGGCCACGCCCGGCTGTGCCGCCGACCGCGCACCGCAGCGTCGGGCCGCGGCTGGGAGTGCCGCCGACCGCGCACCGCCCCGGGCGGGCAGCACCGCGGGCCCCGGGATGTCACCACCCCGGGGCCCGCGGTCATCGTGCCGAGTCGGCGGCTCAGTGCCGCACGGGCGGGTCCGCGCGGCCGTTGTCCTCGTCGGAGGTGAGCCGCAGCGAGCCGGTCAGGGCCGCCCAGGCGCGCCGTTCCCGCCGGCTCAGCGGGGGCGCCGGCCGGACGTCGGGATGAGCGGCGGACCCGCCCCCGCCGGGGTGTCGGTGCGGTGCCGGAACGGCCGGGGACGCGTGCCGACCGGCCTGATCATGCGCCGCCGAACCCTGGCCGGTCAGGTCCCGACCGACCGGATCCGGCCCGACCGGGTCCCACCCGGCCCGGTCCGGGGCGGCCGGATCCGGGGCGGCCGGGGTCCAGCCGGGCGGGGGGCCGCCGGCCGGGGCGGCCCAGCCGCCGGGCCCGCCTGCCACCGGGCCGCCGGGTGGTGTGGGCGGCACCCAGCCGCTCATCGTCACGGCGAAGTGCGGCAGGATCGCCCAGCACTCGCGCCACCAGGCGCGCAGCGCCGACCGGACCCGGCTCCGGCCGTTCACTAGGCGCGCTCGCCGGACACCTTGAAGCCGCCGAACTTGCCCGCCTTGACCTTGCCCGACAGTCCGGTGCCGTGCACGGTCAGGTCGAAGGTGACCGTCATCTTCAGGTGCGGCAGCTTGGCCTTGAACTGCAGCGCGTCGCCGTCGACCGTGCCGTCGAAGATCTCGGTCGACAGGTTCTGGCCGGTGTTGACCATCGTGCCGGTCACCGTGCCGGCGTTCTCCACGAGATCGACGGACACCTGCTGGCGACCCATCGGCGACTCGATCACCAGGTTCCACTTACCGTCCACGCTCATCGTGGGGCCTCCAATCCGTGCCGGGCGACGGGTTCGACCGGGCGGCGTAGGGGGTCATCGTCCGGTACCGGACCAAAGGCAGCTTGAAGCGCGCGTTGTGGTCGTACCCGATCAACCGGACGCCGGGCGGGCGCCCGCCGGGTCGGCCGGCCGGCGCGCGGCGGGCGGCCCGGCGACCGGGACCGCGATGGCGGCGAGCACGAGGCCGCGCCGGGCCAGCCACCGGCCGGTGAAGCCGCCGAGCGGGCGGCCGTCGGGCAGCGCCGGCGGCGGCACCAGCAGCCGGGCCCGGAACGTACCGGCCGCCGGGTCGACCGTCACGTCGGCCTCCTCGAAGTCCAGCCAGCGCCCGGTGAGCGGGTACCAGGCCTTGTAGACCGACTCCTTGATGCTGAAGAGCAGCCGGTCCCAGCGCACCGCGGGATCGTGCCGCAACAGCTCGGCGACGCGCGAGCGCTCCGCCGGCAGGGCGATCGAGTCGAGGACGCCGGCGGGGAGCGGTTCGTTCGGCTCCGCGTCGATCCCGGTGCTGAGCAGGGTGCCGGCCCGGGCGGCGACGGCCGCCCGGTAGCCGGCGCAGTGGGTGATGCTGCCGACCGTGCCGTCCGGCCAGCGCGGCTCGCGGCGCGGCCCGGCCAGCAGCGCGACGGGCGGCACGCCCAGCTCGGCGAGGGCCCGGCGGGCCAGGTGCCGGCCGGTGGTGAACTCCCGGCGCCGCTTCTCCACCGCGCCGCCCACCAGCGCCTCCTCGGCCGGCAGGAGCCGGGCCTCCGGCGGGTCGTCGTACGCCTCGGCCGCGGCCACCCCGGCGGGCAGCAGCTCCTCGATCACCGCACCGGCTCCGGAAGGAGCACCCGGCGCACCGGACGGGGTGGGGTGGCGCGCCGCCGCCACTCCCGCGGGTAGCCCAGCGAGACCTCCTCGAAGCGCACCCCGTCGTGCACGGTGGTGCGCGGGATGTGCAGGTGGCCGTAGACCACGGCGGCGGCACGGTGACGCAGGTGCCAGTCGGCGGTCAGCTCGGTGCCGCACCACTGCGCGAACTCGGGATAGCGCAGGATCCGGGTCGGCTCCCGGACCAGCGGGTAGTGGTTGATCAGCACGGTCGGTACGGCGGGGTCGAGCGCCGCCAGCCGGCGCCCGGTCTCGGCCACCCGGGCCCAGCACCAGGCCTCCCGGCTCGGGTACGGGTCGGGGTGCAGCAGCATCTCGTCGGTGCAGACCACCCCGGCGGCGTACGCCCGCTCCAGCGACTCGGCCTTGGTGGTGGTGCCGGGGGCGCGGAACGAGTAGTCGTAGAGCAGGAAGAGCGGCACCAGGGCCACCGGGCCGCCCGCGCCGGTCCAGACCAGGTAGTCGTCCTCCGGGGTGCGGATGCCCAGCTCGCGGCAGAGCCGCACCAGCTCCCGGTAGCGCGCCTCGCCGCGCAGCTGCACCGGATCCTCCCGGGGCGTCCACAGCTCGTGGTTGCCGGGCGCCCAGACCACCGTGGCGAACCGGCTGCTGAGCAGGGTGAGCGCCCACTCGATGTCGGCGAAGAGCTCGCCGACGTCGCCGGCGACGATCAGGCAGTCGTCGTCCGTCTCCGGGCGCAGGCCGGCCACCACGTCCCGGTTCTCCTGGTACGCCACGTGCAGGTCGCTGACCGCGAGCAGGTTGCCGGTGCGGGTCTGCCCCACCTCGTTCACCTCCGCTGCTGTCGTGGGTCCCGACGCTAACCACGGCGGTCCGGCCCGCCAACCCCTAGCCGCCCCTAACCGGTGGGGTCGCGCAGCAGCGTCTTCTGCACCTTGCCGAGCGCGTTGCGCGGCAGGCGGTCGACCAGGTGCACCCGGCGGGGTCGCTTGTGCACGGACAGGTGTCCGGCGACGAAGTCGATGAGCTGCTGCGGCTCGGCCCCGTCGGCCACCACGTACGCGGTGATCTCCTCGCCCAGGTCGGGGTGCGGGGCGCCGACCACGGCGGCCTCGGTGACCGCCGGGTGGGCCAGCAGCGCGTCCTCGACCTCCCCGGCACCGACCCGGTAGCCGCCGGTCTTGATCAGGTCGATCGAGGCGCGCCCGACGATCCGGTGCCAGCCGTCCGGCCCGATCACCGCGATGTCGCCGGTGTCGAACCACCCGTCCGGCATCGGCACCGGCTCCCGGTGCAGGTACCCGCTGAACAGGGTCGGCCCGCGGACCTGGAGCCGGCCGATGCTGCTGCCGTCGGCCGGCACCGCCGCGCCCGCGTCGTCGACCAGGCGGGTCCGCACGCCGGCCAGCGGCAGCCCGACGTGGCCGGCGCGGCGGTCACCGTCGGCGCGTCCGCTGACGGTGATCAGCGTCTCGGTCATCCCGTACCGCTCCAGCGGCGGCTGGCCGCACCAGGCGGCGAGGCGGTGGAAGACCGGCACCGGCAGGGCCGCGCTGCCGGAGACCAGCAGCCGGGCCGGGCGCAGCGCCCGGGCGGCGGCGGGGTCGGCGGCGATCCGGGACCAGACCGTCGGTACGCCGAAGTAGAGCGAGCCGCCGGCGGCCGCGTACGCCTGCGGGGTGGGCCGGCCGGTGTGCACCAGCCGGCAGCCGATCCGTAGCGGGCCGAGCAGGCCCAGCACCAGGCCGTGCACGTGGAACAGGGGCAGCCCGTGGACCAGCACGTCGTCGGGGGTCCACCGCCAGGCCTCGGCGAGGGCGTCGAGGCCGGCCGCGACGGCCGCGTGCGGGATGACCGCGCCCTTGGGCGCGCCGGTGGTGCCGCTGGTGTAGAGGATCAGGGCGGGCTGCTCCGGTGCGGGCGGCGCCCAGTCGACGTCGGCGCGCCCGGTCCGCTCCACGGGCAGCCCGGGCGGTTCCCCGTCGGCGGCCGGTTCCCGGGTCGCGGTGAGCAGCAGCGCGGCGCCCGAGTCGCGCAGGATGTGTCCCCGCTCGGCCGGGCCCGCGTCGGGCGGCACCGGGACGACCGGTACGCCGGCCAGCAGCCCGGCGACGACCGCGACGGCGGTGGTCACGGTCGGCTCCGCCCGGACCGCGACGGCGGGCGCGCCGCGGATGTCCCGGGCCACCGACCCGGCCCAGCCGAGCAGCTCCTGCCGGGACAGGTCCCGGCCGCGCAGGCGCAGCGCGGCCGGGTGGTCGGCGCCGGCGTGCAGGGCGGCGAGCAGCATGCGGATCAGGCTTTCTGGACGGCGGGCGTGGCGGGTCGGTGCGGCACGCCGGACACGCTACTCGGCGACCCGGGTGCGGCGGGTCCAGCGGAACACCACCGGCTCGCCGTCGGCCGGGGCGGCCGGGTCGCGCTCGAAGTGCTCGTAGCCGCCGTTGTGCGGGAGCTTGACCTTCTGGTCGCCGGCGGCGAGCCGTTGCAGCCGCCACTCGGCGGGCAGGTGCCGTGGCCCGCCCTCCAGGACGACGTCGATGAGCCGCGCCGCCTCCGCCGCCAGGCCGAGCGGGTCGCGGTCGTCGTACGGGGCGGGACAGGTGCTGGTCGGCTGCGACAGTTCAGTCATCACGAGAACCTTTCACCTCGATTTCGCCGCACCGCTTCCGTGGGCGTACGGCGCAATTCGCCGAATCGGTGGGCCGGCGACGTGAACGTGTTTCCCCCGAATGGGGACGAACCTCGAACGACGGTGGTCGAGCCGCGGATAACGCGTGGTCAGCGGGGTGTCCTGAGTGGGCGGAAGCGCGGCGACGCCGGCCCCGACCAGGGCCAAGTTATCCACATCACACCGGCCCGCCAACCCTTATCCGGACCCCTACCGAAAATGCTGGTCGGTCGATGGCCGCGCATTGCTCCGGCTTTAGTTCGCGGTCCCATGCTGGCGCGGGCGCAGCGTCTGTTCGACGACGGTTCCGGCGCCGGCCGCCGCGCCCGCCGCGCTGGAGCTGAGGAGAGAGCATGACCGTCACCGTCGTGTCCCCCGCCGTCGAGGTCGAGGCGCCCACCGATCCACGGCACCCGCTGGTCCGCCTCGGCCACCTGTTCGACCCGGACACCATGGCGGTGTTCCGGCCGGCCGACGACGCGGGGGTGGCGGTGGCGACCGGCCGGATCGCGGGCGCGCACGCGGTGGCGTACTGCACGGACGCCACCCGGATGGGCGGCGCGCTCGGGGCGCGCGGGGCCCGCAACATCATCGAGGCCATCGACCTGGCCCTGCACCGGCGCTGCCCGGTCGTCGGGTTGTGGCACTCCGGCGGCGCGAAGCTCGCCGACGGCATCGAGTCCATGGACGGTGTCGGGCAGATGTTCGCCGCGATGATCCGCGCCTCCGGCCGGGTGCCGCAGCTCTCCGTCGTCCTCGGCCCGGCCGCCGGCGCGGCGGCGTACGGGCCGGCGCTGACCGACCTGATCATCCTCTCCGCGGCCCACGGCCGGCTCTTCGTGACCGGGCCGGACGTGGTCCGCCGGGTCACCGGCGAGCAGGTGGACATGGAGACCCTCGGCGGGGCGGGCACGCACAGCCGCTCCTCCGGGGTGGTCCATGTGGTCGCCGACTCCGAGGCCGACGCCTACCAGCGGGCCCGCCGGTTCACCGCGCTGTTCGCCCGTCCCGGCGTCTTCGACCGGGGTGCCATCGCCGAGCCGCGCGACCTGCGGGCGCTGCTGCCGGAGACCTCCCGGCGGGCGTACGACGTGCGTCCGCTGGTCCGCGTCATCGTGGACCGGGACTTCGAGGAGTTGCAGCCCCGCTGGGCGCGCAACATCGTGACCGGGCTGGGCCGGCTGGGCGGGCGCACCATCGGCGTCATCGCCAACAACCCGCTCTACAAGGGTGGCTGCCTGGACTCGCTGTCGGCGGAGAAGGCGTCCCGGTTCGTGCGGATGTGCGACTCGTTCGGGGTGCCGCTGCTGGTGCTCGTCGACGTGCCCGGCTACCTGCCCGGAGTCGGCCAGGAGAGCGGCGGGGTGGTCCGGCGTGGGGCGAAGCTGCTGCACGCCTTCGGCGAGTCCGTGGTGCCCCGGGTCACGCTGATCACCCGCAAGTCGTACGGCGGGGCGTACATCGCGATGAACTCCCGCTCGCTGGGTGCCAGCGCGGTGCTGGCCTGGCCCGACGCGGAGGTCGCGGTGATGGGCGCGCAGGCGGCGGTGGAGGTCCTGCACCGCAAGGCGCTCGCCGCGGCCTCCGACGAGGAGCGGCCGGCCCTGCTGACCCAGCTGATCGCCGCGCACGAGGTGGCGGCGGGCGGGCTGGACCGAGGGCTGTCGCTCGGCGTGGTCGACGAGATCATCGACCCGGCGGACACCCGGCGCCGGGTGGCGGAGGCGATCGCCGCCGCGCCCGCCGGTCGCGGCCACCACGGCAACATCCCGCTCTGAGCCGGCACGCCGCGCCTCCCCGGCGGGACCGGGCCGGCGCCGGCGTCACCGGCCGTCCCGCCGTCGACGGCGCGGGCGCCCGCGCCGGAGCGGCCCGCGCGGCGGCCGGTCAGGACGGCCAGGCGGGTGTCTGCCCGGTCACGGTCAGCACGAGCACCAGGTCCTCGACGAGCCCGTCGGTGAACCAGGACCGGACCGCCGCGTCGTCGGGCAGCTGGATCTCCCAGTCGCCGCTCGGGTCGCCGCCGGTGAGCACCTGCCAGGCGGCGCCGCCCGGGCGCCGGGTCCCCACCGTGCCGCCGGTGGTGGCCACCGGGCCGGTCGCGGCCACCCGCACCCCGCCCGTGGTGCGCGCCAGCGAGGTCACCGTGAGTTCCTCGGTGAATGCCGGTGCGCGGACCGCGAAGAGCGTCAGCTGGCTGGTGGCCAGGTTGGCCAGGTGCGGCGGGAAGTCGTCCGCGGTCAGCGGCAGCACCACCCGCATCCGCGCGGCCGGGTCCGCGACGCTGTCCGGGTTGTTCAGCTCGTACCAGGCGTCCGGGAACTGGTTGCGGACGCTGAACGACCGGTCCCCGACGAACCGCCGGTCGAGCCGCCGGATCACCTCCTGCCGGTACTCCTCGCTGTCCAGCGCGGTGTACTCGATGGTGAGCAGCACGTCGGCGATGGTGCGGTAGTCGAACGGGTTCGCCGCCCTGGGCAGCTCGAGCCGCCACACCGTGTCCACGCCCATGCCCTCGAACGGCAGCAGCATCCCGGTCTCCGGCTCGAGGTCGAAGAGCCCGGTGGCGTTGATCGGCGCGGTGACCGCGATCGACTCGGTGTCCCGCCGCAGGGTGACCGTGTCGAAGCTGTGCCGGGCCACCACGGTCCGGGAGACGCCGGAGGCGGACAGCACCGCGCGGATCCCCCGGGCCGGCGGCACCAGCGCGATCAGCGACACCTTGACCCGGTTGACCAGGCGCAGGTAGTGGCCGGGGAACTCCCGGTCGAACAGTTCCTCCGGGGTGGCGAAGGTCAGCACCCCGGTCCGGCGGAACTCCTGCAGCTCGTACCCGGCGATCTGGGACAGCGACAGGGTCTGGCTCAGGTGCAGCTTGCGCCGGTTGGTCTGGAAGGCGTACTGGTCCAGCCGGACGATGTCCTGCAACAGCCGGGCCGAGCCGGTCAGGCCGCGCCGGTCCACGCCCGGCCCGGTGTCGTCGCCGGCCGCCCCGGCGTCCTGCCAGTAGTCCGCCGCGACGAAGCCGAGCGCCGGCTCCTGCCGCTCGAAGGAGAGCTGCGCCTGGGCGAGCTGGGCCAGCGCGGTGGCCTGCTGAAGGAAGTACGCGTAGACCCGGCCCAGCACGCCGCTCATCCACGCGTGCAGTTCGGCGTTGGTGAACTTGGTGGCCAGGAACTCCGCGACCGCCTCGGCGTGGTCCTGCTGGAGCCCGGCCAGGGCCCGCTCCCCCAGCGCCAGCGCCCGCTGGTTCTCGGCGAGCAGCACCTGCTGGCCGCCGATCGCCACGTCCCTGGTGGCCTGGCCGCGCTGCACCTGCCAGTCCTCGGCACGCCGCTCGAAGCCGGCCCGCACCTCGGCGATCCGGGCGTCCATCGCGGCCAGGTCGGCGTTGCCGGACAGGTAGTCGGTCAGCATGCCGAACGGCGAGAAGCCGCCCCCGGACGCGACGCTCGTCGCCGCCGACACGACGCTGCCGAAGAAGGAGCTGATCCGCGCCTGCTCCTGCAACGACCGCGCCTCCCTCAGCCGGTCCAGCTGGGCCCGCTCCCACGAGTTGAGCCCGGCCGCCAGCCGCTTGCCCAGCGCGGTGGCCAGGTCCTGCGACTTGTCCCGCTGCAACGTGGCCAGCCGCACCCCGGCGTCGGCGCCGGCGACCTTGAGGTCGGAGATGCCGAGTGCGGCCTCGGCCACCTTCAGGTCGTGGCCGGCCTGCAGCAGCCCGTAGTTCTCCGCGTCCACGCTCTGCAGCGCGGCGAGGTAGCTGGACTCGACCTGCTGGGCGATCGAGACCAGGTTCTTCGCCCGGTCCACCAGCACCGGGTAGCGGTACGGGCTGGGCAGGAAGGACGTTCCGTCGGCCAGCGCGGCCGGGTCCGCGAACCCGACGATGTTCAGCCCAGCGTGGATCTTGTCCAGCCCCGCGGCCGCCCGGGCCCGCAGCGACGTCCAGACCGGGTTCGCCGGGAACGGCACCTCCGGGCCGGTCTCCAGGGCCGCCTCGGGCAGCCGGAGGAGGTCCACCACCGCCTCGTACAGCGTCCGGGCCCGGGCGTTGGAGTCGGTGCCGCCGCGGGCGAACTCCGAGTCGGCGAAGCCGAGCATGCACTCCACGACGGACAGCACGGTGAACCGGGTGTAGGCGCCCTTGCGCTTGCGGGCGGTGAAGTGCGGGTTCAGTTCCTTGATCTGGGCCAGCCAGCCGGGGAAGCGGTCGAAGTTCGACCGGATGCCGGCCTCCAGCACGAGTCCGTGGTAGATGGGTCGCTGGGCGGCCGGCAGGTGGTAAGCGAACACCGTCTGGTACCAGTCCAGCGCGGTGGCGTACTCCTGCGCCTCCTGGAGCTTGCGTCCCAGCGCGACCGGGACCAGCCAGAAGATCTCCCGGAGGTGCTGCGGGATCTGCGACTCCCGGGTGATCGGCTGGGCCGGCGTGCTGGCCGACGCCACCAGGGTGGCGCAGAGCGCGCGGTGCGCGGCGAGACCGGCCGCGGTGCGCCGGTCCGTCAGCTCCAGGCCGGGCAGGCCGGCGCCCACCTCGGCGCGGACCGCGGTGAGGAAGGTCTGCGCCAGCGCGCGGGCGCCGTCCGGGGTGAGCCGGCGGGCCGCGGCCAGGCCGGCGAGCAGATCCCGGTACGCCTTCGTCGGCGCGAGCTGGATCTCGGCGGTCACCACGTCGGTCTGGAACAGGTCGGGCTGGAGCTGGTTCTCCGGGTACGCGAACGCGCGCATCGCCGACCGCCAGCGCCGGTAGCTGACCAGCCACTGCCATTCGAGGTCGAAGGACTGCTCGTCGGCGATGGTCAGCGCGGGCCCGGTCCCGTCCGGCGTCAACCGGCCGGTGCGCGCGGACACCAACAGGGTCTGCACCGAGTCCACGGCCTGGCCGACCCGGCTGGTCCGCCCGGCCGAGGCGCGCAGGTCGAGGCAGAGCTCGCGGGAGAGCCGCTCGGCGGCCTGCTCCGGCGACTCGGGCGTGGGCCGCCGGCGGCCGACCTCGGCGATCAGCTCGTCGCGCAGCGCCGGCAGCGCCCGCCGTTCGACCGCGTCGACCAGCGCGCGGAAGGCCGCGTCCAACGCGTCCGCCTGGCGGGACCGGGCGGCCAGGGTACGCCGCCAGTCGGCGCGCACCGCCAGGTCGACCCGCCAGCGCAGCGCCCCGTCCGGCGGGCTGTCGGCCGCGGCGACGTCCCCGACGAACGTCGCCGGTTGCAGGATGACGCCGCGGCTCTGCTCCTCGGCCCGCCACTGCGGGTGCCGCTGACCCTTCTGCGCCTGCACCAGGATCGCGGCGACGTCGGACCACTCCTGGTCCAGCGTCTCGTCGGCGGCCAGCAGCGCGCGGACGCGGGCCAGGTAGCGGAACGCGTCCGGCGCGAGCGCGACCGGCCGCAGGTCGGCGGTGATGTCGTCGCCCTCGGCGTCCCGGGCGGCCAGCGCCGGCAGGTCGATGCCGCCGACGTACGCGGCGACCGCGCCGTCGAACCCGGCCAGCGACCGGCCGGTGCCGGAGAGCCGGGTCTCGACCGCGGCCTGGGTGGTGGCCACCCATTCGGTCCGTTCCGTCCACACGGCACGGGCCGGGTCCGTGGCCGACGGGCTGCGCAGCTGCGCCCCGTCGACCAGGTCCGGGTCGATCACCGGCAGCGCCGTGTCCGGCCCGTCCCGCTCCGCCTCGTCGGCGGCCCGCCACCGGGAGCGCAGCGCCGCCTGCCGCCACAGCAGCACGCCGGCCACCGCGAGCGGTGGGCGCAGCGGGTCGCCCGGCGCGGTGGACCGGTAGCCGAAGAGCGCCTCCAACTGGGCATCGGTGACCTGGTCCGGCGCGACGGTCAGCTCGTCGAGGCTGTCCGGCCGGCCGTCGCCGAGGTGGAACCCGAGCCGCGCGGCGAGGGCCTGCCGGAACTCGGCCGGCTCCCGGCGGGCCAGCCGCAGCTCCTCGGAGGTGGTGCCCAGCTCGTTCAGCAGGGCCTCGTACGCCAGCGCCCGGGCCTGTTGGTCCAGGGCCGCCGGGGCCGGGGTGCCCATCGTCGCGCGCAGCGCCTCGACCGCGATCCGCGCCCCCGCAACGGGTTCCGCCGCCCGCTCGTAGTTCTCGGGCCGGGTCAACCGGTCCAGCGGCTGGCCCAGCCGGGCGGCCAGCGCGGCCGGCGCCGGCCCGGGCGGGGCACCGTCGACGCTGACGTACCGGGCGGCGAGGCTCAGCAGCTCGTCCAGGTAGCTGGTCGGTTCGAAGACCCGGTCGACGGGCCCGGGCACGAACGGCATCCGCACCGTCACGTCGACCGACACGGCCTGCTCGAACGGCACCCCCTCCGGCTCGGGATCCGGCTCCGGGTCCGGATCGGGATCCGGGTCGGGATCCGGGTCGGGGTCGCCGCCGTGGTGCGGCGGTAGCGGGGGCGGTGCGGGGTGCGGCGCCGGATGGTGCGGGTGCAGGATCTGCTCCCCGTACGCGGTCGCGGTGATGCGGACCGTCTGCCCGCCCTGGACGGCGTCCGGCAGGTGGCCGGAGCAGCTCCACGCCCCGTCGGAGCTGAGCTGCGCCTCGACCACCGGGCCGCCGGCGCCGAACTCGACCCGCACCCCCAGCACACTGAGCCGGGGGAACCCGACGCCGCGCGCCGTCGCGATGCCGGTGACCGGGACGACCAGTCCCACCTCCTCGCCGCCGACCGGGCTCTGGATCGTCAAAAGCATCGACTGCGCCACTGTTGCGCTCCTTAGCGGTTGGTCCGTCAGAACCCGAGTGAGCCGTAGCCGTAGATCCGGGTCAGACCCGAGTAGGTCTTGCCCAGCACCTCGTTGCCCTTCTCCGCGGCCACTTCGACGCTCTTCACCCCGATGTAGCCGATCGCGACGCCGGCCACGGCGATACCGCACGCCTCCGGCGCGAAGTAGCACATGATCGGGATCACCGTGCCGTTGTGGTCCTTCGCCTCCATGATCCCGACGATCGGGTACGTGGTTTCGACACCGATCCGCACCACGTCCTTCGCCGTCGGCATCTCGCCGGTGACCAGGAGCTGGAAGCCGATCACCAGCCCGATCGCGGCCATGCTGTTCAACAGTTCGACGTCCACCGAGCCGCGCTGGCTCGACCGGCCGGCGCTGCCGCGCGGCTTGCGCAGGGTGGAGCGGGCGGTCATGTCGCCGGCCAGGTCCCCGCCCGCGCTGAGCTTGAACAGCGGCTTCTTGATGGACTCGAAGAACTCGCGCTGGTGCTGCGCCAGCCGCGCGTCGCCGGTCTTGTAGTCGATGCCCGCGGCCAGCACGTCCTTCGCCTTGCGGCCGACCAGTTGGTCGGCGCTGGACACGCCCTTCTCCAGGATCGCGACGTCGATGGTGACCGAACCCTTCGGGGCGCCGCCGGGCTTGCCGGCGAAGTCCCAGATGTTGCCGGACGGGTCGACGATCACCTCGGTGACGATGCGGTTGGCGGCCACGTTCGGGGCGTTGAACCGCGCGCTCTCCAGGATTCCCTGCAACATGTCGTGCATCCGGGTGCCGAACGGGCTGCTGCCTTCGCCGGACAGCCGCACCTGCGCCGGTTCCAGGAAGTCGTCCGCGAGCTGCTGCAGGAAGGTGGCGATCGCCTCCACCTGCTGGTCACCGGCGCCGCTCGGATCCTGGAAGCGCAGCGGCGAGCCGGCCGCGAACCGGTAGAGATTGGGCTGCACCCGCGGTCCCTGTGGGTCGCAGGAGAGCCACCGGCCGAGACCCGGGTGCAGGTAGCGCGCCGCGTGGTAGTTGAGTCCGCTCTCCTCGTCCCGTTCCTTGCCGGCGTAGCGGTAGCGCTTGCGGGTGAAGCTGCCGAAGGAGGTCTCGCCGTACGGGGTGAACTCCTCCCGGTTCGTCAGCAGCCCGGCACCGTCCAGCACCACGGTGGCGCTGCCGACGTGGTCGGCGAGGTGGACCTGGATCGCCGGGCCGGTGTCGGCGGGGTGCGCCGGACCGACCCGGACCAGGGCGACCCGCCGCCGGTTGTCCAGCACGTGGATGGTGTTGTTCGCCCCGGACGCGCCGCCGGCCGTGGCGCCGGCCCAGCGGTGGTGCTCGAACACCTCGCCCAGGTAGTGGGTCACCTCGACCGCGCCGCCCTGCCGCCGGACCAGCTTCTTCACCCGCTGCCCGCCGGCGTCGTAGAGGTACTGCGCGTGCACCGACGGCTCGGCGCCGGCCGGTTGGACGGCGAAGGACACGAGCTGGTCGGCGTGGTTCCAGGTGAAGTGCCGCGAGGTCGTCTCGGCGCACAGATTGCCGTTCGCGTCGTACCGGTAGTCGTACGGGGTGCCGCCGGTGGTCACCCGCCGCAGCCGGTTGCTCCCCGGCTCCACCGTGTGCTCGCGGGTGAAGCCACCGGTCGAGGAGTGCGCGAGCCGGACCAGCGAGCCCGCCGCGTCGTACCCGTACGTCTCCAGGTACGGCCGGGTCCGGGTCACGTCGGTGCCGCGCGGCAGGTCCGTCCAGGGCAGGACGTCGGTGGTGACGTCCGACTCCCGGCCGGTCGCCCGGCACAGCCGGTACGCCGGGTCGTAGCCGAACTGCCGGTCCAGCGCGTCCGGGCGCAACGGCAGCCCACCGCCCGGCGTCCGGTCGCGGATGGTGAGCACGTTGCCCACCAGGTCGTACTCGTAGCCGTGGTCCTGGAGCACCTGGCCGTCCCGCGCGCTGTACAGCCGGGCCAGCCGGGACGTGCGGGAGTCGTACGCCTGCCGGGTGACCACCCCGTTGCCGTACTCGACGAGGGTGCGCTGGCCCCTCGCGTCGTAGTGGATCCGGGCCAGGTGGACGGTGTCGTCGAGCAGCATCCGGTCCAGCTCACCGGCGCGGTTGTACGACGGCCGAAGCTCGCGCCGCCGGCCGTCCACGTCCGCCGGGAGGGTGTGCCGCATGATCCGGTTGAGGGCGTCGAACGCGGTGCTCGTCCGGTACGCGGTGGGTTCGAGCAGGTCGGCCTCGTGCTCGTCGCGGGTGCGTCCCGGCGGCGGCGTCCAGTCGACCCGGAAGGCCGACACCTGCCAGCCGTGCGCGGCGGCCTGCGCGTACCCGGCCAGGATCGGCCCGTCCGCGATCATCCGGCGGGTCGACTCCCGGACGTTGCCCTTGAAGTCCACCGATTCGACGGTGACCAGGCCGGCCTCGTCGTACTGCCGGACCGCCCGCCCGAGCAGGTTGCGCGCCCGGGCCGCGTCCCGTTCGGCGGCCGGCTGGTCGGCCCGGCCGGCGTCGCCGTACTCGACGCGCTGCCGCAGGGTGACCGGGTCGTCCGCGCCGTCGCGGGCCCAGACCCGCACCGGACGGCGGAGCGGGTCGAACGCCGCCAGGTGCAGCGCTCCCCGGCCATCGCGGCTCTCGATCGCGACGTCGGACGCGTCCGGGACGGTGTCCCGCACGCCGGCGTCGACGCTCTCCATCCGCCAGCGGCGGCCGGCCAGGTCGACCCGGAAGCGGAACGCGACCCGGTCCAGCGGGTCGGTGACGGTGAGCAGGTTGCCCTGGATGTCGAAGCTGGACCGGGTGACGAACCAGTCGGCCGGGTCGGCGCCGTTGCGGGTGACGCCCCGCACGGTCCGCCCGAGCGCGTCCAGCTCCGCGCTGGCCGGGGTGTTCCAGTGCGAGCGGTACGCCTCGGCCGCGCTGCCGTGGCTGCGACCGGCGTTGTCGTTGGCGTCGTAGGTCCAGCTCTCCCACGGGGTCGGGGTGACCACGTCCGGGTCGGTCAGGTCGACCGGCACGCCGAACACCACGCGCTGTTCGCTGCCGTCCGGCTGGACGGTCCGGACCACCTGGCCGCGCGGGTCGTAGCAGGTGCTGACCCGCTGCCCCAGCTGCGCCTCCCCGGGCGCGGCGAACCCCCAGCCGGTGGCGAAGAACGGCTCGTAGGCGTGCACCGGCTGGCCCTTGTTGTTGTAGACCGTCCAGCCGCTCACCGTCACGTTGTCCGGCGCGTCGGCCGGCCGGGTACGGGTCACCACCGGCCCCACCGGGAGCGACTGGTCGGTGGGGACCACGGCGCCGCCGAACTGCGGATCGCCGGCCAGGGTGTCCTCGGCGAGGGTGCGGGTCTGCACGAGCCGGCCGAACCCGTCCGAGTACTCGACCGACACGATCGCCTCGTCGCGGCGCGGCAGCGGCACGTCCGTCTGGGTGTCGTGGTAGGCCCGGTGCACGGTCCGCACCGACGCCGGCTGCCCGCGCTCGGCGAAGGCCCGCAGGTCGTACTCCAGCCGGACGGTGGGCTCGACCGCGTCGCCCTCGCCCGGTGCGCCGCGATCGTAGCGCGCGGTCACCAGCCCGATCGGCGAGAAGGACACGCTGGTCCGGTTGCCGTTGGCGTCGACCACCTCGCGGGGAAGCAGGACCCGCAGGTCGTAGGCCGCCGTGGTGGTCAGGCCGGCGGGGTCCACCGCCTGAACGGGCAGCAGGTCGTGCTCGTCGTACCCGAACCGGCTCTCCGCGCCGAACGCGTCCCGCGAGGCGAGCAGCAGGCCGCGGGCGCCGTAGCGGTGGCACGCCCGGGTCAGGTAGTAGCCGCCGCCGTCGTACCGGTAGCCGGCCAGCGGCGCGGTCATCGCGCGGAACTCCGGCGGGTACTCGGCCGGCCACGGGTCGCCGCCCGCCGGATCCAGGAAGGGCGGCCGGCCGCCCAGGTCGGCGAGGAAATCGTCGGTGAACGCCAGCGACTCGGCGCGCACCACCAGGGCGTGCTCCCCCAGCTGGCCCAGAGGCAGACCGGTGTACGGGTCGCCGTCGTAGTAGCTGCGGGCGTGGCCGACCACCCGCAGCGGCGCGGTGCCCGCGAGGACCGCGTCCCGCAGCGCGGCCACGCTCTGCCGGCCGTCGTCGCGCACCTCGACGCAACGCGTCTCGCAGACCCGGTCGACGAGGTACCGCCCGGCGTCGTCGCGCTGGGCGTACCGGGTGGTGGTGTAGGTGGCGAGGTAGGGCTCGGCGGCCACCGGGGCGGTGGACCACGGGTCCCGCCCGCGTGGCACGGCGACGTCCAGCTGGCCGGTGGGGTTGCCGTACCGGTCCGGCTCGGTGCTGACGGTGACCCGGGTCATCGGGTCGTCGCCGCGCTCCCACTGGGTTACCCGCCGCGCCACCGGGTACGGGAAGAAGACCCGCCGCGGGCCGGCGGCCGGCTCCTCGCGCAGCCCGGACAGCGCCTCGGTCACGGTGTACGGCCGGTGCTGCCGCGCGCCGCCGTCCAGCGCGTAGAGCTCGGTGCGCAGCACCTGGCCGCGCAGCGCCCGCAGCGCGTCGCGGCGGTCCGGCCGGGCCAGCCCGGCCAGCCACGCGGCCATCGCGGTGGGGCGGGTGAGCCGCGCCGGGTCGCCCGGCCAGTATTCGTGGCTCAGCTCCAGCTCCGCCCAGTCGGCGGCGTCGGCGGCGGCGACGGGCCCGACGTGGAACCAGGTCTTCGTCAGCGTCGGTGGGGTGTCGTAGGTGTCCGCCGGGTCGACCGTCTCGGCGTCCCGCTGCTCGACCATGGCGAAGCCGCGGAACTCCCGCTCCGCCCCGTCCCAGTAGCCGTGGTGGTAGCGGTACTCGCGGGTGACCTGGCCGCCGGAGATCTGGTCGGTGGACCGGACGCGGGCCACCACCTGCACCGGGTACGGCAGCGGGGTGCGCCACCGGGTGGCCGGGTCGGCCTCGTCCCGGCGGTAGTCGACGGTCGACGGCCGGTAGTCCACGGTGGTCCGCGCGCCCAGCTGGTTGTCGACGGTGCACAGCAGGTACGGCTTCACCCCGCCGGTCAGGTCCAGGAACCGGGGGGTCACCCGGTGGGTTCCGGCCGCGGCCCGGCTCCACAGCAGCCCGGCCATCCCGGTGCCGAGCAGGTCGGCGAGCTGGACGGCGTCCGAGTCGACCAGGTCCGGCGTGCCGGTGACGGTGACCGGCTGCTCGGTCCAGCCGTTGCCGGCCTGGTTGCCCCAGAGCAGGACCCGGCCGTGGTCGAGGTAGACGAGATCGGCCACGCCGTCGCCGTCCACGTCGCCGAGCAGCAACCGCCGCGGGTCGTACCCGGAAGGCAGGCGGGGCGCGTGCCGCATCTGGACGGCCGGCCCCCAGCGCCCGTGGCCGAGGTTGGGCCAGTACGTCACGTTGCCGTCCCGGACCAGCACGATGTCCTGCAGGCCGTCGCCGGTCATGTCGGCGAGGCGGACCTGCGGGTCGGACAGGTCGACCGCCGGCCCGGCCGCGACGGCGGTACGCTGCCAGGCCCGCCGCGGGTCGGCGTCGTTGAACCAGCACTCCAGCCTGGTGCCCGAACGCAGCACGTCGGTGAGCCCGTCGCCGTCGAGGTCGACCAGCCGGACGGCCGGGTCGGCGAGGTCCACGCTCGGCGCCTGGCGGTACGGCCGGAACGAGGATCGGCTCCAGCCGGGACCGGCGCGGTCCACGCCGAAGCTCAGCGGGAAGTAGCCGCTGCGCGCGCCGGCGGTGACGAGCAGGTCGGGCCGCCCGTCGCCGTCCGCGTCGAGGAACCGGACGCCGGCCTGGCTCAGCGCGACCGGCGGCGCCTCGTCGATCGGTCGGGGCAGGTCGAACCGCCCGTCGCCGCGGTTACGCCACGATCGCCAGCCGGCGCCGAGCTCGACCAGGTCGGGCAGCCCGTTGCCGCGCAGGTCGACGAGGGCCAGCTCCGGGTCGTTCAGCGGGCTCGTCGGCAGCCCCGGCCCGCTGATCGGGGTGAAGCGGCGGCCGGCCGGGTCGAACCCGGAGTAGCCGAACGCCAGGGACGGCAGCGCCTCCTCGCGCCGCGTCGGGCCGGACTCGTCGATCCCGACCACCTCGACGCCGGTGAGCAGGGACACGCCGGTGAACCGGGCCTGCGCGTACGCCAACCGGTACTCGCGGGCCACCCGCTGCTGCCCGTCGGCCGCCCGGGTGACCACCCGTACGGCCCGGCAGCGCAACGACGTCCGGATCTCGAAGCCGGCCCGGTGGTCCGAGAACGGGTCCGGCCTCGGCTCGTACTCGAACTGCACGGCGACGAGGAACGACGGCTGGGCCGGGTCGCCGTAGTCGGCGTACTCGATGCGGGACAGCAGCGGCTGGTCCCAGCGGTGCCCGTCGGTCTCCCCCCGGTCCCGCAGATAGGTGTAGCGGACCTGGTTGCCCAGCGGGTCCACGGTCCCGGTCACCCGCCACCCGAAGATCCGGTCGGCGCGGTCCGGGTCGCGTACGGTCGCCGGGTCGGGCTCGCCGGCGGCCCGGTGCGGCGTCCCGTAGTGGGTCAGCAGCCCGCCGCGGTCGCGTACCGCCCAGTAGTCGCCGGTGCCGTCGCGGACGTGCTCGATCCGGGCGAACAGCCCCTCGGTCCGGGGGCGGTAGCGGGTCCGGCCCGGGTCGGCCCCGGCCACCGGCACCAGGTCCTCGGCCCCGGACAGCAGGAAGGTGTCCTCGCCCTGATACCTCGGCACCCCGCGCGACGTCTTGCGGGTCACCCCGGGCAGGCTCAACGCCCAGCCCAACCCGAACGGTCCGTTGCCGTGCCCGGTGCTGTAGCCGAGCGCGAGCGTGGGCTGCACGCCACGCCGGCCGGGTGGGATGGCGAACGGGACGGAGAGGTTGCCGGTGCCGGTGAAGAGGTCGGCCGAGAACGCCTCGCCCATCCCCTTGACCGCGCCGCCTCCCGTCGGCAGCGAGATCGCCGCACCACCCGCGACCGGATCCGTGCCGCCGCCGTCACCCATGCCGCCGCGCCCCCTCGGTTGGCTCGACGTCCGCCCGGCCGGCGCCACATCGATCCTCGCGACATTGTCGAGCCGGCGGCGGCGCGGATCTGTCGGGTAGCTGCCCGTCCGGCTATCCGGGAACCGACCGGCGCCGTCAGGGCAGCGAGACGCCACCGTCCACGTTGAGCAGGTTGCCGGTGATCCAGGAGCCGGCCGGCGAGGCCAGGAAGACCACCGCGGCGGCCACGTCGTCGGCTGTGCCCAGTCGGCGCAGCGGCAGGGTGTCGCGCATGTTGCCGAAGACGTCCGCGCTCTCCTGCGACGACATGCCCATCATGTTCACCGCCACTCCCTCGGTCGGGATGGGGCCGGGGCCGATCGCGTTGACCCGGATGCCGTGCGGCCCCCACTCCCGCGCCCAGGAGCGGGTCAGCGAAAGGATCGCCGACTTCGCCGCGCCGGCCGGCGAGTAGAGCGGGAAGCCCCGCTCCGGATCCGGCATGAGGATCGAGATGATGGCGCCACCGCCGCCGGTGATCATGTCCCGGACGAACGCCTGGCTGACGTGGAAGGTGCCGAACAGGTCGATGTCCACCACGGTCCGGAAACCCCGCGCGCTGACCTTCTCCGCCGCCATCCGGAAGTTGCCGGCCGCGTTGTTCACCACCAGGGACACCGGGCCGAGCTGCTCGCGGACGCTGCGGGCCAGGGCCCGCACGGCCCCCTCCTCGCGTACGTCGCAGGGCACCGCCACGCAGGTGCCACCGGTGTCCACCTTCAGCGTCTCGGCCGCGGCGGCGAGCCGCTCGGCGTTGCGCGACGCGATCGCCACGGTGGCGCCGTGCCGCAGCAGGGCCCGGCTGATGCCGTACCCGATGCCGGTGCCGCCGCCGGTCACCACCGCGACCTGCCCGGCCAGCGCATCCGGCGCGAAGACCTGTCGTTCCGTCACGTCGACCCCTTCCTTCGGTCCGGGCGCACGGCCACGAACCAGCTCCCCATCTGCGTGCGCCGCCGGCTCACAGCCGGGTCAGCGTGGACACCGCCTCGGCCGGACTCGGCTGGGCGGCGATCTCGGCCCGCAGCCGGGCGGCCGCGCCCGCCCAGCCCGGGTCGGCGAGCACCGTGGAGACCGCGGCGGCGATGTCGTCCACCGTGGTCGCGTCGGCCTTCAGGGCGACGCCGGCGCCGGTGGCGGCGAGCCGCTCGGCGTTGAACGTCTGATCCGGCACCGGCGTCACCATCACCTGCGGTACGGCGCAGGCCGCGGCGGTGAGCATGGTGCCGGCGCCGGCGTGGTGCACGGCCGCGGCGCAGCCGGGCAGGATGAGGTGCAGCGGCGTCTCGGTCAGCAGCCGCACCCCGGCGCCCGGCTCGCCGAGCGCCGCCCGGTCGGACTCCTTGACGGTGACCACGATCTCCACGTCCAGCCGGCGCAGCGCGGCGATGATCTCCGGGACCTGGAAGCCGTCGGCGCCGACCGCCCGGGTGTTCGACATGCTCCAGGACACGCAGACCCGGGGACGGCCGGCCGGCTCGACCAGCCCGGCCGGCACCGCGCCCGAGCCGTTGTACGGCACGTAGCGCACCGGGATCCGGTCCGGCAGGTCGACGCTCTGCAGGCTGGCCGGGCAGGGGTCGACGGTGGCCGCCGCGTACCGGGGCCGCTCGGGCACGCCCAGGCGGGCGTAGAGCGCGCGCAGCTCGGCGGGCCACTCGCCGGGGTCGGTGCCCAGCCCCGGGAAGTGGTCCAGCCCCGGCATGTACGGGCCCCACAGGTGGTGCACCAGCGGGCAGCCGGCGGCCGCCGCGACCACCGGCCCGACCAGCGTCACCGGGTCGGTGACCACCAGCTCGGGGCGCCAGCGGTCGACCAGCTCGACCAGCTCGTCGGCCATCGCGGTGGCGGCCGCCACGTGCGGGACGTACTGGAGGTTGCGGAAGTCGCGCAGCACCTCCGGGGGCAGCGCGCGCATGCCCTCGACGCTGGCCGGCATCCGGCCCCGGGCCTGCCGGATCCGGTCGTTGAGGCCGGCCACGCCGGCCATCAGGTCGTAGCCGGCGCCGACCGGCGCCACCACCAGCCCGGAGCGCAGCACCGGCTCCACCACCGGCGGCTGCCCGGCCACCCGCACGTCGTGCCCGGCGGCGCGGAACGCCCAGGCCAGCGGCACCATCGGGTAGTAGTGGCTGGACCAGGCCATCGGGATGAACAGGACTCGCACGGGTACCTCCTCGGTGGGGCGGCCGGTCAGGCCGACCGGCTCAGGGCGAGGTGCCGGTCGATGACGTCCCGGTAGTAGAGCGGCCCGAACTCGGGCAGGTCGGGCAGCAGCCGGCGCAGCTTCGCCAGGGAGACCCGGTACCGCTGGTGGCCGCCGACCAGGCGCCGCCGGGCGTGCACGCCGAGCCGCCGCTCCAGGTGGTCGACGATGTCCTCCACCGGCACCGCCCGGCCGGAGGCCACATTGACCACCTGGCCGGCCACCCCGGCGGCGAGCAGGCGGTCGAGGATGTGCACCACGTCGTCCAACGCGATCAGGTCCCGGTGCGCGCCACGGAAGACGTCGACCTGCCCGGCGAGGACCGCCCGGGTCAGGAAGGGCAGCAGCTGGTGGTCCGGCTGGCCCGGGCCGACCACGTAACCGAGGCGCAGCGTGAGGTGACGCACCCCCGAGTCGCGCACCAGCAGTTCCAGGCCGAGCTTGTGCCGCCCGTACGCCGAGCGCGGGGTGACCGGCTCGTCCTCCCGGCCCGGACAGCCGGGCGCGCCGTACACGTCGGCCGCGGCCGAGGAGAGGTAGACCAGCAGCCGGCCGTCGCGCCGGCACCGCGCGGCCACCTCGGCGACCCGGCACCGGTCACGGTGGTATTCCTCGGCGGTGGCGGTGCGGGTGCTGGAGACCCCGGCGGCCAGGACGGTCACGTCCGGGTGCGCGTCGGCCAGGCGGGCCAGGCCGCGGCCGAGGAAACCCCGCCCCACCACCTCCATGCCCGTCCGCCCCTCGCCGATCGCCGCGGTGTCGTCGCCGAGCGGACCATCGGGACCTGAAGGATCCACAAAGCCGACCCAACACCCGCCGCCGACGGGCCCGTCCGGCGGGCGGTGCGCGGGCCGCCGGCTTGCCGAACCGACGTACGGTGACAGCCATCGACGGGTATTGCGGTGGAAACACGCGGCGGGCAGACTTCACTCGGCACTGTCGCGCGGTCACTCTTTGCGAGCCGCAACGGAGGAACAACAACGGGTCGACCGGGGGCGTTCGAGGATGACCTTGATCGAGCGGACCGACGAGCTGAACTCGTTGATCGGCGAGTTGTCCAGCACCACCGGCGGCGACGGTCGGGTCGTCCTGGTCAGCGGCCCCACGGCGGTCGGCAAGACCGACCTGGTCCAGGCCTTCGCCCGGGCGGCGAGCGAGCGGGGCGCGGTGCTGCTCTCGGCCACCGCCACCCGCGGCCACCGGGACCGCCCGCTCGGGGTGGTCGCCCAGCTCATGCGGCAGGCCGAGCCGCACTCGGCGCCGCTGCGCCAGCTCACCGAGAACGCGGTGCTGACCGCCACGCTGCACATGCACGGCGCCGACGACGCGCACCAGGTCCGCCCGGCGGTCCTACACGGCCTGTGGAGCGAGCTGGCCACCCTGGCCCAGGCCCGGCCGATCGTCATCGTGGTCGACGACCTCCAGTACGCCGACGTCTCCTCGCTGACCACCCTGCTGTTCCTGGCCCGCCGGGCCAGCACCGGCCGGGTGATGCTGGTGTTCACCCTCTCCGCCGACGCCGACCCGGGGCGCTCGGCGCTCCGCGGTGAGCTGCTGCGGATGCCGCACTGCCGGCGGATCCGGCTCGTCCCGCTGTCCCGGTCGGGTCTGGCGGCCCTGCTCGCCGAGGTGCCGGGGATGCGGGAGCGGCCCGGCGTGGCCACCGAGGCGCACGCGCTCACCGGCGGCAATCCGCTGCTGGCCCGCGGACTGCTGCTGGACAACCGGCGCCCCGCCGGCGCACCGGCGGCCGGGCTGCTGGTGGGTGACGGGTTCACCCGCGCGGTGCTCTCCTGCCTGCACCGCACCGACGGGATCGTCCGGCGGGTGGCCCAGGGCGTGGCGCTGCTCGGCGACGAGAACGACGCGGCGCTGGTCGCCGACCTGCTCGACGTGCACTCCGTGCTGGTCGACGAGGCGATGATCGCGCTGCGCGCGGCCGGCCTGCTCGGCTTCGACAGTTTCCGGCATCCCCGCGCCCGGGCCGCGGTCCTGGAGACCCTCGACCCCGAGGACCTGGTGAACCTGCACGCCCGCGCCGCCGTCCTGCGGCACCGGCAGGGCGATCCGCCGCTGGAGACCGCCCGGCACCTGGTCAGCGCCGGCCATCCGAGCGCGGAGTGGACGATCGGGGTGCTCACCGACGCCGCCGAGCAGGCCCTCGCCCGCGGCGAGCTGGACCTGGCGCTGAGCTGCCTGCGCCTGGCCGACGCCCAGTGCTCCGACGCACGGCAGCGGGCCGCCATCCGCACCACGCTGGCCGCCGTGGAGTGGCGGATCGACCCGGGCACCGCCAGCCGGCACCTGCCGGACCTGGTCGACGCGCTGCGGCAGGGGCTGATCAGCGGCCGGCACGAGGCCATCGTCATCGAGTTCCTGCTCTGGTCGGGTCAGCTGGACACCGCGCGCGCGGCGCTGACCCGGCTGGTGGAGCGGCCCGGCCCGCCCAGCGGCGAGGCGGCGGTCACCATCGCGGCGCTCCGCCCCTGGCTCGGCCACGCCTTCCCCGAGCTGGGCCGCCTGCTGGAGAATCATCAGCCCCGCTCCGCCCTGGTACGCCCGGCGCGGGTGCTCGCCGACCCGACCCTGCACCGGGTGGACGCGCTGGCCGACGCCGCGCCGCACGGCGACGGCGTGGCCCGGTCCGAGCAGCTGCTGGCCAAGTGCGACCCGGACGAGCTGACCCTCGGCACGATCGTGACCTCGCTGGCCACCCTGATGTACGCCGACGAGCTGGAGAAGGCCGACTCGTGGTGCGGCCGGCTGCTGCGGGCCGTCGACAACCGGCGGGCACCGACGTGGCAGGCCCTGCTGACCGCGATGCGGGCCGGCATCCTCGGCCGGCAGGGCAACCTGCGGGAGGCGCAGCAGCAGGCCAACGACGCGCTGAAGCTGCTGCCGGCGGCCAGCTGGGGGGTGGCCCTGGCGATCCCGATCGCCACGCTGATCCTGACCGCGGTGGGGCTGGGCAACCTGGACGAGGCCGCCGCGTGCCTCGGGGTGGCGATGCCCCCGGGGCTGTTCCAGACCTCGTTCGGCCTGACGTACCTGCACGCCCGGGGGCGTTACCACCTGGCCGCCCGGGACGCCTCGGCCGCCCTGGCGGACTTCGAGCGGTGCGGGGAGATGTTGCGCCGGTGGGGCCGGGACGAGCCGGCGATGCTGCCGTGGCGCAGCGACGCCGCCCTGGCCCTGCTGGCGCTCGGCCGGCCCGAGCCGGCCCGGGAGCTGCTGCGCGAGCAGCTGGACCTGCTCGCGCCCGGGCAGCACCGGACGCGCGGGCTGACCCTGCGGGTGATGGCCGCCGCCGTCGCGCCGGCCGAACGGCTGGCCCTGCTGCACGAGGCGCTGACCCACTTCGAGGCGTCCAGCGACCGGCTGACCCTGGCCATGGTCTTCGCCGACATCAGCCGCACCCAGGAGCTGCTCGGCGCCCGGCCGCAGGCCGAGGCGGCCGCGCGCCAGGCGCAGCTGTGGGCGCGCGAGTGCGGGGCGGAGACCAGCGTACGGCGGCTGCTGCCGGCGACGGTGCGGGTGGACGTCACGGAGGAGGCGCTGCCCGTCGTGCCCGAGGAACGGGTGACCGACCTGAGCGACGCGGAGCGGCGGGTGGCCGGCCTGGCGGCGTCCGGGCACACCAACCGGGAGATCGCCGACCAGCTCTTCGTCACGATCAGCACGGTCGAGCAGCACCTGACCCGGGTCTACCGCAAACTCAACGTCCGGCGCCGCACCGACCTGCCGTGGGAGTTGCAGACCGAGGGCGGTCGCCGGGGCTGACGGGCTGGTCAGCCGGGCCGGCGCGGTCCGGCCCGGCGCAGCGCCGCCCGGGTGAGCGCGTCGAGGCCGGCGACCGCGGTGTCGTCCCAGGGGCGCCGGACGCCGTCGGCGGCGCTGCCGCAGTCGCCGGCCACGGCCGGATCCCGGCCGTCGCGGGCCAGCAGGGCCAGGTATTCCTGCGCGGTACGGCCGGGCGGCAGTCCCAGCGCCGCGGCCGTCGGCTGACCGGGCGGCGGCCGCAGCCCGTGCCCGGCCAGTTCCTCGTTGACCTCCGCGTCCGCGGCGACCCGCCAGCGGCGCCCCAGCCGGGGGTCGGCTCCGATCGCCGCGCCGGGCCGCAGCGGCGACCGCCTGGCGTGCCCACGCACCAGGTGCCCCACCTGGTGCAGCAGTCGCCAGCCGAGCTCGTCGACTGGAGTCAGCAGGGCGGTCACCGGATCCACGTACGCCACCCAGCGGGGATCGGCCGGGAAGGCCGCCAGGCGCCGGTCGGGGACGGCGATGCCGGGGCCGACGTCGCGCGCCGGGCGCACCGAGGTGATCACGGCCAGGACGGCGGTGGCCGCCGAGGGCACCCGGCGCACCGCCCACAGCCGGGCGGCGGCGAGCCGGTCCATCACCTCGTCCAGTTCGACCGGGTCCGGCCTCACGACCTGCGCCCTGGGCGGTGTCCGCCGTCCACACCGGTCGCCCCGGCCGGGGCCGGTGGCATCGTCCCCGGTCGGGCCGGTGCGGAGTCCCGGTGGCGTCCGGCCCGGCGGTGGTCCGTCCGGACACCGGTGTCGTGGTACCCGCACGGATCTCCGACCCGGCCGGTCGCGGCCCGGGCCCGCCGCCGGCCGGCACGGGGCCCGGACGCCGGCTGCGGGCCCGCCCACGCGCTGCGTCCGTCCCGCCGGGCGCGGATGTCGGCCATGCCAGTCCTCCCCTGTTCCCGCGCGGCCACCCGCCCGCCGGCCGGGCAGCGTCGACCGGTCCGCGGCGATCGTGGTGACCGGCGCGCCGGTCCGGGGCGTGCAGGACCTCCCGCCGCGTGTGCGTGGGAGGGCCGGCGGGGTCAGCGGGCGGGGAATTCCTACCGACCGCGCGAATCGCGGTCGGAGCCTTCCCCGCCAGGTCGGTACGGGCAAGCGCGCCGTCAGCCGACCATTCCACCACCGCGATGGTGGTCCCGAGGGCGAGGCCGCCCCATTTGCCGCGCCTCGGGGTCTACTGCGGACGAAGACCGTGAATTCATAGTTTGGCCGACGTACTAAGGGCCGAACGTACGAATTGCCGCCATGCGGTCAGCCTATGGCGAATTTGTGGGCTCGTCAACCAGCACTGACTACCGGAAAGTAGCCGGCCGGACACCCAGCGCGGTACTCGCGCCGACCGTCCAGACTGGATCCCGCCGGCCCCGTTTGGGGCGGCTTTGGCGGGCCGGGCCACCATCGCCGGGTCGACCCCGATCGACAGGGAAGGAGGCGGTCCGGTGACCGACCTCGATACGTCGTGGGCCTCGGGCGGGGCGCGTCCGCGCCCCCGGGGCGGAACGGAGCGAGCATGCTGACCCCGTACCTGCTGCGCGCCCCGGCCGCCACCGACGGGCTGCGGCTGTTCTGCTTCCACCATGCCGGCGGCTCGGCGGCCGCGTTCGGCACCTGGCAGCGCGGGCTCGGGCCGCGGGCGGAGGTGCTGCCCGTGCAGTTGCCGGGCCGGGAGGGCCGGCTGTCCGAGCCCCGGGCCACCGACATGTCCGGGCTGGCCGATGACCTGGTGCGGGAACTCGGGGACCACTTCCGCCCGCCGTTCGCCTTCTACGGGCACAGCATGGGCGCGCTGCTGGCGTACGCCGTGGCCCGCCGGCTGCGCGACCGGGGGGCCGCGCTGCCGACGCTGCTCGCGGTCGGCGCCTATCCGGCCCCGGAACGCCCGGGACTGCTGACCGACGTGCCCGGGATGGCGGCCGACGATCTCGCCGCGCTGCTGGTCCGCATCGGCGGCATGTCGGAAATGCTGCTCGACTACCCGGAATGGCGCGACGCCGCGATCGACCTGCTCCGTGACGACCTGCGGGTGTGCCACAGCTACCGGCACGTCCCGGACGCGCCACTGCCGACGCCGATCGCGGCGTTCGTCGGCGACCGGGATCCGTTGATGACGCCCGCCGAGGCCGCGCCGTGGGCCGGGCACACGACGGGCGGGTTCGAGCTGCAGCCGGTCCCCGGCGGGCACTTCTTCCTGCGGGAGTCGGCCCCGGTGCTGCTGGGGGCGCTGCGCCGGTCCCTGGCCGCGGCCACGGCCCGGCGCGGTGTCGCGCACGCCGCCCCCGGCGAGCGGGACTGATCCCGACCCGGCGCGGTGTCGCGCACGCCGCACCCGGTGAGCGGGATCGATCCCGACCGGGCACCACACCCAAGACCGAGAAATGCGACGTGTCCGCTGTCGACGGAAAGGTCACCTCGTTCATTTGTCGACCGCATTCCGTGCATCGACAACAATCCGACGTCGGTTGCCCACCCACTGGCACGGTGGCAGAATGATCGTCCTGGGGAGGAATTGTTTTGCCGCCCGCAGTTCGGTTGCATTCACCGACCTGCGGACCGCTTCATAACGTCCGGAATTGCGCCGCAGTGGGGAGGTGAATAACGCCTTCCGGGGGCCGCCTCTCGGCGGCGGAGCACCCGTGTCGGCGGAACCGTTCCCCCCGCCTGAGCGCAACCTGGGGGGCTGCCGTGGGGCTGGTGGAACGGGATGCGGTGCTGTCGCGGCTGCGGACGGCGCTGCGGGACACGCTGTCCGGCCAGGGCCGGCAGGTGGTGGCGGTGGGCGCGGCCGCCACCGGCAAGACGGCGCTGCTGTCCGCGTTGGCCGCCGAGTCCCGGGACGCCGGCGCCACCCTGCTGCTCGCCACCGGGTCACGGCGCGAGGCCGGGCTGCCCTACGGCGTCATCCGGCAACTGCTCGCCGGTGGCGCCGAGGAGCCGGCGCTCGCCTCCGCCGCCCGCTTCCTCGACGGCACCATCGCGCTCGGCACCGTCGCTCTTGGCACCGTCGCGCTCGGCACCATCGACGGGTCGCCGGACCGGGCCGACCCGTCGCTGGTCGACCGGGTCTGCGCCGAGGTGCTGCGCGCCGCGCGCGCCAACCCGCTGGTGATCGCCGTCGACGACGTCGACCAGGCCGACCTCGCCTCCGTGCACTGCCTGGTCGAGCTGGGCCGGCGGATCACCGACAAGCCGATCCTGCTCTTCCTCGCCGCCTCGCCCGGCGCCGACGCCGCGTACGCGGCGCTGATCGACGCGCCCCGCCGGCTGCTGTTGCCGCTGGAACTGCTCTCCGCCGACGGGGTCGCCATGCTGCTGGCCCAGCACACCGACGGGCTGCTCGACGCGGCCCTGGCCACCGCGCACCACGCGGTGAGCGGAGGCAATCCCCTGCTGGTCAAGGCGCTCGTGGAGGACACCCGCAACAGCCGGGACGGCCGACCCGGGTCGGTCGTCATCGGGGACGCCTTCACCGAGGCCCTGCTCGACTGCCTCTACCGGGGCACGCCGGCCACGCTGCGGGTGGCGCGAGCGCTCGCCGTGCTGGGTGACGCGAGCCGGCCGACCACCCTGGGCTGGCTCGCGGACGTCGACGCCGCGGCGGCACGCTCCGCGCTGGACCTGCTCACCGCGTCCGGGCTGCTGCGGGAGGGCCGCTTCCGCCACCCGGCCGCCCGCGAGGCGGTGCTGCGTCACCTCATCGCCGAGGAGGGGCCGGAACAGCACCGGCGCGCCGCCGAGCTGCTGCACCGGGAGGGCGCCGACCCGGCCGAGGTGGCCCGGCAGCTCGTCGCCGCCGGCACACCGCCGGAGAGCTGGGCGGTGCCGGTGCTCCGGCGGGCCGCCCGGCAGGCGGTGGCGGACGGCGAGCTGCACCGCGCGCTCGACCTGCTGGAGCTGGCCCACACCGGCGCCACCGAGGCGGCCGACCGGACCACGCTCAAGGTGATGCTGAGCAGCGTCGAATGGCAGCTCGACCCGTCACTGGCCGCCCGGCACCTGGCCGCGCTGGTCGCGGTGGCCCCGGAGGTCGGGTTCGAGGCGAAAGCCGGGGTGACCACCGCCCAACAGCTGCTCTGGCACGGTCGGGTGGACGAGGCCATGGAGGTGCTTCGGCACGCCCGGTTCACCGCCGACGACCCGCGCACCACCCGCCTGCTGTCGCGCGCCCGCAACCTGCTCGCGTACGCGTACCCGGCGGTCGGGCGGCGGCTGCGTCGACTGCTCGGCGACGCCTGCGGATCGCCGCCGCAGGCCACTCCGGACGGCGGGGCGGCCGAGTTGCTCTTCGCCGCCGTCGACGGGGTGAGCGGCCGGCACCGGCAACTCGAACAGCTGCTGGAACGCCGGCACGACCAGCTCAACCCGGTGGACCTGACCGCGGCGCTCATCGCGCTGATCTGCGACGACCGGGCCGACCGGGCGGCACGGTGGGCCGCCCGGCTGGTCGGTGGACGGGGCGCGGCGCTCCCGCCGACCTGGCAGGCGATCCTGGCGGCGCTGCACGGCGAGGCGGCCCGCCGGGAGGGCGACCTGCGGGTCGCCGCCGCCGAGTCCGAGCGGGCGCTGACGCTGGTCGGCCGGGACGGCTGGGGGGTGGCGATCGGCGGCCCGGTCGCCACCCGGGTGTTGACCCTGGTCTCCACCGGCCGCCTGGACGAGGCCGCTCAACTGGTCAACCAGCCGGTTCCACCGGCGACCTTCCAGACTCCGTTCGGCCTGCACTTCCTGCACGCCCGGGGCCGCTACTACGCCGCCACCCAACGCCCGGAGGCCGCGCTGGTCGACTTCCACACCTGCGGCGAGCTGATGCGGGCCTGGGAGGTCGACCTGCCCGCGCTGGTCCCCTGGCGCACCGAGGCGGCCCGGGTCTACCTGGCGTTGGGCCGGGCCACGGAGGCCGCCCGGCTCGCCGAGGAGCAGATGCGGATGGTCGGCGACCGGCGCAGCCGCAGCCGCGGGCTCACCCTGCTGGTCGCGGCGGCCGTCAGCCCGCTGCCCGAGCGGCTGCCGCTGCTACGCGAGGCGGTGGACATCCTGGAGGCGGCCGGGGACCGGCTCGCCCTGGTGCGGGCGCTCAACGACGAGGCGGCGGCGCACCAGGCGGTCGGCAACACCATCCAGGGCCGGATGTCCACCCGCCGGGCGCGTCAGGTCGCCGAGCAGGGCGGCTTCCCCGGCTCCGGGCGGCGGACCCACGACGACGGCGGCGGCGCCGCGCTGCGGGTCGACGCCGAGCAGGTCGCCGCGCTCAGCGAGGCGGAACGCCGGGTCGCCACCCTCGCCGCCCAGGGCCTCACCAACCGGGAGATCGCCGACCAGCTCTCCGTCACCATCAGCACCGTCGAACAGCACCTCACCCGGGTCTACCGCAAGCTGCGGGTCCGCCGCCGGGCCGACCTGCCGTACCGGCTCGGCGCGGCCTCCTCGGGCCCGTCCTGACCGGAGCCGCCGGCCCGGGTGGGGCGGTCCGTCGGTCGTGGTCGGTCGGTCATGGTTCGTCGGTCACGGTCGGTCGGTCCTGCCCGGAGGTAGGTCCGCGGCGGGCTCAGGCGACGTCGGCCGCGGCGGCCCGCCCGGCGGTACGCCCGGAGGGCCGGTCCGCGGCAGGCTCAGGCGACCTCGGCTGCGGCGGCCCGCCCGGCGGTACGCCCGGAGAAGAGGCACCCACCGAGGAAGGTGCCCTCCAGCGCGTTGTACCCGTGCATCCCGCCGCCGCCGAACCCGGCGACCTCGCCGGCGGCGTACACCCCGCCGAGCGGTTCGCCGTCCGCGCCCAGCACCCGGCCGGACAGGTCGGTGTGCAGCCCGCCGAGGGTCTTGCGGGTGAGCACGTGCAGTTGGACGGCGATCAGCGGGCCGGCCGCCGGGTCGAGCAACCGGTGCGGGGTGGCCACCCGGATCAGCCGGTCCCCCCGGTAGCGCCGGGCGCCGCGGATGGCCTGCAGCTGCGCGTCCTTGCCGAACGGATTGGCGAGTTCCCGGTCCCGGGCCTCCACGAGCCGGCACAGCGCGGCGGCGTCGAGCTGCGGGCCGCCCGTCGCGGCGGCCAGCTTGTTCATCCCGTCGACCAGCTCCGGCAGGCGGTCGGCGACCACGAAGTCGGCGCCGTGCCGCTTGAACGCCTCCACCGGCCCCGGCGCGCCGGGGCGGACCCGCTGCAGCACCTGCCGGACGCTGCGGTCGGTCAGGTCGGGGTTCTGCTCGGAGCCGGAGAGCGCGAACTCCTTCTCCAGGATCTTCTGGGTGAGCAGGAACCAGCTGTAGTCATGCCCGGTGGCCCGCAGGTGGCGCAGCGTGGCGAGGGTGTCGAAGCCGGGGAAGAGTGGCGCCGGCAGCCGCCGGCCCGTCGCGTCGAGCCACAGCGAGGACGGGCCGGGGAGGATCCGGATGCCGTGGCCGGGCCAGACCGGGTCCCAGTTGCGCAGCCCTTCGGTGTAATGCCACATCCGGTCGGGATTGATGACCCGACCGCCGGCGGCCTCGGTGATGGCCAGCATCCGGCCGTCGACGTACGCCGGCACCCCGGTGACCATCCGCTCCGGCGGGGTGCCCAGCCGGGCCGGCCAGGCCCGCCGGACCAGGTCGTGGTCGCCGCCGATCCCGCCCGAGGTGATGATCACCGCCTGGGCGGCGTACCCGAAGTCGCCCACCACGGTGCGCGAGGTGGGCCGGCCCCGGGGCGCGTCGTCGGGCGCGAGCAGCGCGCCCCGCACGCCGGTTACCACGCCGCCGCTGGTGACCAGCTCGTCGACCCGGTGCCGGAAGAGCAGCCGGATCCGGCCCTGCTCGACGGCGGCGCGCACCCGGCGGGCGAACGGCTCGACCACACCCGGCCCGGTCCCCCACGTCACGTGGAACCGGGGCACCGAGTTGCCGTGCCCGTGCGCCGCCCCGCCGCCCCGCTCGGCCCAGCTGACCACGGGGAAGACGCGGAGGCCCTGCGCGCGCAGCCAGGACCGCTTCTCCCCGGCCGCGAAGTGCACGTACGCCTCGGCCCACCGGCGCGGCCAGTGGTCCTCCGGGCGGTCGAACGCGGCGCTGCCGGTCCAGTCCTGCCAGGCCAGCTCGACCGAGTCCCGGATGCCCATCCGCCGCTGCTCGGGCGAGTCGACCAGGAAGAGCCCGCCGAACGACCACCACGCCTGGCCGCCGAGGTTCTGCTCGGGCTCCTGGTCCAGCAGCAGCACCCGGCGGCCGGCGTCGGCGGCCTCGGCGGCGGCGACCAGGCCCGCGAGGCCCGCCCCCACCACGATCACATCGGTGTCCACGCCCCGACGGTAGTTACCGGGGCCCGGAAACCCCCGGCCGGGGTACGCGGGATCCGCCCTCGTGACGTTCGGGTCGCGCCGGACGGGGAGGCCCTCGCCCGGCCGCCGGGGCGCCCGGTCAGGTCGCCGGGGCGGCGCTGCGGGTGTAGCCGTTGAGCAGGGCGAAGTCGCGGCACTGGCCGCCGCCGCCCCCGGCGCCGTCCAGGGCCGTGCCGGCGCGCCGGCAGGTCGCCCGCAGGCTGATCACCCGGCCCGCGGGCACCTCGATCGGCGAGACCATGTGGTAGTCCAGGTCGCGGAAGTTGTTCAGGGCCACGGTCAGCACGGTCGTGCCGTCCACCACGAGATCGAGGCGTCCCTCGTCGCCCTGCGGGTTCTGCAGGAAGATGTCGGTGAGCACGAACACCCGCCGGGACGCCACCGTGTAGCGGTCGGTGCGGGAGCTGCCGGTGCCGGTCGTGACCGCGAGTCGCCGGCTGAACGACTCACCGCCGTCCGGGATGGCCGGCACGCCGGCGCGGGCGCTGGGGCTCGGCGAGGGCGGCCGGGCCGGATTGCTCGGCGCGGGCAGCGACGGGCGCGCCCCCGGAGCCACCGCGTCGACCGCCTGCTGAGCCTTGCTGTCCGCCTGCTGGGCGCGGTTGTCGGCGGCACTGGCCTGCTGCGCCACCGGGGCGACCTGCTCCTGGGCGGCCTCCTCGGCCAGCGACTTGACGGTCGGGCGCAACAGCGCGTACCAGAGGCCCGCGCCGAGCAGGGCCAGCACCAGCAACGCCGCCAGCACCCGGGGCAGGCCCCGGGGCAGGACCGGCTCCTGCACGGTCGCGGCGTCCAGCGTGGCCGGCGGCGTCTCGTCGGAGGCGACCCCGACCTGGAACGGGAGGGTGACCGGGTGGCCGCGCCAGAGCAGCCGGCGGGTGCGGGCGCGCACCTGCACGAAGGCGGCCTCGCCGGGGGCCACGGTGAGCTGCGCCGGACGGATCGCGACGGCGAGCCGGTTGTCCGGGTCGCTGCCGGTGAGCGCCAGCCCGAGCGGCACGTTGCCCAGGTTGGCCACGGAGAGCTCGTGCCGGCCGCCGCGCCGGCCCCGGGAGGTGCGGGGCAGGATCTCCGGCGCGAGTTCGGCGAAGGGCAGGACCCGCACGACGCCCTCCGGGACGACCTGCGCGTCCGGGGTCTCGGTCGGGCTCACCCGCACGGCGAACGGACGCTCGCCCGCCACCACCTGCGGGGCACGGGGTGGGTGGAACCGGACGGCGACCGACTCGGTGGCGCCGGGGTAGACCGCGACGGTCGACGGCTCGACCGTGGTCCAGCCGGCCGGCTCGCCGAGCACCTCGATCACGTACGACTCCACGATCGGCCCGGCGTTGCGGATGTCGAGCCGGCAGCTCGCCGCGCTGCCCGGGCTGACCTCGACGAGGTCGGCGTCCAGGTTGGCGTCCGTGGTCATGGCCGCGACTCTAGGAGCGTCCGGCCCGGTTCAATCAGGCGTAGAGGAAGACCTTCGGGCAACCCGGGAGGGCCGTTGAGCCCACGTTGACTGCACGATTGGTGCCGGCGGCGATACTCGGCGCGACATCCGTCCGACCGAGCGCTGCTGGGGGAGCCGATGCGCCGTCTACCGATCCACCTCTACTCCACCGATGTGATCTCCCGGGCCGGCGTGGTCAGCCAGCTCCGGCCCCGCCCGGAGGTGCTGCTGCTCGACGAGTCCGAAGCGGACCAGGCGGCCGTCGCGGTGATCGTCAGCGACAGCATCGATGAGCCGACCCTGCGCACCCTGCGCGCGCTGCGCAGCCGGTCCCGGTCGGCCCTGGTGCTGGTGGTGACGCAGGCCGACGACGCCGGTCTGGTCGCCGCGGTGGAGCACGGGGTGGCCGGGATCGTGCGCCGGTCGGAGGCGAGCGCGGACCGGCTGGTCGCGGTGATCCGGTCCGCCGCGGCCGGCGAGGGCGCCGTGCCGCCGGACCTGCTCGGCCGGTTGTTGCAGCAGGTCGGGGCGTTGCAGCGGGAGGTGCTGGGGCCGCGCGGGTTGACCTTCTCCGGGCTGGCCGAGCGGGAGGTGGAGGTGTTGCGGCTGGTCGCCGACGGGTTCGACACCGCCGAGATCGCCAGCCGGCTGTCCTACTCGCAACGGACCATCAAGAACATCCTGCACGACGTGACGAACCGGCTGCACCTGCGCAACCGCTGCCACGCGGTGGCGTACGCGCTGCGCAACGGCCTGATCTGAGCCGGGCTGCCCGTTCGGGCAGCCCGCGCTGCCCCCAGGCCGGCACCGACCGGCACCACCCCACCGCCGCCCGCCCGCCACGGTGGTGGCGACACGTGTGACCACGGGAGGTGTCGTGCGCTGGGGCAGCCGCCGCTGGGTAGTCGTGGTGCTCGGCCTGCTGGCCGGGCCGGCCGTGGCCGCGGCGCCGGAGCCGCCGGGGCCGCCCGCGCCGGCCCCGCCGCCGGCCGCCGACGCCGGATACCGCCTGGGCTACACCAGCCCCGAACGCCCGACCCTGCTGGTCGCCGGCGGCGGCACCGGCCCGGCCCGGCCGCTGCTCACCGGCGCCGAGCGGGGCGACGCCGAGCAGGACGCCGACGCCCGGGCCGGCCGGCTGGTCTGGGTGGGCCGGCGGGCGGCCGACGGGAGCGCCGACCGGAACGGTGCGCTCTACCTGCGCCGGCCGGGTGCGGCACCGGCCCGGCTGGTCGGCGGGGCGGGCACGGTCGGGCAGCCGGTGCTCTCCCCCGACGGCCGACGGGTCGCCTTCACCAGCGACCGGGCCGGCAACGCCGACATCTGGGTGATCGGTGTCGACGGCACCGGGCTGCGCCGGCTCACCGACCACCCGGCCGAGGACAGCTGGCCGACCTGGTCCCCCGACGGCGGCCGGATCGCGTTCGCCAGCACCCGCGCCGACCTCGCCGGCGACATCTGGGTGGTCCCCGCCGCCGGCGGCGCCCCGGTCCGGATCACCGACGGGCCGGCCGCCGACGGGCAACCCGCCTGGTCACCGGACGGCCGGCGGATCGCCCTCACCACCAACCGGTTCGCCCCGGCCGGCACCCCCGACGTCCGTACCGTGGCCACGGTGGCACCCACCGGCGGGCCGGTGAGCCGCGCGGTGCCCGGCCCCGGCGACGCCGCCGAGCCGGCCTGGTCCGGCGACGGCGCCCGGCTCGCCTTCACCACCACCCGCGACGACCCGGCCGGCGACGTGTACCTGCTCCGGGACGGCCGGGTCACCCCGGTCGCCACCGGACCGCTGCCGCAGCACGACCCGGCCTGGCGCGGCGCCGACCTGCTCTGGACCGGCACCGACGAGGCCGACAGCACCGACGTGTGGAGCGCCGACGCCACCGGCGGCGACCGCCGGGACCACACCGCCCGGCCCGGGCGGAACGAGACCGGGCCGGCGTTCAGCCCGGACGGCACCCGGCTGGCCTACAGCGCCGACCGGGCCGACGGCGGCGCCCGCATCGTGGTGGCCGACGCCACCGGCGCCGACCCGCAGGTGCTCGCCCCGCCGGGCACCGCCGACGGCGACCGCGACACCGATCCGGCCTGGTCCCCGGCGGGCGACGCGATAGCTTTCAGCCGCCAACCGGCCGACAGCGACGAGCCGTCCCGGATCCTGGTCGTCGCGGTCGCCGACGCGCGCCTGCTCGCCGAGGTGCCGATGCCCGGCTACCTGCGCGGCAGCGACGCCGAGCCGGCCTGGTCGCCGGACGGCCGGCAGCTCGCCTTCGCCCGGTACGCCACGACGCGCGACAGCGACCTGGAGACCCCGGTCGTGGACCGGCCGGCGCTGCCGGGGAGCACCTTCACGGTGACCCAGTCGGTGCGTACCCCGGAGATCCCGCCCCGGCCGGACATCGTCTTCCTGGTCGACGACACCGCCTCGATGGCCCAGCCCGGCGAGGGTGGCTCGAGCGTCATCCAGCAGCTCCGGGCCCGGCTGCCCGAGGTGATCGAGAACGTCCGGAGCAGCCAGCCGGAGGCCCGGTTCGGGCTCGCCACGTTCAGCGGGGTCGACGGCGAGGGCGGCCACGACCCGCTGATGTACTTCCCCCGCCAGCCGGTGACCGCCGACGACGCGGCCGTGCGCCGGGCCGTCGACGGGCTCACCGCGCAGAGCCCGTACGGCGTGGAGAACTGGTTCTACGCGCTGCGGCAGCTGGCCCGCAACGACCGGATCGGCTTCCGCCCGGACAGCAGCCGGGTGGTGGTCCTGATCAGCGACACCGACAGCGTGGACAAGACCGTGCCGCCGCCCGAGGAGGGCAGCATCGCCGAGGCCGACCTGACCCGGGAGTTGCAGGCCGCCGGCATCGCGCTGATCGGCGTACCGATCGTCGGGGCCGACTTCGAGCGCGGCCTGAACTACGACGGGGCGGCCGGGCGGATCACCGCGGCCACCGGCGGCCGGCTCACCGACGACAGCGACCCGGGCGGGATGATCGACGCGGTGCAGCGCGCCATCCGCGAGCTCACGGTCACCGTCCGGCCGGCCGCCACCTGCGCGGACGGGCTCTCCGTCGGGTTCGACCCGGATCCCGCGCGGGTCCCCGCCGGGCAGCCGGCGGTCTTCCGGGAGACCGTCACGCTCGCACCGGGCGCGGTCCCCGGCACCGTGCTGCGCTGCACCGTGCGCTTCGACCTCGACCCGCCGGAGGCCGGCGCGGACGCGGTGCAGGAGCTGGTGGTGCGGGTGGTCCCACCCGGCCTGCCGCTGGTCCGCGTCGACGACGTACGGGTGGCGCCGGCCGGACCGGACGGCGCCCGGGTGAGCTACCAGGCCTCGGCCGTGGACGCCACCGGCCGGCCGTTGCCGGTGCGCTGCGTGCCGGCCTCCGGATCCCTGTTCCCGGTCGGGCAGACCGTGGTGACCTGCACGGCGACCGACGGCGCCGGCCGGACCGGGTCCGACACGGCGCTGGTCGTGGTCGCCGAGCCGGCGACCCAGGGCAGCCGGATCTGGCTGGCCGGCCTCGACGCCGGTCCCGGCGGCACGCTGACCGTCACCGACCAGCGGGACCTCAGCGCGCGGGTGGGTCCGGCCTGCCCGAGCCGCTCGGCGGACCGGGCTCCGGCCTGGTCGCCCGACGGCGCCGCGGTCGCCTTCGCCGACAGCGCCTTCGACCTGTGCGTGGTGACGCCGGAGGGCGCCGACGCGCGGCATCCGCTCGCCGCCGCGGACCGGGCCGGCCGTACGGTGGCGGACCCGGCCTGGTCACCGGACGGGCGGCGGATCGCGGTGGCGCTGAGCCGCCCCGAGTCGCCCGGTCTGCGGGCCGCCGAGCCGACCGACATCGTGGTGCTGCCCGGGCGCGGCGGCCCGGCCACCCCGGTGATCCGCGCGGTGGGCAGCCAACCGGCCTTCCAGCGGCTGCCGGTGCCCGACCTGAGCCTCGCGGTCTCCGTCGGCGGCCTGCCCGGCTACCTCGGCGGCGACCCGCTGCCGGTCACCTTCACGGTGCGCAACGCCACCCGGCTGCCGGCCGACAACGTCTGGCTGGACGTCGCCCCGCCGGCCCCGCTGCTGCCCCTGACCACCGCCGACCCGCGGTGCGACGCCGGCCTCCGGCTCTGCCGGCTCGGCACGCTCGGTCCCGGCGCCCAGCAGGTGGTCACCGTGCTGCTGCCGGCCCGGGCGGCGGTCACCGCCACGGTCACCGGGCGGCTCACCGCCACCGTCCGGCAGGTGCCGGCCAGCCGGGTCGCGCAGGCGCCGGTCCGGGTGCTGGCGCCCCGGGTCCGGCTCGACCCGGCGATCGGCCCGCCCGGCTTCGTCACCACCGCGATCGGCGCCGACTTCCCGCCCGGCGCACGGGTGCGGCTGAGCTGGACGCCGGGCATCACCACCACCCCGGACACGGTGACCGTCGGCGCGGACGGCAGCTTCCGTACCCCGGTGCTGGTGTTGCGCAAGGACACCCTCGGCCTGCGGGACCTGACCGCCGGCCGGGTCGCGGGCCGGCCCTTCGCCCCGGTACGCGCGCCCGAGCCCTTCCTGGTGGTGCCGCGCGACCTCGGCCCGCCGGTCTTCAGCGGCCGGGGGTGACCGGTGATCCACGAGATCGACGACGCGCTGCGCCGGCTGGTCCGCGAGGAGGCGCTGCCGAGCTCCAGCGTGGACATCGTGCTGGAGGCGCCGACGAAGGAGTGGGCGGCCCGGCGCAACGCGCCCACCGTCAACCTCTACCTCTACGACATCCGCGAGGACCTGCGCCGCCGCTCGCGCGGCCTGATCAACGAGTACGACGAGCGCGGCCAGGTGGTCCGGCGGATCGCCCCGCCCCGGTACATCAAACTCTCCTACCTGGTCACCGCCTGGACGCAGCGACCGGAGGACGAGCACCGGCTGCTCTCCGCGCTGCTGCTGTGCTTCCTGCGCTTCGACGCCGTACCGCCGACCGTGCTGACCGGCTCGGTGGCCACGACCGGGATGCCGGTGCCGATGACGGTCGCGCTGCCGCCGCCGGAGGACCGTGCCTTCGCCGACGTCTGGACGGCGCTGGGCGGCGAGCTGAAACCCTCCCTGGACCTGGTGGTCAGCACGCCCGTGGACAGCGGCCGGGAGGTGCCGGTCGGGCCGCCGGCCCGCGAGGGCGTGGTGGCCGACGTCGCGGACCGGACCATCGACGGCACCGGCGACCGGGTGCGGCACCGCCCGGCCCGCGCCGGCGGCTGACCGTGGCCGGCCACGCGGCGGCGCTGCTGCGCCGGCTGCAACACCTGGAGCGGGCGGTACGCGCCGCGGTGGCCCGCCGCCGGGAGAGCGATCCGCAGCCGGACGACCCGTTCCGTGGGCTCTACCTCTCCGACGAGGCGGTGGACGCGGCGCTGGCCGCGGCCCGCGACCCGTTCGAGCCGTGGCCGGCCGGCGACCGGACGGCGGCGCCGGGGGACGACCGGCTGGCCGCGCTGGCCGCCGCGGCCGGGCTCACCCCGCTGGACGAGGCGCTGCTGCTGGTGGCGCTCGCGCCCGACGTGGACAGCCGGTTCGAGCAGTTCTACGGCTACCTCAACGACGACGTGACCCGCCGCCGCCCCTCGGTCGGGCTGGCGCTGCGGCTGTGCGGGCTGCCCGAGTCGGCCGCGCCGGCCCGGCTCCGGCTCGCCGCCGGCGCGCCGCTGGTCGACCTGGCGCTGCTGCGGGTGGACTCCCCCGACCGGCCGGTGCTCAGCCGCGGGCTGTGGGTGCCGGACCGGGTGGGCGGCTGGCTGCTCGGCGCGGACGCCCCCGAGCCCCTGCTGGTCGGCCTGGCCGAACCGGCCACCCCGGCCGGTCCGCTCCCGCCCGGCGCGGCGCCGCTCGGCCGGGCGCTGGACCGGGCCGGGGCCCGCCTGGCGTACCTGCGGGAGCGGCCGGGCGGCAGCGCGACCGCGCTGGCGGTGGCCGCCCTCGACGGTGCCGGGCATCGGGCGATCGTCGTGGACCTGCCCCGGTTGGCCGCCGACCCGCAGCCGGCGGAGCTGGCCACCGCCCTGGTCCGGGAGGCCGTGCTCACCGGGGCGGGTCTGGTGGTGGGGCCGGTGCAGGGCGACGAGCCGTGGGCGGTCTGGTCCCGGCTGACCGCGGCCGGCGCGCCGGTGCTGGCGTACGGGGCGCAGCCGTGGGACCCGGCCTGGACGGCGCTGGCGCCGTTGCAGGTGGAGGTGGCGCCGTTGACCGCCGACGAGCGGGCCGCGGTGTGGCGGGCCGCCCTGCCCGACGGGCTGGCCGACGGGCTGGACCCGGCCGGCGCCACCGCGCAGTTCGTGCTGGGCGCCCCGGCGATCCGGCGGGCCGCCACGGTGGCGGTGCAGCTCGCCACGGCGGCCGGCGAACCGGTCGGCGAGGCGCACCTGCGCGCCGGGGCGCGTACCCAGAACGCGGCCGGTCTGGAACGGCTGGCCCGGCGGATCGTCCCGGAGGTCGGTTGGGCGGACCTGGTGCTGCCGGCCCCGACGCTGTCGCTGCTGCGTGAGCTGGCGGGGCGGGCCCGGCACCGGGACCGGGTGCTGCGCGAGTGGCGGATGCGCCCCGGCGGCGGGCGCGGGCACGGGGTGACCGCGCTGTTCGCCGGGGATTCCGGCACCGGCAAGACCATGTCGGCCGAGGTGGTGGCCGCCAGCCTGGGGCTGGACCTGTACACGGTGAACCTGGCCACCGTGGTGGACAAGTACGTCGGGGAGACCGAGAAGAACCTGGAGCGGATCTTCGCCGAGGCGGCCGGGGTGAACGGCGTGCTGCTCTTCGACGAGGCCGACGCGATCTTCGGCAAGCGCTCCGAGGTGCGCGACGCGCACGACCGGTACGCCAACATCGAGAGCGCGTACCTGTTGCAGCGGATGGAGACCTTCGACGGGTTGGCGGTGCTCGCCACCAACCTGCGGGCCAACCTCGACGAGGCGTTCACCCGGCGGCTGGACGTGGTGGTGGACTTCCCGGTGCCCGACGAGGCGGCCCGGCGGGCGCTCTGGGACCGCTGCCTGGGCGAGCGGGCGCCGCGCGCCCCCGACCTGGACCTGGACTTCCTGGCCGGCGCGTTCGAGCTGGCCGGCGGGCACATCCGGTCGGCGGCGGTGACCGCCGGTTATCTGGCCGCCGGGGCCGGGCGGCCGGTCGGGATGGCGGAGCTGATCGGCGCGGTCGGGCGGGAGTACCGCAAGCTCGGCCGGCTGACCCTGGAGAGCGAGTTCGGCCGGTGGCTCCCGCTCGCCGTGGGCTGAGCCGTCCCGGTGCCCTTTCGGGCAACCGGCGTTGCCCTCACGGCGGGTCGGCCGGCGCTGGCCGGTCGGGCGAGCGGGGTGCACGGTCGAAGCAGGCCCGGCCCGAGGGGGTAGACCATGCGCGGACACCGTGAGTTCGACTCCGAGGGGGCGGTACGCCCGGCCGGTGACCGGCCGACCGGTCCCGAGCGGGACAGCGAGTCCCTGATGTACGCGGCCGCCGCGGCCGGCCGCCCCGACGTGCTCGGCGCACCCGGCCTGCTCGGCCTGCAGCGGGCCGTCGGCAACCAGGCCGTCGGTGAGCTGCTGGAGCCGGCCGCGCCGCGCTCACCCGTGCACGACGTGGTCACCTCCGGCGGCGGCACGCCGCTGGCCCCCGAGGTCCGGGCGGACATGGAGGCCCGCTTCGGCGGGCAGGACTTCGGCGACGTCCGGGTGCACACCGACCAGGCCGCGCACGACTCGGCGCGCGCGGTCAACGCGCAGGCCTACACGGTGGGCTCCAACATCGTCTTCCAGCGCGGCGGCTACGACCCGGCCTCCCCGGCCGGGCAGCACGTGCTCGCCCACGAGCTGACGCACGTGGTGCAGCAGCGCAGCGGCCCGGTGGACGGCACCGACACCGGCGGCGGGGTGAAGGTCAGTGACCCGTCCGACCGGTTCGAGCGGGAGGCGGTCGCCACCGCCGACCGGCTGATGTCCGCTCCGCCCACGGCCGCCCCGGCAGCGGCGGCCAGCCCGGCCACGGCCGCCCCGGCCGCCGCCGCGCCGGCGCCGGCCGTGCAGCGCGCGGTCGACCACGACGGGCCCGACCACCCGCCGGTGCAGCGCGCCGAGGAGATGTCCGAGGAGGACGAGTCGGCCCAGACGTACGTGCAGCGGCAGGAGGCCGGCGGGGAGGAAGAGGAGACCGCCGAGCAGTAGCGGCCGACCAGCGACCTGGGCGTCGGCGAATCGTTGGGCCACTGGTGGACCCGCCCCGACCGGGAGGTGTGAGGTGAAGGCACCGGCCGAGGAGCGGGGCGGGACCCCGCACCGCGCGGCGCCCGCCCCGCCACGCGCGGCCGCCGACGCCGAAGCCGCCACCGGCGTACGCGAGCCGGCCGAGCGACCACTGAGCCGCGCCGCCGTGCAGCGGTTGCAGGCGGGGGCCGGCAACCGGGCCGTGGCGGCGCTGGTCGCCCAGCGGCGCGCCGCCGCCCCGCGTACCCCCGCCGCGAAGCGGCCCGCGTCCGGCGCCGGCCGCGCCGCCGCCGGGTCCGTGCAGCGCTCCGCCGTCCCGACCGTCGCGGCGAGCGGGCCGACCAGCGCCGGCCCCACCTCCGCGCCGGTCACCGTCCCCGCCGGACCGGACCTGTACGGCCCGTCGGCCCCCGTGCAGCGGCTGGCCACCGAGACCGACCCGACCCTGGCCGCCGGACCGGCGCTCGGCGGACCGACGGCCCCGGCGCAGCGGGTCGCCACCGAAACCGGCCCGGCGCCGGTGCAGCGGCTGGCCACGGACGCCGGCGCGGTGCAGCGGCCGGGGCCGGCGGCGGATCCGAAGTTCGCGGCGCTGAAGGCCGACGTGCGGGGCAAGCAGAAGCTGCTCGCCGCCCACCCGCCGGCCCGATCGGAGGCGGCGAAGGCGCAGGGCGCGGCGAAGCCCCCGCAGGACGACAGGGAGGCCCAGGGCAAGGCGGCCAACGCGGAGAAGATGAACGCCGCGAAGCCGGGCGAGTTCGACAAGGCGGCCTTCGTCCGGGCGGTCAACGAGGCCATCGCGGCCCAGGCGCCGAAGAACCTCGACGAGGCCGACAAGTTCGGCGGGTCGGGGAAGGCCGAGGCGGTCAAGGGGCAGGTGCAGGGCCAGGTCACCGACGGCAAGAAGGCGTCGGCCGGTCCCATCGAGACCACCACCAAGGCGCCCCCGGACACCTCGAAGGCGGTCGAGAAGCCGGTCACCCCGCTGACCGCCGACAAGCCGCCCGGCACGCCCGGCACGCCGGACCCGGCGAAGGCCGTACCGGACAAGGCGCCGCCGGAGGCGACGGACTTCTCGGCCGGGCCGAAGCAGGTCGACCAGCAGATGGCCGACGCCCAGGTCACGGAGGAGCAGCTGGCCCGCTCGAACGAGCCGGAGTTCACCGGGGCGCTGAAGGAGAAGAGCGCGGTCGAACAGCACGCCGCGACCGCGCCGGGGCAGGTACGCGCCGCCGAGGCGCAGACGCTGAACGGGGCGAAGGCGGCGGCCGGCGCGGCCGGCGCGGCCGCGATGACCGCGCTCGCCTCCCAGCGCGGGAAGGCGGGACAGTCCGTCGGGGCGGGCAAGGAGCAGGCGAAGTCCGCCGACGAGGCCCGGCGGGCCGCGGTGACGGCCACCCTGCAGAAGGTCTTCGACGCCACGAAGAAAGACGTCGAGGACATCCTCTCCGGCCTGGACAAGAAGGTCGACGAGAAGTTCACCGCGGGCGAGAAGGCGGCGCGGGACGCGTTCACCGCCGAGCACCAGCGGCGGATGGACGAGTACAAGGACAAGCGGTACTCCGGCCTGCTGGGCAAGGGCCGGTGGCTGAAGGACAAGTTCGCCGGCCTGCCCGAGGAGGCCAACCAGATCTTCGTCACCGCCCGCAAGGGCTACGTCGACCGGATGCAGCAGGTGATCTCCGGCGTCGCGGACCTGATCGGGGCGGAGCTGACCCGGGCCAAGCAGCGCATCGCGGCCGGCCGGCAGCAGTTGCAGGCCGAGGTGAAGAAGCTCCCGGCCGACCTGCGGGCGATCGGTCAGGAGGCGGCCGGGGAGTTCGCTGGCAAGTTCGACGATCTCACCGAATCGGTGAACAACAAGGGCACCGAGCTGGTGCAGACCCTCGCCACGAAGTACAACGAGGCGCTCTCCGCGGTCGACGAGGAGATCGCCGCCGAGAAGGAGAAGAACAAGGGCCTGGTCGCCAAGGCGGTCGACGCCGTGGCCGGAGTGATCAAGACGATCCTCCAGCTCAAGGACATGCTGCTGGGCGTGCTGGCCAAGGCCGCCCAGGCGGTCATGGCCATCATCAAGGATCCGATCGGGTTCCTCGGCAACCTGGTCAGCGCCGTCGGTGCGGGCCTGCGTGGGTTCCTGGCCAACATCGGCGAGCACCTGAAGAAGGGCCTGGTCGGTTGGCTCACCGGCGCGATGTCCGGGGCCGGGCTGGAACTGCCCGCGAAGTTCGACCTGCGCGGCATCGTCATGATGATCGGCTCGCTGCTCGGCCTCACCTGGGCCACCATCCGCGGCCGGATCGTGCAGAAGGGCGTGCCCGAGCCGGCGATGGGTGCCGTCGAGCAGTCCGTGCCGCTGGTGCAGAAGGTGCAGGCGCAGGGCCTCGGCGGGCTGTGGGAGGAGATCCAGGAGAAGGTCGGCGACCTCAAGGCCAACCTCTTCTCGAAAATCAGCGAGTACTTGATCCCGACCATCCTGATGGCCGGCATCACCTGGATCATCTCGCTGCTCAACCCGGCGTCCGCGTTCGTCCGCGCGGTCAAAATGATCATCGACTTCGTCTCGTTCATCGTCAACCAGGGCGCGCAGATCCTCGAGTTCGTCAACTCCGTCCTCGACGCGATCGTCGCGATCGCCGGTGGCGGCGCGGGCGGGGTGCCGGCGCTGATCGAGAAGGCGCTGGCCCGCTCGGTGCCGGTGCTGATCGGGGCGCTCGCGGCGATCCTCGGCATCGGCGGGATCGCCGAGAAGGTCAAGAAGTTCTTCCAGGCGCTCAGCCGGCCGGTGATGAAGGCCGTCGACTGGGTGGTCGGGAAGATCGTCGGGCTGGGCAAGAAGCTCTGGGCGAAGCTGCGCGCCCGCCGGGGTGGCCGGGCGGCCGGGGGTGAGCCGACCACCGCGCGGGAGAAGGAACGCGTCGCGCGGCAGGCCGCCGACGACGGGTACCGGGCGATCACCCAGGTGCCGGTCAGCCAGGTCCCGGGCGCCCTCGACGCGGTCTACACCCGGTGGCAGGGCCGAGGGGTCAAGCGGCTCGAGGTGGTGCCGCTGGGCAACCACGAGTTCACCGTCGAGGCCAGCGTCAACCCGACCACCCGGTCGCAGAAGAAGGCGTCGGTGGACGTCCCGGTGCCGCCGGAGGAACTGCGGGTGGAGCAGGTGACCGCGACGAGCTTCGCCTCCAGCACCACCGCGGCCAGCGGCAGCTTCAGCGCCGACTCCCCCGCCGAACTCACCGCGATCCTGAGCAGCGGCGCCAGCCAGCGGGAACTGGCGCTCACCGACAGCCAGCAGGGCGCGCACGCCGAGGAGCAGGTGGCCAACCACTTCCACGGCAGCTGGGAGCGGCGGCGCAACGAGATCGTCGCCGCCCTGGCGGCCCGCCGGCGGCGGACCGACATCCCGCTCTTCGAACACGTCCGCATGCTGATGAACGTCAGCAAGAGCAGCTGCATCAACTGCGCCAGCTACATCGCCCGGTTCACCCGGGAGCTGCGCGGGTCGGCCTCCTCGGTGCGGGTGGCGATGAAGTTCGCCTCGCTCTACAAGGGCGCCCAGGAGGTGCCCAAGTCGAACATGGACGACCACGGCGAGCTGATCCGGCTCTTCGTGGAGCAGGGACAGCTCAAGGGCACCAACCGGCTCGGTCGGCTGTGGGGGCGGATGTCGGTCTTCGGCAACCGGTCGGAACGGGTCACCGAGGTGTCCGGCACGTACAACGCGGGCAAGGCCGGCGTCGCGATCCTGCGCGACGCGGGCATCGAGGTGGACGTGCTCGACGAGGACGACGTCCGGGGCCGGGGGACCGCCGAGCAGCGCACCATCCTGGAACGCCGCAACACCCGGCTCAAGGCGGCGCTCGACGAGGTCGACGAGAAGCTGAAGGTGAGGAAGGGCTAGGTGTTGAAGCGCCGCGAGTTGGAGAGCTGGTTCCCCGACGACGAGATCGTGACCGTCCCGGAGGACGTGGTACCCGCCGGGATCACCGACCCGGACACCCGGCGGACGCTCAGCGAGGTGGGCATCCCCGAGTCGTTCCTGGAGGTGCTGGAGATCGACTTCGACCTGCCGGAACGGATCCGGACGGTCGGCCAGGTCTACCGGGCCCTCGAGGAGCCGGTCCCCGACGGCGTCGACGACCTCTACCTGCTGGGCAACGCCGGCCAGGCCATGCTGGCCGTGGACGGGCGGACCGGCGCGGTGCGGCAGGTGCACCGCTCCTTCGGCTCCCGCCCCATGGCGAGCAGCCTCGAGGCGTTCGTCCGGCTGCTGGCCGCGGTGGCCGGCGAGGTCCGTCGCCGCAGCCGCCGCGAGCTGGCCGACCGGCTGCCGGACAAGCTGCCCGGCTGGCTGCGCGAGCTGGACCCGCCGTCCGCGCCGGCGGCGGAGCCGGCCTGGTCGGCCTTCCTCGCCGACGTGGCCGCCAACGCCGAGTGACCCGGGTGCCCACCCCGGCACCGGCGCTGCCCCTACGGGCAGGCAACCCTTCCCGATCACGCGTCCGCCCGGACGTGTGACCGGGCCCGGGTACGCGGGACGCTCGTCTCGACCCTGAGGGACGAGGAGGCGTGATGCCCAACTACCTGGCGCCGGGCGTGTACGTCGAGGAGGTGGAGTCCGGCTCCCGCCCGATCGAGGGCGTCGGCACGGCGGTCGCCGCCTTCGTCGGCTTCGCCGCGCAGGGGCCGTTCAACACCCCGACGCTGGTGACCAACTGGAGCCAGTATTCGCAGATCTTCGGCGAGTTCGCCCCGGACTGCTACCTGGGCCACGCCGTCTACGGATACTTCATGCAGGGCGGCGGCGCGGCGTACATCGTGCGGGTCGGCGGCGACCGGGCCAGCGACGAGGCACTGCCGCCGGCACCCGAGCCGACCGCGATCCTGGGCACCTACCGGGTGGTCGCCCGCGCGCTGCCCGAGGGCACCCCCGAGGACCTGACCGTCGAGGTCGCCGATCCACCGGAGGGTGCCGGCGACGACCGGTTCAACCTGGTGGTCAAGCGGGGCGGGCAGGTCGTCGAGACGTTCGAGTCGGTGACCACCAAGCGCGGCAAGGAGAACGTGGTCGCCGTGGTCCGGGAACGGTCCAAGCTGATCACCATCGAGGAGGCGGCGCCGACCGGGCAGCTCGCCCGGCCGCGCGGCGGCGAGGTCGCGCTGAGCGCCGCCCCGCCCACCGTGAGCGCGCCGGAGAACGTCTCCGCCGACGAGTACGTCGGCGACGCGGCGGAGCGCACCGGCTTCGGCGGCCTGGAGGCGGTCGACGAGGTGACCATGGTCGCGGTGCCCGACCTGATGGGTGCCTACCAGCGCGGCGCGATCGACCTCGAGTCGGTGAAGGCGGTGCAGTCCGCGATGATCGCCCACTGCGAGCTGATGGGTGACCGGATGGCCGTCCTGGACCCGCCGCCCGGCCTGTCGCCGCAGCAGGTCAAGGAGTGGCGCACCGACCAGGCCGGGTACGACTCGAAGTACGCCACCCTCTACTACCCGTGGATCAAGGTGTTCGACCCGGTGACCGGCACCAACCGGTTCATGCCGCCGTCGGGGCACCTGGCCGGGGTCTGGGCGCGCAACGACGGCACGCGGGGCGTGCACAAGGCCCCCGCCAACGAGGTGATCCGGGGCGCGGTGGCGCTGGAGACCCAGCTGACGCGCACCGAGCAGGAGCTGCTCAACCCGCTCGGGATCAACTGCATCCGGGCCTTCCCGGGCCGGGGCATCCTGGTCTGGGGCGCGCGCACCCTCTCCTCCGACCCGGCCTGGCGCTACCTGAACGTCCGGCGGCTCTTCAACTACCTGGAGGAGTCGATCCTCAACGGCACCCAGTGGGTGGTCTTCGAGCCCAACGACGACATGCTCTGGGCACGCATCCGGCGCACCATCAGCGCGTTCCTGGTCAACGAGTGGCGGCGGGGGGCGCTGTTCGGGCTCACCCCGGACGAGGCGTTCTTCGTCAAGTGCGACCGGGAGACCAATCCCGCCGAGAGCATCGACGCCGGCCAGGTGGTGTGCCAGATCGGCGTGGCGCCGGTCAAGCCCGCCGAGTTCGTGATCTTCCAGCTGGCCCAGATGTCCGGTGGCACCAGCCTGGTCAACGAGTAGTCCCCGTAGCGTGAGGAGGCAGTCGTGCCGCTCCCCGATTTCGACTCCGCCGTCGGCCACTCGTTCGGCCTGGAGGTGGACAGCATCGTCATCCGGCAGATCACCGAGGTGACCGGCCTGAAGATGGAGCAGGACGTCATCGAGTACAAGTCGAACACCGCCGACGGCAAGTTCGTGGTGCGCAAGGCGCCCGGCGCGCCGAAGGCCGGCGAGGTCACCCTCACCCGGGGTCTGACCTCCGACAACAGCTTCGAGAAGTGGATCAAGGACTGCCGGTTCGGCAAGATGGGCGACGCCCGCAAGGGTGGCGCGATCATCGTCTTCGACTACGAGGGCATGCCGATCAAGCGGTACAAGCTCACCAACGCGTGGGCGAAGAGCCTGGAGATCAGCTCGCTCAAGGCCGGCGACACCAGCGTGCTCACCGAGAAGCTCGTGGTGACGTACGAGGCGATGGAGGTCGAGTAGTCCGATGCGCCGCACCTCGTCCCTCGTCCCGCCGCCCGGCCCGGAGCAGGCCGAGGCACCGGCCGTCGCCCCACGGCGCGAGACGCTGCGTACGGAGTTCCCGTTCGAGCTGCCCCGCGGATACGTCGACGGGGCCGGCACGGTGCACCGGGACGGGGTGATGCGGCTGGCCACGGCCCGGGACGAGCTGGTGCCGCTGCGCGACGACCGGGTACGCGAGAACCCGCCGTACCTGACCGTGGTGCTGCTCAGCCGGGTGATCACCCGGATCGGCACGGTGGTGGACGTGCATCCCGGCGTGGTGGAGGACCTGTTCGCCTCCGACCTGGCGTTCCTGCAGGACATGTACCGGCGGATCAACAGCGAGGGCCACACCCGGGCCAGCGTGGTCTGTCCCGAGTGCCGGCACCGGTTCGCGGTCGACCTCGCCGGTGGTCGCCTGGGGGAATCGTGACGTACGCGGCCGACCGCATCTACGCCGAGGTCGCGTACGTCGCCTACCACCTCCACTGGTCACTCGAGGAGATCCTCGACCTGGAACACGGCGAACGGCTGCGGTACGTGGCCGAGATCGCCAGCATCAACACCCGGATCAGTCAGGGACGGTGACCCGATGTGGCCGTGGCGCCGGCGATCGCAGCGGACCGTGCAGCGGTCCGCCGCCGACGCGACCCCCGGTCCGGCCCCGGTGGGACCCGGCGCCGCAGCGCCCCCGGAGCCGGCCGGCGCGGCCGGCCGCAGTGAGCCGCCGGCCTGGCAGGCACTGCCGCCGATCCAGCGGGTCACCCCGACGGAGCCACGGCTGAACCTGCCGGAGACGTTCACCGGCGCGCTGACCGCCTGGCGAGATCCGTCCTACCTGGCCCCCCTCGGTCACCTCGTCGGCGCGGCCGAGCCGTCGGGGGTGCTGCACGACGCCGCTCTGCCCGCCCCGGAGCCGGGCCGGCCCGAGCCGGAGCCGGCCGCACTCCCGTCCCCCGACGTCGCGACGCCGCTGCCGCTCGCCACCCCGCCGGCGCGGGGCGGCCGGCTCGCCACGCCGGTGCAACGACGGGTCGGCGACCTCCCGACCCCCGGCCCGCCGTCGGCGGGGACCGGTGCCGGACCGGCCCTGGCCGGGCCGGACGGGCCAGCACCGGCGGGTGCCCTGCCGCCGGCCCGGCCGGTGGCGTTGGAACCCGTGCCGGTCAGCCGGCTGGTGACCGCTCCGCCGCCCGCCGTGGAGCTGCACCTGCCCACCGTCGACGCCCCGGTGGGCGCCGGGGAGCCGCCCGCCGAGCCGGTCCCCGGGCCGGCCGGACCGGCGGAACCGGCCGGCCCGCCGGCGGCACCCACCCTGGGCCAGGACCTCCCGCCGGCCGGCCTGCCGGGACCGGCCGGCGGCGCCGACGTGGGCGGACCGGCGGCCGGGGTCACGGCACCGGCCACCGCCGGACCGGCCACCGTCGACCTGCCCGTGCAGCGCCTTCCGGGGGAGGCGGCGCGGCCGCACCGCCGGCTCGGTCTCGGCGAGCCGATCGTGTCTCCCCTGCCCGGCCCGACACCGTCCGCGACCGGGCCCACGGACGTCCCGACGGCACAGCGCGCCCCCGACGGTGCGGCGGGCCCACGCCGCCCGCCCGCCCCGGTCGACGCCGCGGTGGCCGCCCGGGTGCCGCCGAGCGACACCGCCCTCCCCCTGGCCCAACGGACCCCGGCCGACACCGCCCAACGGACCCCGGCCGACACCGCCCAACGGACGCCGGAGGGCGCCGCCCCGGCCGCGATCACCGGGCCGCCCGACGGGCCCGGTGATCCGGCCGGTGCCGTCGGCTCCGCGTCGGACCTCGATACCCGCACCGACCCCGGCGCCGCCGTCGCCGGCCCGCACGACGCCGGCAGTGCGGCAGCGGCGGCCACCCCGGCCCCGGCGGACCAGCTGGCCGGGCTGGTCGGCGACACCTCCGTCGCCCGCCTCCCGGCCGACGCCCCCGCCGGACCCGGGGCCCGGACCGGCCCGCCGGCCGCCGGCGACCTGCCGGTGGCCGGCCCGGCACCCGGCGGGTCAGCGCTGTCCGGCGACGCCGCCGGCCCGCCATCGCCTACCGCGCCGGGGACCGGCGTCCCGGTCCAGACGTACCGGCCACCGGACGCCGGCGCCCCCACCGCTGCCCGGATCGCGCCGCTGCTCTCCACCGGTGGCGGGCCTGCCGGCAGCGGTGTCGACCCCGGCGGGACGGCGCGCCCGGCCGTGCCCGCCGACCTCGGGTCGGCCGGCCCCGACCTGCCGGTGGTGTCCCGGCTGGAGGGCCCCGGCGCGGCGGCCCGGGACCCCGGGGCCGGACCCGCCGCCGGCCGGCCGGTCACGCCGGGCGATCCACCGGTCGACGCCACGCCGTTCCCCGGCCACGACGAGGCTGCGCCCGGACCGGACGGCGTGGAGCCGGGCACCGCGGCGCTGGTCGGCGGCTACGGCGAGCCCACCGGTACCCCCGGCGACCCGCCCGGCGGCAGCGAGCCGTCCGCCGCCGCCCCGCTCCCGGTGGTGGCTCGGCTGGTCGGCGACCGCCCGCTGCGGCCGCTGACCGGGGAGGTGCCCGACCTGAGCGGGCCGGCCGCCCCGCCACCGGTGCAGCGGGTGTCCTGGCAGCACGAGTCCGTCGCGGCGCCCGCCGCCGTGCCGGCGCCGTCGCCCGATCCGCACGGCCCGGCGCCGACCCACCACGACCTGCCTACCGTCGCCGGTCAGCCCGGCGCGACCGGCCCGCTCGGCACCGGCGCGGGCCACGGTCCGCTGCCCGTGCAGCGGTGGGTCGGCGCCCTGCCCGGCGCCGCCACCAACCCGGGTGGGGGCGGCCCGTCGGCGACGTACCCGGGCGGCGGTGGGATTCCGGCGGCGTACCCGGGCGGGGCCGGCATCCCCCTGGCGTACCCGGGCGGGCCGGCGGACCCGGCCCGGACCGACCCGGGTGAGCGGGCCGTGCAGCGGGCCGAGACGGTCGAGCCGCCACCGCCGGAACCGCCAGCCGGGCCGGCGGCCGCACCGGCCGCCACCGCTCCCCCGCCCGGCGCGGCCGCCGGGGCCGAGCCGGAGGAGCTGCTGAAGAAGTTGTACGACCCGCTGCTGCGCCGGCTGAAGACCGAGCTGCGCCTGGACCGGGAGCGGCACGGGGTCCTCGGCGGACCGGGCTGACCGGGCGGGCCGGGGCCGACCAGCAACCGAGCAGTTACCAGCGCCGACCGATCAGGAGGGGTGGATGGCCAAGGACGAGGTCGCCGTCGCGATCGCCTTCGTCGTCAAGATCGACGATCAGGATCTCGGCGCGTTCAACACCTGTGACGGGCTGGGCTGCGAGGTCGTGGTCGAGCAGCGTGAGGAGGGCGGCAACAACGGGCACATCTGGCAGCTGCCCACCCGGATGAAGTTCTCCAACGTCAAGCTCTCCCGGCCGGTCACCGCGGACAGCACCAAGCTGATGCGCTGGTTCGGTGGCATGGCCAACGGGATCACCCGCAAGACCGCCACGATCGAGGCCCGCACCCTGGAGGGCACCGTCATCGCCCGGTGGGGGCTGCTCGACGTCATCCCGGTGAAGTGGACCGGGCCGCAGCTCAGCCCGGACAACCCGAAGGTCGCCGTGGAGACCTTGGAACTGGCCCACCACGGCTTCTTCGGCCCCGGAACGGGCGGCTGAGTCATGCGCGAGCAGAGCGAGGTGGCGGCGTGACGGCCTCCCCGGTCACCTTCACCGCCGCCGGCAGCCCGGCCGGCCGGGGCGGCGGTCCGCCGCCGCAGCTCACCCACGCGTACCTGCAACTGCACGAACCGCCGCGCAACGGCGGCACCGCGTCCCCCGGGCCGAAGCTGGGCCAGATCCCGTTCCAGTTCAACCCGAAGGAACTGGCGCTGACCAAGACCGCCAAGTGGAAGCGGGACGCGCAGCGCAACGCGAAGAAGAGCGGCGTGCCCGAGTTCACCGGCTCGGACCCGTGCAAGCTGAGCCTGGAGATGTTCTTCGACGCCACCGACACCATGGACAGCTCGGTGGTGAAGCGGGTGGAAGAGCTGTTCGCCTGCTGCGTGCCGACCGACGCGAGCCGCCAGCAGAAGAAGGGCTCCCCGCCGTGGGTGGTGTTCCACTGGGGCGGCATGGTCGGCTTCCCGTCCTTCGTGTCCAGCGTCAGCGCCAAGTACACCCTGTTCACCCCCGGTGGCACCCCGGTGCGGGCGCTCTGCACGGTCGCCCTCGAGGAGATCTCCGGCGAGCAGCCGGGGCAGAACCCGACCTCCGGCGCGCTCGCCGCCCGGGACATCCACGTCGTCGTGGCCGGGGACACCCTGCACTCGGTGGCCTACCAGGCGTACGGGCGGGCCGGGCTGTGGCGGCAGATCGCCGAGGCCAACGACATCGACGACCCGATGCGGCTGCGGCCCGGCACCGCGCTGCTGGTGCCGGCCCCCGAAGAGTTGACGGGTGGTGCCCGTGGCCAATGAGCAGTTCGCCAACGCCCTCCTCGTCGAGGTGGGCGGCAGCCCGCTGCCCGCCGAGATCGCGTCGCTGCTGACGTACGCGGCGGTGGACGACAGCCGCAACCTGCCCGACCGGTTCGTGCTGCGCTACCGCGACCCGGACCGCAGCGTGCTGGCCAAGGGCGGGTTCGCCATCGGCGTACCGGTGCGGCTGACCGTGCAGACCTCCGACCCGGGCGGTCCCGCGCCGCTGCTGCGCGGCGAGGTCACCGCGCTGGAGTGCGAACTGGACGCGACCGGCACGTTCACCGAGATCCGCGGCCTCGACCTGGCCCACCGGCTGCTGCGCGGCCGGCGGGTCGCCGCGTACCCGGGAATGAGCGTGCCCGACATCGTGCGGAAGGTGGCCCAGCGGGCCGGGCTGAAGGCGGGCCGGATCGACCCGGTGGCCGGCATCGGCGGCGAGCCGGAGGCGCAGCTGAGCCAGGACAACGTCAGCGACTGGGCCTTCCTGCACCGGCTCGCCGAGCTGGTCGGCGCGCAGGTGACGGTCCGCGACGGCGAGCTGCACCTGCGGATGCCCGAGCCGCCCACCGGCGCCCCGGACCCGTCCGCGCGGGCCAGCCAGGACCCGCTGGTGCTGGAGGTCAACCGGAACCTGATCGCGCTGCGGGCCGGGGTGACCGCGACCGCCCAGGTGCCCGAGGTGGGCGCCCGGGGCTGGGACCCGGCCACCAAGCGGGCGGTCAGCGCGACCGCCACCCCGACCGTGCCGGGCGCCGACGGGATCGGCGTCGACCCGGCCGAGCTGGGACGGAAGCTCGGCAGCCCGGCGTACCTGGTGGCCGACCCGACGCTGGGCACGGACGCGGCGGTCCGGACGGTGGCCGGCGCGCTCGCCGGCGACCTCGGCGGCGGGTGCGCGGAGATCGAGGGGGTGGCCAAGGGCAACGCCCGGCTGCGCGCGGGCGCCGCGGTCGCGCTGGCGAACGTCGGTGCGCCGTTCCAGGGCCGGTACGTGCTGACCAGCACCCGGCACGTGTTCAGCGAACAGGCCGGCTACACCACGGCGTTCACCGTCTCCGGCCGGTCCGACCGCTCGCTCTACGGCCTGGCCGCCGGCGGGTCCGCCGCCGAACCCGCCGGCCGGGGCCTGGTCCCGGCCGTGGTCAGCGACGTGAAGGACCCGAAGAAACTGGGCCGGGTCCGGCTCACCCTGCCCTGGCTGGACGGGGCCTACACCACCGGTTGGGCGCGGGTCGTGCAGCCGGGGGCGGGCGCGGACCGGGGCACGGTGCTGCTGCCGGAGGTGGGTGACGAGGTGCTGGTCGGCTTCACCGGCGGCAACCTCGACGCCGCGTACGTGCTGGGCGGGCTGCACAACGGCACCGATGCGCCACCGAAGCTGGACACCGACCCGGTGGACGCCGGCACCGGCCGGATCGCCGCCCGGGCGCTGGTCTCCCGCACCGGGCACCGGCTGGAGCTGCTGGAGGCCGGCAGCGGCCCGGACGGCATCCTGCTCGCCACCGGGGACCGCAAGTTCACCCTGCGGCTGGACCGCACCGGCCGCCAGATCGAGATCGTCAGCGACGGCAAGGTGAGCATCCAGGCCCGGGACGGGATCAGCCTGGACGCCGGCACCGGCCCGCTGGAACTGGCCGGCCAGCGGGTCACCGTCACGTCGAAGAGCGACGTCGGGATCGAGGGCCAGGGCCGGGTCAGCGTCCGCGGCACCGGCGGCGTGGCCGTGGAGGGCGCCACCGTGAAGGTCGCCGGCCAGGGCGGCGCCGAGCTGACCGCCAGCGGCCCGGTGACGGTCCGCGGCGCGGTCGTGCGGATCAACTGAGACACCGGTGACGAAGGGAGAGAGCCGTGCCACCAGCCGCTCGCGTCGGTGACCCGACCGCCCACCCGGGGACGGTCGGCGGTCCCGGGGTGCCCACCGTCCTCATCGGCGGGCAGCCCGCCGCGACCGTCGGCACGCTGCACGCCTGCTCCTTCCCCGGCACCCCGCCGCATCCGCCGTCGCCCCTGCTGCCACCGGGCTGCCCGACGGTGCTGATCGGCGGCCGGCCCGCCGCCCGGCTGGGCGACCTCGCCGGCTGCGGCGCCCCGATCCTCGCCGGCTGCCCGACCGTGCTGATCGGAGGTTGACCGGCATGGCCACGGACTTCATCGGCGCCGGCTGGGCGTTCCCGCTGCGCACCGACCCGACCGGCGGGGTCGCCCTGGTGCGCGGCGACCGCGAGGTGGTGGAGAGCATCCGGCTGATCCTCGGCACCGCCCCCGGCGAGCGGCCCGGCCGACCCGAGTTCGGCTGCGCCATCCACGAGCTGGCGTTCGCCCCGGCCGACCCGTCCACCGCCGGTCAGGTCGCCTACCAGGTGCGGCTGGCGCTGGAGCGGTGGGAGCCGCGGATCGAGCTGGACGACGTGCTGGTGGACTTCGCCGACGCGGACCGCGGCACCCTGCACATCGACATCCGCTACCGGCTGCGCCAGGACAACGACCCCCGCAACCTGGTCTTCCCGTTCTACGTCATCCCCGCGCACGATCCCGGAGCCGAGTGATGGCCCTGCCCGCGCCCCACCTCGACGACCGCCGGTTCCAGGACCTGGTCGACGACGCCAAACGCCTGGTGCAGCGGCGCTGCCCGGAGTGGACCGACCACAACGTCTCGGACCCGGGGGTCACCCTCATCGAGACGTTCGCCTACCTGGTCGACCAGCTCCTCTACCGGCTCAACCGGGTGCCCGACCGGCACTACGTGAAGTTCCTCGACCTGCTCGGCATCACCCCGTTCCCGCCCGCGGTGGCCTCGACCGACGTGACGTTCTGGCTCTCCGCGCCGCGCGAGGCGGCCGTGGTGGTGCCGGCCCGCACGCACGTGGCGACCGTGCGGGCCGAGAACGTCGAGCCGGTGACCTTCGAGACCTTGCGCGAGCTGACCGTGCCGCCGTGCCGGCTGGTCCGGGTGCTGACCGTACCGGCCGGCGGGCAGCCCACCGACCGGACCGGCGAGCTGGGCGGCCCGGACCGGGTGCCGGCGTTCGCCGATCCGCCGGCGGCCGGCGACGCCGTGCTGTTCGGGCTGGACACGGCGGTGCCCGGCTGCGTGGTGCTGCTCACCATGGACTGGGCGGTCGCCGGCCGTGGCGTGGACCCGACGAACCCGCCGCTGGTCTGGGAGGCGTGGACCGACGACGGCTGGGTGCCGTGCCCGGTCGAGCGGGACACCACCGGCGCGCTGAACCGGGCCGGTGAGGTGGTGCTGCACGTACCGGCCGGCCACACCGCGTCGGCGGTCGCCCGGCACCGCGCCGGCTGGCTGCGCTGCCGGCTGCGCGAGCCCGCCGCCGGGCAGCCGTTCTTCCACGCCCCGCCCCGGCTGGGCCGGGCCGAGGCGGCCACCGTGGGCGGCACGGTCGAGGCCTGCCACGCGGAGCTGATCGCCGGGGAGACCGTCGGCGCGGCCGAAGGGGTGCCGGGCCAGCGGTTCACCGTGCAGCGCGCCCCGATCGTCGCCGCCGACGGCACGATCGAGATCGAGGTCGGCACCGCCGAGGGCTGGCAGACCTGGCGGGAGGTGCCGAGCTTCGCCGACTCCGGGCCGGAGGACCGGCACGTCTGCGTGGACCGGGCCGGCGGCGAGATCCGCTTCGGGCCGGCCGTGCGGCAACCCGACGGCACGGTACGCGGGTACGGGGCGGTGCCGCCGAAGGGCGCGGTGGTGCGGATCCCGGCGTACCGGACCGGCGGGGGCCGGCAGGGCAACGTGGCCGCCCGGTCGTTGACCGTGCTGCGCGACCCGGTGCCGTTCGTCTCCACGGTGACGAACCGGGCCGCCGCCACCGGCGGGGTGGACGGCGAGTCGCTGGCCGAGACGTCGGTACGCGGGCCGTTGACCCTGCGGACCCGGGAGCGGGCGGTCACCGCGGAGGACTACGAGCAGCTGGCCCGGCAGGCCGCGCCGGAGGTGCTGCGGGTGCGGTGCGTACCGGCCGGCGACGGCTCGACCGCGGTGCGGGTGCTGGTGGTGCCGGCGCTGGGCGAGCACCGGGACAGCGACGACGACGCGGCCCGGTTCGCCGCGCTGCGGCCCCGCGACGAGACCCTGGAACGGATCCGGGCCTTCCTCGACGTACGCCGCTGCGTCGGCGCCCGGGTGCTGGTGGAGCCGCCCTTCTACCAGGGGGTGACGGTGGTGGCGCAGGTCCGGGCCCGGCCCCGGTCCGGGTCCACCGCCGACCTGCGCCGCCGGGCGCTGCGCGCGCTCTACGACTACCTGGATCCGGTCCGGGGTGGACCGGAGGGCAGCGGGTGGCCGTTCGGCCGGCCGGTGCAGTCGGGCGAGCTGCACGCCGTGCTCCAGCGGGTGGCCGGCATCGACCTGGTGGAGGACGTCCGGTTGTTCGGCGCGGACCCGACCACCGGGGACCGGGGCGAGGCCGTGCAGCGCATCGAGCTGGACGTCAGCGCCCTCGCCTTCTCCTACGGCCACCAGGTGCGGGTCACCTCGTGAGCCGGGGCGCCGAGGTCAGGAGGGGATGATGCGGGGTTCCGTGCCGGGGCTGGTCAGCCCGCACCCGATCGGGCAGCAGTTGCCCGCCATGTACCTGGAGGACGACTTCGCCCAACGGTTCACCGCCGGGCTGGACGAGGTGCTGGCCCCGATCCTGCTCACCCTCGACTGCCTCGACACCTACTTCGACCTCGAGCTGGCCCCGCCGGACTTCCTCGACTGGCTGGCCGGCTGGGTGGCCGCGCCGGTGGACGGGGACCGGTCGCCGGACGTCCGCCGGGACCTGGTCCGGCACGCCGTCGAGGTGCACCGCTGGCGGGGTACGGCCCGGGGGATGGTGCTGGCCCTGCGGGTCGCCGCCGGGGTGGCGGCCGAGGTCACCGACAGCGGCGGGGTGACCTGTTCGGCGACGCCGACCGACGCGCCGCCGCCCGACGAGACGCCGGAGGTGCGGGTACGGATCCGCGGGGAGGCCGACGAGGCGCTGGTCCGCCACGTCCTGGCCGCCGCCGTGCCGGCCCACGTCCGGGTGATCCTGGAGGCAGCCCAATGATCATCTGCGCCGAGTGCGGGGCCAGCAACGGCGACGCCGACCAGTTCTGCGGCACCTGCGGCGAGTTCCTGCGCTGGGACGCCGGTGACCCGCCGTCGGGCGGCCGGTCCACCGGGGCCGACCGCCCGGGACCGGGCCCGGGGACCGGCGACCGGCCGGGGGCGGCCACCGACGTCGAGGGGCGCCCGGCCGACGGCCGGGCCGGGAACGGGCCGGCGGACGGTGCGGACGCCGACCGGCGGCCGAAGCGCGACCCGCGCGCCGGCGGGCGGACCGAGGACGTCGCGACCACCGCCGCGACCACCGCCGGGACCAGCGCCGCGACCAGCGCCGGGACCAGCGCCGCGACCAGCGACGGGGCGGCCGCCGGGACCAGCGCCGGGGCGGCCGCACGGACGGGAGCGGAGGCGGGCCGGGCCGTGGCGGCGCCGGACGGGACCGACCCGGATCCGGGCGGGCGAGCACCAGCTCCCCGGCAGCCCGGCGCGCCGGACCGGCGCGCCGAGCCGGCCGACGCCGCGCCCGTGCCGGTCGCGCCGGCCGACGGTCCGACCGCGCCGCCGCCCCGGCTGGTCTGCCCGTCCTGCGCGGCCGAGAACGCGCCCGGCCGGCGGTTCTGCCGCGCCTGCGGCGCCGAACTGGTCGCCGCCGCCGGGCCCGCCGCCCCGCGACGCACCTGGTGGCAGCGCTGCCGGGACCGGCTGCGTCGCCGGTCGCCGGAACGCCGCTCGCTGCGCGAGCAGCGCCGCGCCGCCGGGGCGGCCCGGCGGACCCTGCTGATCGTGCTGACGCTCTGCCTGGTCGGGGTGCTGGCCATCGCCGGGCCGCCGCTGGTGCGCCGCGCCATCGAGGCGGTGCGCGACCGCACCCAGGACCCGACGCCGCTGGTGCCCGCGGCGGTGGTGGCGTCGTCCGAGGCGCTGGGCGCGAGCGCGGGCCGGCTGACCGACGGGGCGAACAACCGGTACTGGGCGCCGAACGGGGTGGCCCGGGGCGCCTGGGTGGAGGGCCGGTTCGCCGAGCCGGTCCGGCTGCTCACCGTGGTGATCACGCCGGGCGTCAGCCCGCGGCGGCAGGCCTTCCTGGCCGCCGGGCGGCCGCGCGGGCTCACCGTGATCGCCGTCGGCCCGGACGGCCGGCAGGAGAAGACCGACATCGAGCTGCGCGACGAGCCCGGGGAGCAGCACTTCGACGTGCCGGCCGCGAAGGTGGTGCGGATCAGGTTGGTGGTCCGCTCGACGTACGGGCCCGGACTGCTTCCGTCCGTGGCGATCGGGGAAGCGGAATTCTTCGGTCGACGCTGATCGGGGCGGCGGCGACCACGGCCGGGTCCAGCCCGAGGGAGACGAGCACGTCGGCGTAGCGGCGGCGGGCGTGCTCCGCGGCGGCCGCGTTGCCCGCCCGGTCGTGCGCGGCGATCAGCAGCCGCCAGCCGGCGTCGTGGCAGGGGTCGATCTCGACGCAGCGGGCCGCCATCGCCACCGCCGGCCCGGCCGTCGCGCCGCTCAGGGCCGCCTCGGCGAGGCGGGCCGCCGCGTCGGCCGCCTGCCGGCGCAGCGCCTCCCGCTCGGCGACCACCCATTCCGCCGGGCCGTCCTCCGGCAGCAGCTCGCCGGTGTACGCGGCCACCACCACCCGCAGGTCGTCCAGCGCGCCCGGGTCCTGCGGCGAGGCCCGCCGGGCGGCCCGTTCCACCGCCCGCCGGAACTCCCGCACGTCGCACCAGGCGTCGGCCGGCAGGGCCAGCAGGTACGCGTCCCCGTCGCGGTGCAGCAGCGTCTCCCCGCCGCCGGCCGGCAGGTGGGTGTCGAGAAACCGGCGCAGGCTGGACAGGGCCACGTGCAGGGTGCGGGTCGCCGTGCCGGGGTCGGTGTCCGGCCAGAGCGCGTCGAGCAGCCGGTCGCGGTGCACCGGCCCGGCGTACATGGCGAGGATCCGGGCGACCGCGCGGGCCCGGGGGCGCAGCGGCGACCAGTTCAGCGGCTCACCGTCCAGGCAGACCTGGAAACCGCCGAAGCAGCGTACGGTCAGCCGGGCCGTGCCGGCCGTGGCGGGTGACGGCCGGGGCTCCGCGGTCCAGGCGGTCACCGCCGCCCGGGGCAGCCCGGCCTGCTCGGCGACGGCGTGCACGGCGGAGAGCGCGGCGGCCCGGCCCGGCCCGGTGGGCGTACCGGCGGCCAGGGCGAGCACCCGGGCGCCCGGGGCGCCGGCGGCCCGGGCGGTGCTCTCCGCGCGGCGTACCTCGACGTCGGCGTCGGGCAGCCGGGCCCGCACCGCGGCCAGCGCGAGCAGCGACTGGGCCCAGGCGGCGAGCACTCCGGCGTCCGCCTCCCGGGCCCGGTCGAGCAACCGGCCGGCCTCCTCCGGATCGGGGCCGCCGCGCAGCGACCGGGACAGCGCGGCGCACCCCGCGGCGAGCAGGGCGCCCCACCGGTCGCCGAGCCGGTCGCACTCCTCCACCACGGCGGCCGCCTCCTTGAGGTCGGCGTCGGCGCCGGCCAGGGACGGTACGGCCCGGGCGACCCGGGCGAGCCACGGCAGGCCGGCCCGGTCCGCCTCCAGGCCGACGGCGCCGACCGCGGCCGCCCCGTGCGGGTCCCCGGCGGCCAGCGCGACGGCGGCGCGCAACAGCCGGCAGGCCACGCCGACCGGACCGTCGGCGGCGGCGGCCCGGTCGAGCACCCGCACCGCCTCCACGGCGTGGCCGGCGAGCAGCAGCGCACCGGCGCGCACCAGGGTCGCGCCGGCGCCGGACAGCCGGTCCGCCTCGCCCACGACGACCATCGGGTGCCGGCGGGTGGCGGTCCGCAACCAGCCGGACCAGTGGCCGCGCCAGTGCGGGCCGTCCGGCAGCCAGGCGGTGACGTCGGCGCGCAGCGCGCGGCAGCGGGACCCGCCCGGCCCGGCGCCGAACATCTGCTCGGCCCGGCGCAGCAGCGGCACTGCGGCGGCGAGCTGGCCCTCGTTGATGCGGTGCTGCGCGTCGGCGAGGACCAGCCACGGGTCCTCCGCGATGAACCAGCCGGGCAGCAGGTCGGTCCACGGGTCGAGGCCCCGCACGGCGACCGCGGCACCGGCCGCGTCGAGCAGCCGGTGCACCTCGGACCACTGCTGGGCGCGGGCGAAGCAGCGGGCCGCCTCCAGGGCCGCGCCCTCCTCGGCGAGCAGCCGGCCGGCGCGGGCGTGCCACTCCCGCGCCTCGGCCTCCCCCAGCTCCTCGACCAGCGCCGCGGCCAGGTGGGCGCGCAGCACCTCGTGGTAGGCGAAGGACCGGCCGCCGTCGTGGGTGACGGTGAACGCGTGCCGGCGCTCCAACTCCTCCAGCGCGGCCTGGCCGTCGCCCTCGCCGAGCAGGCGGTCACAGCGTTCGGCGGTGAGCACCTCGAAGACGCAGGTGCGGACGAGGAACCGGCGCAGCGCCGGAGCCAGCTCGGCCAGGACCGTCCGGGTGAGATAGTCCCGGGACAGCGCCGAGCGTTTGGCCAGCGCGGCGACGGCCCGCCGACGGTCGGGCAGCGGCTGGCCCCGGGTGGAGAGGTAGTAGAGCTTCAGCCCGGCCGCCCACCCGCCGAGCCGGCGGGTCAGGGCCGCGACGTCGTCGGCGGGCAGGGGCTCGCGGTAGACGTCACGCAGCAGCCGTTCGACCTCCCAGGCGCGGAAGCGCAACTGTTCGGCGTCGATCACGACGCTGTCGGAGAACTCGTGCCGGGCCAGGATCGGCGCCGGGGCGCGGCGGGTGCCGATCAGCACGCGTACGCCCTCGCGGGTCAGCGCGTGCGCGCGGTCCAGCAGCACGGACTCCCCCGGGGTGCCCTCGATCAGGTGCAGGTCGTCGACGACCAGCAGCCCACCGGGGCCGTCGAGCAGGGTGGCGGCCATCCGCTCCAGCACCCGGGACGGGTCGGCGTCCGACGGCACGGTGCGCAGCCAGGACATCGGCCCGGTGACGCTGCCCGCGTACTGGGCGAGCAGGGTGGTCTTGCCCGCGCCGGCGGGCGCCACGACCAGGCCGAGCGACCTCGGCCGGACGTCCAGCGCGGCGAGCAGGCGCGACCGGACGAGGCTCAAAGACGGGTTGCGGGCCGTCTCCGTCGGCATCAGGCACCTCCCCCGGAGCCGACGTCCATCGAACAGTGTGCTGTGACGGGGACACCGCTCATCGTAGTCATCGAAGCGCGTTCACAACCGTCGGTGATTACACACATACGACGAGACGTCAGACGATTGACGAATGCCGATCGGGGCGCATCAGGTGGCCGCCCGGCGCCGGGCGGTGCCGGCGTTGCGGCACACCGGGCGTCGGCCGGTGCCGGCGTCGCGGGCGTGCGGCGGGCTTCGTACCGGCCGGGCCGGACGGATCCCCCGGGGCTGGTCAGCGTCGGCCCGCGTCACCCCAGGCGGCGGCGACCAGGGCGGGGAGCACCTCGGCGGCCGGGGGGCGCAGGTTCACCGCGGCGACCGCGTCCAGCGGCGTACGGTCCGGGTTGACCTGGATGACCGAGCCGCCGAGGCGGGCCGCGACCAGGGGAATCTCCGCGGCCGGGTGGACCAGGCCGGAGGTGCCGACGGTCAGCAGCACGTCGCAGCCGGACGCGGCGTCGACCGCCGCCGCGAGCGCGTCCGGCGGCAGCGCCTCGCCGAACCAGACGACGCCGGGGCGGACCGCGCCCGCGCAGCGCGTGCAGCGGGGTGGTGGCAGCCGGCGGCCGTCGGCCGGCTCCGGTGCCCCGTCCGGCACCGGCGCCGGGTGGTCGCAGGCCGAGCAGCGCGGCGCGAACAGGCTGCCGTGCAGGTGGAGCGGGGCGCGCGAACCGGCCCGCTCGTGCAGGTCGTCCACGTTCTGGGTGATCAGGACCGTCGGGACGCGGGCCTCGATCGTGGCCACGGCCCGGTGTCCCGGGTGCGGCTCGGCGCGCCGGACGAGCTGGCGTCGCCACTCGTACCAGCCCCAGACCAGGGCCGGGTCGGCGTCGAACGCCTCGGGGGTGGCCAGCGCGTGGGCGTCGAACCGCCGCCACAACCCGGTGAGGGCGTCGCGGAACGTCGGCACCCCGCTCTCGGCCGACATGCCGGCACCGGTGAAGACGACCACCCGCCGTGCCCGGCGGAGCAGGTCCGCCGCGTCGCCCACCGCCGGCCCCATCCCGGTCGTCCCCCTCCCGCCACGCGCGGCCAGCGTACGCCCGCCGGCGTCGGCACCGGCGACGCGGCCGCGCCGGCCGGCGGGGCGATCGGCCGGGGTTGGCGAGGGCGGCGCGATCAGTCGGGTCGGGCAGGGGCTGGGCGATCGGCTGGGTTGGGCAGGGGCGGCGCGATCGGCCGGGTTGGTAAGGGGGGCGATCGGCCGGGTTGGTACGGGGGCCGCAGCGGCGCCGGTGGGTGGGGTTTGCCGGGTCGGGGCCCGGGAAGGACACCCTGTTGTCTCGGGTGGGAGGGCGGATGAACGGGCCGGTCGGCGACGAGTCGGTGGGTGAGCTGGAACTGGTGCACACGTTCGGCGGGGCGATGCCCACCGGGGTCAGCGTGTCGCACACCGGCCGGATCTTCGTCAACTTCCCGAAGTGGGGCGACGAGGTGCCGGCGACGGTGGTCGAGCTGCGCGCCGGCCAGGAGGTGCCGTTCCCGGACCCGGCCTGGAACAGCCCGGCCGGCGACGACGACGCCAACGCGTTCGTGTCGGTGCAGAGCGTCGTCGTGGACCCGGCCGACCGGCTCTGGGTGCTCGACACCGGCAGCCCGCTGTTCCAGCCCACCCGGCCGGGCGGGCCGAAACTGGTCCGCGTCGACCTGGACACCGACACCGTCGGTCAGGTGATCACCTTCCCGGCCGACGTCGCGCTGCCCACGACGTACCTCAACGACGTCCGCTTCGACCTGCGACGCGGCGACGCGGGGCTGGCCTACATCACCGACTCCGCCGACTCCGGGCCCAACGGCATCATCGTCGTGGACCTCGCCACCGGCGCGTCCTGGCGGCGGCTGCACGACCACCCGTCCACCAAGGCGGAGCCGGTGCGCACCTTCCGCCCGGTGGTCGAGGGGCGGCCGTTCCTGGAACGCCCGGCGGACGGGCCGCCCAAGCCGGTCAGCATGGGCTCGGACGGCATCGCCATCTCCGCCGACGGTTCCCGGCTGTACTACTGCCCGCTCGCCTCGCGGCGCTGGTACAGCGTCGACACCGACGCCCTCGCCGACCGCGCCCTCGACGACGACCAGGTGGCCGCCACGGTGGTGGACGAGGGCGACAAGGGCGGCGGCTCGGACGGCCTGGAGACCGACGACTCGGGGGCGCTCTACCTGACCTCGTACGAGCAGAACGCGGTGCTGCGCCGCCGACCGGACGGCGAGTTCGAGACCGTGGTCCACGACCCCCGGCTGCTCTGGCCCGACACCATGTCCGTGGCCGCCGACGGCCACCTGTACGTCACCGCCAACCAGTTGCACCGGCAGGCGAAGTACCAGCGTGGACAGGACCTGCGCCGCCGGCCGTACGCGCTGTTCCGGGTCCGGATCGACGCCGGGCCGGTGCGCCTGCGCTGAGCCGACCGGCCGTTTGCCGCCGGCCGGGGCGGGAACGCGATGGGCCGGTGAGCGTGGGGATCGGCCCCGCGCCACGGATCAGGAGGTTCGGACATGGGTGACCGGAACCGCCTGCACGAAATGCGGCAGCAGGCACACGACAAGGGCATCGAGGGCAACTCCAAGATGACCGAGGAGCAGCTGCGCGACGCGCTGCGCCGGGTCGGCAAGGGTGAGCGACCGGAGATGGCCAAGCAGCAGGCCAAGCACTGATCCGGGGGCGCCGGCACCCCCGGTGCCGGCGCCGCACCCGCCGGCGTACCCCGCTGAGCGCGCCCGGGGCGGCCGGCCGCCCCGGTGCGGGCCGCCGGAAGCGGAGCCGGCGGCCGCGGGTGTCGTAGCGGACGGCCCAGAGGCTCCGCCGGTCAGTCCGTCGGCGGGGCCAGGGTCCGGCGCAGCTCCCGCTTGAGCACCTTGTGGCTCGGCCCGATCGGCAGCGCGTCGACGTAGCGGACCTGCCGCGGGTACTTGTGCCGGCCCAGGTGCTCCCGCGACCAGTCGATCAGCTCCTGCTCGTCGGGCAGGCCGGGGCCGGCCGGATCGGCCACCACCACCGCGCAGACCTCCTCGCCGTGCCGCGGGTCGGGCACGCCGATCACGGCCACCTGGCCGATCGCCGGGTGTCGGGCGAGCACCTCCTCCACCTCGCGCGGGTAGACGTTGAAGCCACCCCGGATGATCATGTCCTTCTTCCGGTCGACGATGGTGATGAACCCGTCGGCGTCCTTGCGGCCCAGGTCGCCGCTGCGGAACCAGCCGTCCACCACCGCCTCCGCGGTCGCCTCGGGCCGCCCCAGGTAGCCGGCGAAGACGTTGTGCCCGCGGATGACGATCTCGCCGAGCTCGCCGGCCGGCAGCAGTTCGATCCGGTCCTCCACCTCCGCGCGGGCGATCTCCACCTCCACGCCCCAGACCGGGTGCCCGATGGTGCCGGGGCGGGTGCCGAAGTGCGGCTGGTTGGTGGTCGCGGTGGGTGAGGTCTCGGAGAGTCCGTACCCTTCGAAGATCGTCGTCTGGAACGCGGCGTGGAACCGTTCGAGCACGGCCACCGGCAGCGACGCGCCGCCGGAGATGCAGAGCCGCAGCCGGGGCAGCTCGTCGCGGTCCCGGGCGGCGTCGAGCAGCGCCACGTACATGGTGGGTACGCCGTGGAAGACGTTCACCCCCTCGCGCAGCATCAGGTCGATGGCCGCCGGCCCGGTGAACCGACTCAGCAGCACCAGCGTCGCGCCGATCCGGAAGGTGCCGTTCATCGCCACGGTCTGGCCGAAGCTGTGGAACAGCGGCAGGCACCCGAGCACCACGTCCGTGCCGCGCGCGTCGTTGGCGTCGAAGACGTTGACGGTGGCGTTCATGACCAGGTTGAGGTGGGTGAGCAGGGCGCCCTTGGGCACCCCGGTGGTGCCGCTGGTGTAGAGCACCACCGCCGGATCCTCCGCGGACCGGGTGAGGTAGGACGGCAGCGGTGGCAGCGGGTCGCTCAGCTCCTCCAGCCGGGGCGCGACCGCGCCGGCCGCCGCCGGCCCGACGGTCACCAGCGCGACGCCGGCCGCCGCCGCGGCGGCCGCGCCGAGCGCGAGTTGGGAGCTGTGGCAGACCAGCAGCTTGGCGCCGCTGTCGGCCAGCACGTGCACCGCCTCGTCGACGGTGAGCAGCAGGTGCACCGGCACGAGCACCGCGCCGGCGGCGAGCGCGCCGTAGTAGACCCGGGGGAAGTCCACGACGTTCGGGGCCAGCAGGGCCACCCGGTCGCCCGGGCCGATGCCCAGCTCGCGCAGGCCCGCGGCGTAGCTGCGCGCCTCCAGCCACAGCTCCGCGTAGGTGACCCGCTGCTCACCGTCGACCACGGCGACGGTGTCGGGGTGCCGGCGGGCGGACTCGGCCAGCACCATGGCCAGCGACAGCGCGGTCACCGGGCCGCCCCCCGCAGCAGGCGGCTGACCGTCTCGGCGACGCAGACCGGCTTGCCGCCGGCATCGCTCTGCACGGTCACCGCGGTGACGACCTGCACGCCGCCGTCCACCGGGGACACCTCGGCGACGGTCGCGGTGGCGCGTACCGCGCTGCCGACCCGGACCGGGGCGGGAAAGCGCACCCGGTTGAGCCCGTAGTTGACCCCCATGGTCACCCCCTCGACCCGGTACAGCCCGCTGACCAGTGCCGGCAGCAGGGACAGGGTCAGGTAGCCGTGCGCGATCGTGCCGCCGAACGGACCCGCGGCGGCTCGTTCCGGGTCGATGTGGATCCACTGGTGGTCGTCGGTGGCGTCGGCGAACCGGTCGACGCGCTGCTGGTCGATCCGGAGCCAGGGGCCGGGGCCCAGCGTCTCGCCGGTCGCCGCGGCCAGTTCCTCGATGGTGGCGAAGGTCCTCATGCCAGGTGCCCGCCCAGCTTGGTGTAGCCGCGCAGCAGGTCGCGCGAGATGATCAGCCGCTGCATCTCGTCGGTGCCCTCGAAGATGCGGTACAGCCGGACCTGCCGGTACCAGCGCTCGATGGGCAGCTCCCGGGTGTAGCCCATGCCGCCGTGGATCTGCAGGACCCGGTCCACCACCCGGTTGACCATGCCCGCGCCGTAGAGCTTCGCCATCGACGAGGCGTGCCGCGGGTCCAGGCCCTGGTCGACGGTCCAGGCGGCGCGCAGGATGAGCCAGCGGGCCGCCTCCAGCTCGGTCTCCGAGTCGGCGATCATCCACTGGATGGCCTGGTTGGTGCCGATCTTCGCGCCGAAGGTCTCCCGGGTGTTGGCGTAGTCGATGGCCATCCGCAGCGCCCGCTCGGCGATGCCGACCGCGTGCGACGGGATGGTGTAGCGCCCCTTGCCGATCCACTCCATGCCGAGGCTGAAGCCCTGCCCCGGCTCGCCGAGGATGTTGCGGTGCGGCACCCGGACGTCCTCGAAGACGAGCGCGGCGGGCCCGCCCTCCCCCATCGTCTGGATGAACTCCGACCGCCAGCCCATCGACCGGTCGACCAGGAAGGCGGTGGCGCCGCCGTTGCGGGCCCCCTTCTCCCGGTCGGTCACCGCGATCACGATGGCGAAGTCGGCCTCGTGGCCGCCGGTGATGAAGGTCTTCTCGCCGTTGAGGATCCAGTCGTCACCGTCCCGGCGGGCGCTGAGCTTGATGTTGGCCGCATCGGAGCCGGCGCCGGGCTCGGTGATCGCGAAGCAGCTGCGCCGCTCGCCCTCGATGGTCGGGACGAGGAACTCGCGCTTCTGCTCGTCGTTGGCGTGGAACAGGATGTTGTCCGCCTCGCCACCGAAGCGGAACGGTACGAACGAGCGGCCGAGCTCGGTCCAGATCAGCGACTGGGTGACGGCCGGCAGGTCCATGCCGCCGTACTCCTCCGGGGTGGCCAGCCCCCAGAAGCCGAACTTGCGGGCCTTGAGCTGCAACTCGCGCAGCTCGCTGTGCTCCAGCCCGGGCTGGTGCGCCCGTTCCCGGCGCAGCAGTTCCTGCTCCAGTGGCATCACCTCCCGGGTGATGAAGTCGCGGGCGGTGTCGCGGATCGCCCGCTCGGTGTCGGAAAGCGCGAAGTCCATGTCCCCTCCGGGTGCTGGTCCGCCGGCGCGCCTCAGCGCGCGCCGCCGTTGACGTACAGGGTCTGTCCGCTGACGTACGACGCGTCGTCGCTGGCCAGGAAGGCGATCACCGAGGCGATCTCGGCCGGCTGGGCGACCCGGCGCAGCGGGGTGTGCTCGGCGACCATCCGCTGGTGCTCCTCGGGGCTGCTGCCGACCCGCGTGGCGGTGGCGGCGGTCATCGCGGTGGCCACGTAGCCCGGCGCGACGGCGTTCACCGTGACGTTGTACGGGCCGAGCTCGATGGCGAGGGTGGACGTGAGGCCCTGCACCCCGGCCTTGGCGGCGGCGTAGTTGACCTGGCCCCGGTTGCCGAGGGCGGAGCGGCTGCTCAGGTTGACGATCCGGCCGTAGCGGGCCGCGACCATGTGCTGCTGGGCCGCCTGGCAGCAGAGGAACATGCTGGTCAGGTTGGTGGTGAGCACCGCCTCCCAGTGCGCCAGCGGCATCTTGAACAGCAGGTCGTCGCGGGTGATGCCGGCGTTGTTCACCAGCACGTGCAGCCCGCCGTACGCCTGCACCACCCGGTCGGTCATGGCGGCGACCGCCGCGGGATCGGTCACGTCGCAGCCGATGCCGACGGCCCGGCCGCCGGCCGCGGTGATCTCGGCGGCGACCGCCTGGCTGCGCGCCTCGTCGAGGTCGACCACGGCGACGGCGGCGCCCTCGGCGGCCAGCCGGTGCGCGGTGGCCGCGCCGATGCCCTGCGCGGCGCCGGTGACGACGGCGACTCGGTCGGCGAATCTGGTCACGGGTTCTCCTTGGCTAGAAGGCGTTGACGCCGGTGAGCGCGCGTCCGATGAGCAGCTGCTGGATCTGGCTGGTGCCCTCGTAGAGGGTGGCGACGCGGGCGTCGCGCAGGTACTTGCCGACCGGGTACTCGTCGATGTAGCCGTACCCGCCGAAGACCTGGACGGCGTTGTTGGCCGCGCGGACGGCGGCCTCGCTGGCGAAGAGCTTGGCCATCGATGCCTCGGTGGCGAACGGCTGGTCGCGGTCGACGAGGTCGGCCACCCGCCACACCAGCAGCCGGGCGGCGGCGGTGTCGACGGCGATGGCGGCGAGCAGTTGCTGCACCAGTTGGTGCCCGGCGATGGGCTTGCCGAACTGGGTGCGCTGCCCGGCGTAGCGGACCGCCGCGTCGAGGCAGCCCTGCGCGACGCCGACGCAGCCGGCGGCCACCGACATCCGACCCTTGGCGAGGGTGGCCAGGGCGATCCGGAACCCGCCACCGGCCGGGCCGAGGCGGGCCGTGTCCGGCACCCGGACGGCGTCGAAGCGGAGTTCGCCGGTGGCCTGCCCGCGCAGCCCGAGCTTGCCGTGGATCTCCCGCCGGGTCAGCCCGGCGGCGTCGGTCGGCACCAGGAAGGCGGTGATGCCCTGGTGCCCCGCGCCGCCGGTGCGGGCGAAGACCAGGACGACGTCGGCGGTGGTGCCGTTGGTGATGAACGTCTTCGCGCCGCTGATCAGCCAGTCGCCGCCGTCGCGGACGGCCCGGGTGGTCAGCGCGGCCGCGTCCGAGCCGCTGTCGGGTTCGGTGAGGGCGAAGCAGCCGAGGGCGGTGCCGGCGCAGAGCCGGGGCAGCCACTCGGCCCGCTGCCCGGCGGTCCCGTGCGCGGCGATGGCCTTGGCGACCAGGCCCAGCGACACCGAGACGATGCCCCGGACGGCGGAGTCGCCCCGGCCCAGCTCCTCCAGCACCAGGCAGTAGGAGAGGTGGTCGCCCCCGGAGCCGCCGTCGTCCTCGCCGATGGTGAGTCCGAGGAAGCCGAGCCGGCCGAGCTTTCCCACGATCTCCGGGTCGACCGACTCGCGCCGGTCCCAGGCCGCCGCGTACGGGGCCACCTCCCGGTCGACGAACTCGGCGGCCAGTCGCCGGACGGCCGCCTGCTCCGGGGAGAGCTGAAGGTCCATGAGGCATAAACTAGCGCTGCAAGTTTAATTACGTCCAGACCCCGTTGTGGCAGAGTTGCGGCGAACCGACGAGCGAACGAGGGAGGCGCGGATGCCCCGGCCGAGGCAGGCGCTGCTCAGCCGGCAGCGGATCGTCGAGGCCGCCGCGGCGCTGATCGACGCGGACGGGCTGGAGGGGTTCTCCACCCGCCGGCTCGCGGCCGAGCTCGGGGTGCGCGGACCCTCGCTGTACAACCACTTCGCCACCAAGGACGAGATACTCGACGCGGTGGCCGACAGCGTCACGGCGCAGGTCGACGTCTCCTTCTTCGGGAAGGTCGACTGGCGCGAGGCGCTGCGCCGCTGGGGGCACTCCTACCGGGCCGCGCTGGCCGCGCACCCGAACATCGTGCCGTACCTGGCCCGCGGTCCGGGGCGGCGGCCGGCGGCGCTGGCCATGGCCGACGCCGTCTACGGTGGGCTCGTCGCGGCCGGCTGGCCGCCCTCGCGCGCCACCCACATCGGCGCGCTGATGCGCTACTTCGTGGCCGGGTCCGCGCTCGGCTCGTTCGCCCGCGGCTTCGTCGAGGACCCCGGGTTGTACGCCGAGCAGTACCCGCACCTGACCCAGGCGCACCGGCTCGCCGAGCACCAGCAGCAGGTGGACGAGGGCGCCTTCGCGCTCGGCCTCGACGCGCTGATCCACGGGCTCTGCCGCACCTACGAGGCGCACATCGGGCCGCTGCCACCCCTCCCGCCGGCCGGCGAGGCGCACTAGAGTCGAAACTTGCAGCGCTAGTTTTCGACCAGGATGAGGGGTGCGATGGAGCCCGCACGGACCGACATCTATCTCGACGGTGCCTGGGTCGCCCCCTCCTCCGCGGGGCACATCCCGGTGCACAACCCGACGACCGAGGAGGTCCTGGCGACCGTGCCGGCCGGCACCGCGGCCGACGTCGACCGGGCCGTGGCGGCCGCCCGGGCCGCCTTCCCCGGCTGGGCCGACACCGCCCCGGCGCAGCGGGCCGCCGCCCTGGACCGGCTGCACGCCGCGCTGACCGCCCGGGCCGGCACCGTCGCCGAGACGGTCGCCCGGGAGCTGGGCACCCCGCTGAAGGTCGCCACCCGGGTGCAGGTCGGGCTCCCGCTGACCGTGCTGCGCAGCTACGTCGAACTGGCCGCCCGGCCGCCCGCCGAGGAGACCGTCGGCAACTCGCTGGTGGTCCGCGAGCCGGTCGGCGTGGTCGGGGCGATCACCCCGTGGAACTACCCGCTGCACCAGGTGATGGCGAAGCTGGCGCCGGCCCTGGCCGCCGGGTGCACCGTGGTGCTCAAGCCCAGCGAGCTGACCCCGCTGACCGCGTACCTGCTCTTCGACGCGATCCACGAGGCCGGCTTCCCGCCCGGGGTGGTCAACCTGGTGCCCGGCACCGGCGCCGAGGTGGGCGAGGCCATCGCCGCCCACCCGGACGTCGACATGGTCTCCTTCACCGGCTCGACCGCCACCGGCCGGCGCATCTCCCACCTGGCCGCGGACCGGATCGCCCGGGTGGCGCTGGAGCTGGGCGGCAAGTCCGCCAACGTGATCCTCGACGACGCCGACCTGGCCACCGCCGTGAAGGTCGGCGTCGGCAACGCCTTCCTCAACTCCGGCCAGACCTGCACCGCCTGGACCCGGATGCTGGTGCACCGGGACCGCTACGACGAGGCGCTGGCCCTGGTCACCAAGGCCGCCGAGGGCTACCGGGTCGGTGATCCCTTCGCCGCCGAGACCCGGCTCGGCCCGCTGGTCTCCGCCGCCCAGCGGGACCGGGTGACCGGCCACGTGACCCGGGGGCTCGCCGACGGCGCCCGGCTGGTCGCCGGCGGCCCGGACGCGGTGCTGCCCGAGCGGGGCTGGTTCGTCGCCCCGACCGTGCTCGCCGACGTCGACCCGGACAGCGCGCTGGCCCAGGAGGAGGTCTTCGGGCCGGTGCTCGCGGTCATCCCGGTCGACGACGAGGAGGCCGCGGTGGCGGTGGCCAACAACTCGCGGTACGGCCTGGCCGGCGCCGTCTGGTCCGCCGACGAGCAGCGGGCGCTGCGGGTCGCCCGGCGGCTGCGCACCGGAGCCGTCGACGTCAACGGGGCGCCGTTCAACCCGCTCGCCCCGTTCGGCGGCTACAAGCAGTCCGGCCTCGGCCGGGAGCTGGGCCGCTACGGGCTGGACGAGTTCCGGCAGACGAAGGCGATCCAGCGATGAGGGCCCTGGTCGCCCGGGGCGCCGGCCAGCCGCTGACGGTGGAGGACGTGGCGTTGCCCGCCCCCGGTCCGGGCGAGGTCCGGGTGCGGGTACGCGCCGCCGGGGTGTGCCACTCGGACCTGTCCATGGTCAACGGCACGCTGGCGGCGCCGTACCCGCTGGTGCTCGGGCACGAGGCCGCCGGCGAGGTGGTCGAGGTCGGCGCCGGCGTGGACCGGGTCCGGCCCGGCGCGCACGTGGTGCTGAACTGGGCCCCGCCCTGCCGGCGGTGCTGGTACTGCGGGCGCGGCGAGCCGTGGCTCTGCGAGCGGGCCGGCTCCCCCGCCACCGCCCGCGGCCGGACCTCGGCCGGCGAGGCGCTGCACGTCACGCTCGGCCTCGGCGCGCTGGCCGAGGAGGTGGTGGTGCCGCAGGAGGCGGTGATCGGCGTACCGGCGGAGCTGCCGTTCGCCACCGCGGCCCTGCTGGGCTGCGCCGTGCTCACCGGGGTCGGCGCGGTGCGGCGTACCGCCCGGGTGGCGCCCGGTGAGTCGGTGGCGGTGATCGGGCTCGGCGGGGTCGGCCTGTCGGTGGTCGCCGCCGCCCGGGCCGCGGGCGCGGACCCGGTGCTCGCCGTCGACGTCTCCCCCGCCAAGGCCGCGCTGGCCGCCGCCGCCGGGGCCACCGACTTCCTGCTGGCCGACGACGCGCTGAGCCGGGCGGTCCGCGACCGCACCGGTGGCCGCGGCGTCGACCACGCGCTCGAGTGCGTCGGCCGCGGCGTGACCATCCGCGCCGCCTGGCGGGCCGCCCGGCGCGGCGGGCAGGTGACCGTGGTCGGGATGGGCGCGCGCGACGACGTGGTGCAGCTGAGCGCCCTGGACATCTTCCACTCCGCGCGGACGCTGCGCTCCTCGGTGTACGGCTCGTCCGACCCCGACCGCGACGTGCCCGAGCTGGCCCGCGCCGTGCTCGACGGCAGCCTCGACCCGGCCGCCCTGATCACCGACCGCACCGGCCTGGACGGCGCCGCCGCGGCCTTCGAGCGGATGGCGCGCGGCGAGGGGGCCCGCACCGTCGTGCTGCCCTGACCGTCCCCGGCCCGGCCGCCCCCGCTCAGTGCAGCGCGCGGGCCAGTTCGGTACGGGACCGGATACCGAGCCGGTGGAAGATGTTGCGCAGGTGGTGGTCGATGGTCCGGGTGGAGAGGAACATCCGGGTGGCGATCTCGCGGTTGGTGGCGCCCTCGGCGACCAGTTGCGCGATCCGCAGCTGCTGTCCGGTGAGCAGCCGGGCGGCCGGCAGCTCGGGGGTGCCGACCGACTCCCCGGCCGCCCGCAGCTCCGTGGTGGCCTGCTCGGCCCAGACGGTCAGCCCGAGCAGGCCGAAGGTCTCCCGGGCGGCGTGCAGGTACGCCCGGGCGTCCCGGGGCCGGCGGCTGCGGCGCAACTCGCGGCCGAGGAGCAGTTCGGTGCGGGCCCGTTCGAACGCTCCCGCGTCCGTCGGGTGCAGCCGCAGCGCGGTACGGAAGCCGCGTTCGGCCTCGGCGCTGCCGCGCGGGGCGAGCAGCCCATGGCAGCGGGCGGAGAGCGCCCGCCGGGACGGGCTGGCGGTGCTGCTGGCCCACCGGTCGAAGACGGCGAGCGCGGCCGTGGCGGCCGGTTGTCGGGCCGCCCCGGCGGCGGCCTCCACCAGGTAGGGCGTGGCCATCACCTGGATCAGCACCTGCCCCCGGCCGGTGCCGGGGCGGGCCAGCGCGCTGAGCCGGGTGGTGGCGGCCTCGTGCCGGCCGTCGACCAGGTCGAGCACCGCGAGGGCCCACTGGGCCAGGGCGCGCGGCCGGCTGTGCGGGGCGGGGCCCTCGCCGATCTCGCGGATCCGGCGCAGGCTGGCGTCCCGGTCGGCGCGTACGGCCGCGAGCACCGCCAGCATGCCCAGGTGGACGCCGGCGGAGTTGACCTGGCCGCTGTCCCGGGCGATCCGCAGCCCCTCGCGGGAGGTCTCCGCCGCCGTCTCGTGCCGGCCCAGCCAGTACTCGGCGATCGCGCGCAGCTCCAGCGCCCGGGGCAGCGCGGACACCTCACCGTGGGCCCGGGCCAGCTCGACGGCCCGCTCGGCGAGCCGGTGCGCAGCACTGTCCACCGCGACCAGCAGGCCGGCGACCGCGGCGCCGATCAGCCCGGCCGGGGTGAGCGCCGGTCCGGTCAGCCGGTTGCCGAGTACGGCCGCGCGGCGCAGCGCCGGCCCGGCCCGCTCGTGGTCCCCGCGCAGGGTCGCCGCCACCCCGGCGGCCAGCGCGGTCAGCAGCTCCGCCTCGGGCGGGTCGCCGGGGCGGCGCAGGGCGGCCACCCGGCGCGCCACCTCGGCGTAGCGGAACTGGTCGCCGGTGTGGCAGACCGCCTCGCCGGCCCGGACCAGCGCGCCGAGGGCGGCGAGGCGGTCCACGCCGGACACCGCCCGGGCGGCGGCGAGCAGGGTCGTCGAGGCGGCCGAGGGCGAGCCGCAGCGCAGCTCCAGCTCGCCGCGGATCAGCTCGGCCCGGCCGGCCACCACGGGGTCGACCGGACCGGCCGCGGCGGCGTCGGCGAGCAGCCGGCCGGCCCGCCGTGGCTGCCCGGCCGTCCAGGCCCGGCCGGCGGCGGCGACCAGCCGGGCGGCGGCCTGCGCGGGCTCGGTGCTGAGTTCGGCGGCCCGGTGCAGGGCGGTCACGGCCACCTCTCCGCCGGCGGTTCCGGCCGCGGCCTCCAGTTCCGCGGCCAGCGCCGGGTCCGGGCGCTCGGCCGCGGCGGCCCGGTGCAGGGTGCGGCGCAGCAGTTGCCCGGGACCGTCGAGCACCCCGGCGAGCAGCAGGTGGGCGGCGCGCCGCTCGGCCAGCGGCGCGTGTGCCGCCACCACGGCCCGGGCCAGCGGTTGCGGCAGGGTCACCCGGTGCGGGCCGACCCGGACCAGCCCGGCCGCCTCGGCCGGGGCGAGCGCCTCGATCCCGGTGCCGGCGGCGCGGGCGGCCCGCACCAGGGTGGCCGGATCGCCGTCCTCGTCGAGCGCGACGAGCAGCAGCACCCGCCGGGTGTCGGCCGGCAGCCCGGCCAGCCGGGCCCGGTAGCCGCGGCCCAGCGCGCCGTCGAGGGGCGGCGTCTCGGGCAGCCGCTCCTCGCCCCGGCACTGCCCGGGGGTGAGCGCGTCGGCCAGGTCGACCAGGGCCTGCGGGTTGCCGCCGGCGACCGCGGTCAGCTCGCGGGCCGCCCGGGGGGCGAGCCCGGGCAGCCGGGCGGTGAGCAGCGCGGCGCCGGCCCGGTCGTCGAGGGCCCGGAGCCGGTGCCGGGGTACGCCGCCGGCGACCGCGTCCGTGCCGGCGGTGAGGAGGAGGGCGACCGGCAGGTGGCCGAGCCGGCGGGCCACGAAGCCGAGCACCTCGGCGGTCGCCGGGTCACCGCGGTCGACGTCGTCGACCGTGCAGAGCAGCGGCTGCTCCCGGGCCACGGCGGCGAGCAGCCCGAGCACCCCCATGGAGAGGGCGAGCCGCTGGTCGGCCGGGCAGTCCGCCCCGGCCAGCGTCCGCCGGAGCACCCCGCGCTGCGGCTCGGCCAGCCGGTCGGCCCGGTCCAGCAGCGGATCGAGCAGGCGTTGCAGGCCCGCGTACGGCAGGGTGGCCTCGTCGGCCAGGCCGGCGCCGGCCAGCACCTGCCAGCGGGCGGCGTGCCGGTGCGCGTAGCCGACGAGCGCGCTGCGCCCGGTGCCCGGCTCGCCCCAGACCAGCAGCGCTCCCCCGGCGTCGGGCAGGCCGTCGATCAGCCGGCGGACGGCGGCGCACTCGGTGTCCCGCCCCGGCAGTCCAGCTATTTGCACTGTCGATGCAGCAACCATGCATCGAGTGTCACCTATCCGAAACCGGATGGAAAGAGCACCGGCCGGTCAGCGCCTCGGCCCGGTGGCCCGGCCGGGAGACGCCGGCGGCGGCAACCGGCGGCGCGGGGCGTCAGCGGGGGGCGGCCTCGGCCAGCAGCGCGCCCACCGTGCGGGCCATCACCGCCCGCGCCTGGTCCACGCCCAGCCCCAGCCCGTCGCGCAGCATCGACCAGGCCGGCCACATGCTCGCCGCGACCACCGCCTGCACCACCTGCTCCCGACCGGCCCCGGCCTGGGCCAGCTCGGCCGCGAAGAGCTGCTCGACCTCGTCGCGGACCCGGGAGATGTGCACCAGCCGGTTGCGGTGCAGCTGATCGGAGACCGGCTCGCGCATCTGCGCCGCCCGCGCGGACGGCGCGATCAGCTGGAGCAGCCGCGCCCGCTGCCGGCAGTACGCGTCGACCCGCTTGGCCAGCGGCAGCGCCGGCGAGATCGGCCGGTACGCGGCGTCCTGCTGGCGGAGCACCTCGGCGCCGCTGGCCTCGAAGAGCGTCTCCATGTCCTTGAAGTTGGTCCAGAGCGTACGCAGCGACACGCCGGCCCGCTCGGCGATGCGCTCACCGGTCGGCCGCAGATCGCCCTCGGAGATGAGCGCGAGGTGCGCCTCGACGATCGCCGCCCGGGTCCGCGCCGCCCGGGCCGTCCGCCCGTCCACCCGGCCGGGCGCCTGGACCCCACCCATCCGCGCTTCCCCCCTCGACGCTGCCACGCCCCACCGCCCGCCGAGTCTAGACGCGCGCCGGCGACGGGTCGGCGTGGTGTCGGCGCAGCTCCCGGCGGGCCAGCGACTGCCGGTGCACCTCGTCCGGGCCGTCGGCCACCCGCAACGCGCGGGCCCGCACCCAGAGCCCGGCCAGCGGGGTGTCCTGACTGAGCCCGGCCGCGCCGTGCGCCTGGATGGCCCGGTCCAGCACCCACTCGACCGTCCCCGGCACCACGATCTTGATGGCCTGGATCTCGGTCGCGGCCCGGTTACCGGCCGTGTCCATCAGCCAGGCCGTCTTGAGCACCAGCAGCCGGGCCTGTTCGAGGCGGACCCGGGCCTCGGCGATCCAGTCCCGGACCACGCCCTGCGCGGCGAGCGGCCCGCCGAACGCGTGCCGGTCGGCGACCCGCCGGCACATCAGCTCGAGGGCCCGCTCGGCCATGCCGAGCAGCCGCATGCAGTGATGCACCCGACCCGGCCCGAGCCGGGCCTGCGAGATGGCGAAGCCGTCCCCCTCGGCGCCGATCAGGTTCCCCACCGGCACCCGGGCGTCGACGAAGTCGATCTCCGCATGGCCACCGTGGTCGCTGTCGTCGTACCCGAAGGTGTGCAGGCCCCGGCGGACCGTGACGCCGGGGGTGTCCCGGGGGACCAGGAGCTGGCTCTGCTGCCGGTGCCGGGGCGCGTCCGGATCGGTCCGGCCCATCACCACGAAGATCGCGCAGTTCGGGTTCAACGCGCCGGTGACGAACCACTTGCGGCCGTTGACCACGTACTCGTCGCCGGCCCGCTCGATCCGGGTGGCGATGTTGGTGGCGTCCGACGAGGCGACCGCCGGCTCGGTCATCGCGAACGCCGAGCGGATCCGGCCCTCCAGCAGCGGGACCAGCCAGCGCTCCCGCTGCTCCGGGCTGCCGAACTGGGCCAGCAGCTCCATGTTGCCGGTGTCCGGCGCGGCGCAGTTGAGCGCGACCGGGGCGAGCCCGGGCGACCGGCCGGTGATCTCGGCCAGCGGCGCGTACTGCAGGTTGGTCAGTCCGGCGCCGTGGGCGCCGGGGAGGAAGAGGTTCCACAGGCCGCGGCGGCGCGCCTCGGCCTGCAACTCGGCCACCACCGGCGGGGCGGACCACGGGACGACCCGCTCGCGCGCCTGCTCCTCGAACACGGGCTCGGCCGGGTGGATCCGCTCGGCCATGAAGGCGAGCAACCGCTCCCGCAGCCGCTCGGTGGTCTCGTCGTGGCGGAAGTCCATCAGCTGCTCCGTCTCCACTGCGGCGGCACCGGCGCGACGCCGGCGCCCGCGGTCCACTCCGGCACCGGCCGGTCCGGCCCGCCCGGTGCCGGCCGGACCAGGCGGCCGGCGAGTCGGTCGAGGTCGAGCCCGGGCAGCTCAGCCATGCCGGTGCCGCTCGGCGTCGCGCTGGGTCCGGTTCATCGCGGCCAGCCAGCGGTCCGGGTCGGCGGCGCGGTGGGCGTACCAGGTGGCGACCTCCGGGTGCGGCAGCACCAGGAACCGGTCGTCGGCCAGCGCCGCGCTGACGCACCCGGCGACCGCGTCGGCGCTGACCGCGGTGGCCTCGAGCAGGGTGGCGCTCAGCTCGTCGGCGGCGGCCAGCATGGGGGTCCGGACGCCCTGCGGGCAGAGCGCCTGCACGGTGATCCCCCGGTGCGCGTAGCTGGCCCGCAGCCACTCGGCGAAGCCCAGCGCGGCGTGCTTGGTGACCGTGTAGGGCGCCTTGCCGAGCAGGGTGAGCAGGCCCGCCGCCGAGACGGTCACCAGCAGCCGGCCCCGCCCCGCGGCGAGCCAGTGCGGCAGCAGCTCGCGCGCGGCGACCACGTGGGCCAGCACGTTCACCCGCCAGGACCGCGCCCAGGCCTCGTCGGGGGCGTCCAGGCCGCCGGCCAGGGCCACGCCGGCGTTGGCGCAGAACAGGTCGATCGCGCCGAGCCGGTCCCGGGCGAAGCCGACCAGCTCGGCCACCGCGGCCGGGTCGGCGGCGTCGCCGGGGCAGGCGTACCCGCCGATCCGGGCCGCCACCGCCCGCGCGGCCGCCGGGTCGAGGTCGTTGACCACCACCCGGGCACCGTCGGCGGCGAGCCGGGCGGCCAGCGCGGCGCCGATGCCGGAGCCGGCCCCGGTCACCACCACGCCCGCACCGGCCACGGTCAGCCCGCGCGGCGGGCCCGGGGCGGTCATCCGGTGGCCCGGCCGGCGCGGGTGATCCCGCCGTCGATCACGAGCGTCCGCCCGGTGATCCAGGCCGCGTCGGCGGAGGCGAGGAAGGCGACCGCGCCGGCCACGTCGTCGGGTACGCCGAGGCGGCCCAGCGGGTACGCCCGGGCGACCTCCTCCTCCCGGCCCTCGTGCAGCGCGGCGGCGAACCGGGTCTTCACCACGCCGGGGGCGACCGCGTTCACCCGGATCGCCGGGGCGAGTTCCACCGCGAGGCAGGCGGTGAGGTGGTCGAGGGCCGCCTTGCTCACGCCGTAGAAGGAGATCCCGGGCGACGGGGTCAGGCCGGCGATCGAGGTGACGTTGACGACGCAGCCGCCCCGGTCGGTCATGCCGGCCGCGCAGACCTCCTGCACCCAGCCGAGCGCGCCGACCAGGTTGACGTCGAGGATCTTGCGGGCCGCGGCCGGGTCGAGGTCGAGCAGCGGCCCGTACACCGGGTTGGTGCCGGCGTTGTTGACCAGGATGTCCACCGGGCCGAACGCCTCGGTGACCCGGTGCACCGCCGCGTGGCGGTGAGCGGCGTCGTCGGCCCGGCCGGGCACCGCGACGGCGTGGTCGGGACCGCCCAGCTCGGCGACCGCCGCGGCGAGCGCCTCCGGCCGGCGGGCGGTCAATCCGACCCGCGCCCCCTCGGCGACCAGCCGGTGGGCCACCGCCAGCCCGATCCCGCGGCTGGCCCCGGTGACCAGGGCGACCCGGCCGGCCAGCCGGCCTGAATCTGCATTCACGATGCAAACACTAGGGGCGGTGCCGGCGGACGTCAACGAGGGAAGACGCTCGATATCTCACATTCCGTTGACACGGCCCGTCTGGTAATCGCACCGTCGGTGCACATTTTATCCGTTGCCCCGGGAAGGACACCCGACATGCCCGAAGCCGTCATCGTCGCCGCCGCCCGCTCACCGATCGGCCGCGCCAACAAGGGCTCCCTGCGCGAGCTGCGCGCCGACGACCTCGCCGCCACCATCGTGCGGGCCGCCCTCGACCAGGTGCCGCAGCTCGACCCCGGCGAGCTCGACGACCTGATGCTCGGCTGCGGCCAGCCCGCCGGCGAGCAGGGCCACAACCTCGCCCGGGTGGTCGCCGTCCTGCTCGGACTGGACCACCTGCCCGGGACCACCGTGAACCGCTACTGCTCGTCGTCGCTGCAGACCACCCGGATGGCGCTGCACGCCATCCGGGCCGGCGAGGGCCACGCCTTCGTCTCGGCCGGGGTCGAGTGCGTGTCCCGGTACGACCGGGGCCGCAGCGACGGCCACCCGGGCACCGTCAACCCGCGGTTCGCCGACGCGGTGACCCGGACCGCGGACCGGGCCGCCGCCGGCGCGCCCCGCTGGCACGACCCGCGCGAGGACGGCGAGCTGCCCGACGTCTACGTCGCCATGGGACAGACCGCGGAGAACGTGGCCCAGCTGCGCGGGATCTCCCGCGGCAGCCAGGACGAGTTCGCCGTACGGTCGCAGAACCTCGCCGAGAAGGCGATCGCCGACGGCTTCTGGGCCCGGGAGATCACCCCGGTCACCCTGCCCGACGGCACGGTGGTCGCCGCCGACGACGGGCCGCGTCCCGGGGTGACCCTGGCCGCGGTGAGCGCCCTCGCGCCGGTGTTCCGGCCGGACGGCACGGTGACCGCCGGCAACTGCTGCCCGCTCAACGACGGCGCCGCCGCGCTGGTCGTGCTCTCCGACGTGCGGGCCCGGGAGCTGGGGGTGACCCCGCTGGCCCGGATCGTCGCCACCGGGCTGAGCGCGCTCTCCCCCGAGGTGATGGGGCTGGGGCCGGTCGAGGCGTCCCGGCGGGCGCTGCGGCACGCCGGCATGTCGATCGCCGACGTCGACCTCGTCGAGATCAACGAGGCGTTCGCCGCGCAGGTCCTCCCGAGCGCGCACGAGCTGGGCGTCGACGCGGACCGGCTGAACGTCAACGGCGGCGCCATCGCGATCGGGCACCCGTTCGGGATGACCGGTGCCCGGATCACCACCACCCTGCTCAACTCGCTGCGCTGGCACGACCGGCAGGTCGGGCTGGCGACCATGTGCGTGGGCGGCGGCCAGGGCATGGCGATGATCGTCGAACGGCTCAGCTGACCGGGTGACGCCGGCCGGGCGGGTCCGCTGACCACGCCCGGCCGGCGCGCCGGTCAGGACGCGGTCGGGATGCCGTTGGCCGGCGGGGTCACCGCCGGGGCGCTGTACTCGCGTACCGGGCCGTCGCCCTCGTCCGTCTCGTAGGCCGGCCCGAAGTAGGCCTGCGTGCCCCCGCTGACCCGGGTCAGCCGCTCCCCGCCGTAACCGGAGTGGTCGGAGTCGGAGAAGCGCAGCGGCGCCAGCCCCGGACCCTGGAAGCCGCCCTTGGCGACCGCCTTGAGCAGGGACTCCCGGGTGAGGTCCTGACCGGCGGCCTGCAACGCCTGGACGAACAGGTACCCGACCGCCATGCCGTAGACGATGTTGCCGTCGAAGGGCGCGTCGCCGTTGTGCTCCTTGTTCACCTTGCTGAAGAGCTGGATCCACGGGTTCGCGGCGTCGTTCTGCATCGGCAGGTAGTTGCCGCCGACCATGCCCTCCAGCAACCCGGCGGCCGCGCCGAGCTGCTTGGCCAGCGTCGGGTGGTCGGCGCCCACGTTGGACACCAGCCACTGCGGCTTGAAGCCCAGCCGGGCGGCGGTGCCGATGGACAGCGCGGTGAAGCCGGGCACGGTGGCCAGGATGACCACCTGGCAGCTGGCCGATTTGAACGCGCCGATCTGCGGGGCCACGTTGGTGTTGCTGGTGACGTACGTCTGCTTGACCGCCACGGTCCCGGCGCCGAGCACCTGCTCCACCCCGGCCAGGCTGTCCCGGCCGAAGTCGTCGTCCTGGCCGAGGAAGCAGACCTTCTTGCCGGGCAGCGCGGTCTTCACGTGGTTGGCGAGGATCTTGCCCTCCACGGTGTAGTCCGGGTTGAAGCCGAACGTGCCGGGATACTTGTCCGGCTGGTCCCAGCTGCGGCTGCCGGAGGCGACGAAGAGGTCGGGGACGCGGTTGCTCTTCAGGAAGTCGAGCACCCCGGTGTGGGTGGGCGTGCCCAGCCCGTTGAGCACGGCGAAGACCTTGTCCTGCAGGACCAGTTGGCGGACCACCTGCTGGGTGTTGGCCGGGTTGTAGCCGTCGTCCATGATCTTGTAGGTGATCTTGCGGCCGTGCACGCCGCCGTTGGCGTTGACATAGTCGAAGTACGCCTTGGTGGCCGGCGCGATCTTCGAGTAGCCGGCCGAGGCCGGGCCGGTCAGCGGCATGTGGGTGCCGACCACGATCTCGGTGTCGGTGACGCCGGGCACCGCCCCGCGTCCGGCGCCCCCCGAGCCGTCGTCGTCGCTGCACGCGACGACGCTGGCGAGCAGGGCGATGGTGCTGGCGATCGCGAGACCGCCTCGTACCGTACGGTTCATCTGGAACACCGACCTTTCCTCGGTCCGGTTCTCCTCGAATCGGGTGGTGGTGGGTGGGATGGTGGTGGGTGGGATTGCCGGCGGCGAGCCGCCGGGACTTGCTAGGACCGCCGCCCCGGCCACCGGGCCAGCAGCTCCCGGCCGAGCCGGGACAGCAGTCCCTGCACGCCGCCGGGCGCGGCGATCATGACGACGACCAGGGTGATCCCGAAGATCGCCAACGGCAGGTTGCCCTCCAGCCGCTGCGCCACCGCCGGCGAGACGGTGACCAGCTCGGTCACGGAGTGCGTCAGGTCGGGCAGGACGACCACCAGGACGGCCCCCCACAGCGCCCCGGCGAGGCGGCCGAGGCCGCCGATCACCACGGCCATGAGCAGGAACAGCGACAGGGTCAGCGAGAACGCCCCGGGTGAGACGCTCTGCGCCAGCACCGCGAGCAGCGCGCCGCCGAGCCCGGCGCCGGCCGCGCTGACCACGAAGGCCAGCACCTGGGTACGGGCCACGTGGATGCCGGCGAGGCGGGCCGCCACCTCGTCGTCCCGGACCGCCCGGAAGGTTCGGCCGTACCGGCTGCGGACCAGGTTGGCCAGCAGCACCAGGGCGAGCAGGGTGGCCGCCGCGGCGATCCAGAGCTGCCACCGCTCGTACGGGAAGTAGGCGCCGAGCGCCAGCGGCGGCGGCTCGACCGGGACGGAGAGCCCCTGGTCGCCGTTGAAGACGCCGTCGAAGGTCACCGTCAGGGCCGGCACCACAACCGCGACCGCCAGCGTCACGCCGGCCAGGTACGGCCCGCGCAACCGGGCCGCGGCCGCCCCGACCACCGCGCCGACGGCGACCGTGGCCAGGATCGCCGCGACCAGCGACACCGCCAGCAGCCAGCCGCCGGTGAGACCGTGGTCGGCGAACGCGCCCTGGCACAGCGCCACCGTGTAGGCGCCGGTCGCCATCAGCGCGCCGTGCCCGAGCGAGAGCTGACCGTTGAGTCCGGTGAGGACGGTCAGCCCGGCGGTCGCGCAGAGGTAGGCCGCCACCGTGGCGAGCTGGAAGTTGCGGAACGGCGCCAGGCCGTAGCTGGCCGCAAGCACCAGCAGCGCCACGGCGACCGCGACGGCCAGGTGCCGCAGCAGGGTGCAGCCGCGCCGCCCGTCGGCACGGCTGCCGGCGCCGGTCGCCGCCCGCTCCGGCGGCGCCGCCGCCCGGGTGGCGCTCACACCCGCCTCGCGGTGACCGGGGCGAACAGCCCGCCGGGGCGGACCAGCAGCACCGCCAGCAGCAGGACCAGCACCGCGAGCGGGGTGAGGTCGCTGCCGGCGTACCCGCTGACGTAGGAGAGCACCAGGCCGACCACCAGCCCGCCGACCACCGCGCCCGGTGGGCTGTCCAGCCCGCCGACCACCGCCGCGGTGAACGCCGAGACGAAGACCAGGTCCATGGCGTTCGGGTGCAGGCCCAGCTCGGTGGGGATCACCAGCATGGCGGCCAGCGCGCCCACCCCGGAGGCGAGGGCCCAGCCCAGCGCGAGCATGCCGCCCACGTTGACCCCGAGCAGGCGGGAGACCTCCGGGGCGAAGGCCGCGGCGCGCATCCGCAGGCCCACCGGGGTCCGGGCGAAGATCCAGGCGAGCGCGACCATCATCAGCCCCACCGTGGCGAAGACGAACAGGTCGTACGGGGACAGCACGGCGAACCCGCCGACGGTGAGCGCGGCCCGGTCGAACGGGGTGCCGGCGGGACGGAACTCGTTGCCGTAGATCATGCCGAGGACGGCCTGGATGAGCAGCACCAGCCCGAGCGCGACGATCACCGGGTTGAGCGGCGAGGTGTGGTCGACGAAGCGCATCACGGCCCGGTCCACCACCGCGCCGAGCAGCAGCCCGGCGGCGAGCGCGGCCAGGAAGCCCAGCCAGTAGGAGCCGGTCGCGGCGGTCACGCTGTAGGCGACGTAGGCGGCCGCGACGGCCATCGCGCCCTGGGCGAAGTTGACGATCCGGGCGGCCCGCCAGATGAGCACCAGCGCCAGCGCGAACGCGGCGTAGACGGCACCCCGGGAGAGGCCGTCGAAGGTGAGGAAGACGAAGCGCTCCACAGTCCTCCTTCGGAGCAGACGAGGGTCAGAAACCGAGGTACGCGTGGCGCAGGTCGACGTCGTCGCGCAGCCGCTCCGCCGGGGCGGCGCGGACCACCCGACCGAGCGCCATCACGACCCCCTGGTCGGCGACCGAGAGCGCGCTGCGGACGTTCTGCTCGACCAGCAGCACGGTCAGCCCGGTGCTGTCGCGTAGCTGGCGGAGCAGGGCCATGATCTGGGCGACCACCCGGGGAGCCAGGCCGAGCGACGGTTCGTCGAGCAGCAGCAGGCGGGGCCGGCCGACCAGGGCCCGGCCGAGGGCGAGCATCTGCCGTTCGCCACCGGAGAGCTGGTGGCCGAGGTGCTGGCGACGCCGGGCCAGCGGCTCGAAGAGCTGGTAGACCTCGTCGCGGGCGCGGGCGGCGTCGGCCCGGTCGCGGCGCCACAGCCCGCCCAGCCGCAGGTTCTCGTCCACGGTCAGCTCGCCGATCACCCCCCGCCCCTCCGGGACGTGGGCCATGCCGCGGCGCACCAGTTGCTCCACCGGTACGCCGCGCAGGTCCTCCCCGGCGAGGAGAATCTGGCCGGCCAGCGGGCGCAGCATCCCGGACAGGGCCCGCAGCAGGGTGCTCTTGCCGGCGCCGTTGGCCCCGACCACGGCCGCGATGCTGCCGGCGGGCACCGCGAGGTCGACCTCGTGCAGCACCGGCGCCGCGCCGTAGCCGGCGACCAGCCCGCGCACGCTGAGCAGTTCCCCGCCGTCCGGCCGGCCGCCCTCCTCGCTCATGCCGCCGCCTCCCTGCCGTGGGCGCCGCCCCGCGGCGCGCCCGCGCTGAGCCCGCCGCTTCGCTCGCGGAACCCGTTCATGCCGCCGCCTCGTCGACGGCGGCGCCCAGGTAGGCGTCGGCGACCGCGGGGTCGTCGCGCACCTGGTCCGGCGTGCCGGCGGCGATCACCCGGCCGAAGTCGAGCACCACGATGTCGTCGCAGACCGACATCACCAGGTCCATGTGGTGCTCGACCAGCAGCACCGCGCAGGGATCCGGGTCGCGGCGGGGCAGTTCGCGGATCAGCTCCGCGAGCTCGGCGATGTCCTCGGCCCCGAGGCCGCCGGCGGGCTCGTCGAGCAGGAGCAGCCGGGGCCGGGCCACCAGCGCGCGGGCCAGCGCGACCCGCTGGCGTACCGCGAAGGGCAGCGTGCCGGGCGCGGCGGCGGCGTGCCCGGCGATGCCCAGCCGGTCGAGCACGGCCAGCGCCTCACCGCGCAGCCGGCGCTCGTCGCGGTCGCTCTTCGGCAGGCCGAGCAGCGCCGGCAGGAAGCCGGCGCGGGCGGTGTGCGTGGCGCCGGCCATCACGTTCTCCAGCACGGTGAGCCCGGCGAAGAGCCCGGTGCCCTGCAGCGTGCGGGCGATGCCCAGCCGGGTCAGCCGGTGCGGGCGGGGCCGCAGCGGCCGGCCGTCCAGCGTGATCGTGCCGGTGTCCGGGGCGACGAAGCCGCAGACGACGTTGAACAGGGTGGTCTTGCCGGCGCCGTTGGGGCCGATCACGCCGACCACGCGGCCGGCGGGCACCCGCAGCGAGACGTCGTCGAGGGCGGTGAGGCCACCGAAGCGCACCCCGATGTGGTGCAGCGCGAGCCCTTGCTCCATTGACCCATCCCCCGCTCCGGCGCGGCGCGATATTTACACTGGGAGTGTACGTTTCTCGGGTCCGGCGTCAATAGCTCCGACCGCGTCCGCGCCCACCACCGCACGCGGCGACGGCGGGCGCGGACGCGACCGGCCCGCCGCCGCACGGGGCGACGGCGGGCCGGGCCCGGGGCGGTCACGGCCGCCCGACGGGCGTCAGGCGCTCGGGCAGGTGTTGCGGTACTCCTCGATCGCCAGGCCGCTCGGCCCCGGGCAGAGGAACTGCTCGTAGCGGGTGTCGTCGTCGACGAACCGCTTCAGCCAGGCCACCATCTGCCGGGCGGTGGGCGTGTTCACGGTCTGCGGGAAGAAGTGGCTGGCGCCGTTCAACTCCAGGTACGCCTTCTCCGACGAGGCCGGGATGCTGGCGTAGAACGGCTCCGAGTGGGTGGCGACCGGGGCGATGGTGTCGGCCTCACCGCCGACGATCAGGGTCGGCACCCGGATCTCGGACCAGGTCTTGTCCAGGTTCCACGGGGCCAGCGGCACGGCGGCCTGCAGCGACGGGCGGGACGCGGCGGCCTCCAGGCTGCCGCCGCCACCCATCGAGTGGCCCGCGACCGCGAGCCGGCTGGCGTCGATCCGGCCGCGCACCGTGCTGCGCTGGGTGAGGTAGTCGAGCGCGGCCAGCAGTTGCCGGCCCCGGCTGTCCGGCTGGTCCAGGCGGGTGATCGTCTCGATGCCGATCACCACGAAGCCGTGCGAGGCGAGGCGCGGCCCGAGCCAGCTGATGCTGGACCAGGCGGCGGTGTAGCCGGGCGAGATCGCGATGGCGCCGAAGGTGCCCTCGCTCGTGGTGGTCGGGTAGTAGATGACTCCCCCACCGAAGCCGGTGACGCTCAGCGAGGAGACGTTCTGGGTGGAGACGCTGAACGGGCCGCGGCTGGCCTCCAGGATCGCCACGGAGGGGTCGGGGCCGCGCTCGTACGGGTTCTCCGCGGCCTGGGCGGCACCGGACGACGCGCCGAGCACGCCGCCGGCGACCAGGACGGCGGCCAGCGCCGCCCGGAGGGTACGGGCAGCGACGGAACGGGGACGGGTGGTGGTTGGTGATGACACGTCGGGCACTCCCTACGGGTGGGGTCACATCGACATGTGTCATCCTTCGACGGCACGGCCGTCGTCCGCATCGGCAAAATCACCGGTACCGGCGCGGCGCGCCCACACTACGGACCCCTGATCGACAGGGCCGACGGCACAAGGGATGATCCATCGTCATGACCACCGGGTCCACCGACACCCCCACCAGCACCGGGCTCGCCGACGACGACGACCGGGCCCCCGTCGCCCCGACCCGGGACGACCGGGGCCGGTGGCGTTGGCTACGCCACGAATGGACCTGGGCGGTGCTCGGCGGCCTGCTGCTCGCGGTCGTCCTGACCTGGCCGACGCTGCGGCACCCGGCGAGCACGATCCCCGGCGACCTCGGTGACCCCACCCTGCAGGCGTGGCAGCTGGCCTGGGCCGGGCACGGCCTGCTGACCGACCCGTCCAACCTGTGGGACTCGAACACGTTCTATCCGGAGAAGTACACCTACGCCTACAGCGACACCCTGCTCGGGTACGCCCCGATCGGGATGCTCGGCTCCGGGTTCGCGGCCGCCCTGGTCCGCTACAACGTGACGTACGTGCTGGTCTTCGCGTTGGCGTTCGTCGGGGCGTACGCGCTGGCCCGGCAGCTCGGCTCGGGCCGCTGGGGGGCGGCGGTGGCCGGGGTCGCCTGGGCGTACGCGCCGTGGCGGCTGGCCCACGCCGGGCACCTGAACATCCTGTCCACCGGCGGGATCGCGCTGTCCCTGGCGATGCTGGCCCGCGGCCACGGCTGGTCGCTGCGGCACGGCTACCGGCCGGAGCGGCGGCGGCCCGGGTGGGCGCTGGCCGGCTGGCTCGTCGCCGCCTGGCAGATCACCCTCGGCTTCGGCATCGGCCTGCCGCTGGTCTACTTCCTGCTGGCCGCGGTGCTGGTCGCCGCCGGCTGCTACGGCTGGTCCTGGTGGCGGCGCCGGGAACGGCCCCCGTTCGGCCGGCGGCTGCTGGCCGCCGACCTGGCCGGCGGGGCGGTCTTCGGCGCGGTCACCCTGCTGCTGGGCCTGGTCTACCTGCACGTCGTCGACCTCAACCCGCAGGCCCAGCGCACGCTGGACTGGACGAAGCTGTTCTCGCCGCCGCTGCGGGGCTTCGTCACCGCACCGGCCGACTCGTGGCTGTGGGGCGAGCCGCACGCGGCGGCCCGGGAACAGCTCACCTGGCCGCCGGAGATGGCGCTGCTGCCCGGCATGACGCTGATCGGCCTGGCCGCCGCGGGGCTGCTCATCTCGGTCTACCCGGTCCGGCACCGGATCGCGCTGGGGCTCGGCGTGCTCGGCACGGTGCTGCTCGGCCTGGGCACCAACCTCGGCGGCGACGGGGACCCGGGATACCTCACCCTCTCCAAGCACCTGCCCGGATGGGACGCGTTGCGGACGCCCGGCCGGATGATGATCTGGACCAGCCTGCTGCTGGCGCTGCTGGCGGCGGGGCTGGTCACCGTGCTGGCCGAGCCGGCGCGCAAGGCGTCACCCGGGCGCTGGGCCCGGATCCTGCTGCCGGCGGTCCTGCTGGTGCCGCTGGCCCTGGTCACCGTCGAAGGGCTGAACCGGACCCCGCACCCCGAGGTGCCCCGGCCGCCGGCCGCGCTGGGCCGGGCGCAGGAGCCGCTGCTGGTGCTGCCCGCCGGCGGCATCAACGACCTCAACTACATGCTGTGGACGACCGACGGCTTCCCCCGGGTGACGAACGGGCTGGCCGGTTTCGAGCCGGTCAGCCAGGCGCAGACCCGGATGGCCATCGCCTCGTTCCCCGACGCGACCAGCGTCGCCTACCTGCGCGGGCTCGGGGTGCGGTCGGTGCTGGCGGTGCCGAGCCGGGCCGGCGGGACGCCGTGGGAGGGCATCGCGGACCGGCCGGTCGACGGACTGGGCATCACCCGGGAGGATGTCGATGGTGTGCTGGTCTACCACCTCTGACCAGCCCGCCGCCCGGCCTCCCGCGGCCGGCGGCGGATCCCGGACGGGCTGGACGGAGTGAGCACGGTGCGGCTGTCGGTGGTGGTGCCCTGCTTCAACGAGGAAGCGTCGGTCGAACGGCTGCACACGGCGGTTACCGCCGCGCTGGCGGAGCTGACCGACGTCGAGATCGAGGTGGTGTACGTCGACGACGGCAGCGAGGACGGCACGCTCGTGGCGCTGCGCCGGCTCGCCGCCGGCGACCCGACGGTGCGGTACACGTCACTGAGCCGGAACTTCGGCAAGGAGGCGGCGATGCTGGCCGGCCTGGAGCGGGCCACCGGCGACGCGGTCGTGATCATGGACGCCGACCTGCAGCACCCGCCGCGGCTGCTGCCCGAGATGGTGGCGCTGTACCGGCAGGGCTTCGACCAGGTGATCGCCCGGCGGGACCGACGCGGCGACCGGTTCCTGCGGATGCTGGCCTCGCGCTCCTTCTACCGGATGGTCAACTGGTGGATCGACGTGCGGCTGCTGGACGGGGCGGGTGACTTCCGGCTGCTGTCCCGGCTCGCGGTGGACGCGGTGCTGGCGATGCCGGAATACAACCGCTTCTCCAAGGGGCTCTTCTCCTGGATCGGCTTCCGGACCGTGGTGGTGGCGCACCGCAACGAGACCCGGCAGGCGGGGCGGAGCCGGTGGAGCTTCGGCAAGCTCTTCAACTACGCGTTCGACGGCCTGCTGTCGTTCAACAACCGGCCGCTACGGCTGGCCATCTACGGCGGCCTCTTCCTCACCCTGATCGCGGTGGCGTACATGGCCTGGGTGGTCGCGGACGCCGTCGAGAAGGGGATCGACGTCCCCGGCTACACCACCATCATCGTCAGCGTGATCGGCCTCGGCGGCATCCAGATGATGATCCTCGGGGTGATCGGGGAGTACATCGGCCGGATCTACTACGAGACCAAGCGCCGGCCGCACTACCTGGTCCAGGAGACCGAGGACCTGGTCACCGACGTCGAGCAGGCGCCCCGGGTGCCGGCCCAGCCGGCGGTACGGCCGGCCGAGCGGACCCGGCCGGGCCCCCCGCCCCGGGAGGACCTGGCCCGGCACCGCTCCCTGCGCCGCGCGGCCCAGGAATCCGTGACCGGCGACCCGGACTGACGCCGGTGGCGCTCGCCGGCCTCCGGCGCGGGTCGGCGCGGCCGCCCGGACCTGCGGCGGGTGGCCCGGCCGCCCGGACCTGCTCGGCGGGTGGCCCGGCCAGGGCCGCCTGCTCGGCGGGCGAGCCGGCGGCCCGGGCCACGGGCGGGCGCGGGCCACGGGCGGGTGCGGGCCACGGGCGGGCGCGACCGGCTAGCGCAGCGACCGGAACGCGGTACGCAGCTCGTCGCAGAGCAGTTGCGGCTGCTCCCAAGCGGCGAAGTGCCCGCCCCGGTCGAGCTTGTTGTAGTGGATCAGGTTGGGATAGGCCCGCTCCGCCCAGCTCCGCGGGGCCTCGTAGAGTTCGTCGGGGAAGACGCTCACCGCGGCCGGGACCCTGATGTCCTTGGCGGCGAAGAACGAGAGCTTGTTCTCCCAGTAGAGGCGGGCCGCCGAGACGCCCGTGTTGGTCAGCCAGAAGAGCGTGATGTTGTCGAGCAGGTCGTCCCGGGTGATGCCGACGGGTTGTCCGTCGATGGCCTTGCAGAACAGCTCCAGGCTGGCCGCGTCGTGGTCGAGCAGGTAGCTCGCCAGGGCGATGGGCGAATCCGCCAATCCGGTCAGCGTCTCCGGACGCGTGCCCATCATCAGCGCGTACGCGGAGTGCAGCCAGAAAAAGTTGATCTCCTCGCAGGCCTTCCGCTCCTCCGCGGAGAGGCCGGCCGGCAGCGAGTCCAGGGGGTTCGTCGCGCCGCTGATGCCGGTCTGCAGCAGCGCGTCGAGGTCGGGCGGGACGGCGCTGGGCATGTTGGTGTGGATGCCGGCCAGTTGCGGCGGCGCCTGTACCCCCATGATGTTGGTGATCAGCGCCCCCCAGTCGCCGCCCTGCGCAACGAACCGGTCGTAGCCGAGGCGGGTCATCAGCTCCGTCCAGGCCCGGGCGATGCGTTCCGGGCCCCAGCCGGGCGCGCTCGGCTTGCCGGAGAAGCCGTACCCGGGCATCGACGGGATCACCAGGTGGAAGGCGTCGGCGGCGGACCCGCCGTGCGCCGTGGGGTCGGTCAGCGGCCCGACGATCTTCAGCTGTTCGATCACCGAGCCGGGCCAGCCGTGCGTGACGATGAGCGGCAGCGCGTTGTCGTGCTGGGAGCGGACGTGGATGAAGTGGATGTCGAGCCCGTCGATCTCGGTGATGTAGTTCGGCAGGGCGTTCAACCGCGCCTCGACCTTGCGCCAGTCGTACTCCTTCTCCCAGTACCGGGCGAGCGCCTGGCTGGTCTCCAGCGGCACGCCCTGGGACTGGTCGCCGACGGTCTGCTTCTCCGGCCAGCGGGTGGCCGCGAGCCGGGCCCGCAGCGCCTTGAGGTCCGCCTCGGGGACCTCGATCCGGAACGGGCGGAGGTCGGTGGTCGGGCGGGTCAGCGTCTTGACGGCCACGTGCGGTCTCCTTGTCGGTCGGGTTGCGGTCGGACGACGGCCGGGCCGGCCACTACGCGGCGTTCTCGCCGCGCCGCGGCAGCTTCCAGTCGGGTCGGACGAAATGGCAGGTGTAGCCGCCGGGGTGCTTCTCCAGGTAGTCCTGGTGTTCCGGCTCGGCCTCCCAGAACGGGCCGGCCGGGCTGACCTCGGTGACCACCTTGCCCGGCCAGAGGCCGGAGGCGTCGACGTCGGCGATGGTGTCCTCGGCGACCTGCCGCTGCTGCTCGTCGGTGTAGAAGATGGCCGACCGGTAGCTGAGGCCCACGTCGCCGCCCTGGCGGTTCTTGGTGGTCGGGTCGTGGACCTGGAAGAAGAACTCCAGGAGGTCCCGGTAGGAGAGCTGGTCCGGGTCATAGTTGATCTCGATCGCCTCGGCGTGCGTGCCGTGGTTGCGGTAGGTGGCGTTCGGCACGTCGCCGCCGGTGTAGCCGACCCGGGTGGAGACCACCCCGGGGCGCTTGCGGATCAGGTCCTGCATGCCCCAGAAGCAGCCGCCCGCCAGAATCGCCTTCTCGGTCTTGTCGCTCATCGCTGCGTCCCCCCGTCGGATGCTCAGCTGTCAGGACTCGCCCTCACGGGCCGAAGGTGAAGACGTACGCGCGGAAGCCGGGCCGGTCGACCGCGAGGGTCAGCCTGTGGTCGGTCCGGCTCGCTCCGGCGACGAGCCGGAACATGGCGGCCCGGTCGATCCGCGCCACCGCGTCCGGGCCGACGTCGGCCCCCCGCTCGTCGCCGATCGGGTCGCCGTCGAGCAGCACCCGGAGCGCGGCCGGGCCGGCGGGTCCCGGATCGACGACGAGGTTCACCTCGCCGGCGTGGAAGGGCAGGGTGAGTTCACCGCTGCCGCCGGTCAGTTCGACGTACTCCCCGGCGCTGCGCCAGTCGCCGGCGACCGTGAACGTGCCCGGCACGCCCCGGTCGGCGCCGAGGTACGTCTCCGGCGTGATGCCCAGGTAGGAGGGCTCCCCGGTGGTGGCGTACCCGGTCACCTCGGCGCTGACCGGCGGCAGCCGGATGCCCGGCGTCCGGATCGCCAGCAGGCGGCGCAGCTCCGACTCCACCCGCTCGTAGCTGCCCTCGCCGACCCACCGGTCGACCAGCCACCCGTCGCCGTCGAAGAGGTACTTCGCCGGCCAGGCGTCGTTGCCGAGGGCGCGCCAGAAGGTGAACCCGTTGTCCAGCGCGACGGGGTAGGTCAGGCCGTGGTCCCGGATCGCCCGGTCGATGTGCGCGGCGTCGCGGCCGAACTCGAACTCGGGCGCGTGCACGCCGATGACGGTCAACCCCAGGTCCGCGTAGTCGCGGTGCCACGCCTTGACGTAGGGCGCCGTGCGGATCCAGTTGACGCAGGTGTACTCCCAGATGTCGATCAGGACCACCCGGCCGCGCAGGTCGTCGGGGGTCAGCGGCGGCGAGTTCACCCACCGCTCGACCGTCACGGGAGGCAACTGCCGCCCCGTCATGGTCATCTCGGTCGGCCCACCGGCTGCGTCATGACGCCTCCTCCCCGGGTCCGTTCGTCAGCGGCCCTGACCTTCCCGTTCCGCCGGCGACCATGCCCGGGCCGCGCCGACTTCGCGGCACCCGGGTGGGCGCCGGGCCGCGCGGCCCGGCGCCCGCCGTGCGTGACCGCTCAGAACCCGGTCCGACCGGCGCCGTACGGGTAGAGCGGGTTGCCGTAGCCGGTCGCCGGCGGCTGGCCGGCGTCGATGCTGGCCCGGATCTGGGCCCGCTCGGTGGCGCTGGCCCCCAGGTCGTACGGCAGGTCCCAGGCCTCAACCGCGTCGGCCGGCACGTCGGTGCCGCCGGGCCGCAGCACGTCGGCGAGGCTGCGCGGGAGTTGCCACGGCAGCCGGCCGCCCGGCGCGTAGTCGCCGAAGAGCAGGCCGGCCAGGGCCGGACCCATCTCCTCGCCGCCCCGGTAGGTCACCACGATGGCGCTGGCCAGGTCGCGCCACTCGGTGATGACGTACGGCCGGGGCAGGACCAGCGCGACCACCACGGGGATGCCCCGGGCGCGGAAGTCCTGGATCACCTTGAGCTGGTCGGGGGGCAGGTACGGCTGTTCCTTCGGCCAGTTGGTGGCGTGCGTGTAGGACGTCTCCCCCACCGCCACGACGGCCAGTTTCGGGTTCGGTCCGTCGTCGGCGTAGACGTTGACGCCGGCTCGGGCGGCCCGGGTTCGGATCGCCTCCAGCATGGTCTGCGAGCCGTACTCGGCGTGGAAGAAGCTGGTCCAGACGCAGCAGGCGGTGGGGTCGGCGGCCCGCGGCCCGGCCACCACGATGTTGTCCCCGGCGCCCAGCCGGATGGGCAGCACCGCGCCGTCGTTCTTCAGCAGCGTCATCGCCTCCCGGGAGGCCTGGTTGGCCAGCGCCGTGTACGCGGGCTGGTGGAACCGGTACGGGCCGTTGACCGGGTCGCCGTACGGGTTCTCGAAGATGCCGAGCTGGAACTTGAGCCGCAGCACCCGGCGGACCGCGTCGTCGATCCGGGCGGCCGGCACGTTCGCCAGGAAGGTGGCGATCGAGAAGCCGGCCGCGCCGGGGTCCGCGCCGCCCATCACGTCGGAGCCGGCCTTCGCCGCGCCGACCCAGGAGCCGGAGGGCAGCCAGTCGGTGGTGATCAGGCCCTGGTAGCCGAGGTTCTGCCGCAGGTACGCGAGGATCGGCGCGCTGTCGCCGGCGCCCGGCCCGCCGGGATCGAGGTACGAGCTGCCGGCGTACCCGGGCATGATGTTGACCGCGCCCGCCTCCATCGCGGCCCGGAACGGGATCAGGTGGTACTTGATCGTCACGCCGTCGTAGACGATCAGCGCCTCCCCGCCGGCGCCCTCACCGGGCCAGTGCTTCACGGTGGCCAGCACCGAGGCGGGGTTGAGTTCCGGGCCGCCCTGCAGGCCGGCCACCAGGGCCCGCACCTGGGCGGCGGCCACCTGCGCGTTCTCCCCGTTGCCCTCCTGGATGCGCGGGTAGATCACCTTGGTGCCCACCTCGGCCAGCGGCCCGAGGACGCCCCGGGTGCCGACCTCGAGCTGTTCCCGCCGCTGCATGTCGCCGAGCCGGTAGTCGAGCGCGTAGTTCCGGGCGGCGGCGAGAGCGCTCTGCATGGGGTAGGTGGTCTGGTAGCCGTGGATGGTGTCGCCCGCCGAGACGAACGGGATGCCCAGCCGGGTGCCGGACGCCGCGAGGAGCTGGTTGTGCAGGTCCTGCGCCTGCGCGGGGCCGAAGTGCCAGCCCGACCGGGGGTACGCCTGGGCGTTGTAGAACATCTGGTACGCCTTTTCCTCGGCCGTCATCCGGCCCAGCAGGTCGTCGACGCGCGCGTCGACCGGGAGGCGCCAGTTCTCGTACGGCTCGATGGCGCCGTTGCGGTTGAGGTCCCGGCTGCCGGCGACGACGCCGACCCCGTCGGCGACGGTCTCCAGGGTGGGCAGGTAGACGCTGAAGCGCCGGATGGTCGAGGTGGTCGTGGTGGCGCCGGTGGCGGTGACGTACCACTTGTAGGTCCAGCGGTCCGGCAGGTCCCAGGTCGGGGTGTAGGAGGTGCCGGTCGGCTCGGCGACCTTGGTGTAGAGGTCGATGAGGTTGCCGGGGGCGGTGAAGTCGTAGTCGGTGCGGCTGATGTTGATCCAGACCTGGTAGCGGGTGGCGCCGGCGACCGCCGCCCAGCTGAGGGCGGGCCGGCGGGTGGTGGTGACCATGGCGCCGTCGGCCGGGGCGGTCAGCGCGAACTGGTTGAGCGTGCCGGGCGGGCGGGTCGGGCCGGAGAGCATCGGCGCCGTGCTGGCCGCCTCGTCGACCGTGCCGTACGCCTGGAACTCCCAGAGCGAGTAGCCGTAGCCGGTGGCCCGGGCGGTGCCGGAGAAACGCAGGTAGCGGCCGGTGCCGGTGACGGCGAGCTGTTCGACGCCGCCGCGGCCGGAGGTGGTGGAGTAGATCGTGGTCCAGGTGTTGCCGTCGGTGGAGGTCTCCAGCCGGTAGCCGGTGGCGTAGGCGGCCTCCCAGTTGAGCACGACCCGGTTGATGGTGGCGACGCCGCCGAAGTCGACGCGCAGCCACTGGGGGTCGCTGAACTGGCTCGACCACCGGGTGCTGGTCCGGCCGTCGAGCGCCGCGGCGGGCGCGTTGCCGCCCTCCCACGACGACGCGTCGACCTTCTTGAACTCGGAGATCGGCCGGCCGCCGGGCTGGCCGGGGCCGGTGCTGCCGTAGACCTGGAATTCCCAGAGCGAGTAGCCGTAGCCGGTGGCGCGGGCGGTGCCGTACATCCGTACGTAGCGGCCGGTTCCGGCCACGGCGAGGGTCTGGGTGCCGCCGGTGGCGGTGGTGGTGCTGTAGATGGTGGTCCAGGGGCCGCCGGGGTCGGTGGCGACCTGGAGTTGGAAGGCCCGCGCGTAGGCGGCTTCCCAGACGAGTTGGACCTGGTCGATGGTGGCGGTGCCGCCGAGGTCGACCTGGAGCCACTGGGGATCGGCGAAGCCGCTGGACCAGCGGGTGCCGGGGTCGCCGTCGGTGGCGGCGGCGGCCGGGGTGCCGGCCTGTTCGACGGAGGAGGCGGTGGTCGGCCGGCCCTGGGAGAGCAGCGGCCCGGCGGCGGTGGCGGGCCGCCCGGGGACGGTCAGGTAGGCGGCGAGCAGGACGAGCAGCGCCGCGATGGTGGTGGCGCGGCGGCGGAACGGGGGTGGTGGCGTAGGCATGACGGCTCCCGTCGACGGACTGATGGTCGGGAGAGTGAGAGCGCCCGTCACCAGACTTCATCGAGTCGCTTCTATCCGTCAATGGCCTGGGCGAAGTCCGGAATTGACCTTGATCGCCGGGCGCGGGCGGCTTGACAGGACCCGGGGCCGGGGGCGACCCTCGGGCCGAGAGCGCTCTCCCGCCGGACCACCAACCGCAGGAGATGCCATGCACCCCACCCCCGCCCGCCCACCCCGAACCCGGCCGGCCCGCGTCGGCCGCCGCCTCCGCGCCGCCACCGTGGCCGTGCTGGCCCTGCTCGCCGGCGGCGCCGTCGCGACCGCCCCGCCCGCCGCCGGCGCCGCCTCCACCCTGATCTCCCAGGGGCGGCCGACGAGCGCGTCGTCCACCGAGAACGCCGGCACACCGGGCTCCGCGGCCACCGACGGCGACCCGAACACCCGCTGGGCCAGCCAGTTCAGCGACCCGCAGTGGCTCCAGGTCGACCTCGGCGGCACCGCCACCATCGACCAGATCCAACTCGTCTGGGAAGCCGCCTACGCGCGGGCCTTCCAACTCCAGGTCGCCACCGACCCCGGCGGCCCCTGGACCACCATCTACAGCACCACCACCGCCACCGGCGGCACCCAGACCCTCACCGTGGCCGGAACCGGCCGCTACGTACGGATGTACGGCACCGCCCGCGCCACCGGCTACGGCTACTCGCTCTGGGAATTCCAGGTCTACGGCAGCACCGCCTCCGCCGGCTGCGCCGGCAACGCCGCGCTCAACCGCCCCGCGGCCGCCTCCTCGGCGGAGACCACCGCCACCCCGGCCGCCGCCGCGGTCGACGGCGACGCCGGCACCCGCTGGTCCAGCGGCTTCGCCGACCCCCAGTGGCTGCGGGTGGACCTCGGCAGCACGCAGACCCTCTGCCAGGTCACCCTGCAGTGGGAGGCGGCCTACGCCCGGGCCTTCCAGGTGCAGGTCGCCGCCGCGCCGGACGGCCCGTGGACCACCCTGTACGCCACCACCACCGGCACCGGCGGCACCCAGACGCTCGACGTGACCGGGTCCGGCCGCTACGTGCGGCTGTACGGCACCGCCCGCGCCACCACGTACGGCTACTCGCTCTGGGAGTTCGCGGTCCGCACCACCTCCGGTGGCACCCCGCCGCCGACCACCCCGCCACCCACCGGCGGTTTCTGGGGCGACACCGCCTCGATCCCGCCGGCCGCGAACGTGCTCATGGTGAAGGTGCTCAACCGCACCAACGGCCGCTACCCCGACAGCCAGGTCTACTGGAGCTACAACGGGCAGACCCACTCGATCGCCGAGCAGCCCTACTTCGACATGCCGGTGAACACCGCGGGCCGGATGTACTTCCGCCTCGGCTCGCCGACCAGCCAGTACAGCGACTTCATCGAGTTCACCGTCGGACCGGACCAGTTCAACGGCAACACCACCCGGGTCGACGCGTTCGGGCTGAAGCTGGCGATGCGGCTGCGCGCCCACGACGGCCGCGACGTGGCGGTCGGCGAGACCGAGGCCACGTTCGCCGAGGACCGGTCGGTCACCTTCCAGCGGTTCGCCGACGCCATGCCGGCCGAGTTCAAGCACCTGGCCACCATCGAGGCGCCGTACCGCATCCCCTCGCCCGGCAACACGCCGCAGTTCCGGCCCGGCGGCCAGTACGCCGGCTACCTCAGCGGCTACGCGTCGTCGGTGGGGCTGCCGGCCAGCACCTCGGACATCTTCGGTTGCGCCGGCTCACTGGCCGGCAACCCGGCCGGCTGCGCCGCGCTCAACCGGCACGTCGCGCACCTGCCGCCGGCACAGTGGTCGGACCCGAGCCTGTTCTACCAGCAGGCGCCGGCCAACTACTACGCCAAGTTCTGGCACGACCGGGCGATCGGCGGCCGCGCCTACGGCTTCCCGTACGACGACTACGCCGACCAGTCCTCGTTCGTGTCGGCCGCCGACCCGCAGTGGCTGCTGGTGGCCGTGGGCTGGTGACGAGCGGGTCCGGACCCGGCCGGCCGGCGGTGGCCGCGCCGGTTCCGGGCCGTCGCCCGTCACCGGCGGGCGAGTTCGGCCTCCAGCCGCCGCACGAGCGTCTTGCGGTCCTTGCCCCCACGCTCGCGGCGCAACGCGGCCCGCAACTGGCGGGTGTCCAGGCCCCGGACCAGCTTGGCCGCCTCGGCGACCGGCAGCTCCGACATCCGCTCGGCCGACGTGACGTCCCGGCGGGCCCGGCTGGCCGGCCCCGTGTTGGCCACGTACTGCTGCCCGGACCGGGACGCCCGCCGCTTCCGGGTGTCGGTCGCCCGCCGCTGCTCGTCGGCGAGCTGCTCCCAGGCCCGTTTCGGCAGGTAACGGCTCGTCTCGCCGTTGTGCCGGGCCCGGGTGGAACCCGCCCTGGTCTGCCAGTCCTCGTTGCCCCACCGCTGCAGGGAGCGCTGCCGCTCGTCCTTCGGTCCGACATAGCCCCCGCCGCGCCGCTGGTACTCCTTGGTGAGCAGCTGGGACTTGCGCGCCGACCACTGTCCGGGCCGACCGCCCCGGTCCGACGCCCTGATCTCCGCCTTGATCTGCTCCCGCAGCTCGGGCTTGGTATACCGCGCCATGCCGGAGCGTTACCCTCGGCGGCACCCGGCATGCGCCGGGCGCCCGGGTCAGTCGCTCCGGCGGGCCAGCAGGGCGCGCAGGGCCGCGACGACCTCGCCCGGCGCCGCCTCGGCCAGGAAGTGCCCCGCCGAGGTGGTCCGGTGGTCGAGGTCGGGGGCCCAGGCCCGCCAGAGCCCCTCGGCGTCGTAGCCGAGCGCCGCACCCCAGTCCTGCTGGACCACGGTCACCGGCATCGCCAGACGGTTCCCGGCGGCCCGGTCGGCCCGGTCGTGCTCGACGTCGATCCCGGCGGAGGCGCGGTAGTCCGCCACGATCGACGGGACCGCCGCCCGCGACGCCGCGAGGTACTCCGCCCGGATCTCGGCGGGGATGGCCCGCGGGTCGCCGCCCCAGAGGTCGAGGAAGTACCCGAAGAAGGCGTCGGCGCTGGCCCCGATGAGCTGCTCCGGCAGCCCGGGTGGCTGCGCCATCAGGTAGAGGTGGAAGGCGACCGCGGCGCCCTCACCCCGCAGCACCTCCCACATGTCCAGGGTGGGCAGCACGTCCAGCGCCGCGAGGTGGGTGATCGTCCGCGAATGGTCGAGCCCGGCGCGGACCGCGACGAGCGCGCCCCGGTCGTGGCCGGCGAGGGCGAAACGCTCGTGGCCGAGCTGCCGCGCCAGGGCCACGACGTCGGCCGCCATGGTGCGCTTCGCGTACGTGCCGGCGTCGTCCGCCGGCGGCTTGTCGCTCGCCCCGTAGCCGCGCAGGTCGGGGCAGATCACGGTGTGGTCGGTGGCCAGGTCGGCGGCGACGTGCCGCCACATGAGGTGGGTCTGCGGGAAGCCGTGCAGCAGCACGATCGGGCTGCCGGCGCCGCCGACCGCCACGTTCAGCGTCACGGTCCCGTCGACCGTGACGCGCTGGTAGTCGAACCCGGGGATGGCCGTTGTCATCGTCGTCCCTTCTCGTAGCGTGAACCCGTCCAGCCTCGCGCCGGCCGATGAGCAACCGATGAGCGCGCCAGGTTGGCCAGCGCGGGAGAGGGTGGGTCGGTGCAGGTCACGGTCGGTGTGCTCGGGCCTGTCGTCGGCTGGGACGCCACCGGGGCGCGGCTGGACCTGAAGGGGCCGCGGCACCGCGCGGTGCTGGCCCGGCTCGTCGTCGCCCGCGGCCAGGTCGTTCCCGTCGACCGGCTCGTCGACGACCTGTGGCCGGTGCCACCGCCGGGCGCGGTGGGTGCCATCCGGACCTTCGTGGCGGCGCTGCGGCGGGCGCTGGAACCCGACCGCCCGCCGCGTGAGCCGGCCCGGCTGCTGGTCACCGAGGGACCGGGGTACGCGCTGCGCGCGCCGCGCGACGTGGTGGACGCCTGGCGGTTCGAGGACGAGACGACGGCCGCGACCGACGGCCCGCCCTACGAGACGCTCGACCGGCTCGACCGGGCCCTCGGCTGGTGGCGCGGTCCCGCCTACGCCGACTTCGACGAGCCGTGGGCCCGGACCGAACGGTTCCGGCTGGAGCAGGTACGCCTCGACGCGGTCGAGCGCCTCGCCGGGGCGCGGCTGGCCGTCGGGCGGCCGGCGGACGCGGTCGCGGATCTCGACGCCCACGTGGCCGAGCATCCCTGGCGGGAGGAGGCCTGGCGGCTGCTCGCCCTCGCGCTGTACCGGGCCGGCCGGCAGGCGGACGCGCTCGGCGTGCTGCGCCGGGCCCGCGGCCTGCTCCGGGAGCAACTCGGCGTCGACCCGAGCCCGCGCCTGCGCCAGTTGGAGACCGACCTGCTGCGGCAGAGCGACCAGGTCGACGGCGGGCTGCCGGGCCCGGACCGGATCTGGGCGGACGCCGCCGCCGCGTACCACCGGACCGTGGCCGCGGACTCGCGGGTCCGGCTGGAGTCGACGGTCGGCCTGCTGCGGTCGCTGGCCATGGCCGGGCCCGGCGGGCTGGAGGCCGCGCGCGGGCAGCGGGTCGCCGCGATCGCCGCGGCCGAACGGCTCGGCGACGCCGACCTCACCGCCCGGGTGATCGGCGGCTACGACGTACCGGCGATCTGGACCCGCTCGGACGACCCGGAGCAGGCGGCCCGGATCGTGGCGGCGGCCGAGCGGGCCCTCGACGCGCTGCGCCCCGGCTCCGCCGACGCCACCCGGGCCCGGCTGCTGGCCACGGTCGCGGTGGAGTCGCGAGGCACCCCCGGGCCGCGTGGCCGGACGGCGGCCCGGGAGGCGGAACGCATCGCCCGCCGGCTGGGCGATCCCGCCCTGCTGGCGTTCGCCCTCAACGGCGCCTTCATGCAGTCCTTCCAGCGGGCTGGGCTCGCGCCGGAACGCGACGCGATCGGTGCCGAACTGGTCGCGCTCTCGGCCCGGCACGACCTGCCGGCGTTCGAGATCCTGGGGCACCTGGTCCGGCTCCAGGCCCGCAGCGCGCTCGCCGACTTCGACGGCGCGGACGAGCACGCCGCCGCCGCCGACGGGCTCGCCCGGCGGCACGAACGTCCCCTGGTCGGGGTGTTCACCCAGTGGTATCGGGCGCTGCGGCTGTCGGCGGCCGGCGAGCCGCCCGAGGTCGAGGAGGCCGCCTACCGGGAGGCGGCGGCCCGGCTGCCGGGCGCCGGCATGCCCGGCGTCGAGCGCGGCCTGCTCCCGCTGGCACTGCTCTGCCTGCGGCTGCGGCACCACCGGACGGCCGACGCCGACGACGACACCGACTGGGGCCCGTACGCGCCCTGGACGCGACCGCTCGTCCTGCTGGCCCGGGAGCGCCCGGCCGACGCCGCCGCCGCGCTGCGGCAGGCCCCGGACCCGCCGCACGACCTGCTGTTCGAGGCGCTGTGGTGCCTGATCGGCCGCGCCGCGGTCGCCCTCGCCGACCGGCCGACGATGCGGCGGGCGCGCGACACGCTCGCCCCGGCGGCCGGCGAGCTGGCCGGCGCCGGCAGCGGCCTGCTCACCCTCGGGCCGGTCGCCGACGAGCTGGACCGGCTCGACGCGGCGCTCCGCCGGGCCTGAGCAGGTCGCCGCCGGGCGGCCGACCGGGTCGACACGGCGCTCCGCCGGCCTGAGCAGGTCGCCGACGAGCTGGACCGGGTCGACGCGGCGCTCCGCCGGGCCTGAACAGGTCACCGCCGGGCGCCCGCCGCTGGGCCGGTGGCCCTTCCGCGTGTTGCCGCGGTTCGTCCCGTCGGGCCGGGCAGAATCAGGGGCCCTGGCATGAGCGTGAGGTACTGCCTCCGGAGGTGCCCGTTGTCGCGGAGTCCCGGCCGACTGGCTCGCTGGACGCTGCGCGGCGTGCTCCTGGCCGGCGGCGTCGTCGGCGCGTGGGGCCTGGCCGACGCCGTCGCGGGCGACGCGGCCCAGGCGGTCGCGCCGGCGGCCCCGGCCGTGGCCCGCGACCACGACGGCACCGCCGGCGACCCGGCCCGGGCGGCCGAGCCGGAGCCCCCGTCCCTGGTCCGCGATCTGCTCCACGGCGCTGCCCGGGTCGTCGGCGACCTGGTGCTCCGAACCGGTGACCGGCCGGCGGGCACGGCCGGCGGGAACAGCCCACCCGGAGACGCGCCCGACGCCGGGGTGACCGACCCGGACCGCCCACCCGCAGGCCGGAGCAGCGCACCCACCCCCGAGGTGACCGACCCGGACCGCCCACCCGCAGGCCGGAGCAGCGCACCCGGCCCCGAGGTGACCGACCCGGACCGCCCACCCGCAGGCCGGAGCAGCGCGCCCGACCCCGGGGGGACCGGCCCGCGCCGCGCGGCGGGGGCCGACACGCCGGCCGCTGGCCGGTCGCGCGTCGCCGGGGTGATCGACCCGCTGACCCGATCCGTCGTGGCGCTGGCCTCCCCCGTCGTGCGGCCGATCACCGGGTCGCGGCTGCTGGCGCCGGTCGCCGAGCTGATCCGGCCGGTGACCGGGCCGATCGTCCAGGTGCTGCCGCCCGTGCTGGACCCGGTGCTCGAACTGACCCAGCCGATCCTCGGCCCACCCGCCGCAGCCCCGGCCCCCGTCCCCAGCCCTGGTTCCGGCCCCAGCCCTGGTTCCGGCCCCGTCCCCGGCGCTCCCGCGCCCCCCGGGGACGCGGCGGCGAGCGATCCACCGGCCGCCGCCGCCCGCCCGGGCACGCCGACCGGCGCGGCTGGCGCCCCCGACGCCGCCGCGCCGTCCCGCCTCGCGCCGCGCCCGGTGGCGGGCCGCGACGCCGGCGACGCGTCGGCCACCGCGGCGGCCCGCGCGCGGGTACCCCGGTCCGACGAACCCGGCCCCGTCCCCGGGGTGGCCCCGGGCGCCCCGGCCAGCACGGCCGGCGCCGGCTCGGCCACCGGCGGGGCCGGCGTCCCGGCCGACGCCTGCCCCCGTTCCTGGTCCCCCGGGCTGCGGCTGGTCGGCTGCCGTCCGGCCCCCGACCACCTGCTCGCCGGCCGTTCCGGCAGACCGGACCCCAGACCCGCCTGACGGCACGCGCGGGGCAACGGCCGACGGCTGGGACCCGCCCGGCGAACCGACCGGTCAGACCGGCTCGCGCCGGGTCCGGCCGCCGTCACCTCGACCGCCGTCACCTCGACCGACCGCAGCGGTAGTCGGCCGAGCCGACGGTCGGGCGGACGGTCGAGCCGACGCGCCCCACCGCACCCGAGGGCCCATCGGGCCCGCCCACCTGCACACGCCGGCCCGGGCCGGCGTACCGCACCCACCTCCGGTCGCCGCCGTACGGCGCGACCGGCAGGCGCCGTGCCGCTGACGCGATGACGCCCACGCCGGTGCACCGCGTCGCGCACCCGTACGCGAACCGACCGCACCCGCAAGGAGAAACCCGTGCCTCACCTCCCGGCTGTCCACCGCGCCCAGTGGCGCGACGTCGCCGACATCGTCGCGCTCGTCACCGACCCGTTCGCCGCCAGCGCCCTCGGCACGTGGCTCGTACCCGACGAGCGCCGCCGCCGCAGCGTGCTCACCGCCGTCATCCGGGTCTGGATCGAACACGCCCTGCTCTCCGGCGAGGCGTACCTGCTGCACGACCGTTCCGCCGTCGCCGTCTGGCTGCACCGGTTCGGGGTCGTGCCCGCGCCCGAGGGGTACGGCCGCCGGCTCGCCGTCGCCTGCGCCGGCCACCTCGACCGCTTCCTGCACCTCGACGACGTGCTGCACGCGCACCGCCCGGCCGGCCCGCACCACCACCTGGCCTTCTTCGCGGTCGCGCCGAGTCCGCACCGGATCAGACGCGCCGCCACCCTGCTCGCGGCCAGCAACGCCCGGATGGGACAGGCGCTGCTCCCCACCTACGCCGAGGCGACCACCACCGCCGAGCGGGACCTGTACGCCCGGCACGGCTACCTGGCCCAGGACCCGTTCGCGCTGCCCGGCGGCGGCACGGCCCATCCGATGTGGCGGAACCCGGGCCGGCGGCAGCCCGGTCGCGCGCTGACCAGACCGGCGATCTGCCCGTACGCGGCGACACCCGCGTAGCGGGTCACCGGGCGGATTCACGATCGCCCGGTGACCCGCTACGCGGGAAGTGGCGCCCGCGCGACCGCGGGCGGCGGGCCGGCCCGGACCGGGGCGGCCCGCCGCCGAACCGGACAGCAGCACTGGCCGGCCCGCCGCCGAACCCGTCAACGGCTCCGACCGGCTCGCGTCCGGCCGGCAGCGGCACCGACCAGCGAACACCGGGTCGAGAGTGGACCGACCACCGGCGGCTGCCGGGTGGCGGGATCGGGGACGGCGGGCACGGCTGACGGAAGAGGTCATGATCACCGGATGTGGTGGGGTGGCCGTAAACTGAGCGTCCGCCATCAGGGCCCTGATGGCGGACGGCAGGAGGTGGCTGCTGTGCCGGATCGCAGGTGGCGGTGGGCCGGCCGCGCTCTGTTCGCGGTGATCGTTGTCGCCCTGGTGGCGTATCTGGCCCGGGTGGGCTGGGACGAGGCGGACAAGCGGGCCAGCAGCATCGGGGCGGTGCTGGCGTTGCTGGCGTTGGGGGCGCCGTATCTGCTGCCCTCGACAGGAGGTGGCGCGGTGATGGCGGAACCGGAGCGGGCCGAGGACACCGGCACGGCTGAGGCCACCGGTGGTGGGCACGCGAACACCGGTGTGGACAGCGTCGACGGCGCCGAGCGGCCCGCCCAGGTCATCCGCTCCGGGGATGCGCGCGCGGACGGGCCGGGCTCGGTGGCCAACACCGGCATCGTGCGCCGACCCCGATCGTGACGGCCGACGACACCTCGGCGCAGCAGGCACCGGACGCGGTCAGCGTCACCGGCTCCGGTGCCGCGTCGGCCGACCGCGGTGGTGTCGCCAACCCCGGCGTCATCATCGGTGATGTCACCACCAACTATCACGACCACCGGCCGCGCCCGGCGCCGGTGTGGCCGGTGCTGGTGGGGCAGCCTCCCGCGCTGGCCTCGGCGTTCCAACCCCGAGCGTCGCTGCGGGACAGCGTCGTCGCCGCCCGCCGTCAGGGCGACGATGTCGTGCTGGCCCACCGCGACAGCCGCGGTGGGCATCCGGGCACGCAGGTGCTGACCGGTGGCGGCGGCGTGGGTAAGTCACAGCTGGCGGCATGGTTCGCCCGGCAGACGATCGACGCGCGCGGCACCGACCTGGTGGTGTGGGTCGACGCTGCCAGCCCTGATCAGATCATCACCGGGTACGCGCGGGCCGCGGTGCGGGCCGGCGTGCCCGGCGCGGACGGCACCGACCCGGACGCCGACGCGGCGGCGTTGCTGGAATGGCTGCACACCACCGAGCGCAGCTGGCTGGTGGTGCTCGACGACGTCGGCGACCCCGGCGAGGTGGCCCGGTGGTGGCCGCCGCAGCGACCCAACGGATGGACCCTTGCCACGACCCGGCTGCACGATTCCGCCCTGACCAGCTCCGGCCGCCAACAGATCAACGTCGACGTGTACACCCCGGCCGAATCGGTGGCGTACCTCAGCCAGCGGCTCACCGAGGCCCGCTGCGCTCATCTGCTCGACGACCAGGTGGCCAGGCTGACCGCCGCGGTAGGGCACCTGCCGCTGGCGTTGTCGCACACCGCCGCCTACATGATCAACCAGGAGCAGGGTTGTGCCGCCTACCTCGCCGACTACCGCAGCGGTGCCCAGCGGCTGGCCGACCTCATGCCGGCCAGTGCCGACCCCGACGGCTACGGCCGGCCGGTGGCCGTCACCCTGCTGCTCGCCCTGGACGCCGCCGACCGGGCCGAACCGGCCGGGCTGGCCCGCCCGGCGCTGGCGCTGGCCGCACTGTGCGACCCGGCGGGGCACCCCGACGCCCTGTGGGCCACCCCCGCCGCCACGACCTACCTGTCCGCCCACCGCGACGGCCCTCCGGTCACCGGCGAACAGGCTCGCCGGGCACTGCGGCTGCTGCACCGCTACGGGCTGCTCACCCACACCCCGGGCGACGCGGCCCGTGCCGTACGCGTGCACGCCCTGACCGCCCGCGCCATGCGCGAGACCACCGACCTCGACGCCGCCGTGGTGGCCCGCGCGGCCGCCGACGCGCTGCTGCAGTTGTGGCGGGACGGCGACCACGCCAGCATCCCCCTCGCCACCGCACTGCGCGCCAACACCACCGTCCTGGCCGATCACGCCGGGGACCTGCTCTGGCACCCCGACGCGCATCCGCTGCTCTACCGGGCCGGTCGGAGCCTGCTCGATGCCGGGCTGCACACCACCGCCGGGACCTATTGGGAGGACATGACCAGGCAGGCCGGGCGGTTGCTCGGCGCGGAGCACCCGGACACGGTGAGCGCGCGCGCCAACCTGGCCGCGTCCCACCGGCAGGCGGGCCGCACCGCCGACGCCATCGCCCTCGAGGAGAAGGTGCTCGCCGACCGGCTGCGGCTGCACGGTGAGAATCACCCGAAGACCGTGATCGCCCGCGCCAACCTGGCCGCCTCCTACCAGCAGGCGGGCCGCACCGCCGACGCGATCACCATCGGCGAGGAGGCGCGGGCCGGTTGCGTGCGACTGCTCGGCGAGAATCACCCGGACACGGTCAGCGCCCGCGCCAACCTGGCCGCCTCCTACCGCGAAGCGGGCCGCACCGCCGAGGCGATCGCCCTTGAAGAGGCCGTGCTGGCCGACCGGCTGCGGCTGCTCGGCGCGGAGCACCCGCACACCGTGAGCGCCCGCGCCAACCTGGCCGCCTCCTACCGCCAGACGGGACGCACCGCCGACGCGATCACCCTCGAGGAGGCCGTGCTGGCCGACCGGCTGCGGCTGCTCGGCGCGGAGCACCCGCACACCGTGAGCGCCCGCGCCAACCTGGCCGCCTCCTACCAGCAGGCGGGCCGCACCGCCGACGCGATCTCCCTCGCCGAAGAGGTCCTCGCCGAACGGCTGCGACTGCTCGGCGAGAGTCACCCGGACACGGTGGGCGCCCGGGCCAGCCTGGCCGTCTCCTACCGCCAGGCGGGCCGCACCGCCGACGCGATCACCCTCGAGGAGGCGGTGCTCGCCGACCGGCTGCGACTGCTCGGCGAGAGTCACCCGGACACGGTCGGCGCCCGCGCCAACCTGGCCGCCTCCTACCAGCAGGCGGGACGCACCGCCGACGCGATCGGCCTGCTGGAGGACGTGCTCGCCGACCGGGTGCGGCTGCTCGGCGCGGAGCACCCGCACACCTTGATCGTCCGCGCCAACCTGGCCACCTCGTACCAGCGGGCGGGGCGCACCGCCGACGCGATCGGCCTGCTGGAACAGGTGCTCGCCGACTGTGTGCGGCTGCTCGGCGCGGAGCACCCGGACACCGTGAACGCCCGCGGCAACCTGGCCGTCTCCTATCAGCAGGCGGGTCGCGTCGCCGACGCGATCGCCCTCGAAGAGGAGGTGCTCGCCGACCGGCTGCGACTGCTCGGCGCCGAGCACCCGCACACCCTGATCGCCCGCACCAACCTGGCCGTCTCCTACCGGCAGGTGGGGCGCACCGCCGACGCGATCGGCCTGCTGGAAGAGGTGCTCGCCGACTCCGTACGGCTGCTCGGCGAGAACCACCCGGACACGCTCCTGGTCGCGGACGCCCTGCGCGATTGGACCGGCAACCGGCGGTGATCCCCGGGCGGGCAGCACGGCATGCCGCCGGCCGCCCGTGCGCAATTCACCCTCTTCCGGCCGGAATCGGAACACTCTTGCGGGGTTTCGTGTCCACCGCCCGGAGCCGCCGTTGTACGGGGTGTGACGGCGAAACGGGCAACCATGCTGACCACGGTCACGACCGACCCGTCCCGGTGGCAGGCCGGATGGGCACGCCGCGAGAACGAGCGCCGGCAACGGGCGTACGAGATCGCGGCCGAGGCGTGGCAGCGCCGCGCCGACCAGCTGGACCGGCTGCGGATCGAGGCCGTCGCGTTCCTCGGCTGCACCCAGCCGCGCGCCGGGCTGCCCGTGCGCCTGGACGACGACGAGGTCGTCTACCGCGTCCTGCCCAGCGCGGACCTCGTCGAGGCGCAGGCCCGTCACCTCACCGGGCTGCCGTCGCCCGCCCTCACGGCGGCGACGGCACCGGTCGACGGGCCCGGCCGGCCACTACCGGCCGGGCTCCAGGTGGTGGACACCGGCATGGCGGTGGTGACCAACCGCCGGGTCGCCTTCGCCGGCTCGACCGCCCGGCGCGAATGGTGGCACACCGACCTGCGGGGGCCGGGCCACCATCCCACCGCGCCGATCACGCTTCTGCACACCACCGACGGCCGGGCGCCGGCCGGGTTGCGGGTGCCGGCCGGTGCCGCGGTGAACTTCCGGTTCTACCTGACCCTCGCCGTGGCCACCGCGACCGGCCGCCGCGCCGTGCTCGCGCCGCAGCTCGACGCCCTGGTGGCGGCCCACGACGACGCCCGGCCGGTCGCACCGGCCCGGGTCACGCCCGAGGACGCGCCGGCCCCGTTGGTCCGGCCGGAGCGCCTCGCCGCCGCGGCCGCGGTCGCCGTCGCCGTCGCGATCGGCAGCCTCACCGCCGGCACCCTCGACGCGCCGGCCGCCGTCCCCTACCGCACCGGCTCGGCGGCGAGCGGATCCCCCGACCGCCCGGCCGGCGGCGGCCCCGCGCCGCTGGCCGTTCCGGGCGCGGCCGGCAGCAGCCGCACGGGCGCCGGCACGGAACCGCCGCGGCCGGCCGCGACCACCCGGCCGGCCGGCGGGGGTGCCGCCGCCGGGGCGACCGGGACCACCGAGCGGCCGGCCGGGCGGGACGACGCCGCCCGGGTGATCGGGACCGGCCGGACCGTGGTGGTGAGCCGGGAACCGGCCGCCCAGCCGACGGCCGCCTCGCCCCGGCCCGTGCGGACCGCACCGACCGCCCCGGCACCGGCCACGACTCCCCCGCCGGCCGCCTCGCCCACGCCGAGCGACCCCGCGCCGTCCCCGGATCCCGGTACGGCGGCCTGCCTGCTGCCACTGCGGCTGCCCGTGGTGGGCCCCCTCCTCTGCCCGGCCGCGTGACCCGCCGGACCGGCCCGCCCTGACCCCGCCGAACCGGCCCAGGCCCCTGCTCGCCGCCCCGGACGTCAGCGACCGGCTCGAGCTGCTGATCGCGCCGGACCGGCCCAGACCCCTGCTCGCCGCGCCGGACGTCACCGACCGGCTCGAGCTGCTGGTCGCGCCGGACCGGCCCAGACCCCACCGGACCGGCCCTGACCCCGCCGGACCGGCCCGGACCCGCCGGACCGGCCCGCCCTGAGCCGCTGGCGGCACCTCCGCGCCGATGGGCGCCATCACCTCGGGACGCCGGCCGGCCGGCGCACCCGTTCCCCGGAACCGCGGCGCCGGTCCCGGGCAGCCGCCGTGACAGCCAAAAAGTTTTGTTTGGTTCCTACAACTGGCACCGCACAGGCTTCGGTGGTTACGACATGGCGCCGCCCGCCGGCAGGCGGAAGGGTGATCACTGCCGGGGGCCGCCGTCCCGCGGCGCGTCGCATCATGGTTCTACCGGAGGGGTCGGTCAGGTGTTCAGCCGTGTCGCCATCGTCAACCGGGGTGAGGCCGCGATGCGGCTCATCCACGCGGTCCGTGAGCTGGCTGCGGAGACCGGGTCCCGGATCGAGACCGTCGCCCTCTACACCGACGTCGACCGCACCGCGACGTTCGTGCGCGAGGCCGACATCGCCTATGACCTCGGTCCGGCGTCCGCCCGGCCGTACCTCGACCTGACGGTGCTGGAACGCGCCCTGGTGGAGACCGGCGCCGACGCCGCGTGGGTGGGCTGGGGCTTCGTCGCCGAGGATCCGGCGTTCGCGGAGCTGTGCGAGAAGATCGGGGTCACCTTCGTCGGGCCGAGCCCGGACGCCATGCGCAAGCTCGGCGACAAGATCGGCGCGAAGCTGATCGCCGAGGAGGTCGGCGTACCGGTCGCACCGTGGAGCCGCGGCGCGGTCGAGACCCTTGACGCCGCCCTGGCGGCGGCCGCCGAGATCGGCTACCCGCTGATGCTGAAGGCGACCGCGGGCGGCGGCGGGCGCGGCATCCGGGTGGTCACCAACTCCGCCGACCTGGCCGACGCGTACGAGCGCACCAGCCAGGAGGCGGCGCGGGCCTTCGGCAGCGGGGTGGTGTTCCTGGAGCGCCTGGTCACCGGTGCCCGGCACGTCGAGGTCCAGGTGATCGCCGACGGCCAGGGCACCGCGTGGGCGCTCGGCGTACGCGACTGCTCGGTGCAGCGGCGCAACCAGAAGGTCATCGAGGAGTCGTCGTCGCCGGTGCTCAGCCCGGCGCAGGCCGCCGAGCTCAAGGCGTCGGCCGAGCGGCTGGCCGTCGCGGTCGGCTATCGGGGCGCAGCGACCGTCGAGTTCCTCTACCACCCCGGCGACCGGCTCTTCGCGTTCCTGGAGGTCAACACCCGGCTCCAGGTCGAGCACCCGATCACCGAGCTGACCACCGGGTTCGACCTGGTCAAGGCGCAGCTGCAGGTGGCCGGGGGCGGGCGGCTCGACGGCACGCCGCCGGTGGAGCGCGGCCACGCCATCGAGGCCCGGCTCAACGCCGAGGACCCCGACCGCGACTTCGCGCCCTCCCCGGGGCGGATCGCCCGGCTGGACCTGCCCGCCGGGCCGGGCATCCGGGTGGACACCGGGGTCAGCGAGGGCGACACCATCCCCGCCGACTTCGACTCGATGATCGCCAAGATCATCGCCTACGGGCGGGACCGGGACGAGGCGCTGGGCCGGCTGCGCCGGGCGATGGCGAACACCACGGTGATCATCGAGGGGGGCGCCACCAACAAGAGCTTCGTGCTCGACCTGCTCGACCAGCCCGAGGTGATCGACGCCAGCGCGGACACCGGCTGGATCGACCGGGTCCGGGGCCAGGGCAGGCTGGTCGCGCACCGGCACTCGGCCGTCGCGCTGGCCGCCGCGGCCATCGAGGCGTACGAGGAGGAGGAGCGCGCCGAGCGGCAGCGGCTGCTGTCGACGGCGGCCGGCGGCCGGCCCCAGGTGCAGCACAAGAGCGGCCGGCCACTCGACCTCAAGCTGCGCGGCGTGACCTACCGGATACGCGTGGCGCGGATCGGCGCGCACCGGTTCCGGGTCGGCATCGAGGCCGGCGGCGCGGTGCACACCGCCGACGTCGAACTCGACCGGTTCGACCGGCACACCGGGCAGATCGCCGTCAACGGCCTCCGGCACCGGCTGCTCACCGGCACCCACGGCCCCGTCCACCTGGTCGAGGTGGACGGCGTGACGCACCGGGTCAGCCGCGACGAGGGCGGCGTCCTCCGGTCCCCCATGCCCGCCCTGGTGGTCGCCACCCCGCTGGCGATCGGCGCCGAGGTCGAGGCGGGCGCGCCGGTGCTGGTGCTGGAGGCCATGAAGATGGAGACGGTGCTGCGGGCGCCGTTCAAGGCGCGGCTGAAGGAGTGCGCCGTCTCGGTGGGCAGCCAGGTGGAGGCCGGCGCCCCGCTGCTGCGGCTGGAGCCGGTCGCCGACGAGGGCGCGGAGGTCGCGGACGGCCCGTCCGCCGCCACGGTCGAGCTGGACCTGCCCGCCGCGCCCGGCGACGTACCGGCGGCCGAGCGCACCCGGCGCGGCCAGGAGGACCTGCGCGGCCTGCTGCTCGGCTTCGACGTCGACCCGCACGACGACCGCCGGGTGCTCGACGACTACCTGGCCGCCCGGCAGACCGCCACCGAGGACGGTCACCGGCCGCTGGCCGAGGAGATCGACCTGGTCGAGGTCTTCGCCGACCTCGCCGAGCTGAGCCGCAACCGGCCCACCGGCGAGGACGGCAGCGGCGACGCCCACGTGCACAGCGCCCGCGAGTACTTCCACACCTACCTGCAGAGCCTCGACGTGGAGCGGGCCGGGCTGCCGGCCGCGTTCCAGGCCCGGCTCGGCAAGGCGCTCGGCCACTACGGGGTGACCGACCTGGAGCGCTCCCCCGCGCTCGAGGCCGCCGTGTTCCGGATCTTCCTGGCCCAGCAGCGCGCCTCCGCCGACGCCACGGTCGTGGTGGCGCTGCTGCGCGCCTGGCTGCGCGAGCCGCCGCCGGACGAGACGCTGCGCGAGCCCGCCGGCCTCGCGCTGGAGCGGCTGGTGGCCGCCACCCAGGTCCGCTTCCCGGTGGTCGCCGACCTCGCCCGGGGCATCGTCTTCGCCTGGTTCGCCCAGCCGCTGCTGCGCCGCAACCGGGCCCAGGTCTACGCCGAGGTCCGCCGGCACCTGCGCCACCTCGACGCCCACCCGGACGCGTCGGACCGCGCCGAGCGGGTGGCCGCGATGGTCCGCAGCACCGAGCCGCTGGTCCGGCTGCTCGGCCAGCGGCTCGTCCGCGACCACCTGGACAACGCGGTCATGCTCGAGGTGCTGACCCGGCGCTACTACGGCAACAGGGCGCTCACCGACGTCCGCACCCACGACGTCGCCGGCTGCACCTTCGTCGTCGCCGGGCGCGCCGAATCCAGCGTGGTCTCCGCGGCGGTGCGCTTCGACGCGCTGGGCGGCGCGCTGCGCGGCCTCGCCGAGCTGGCCGGCGGCGACGGCACCATCGACGCCGACATCTACCTGGCCTGGGAGAACCAGCCGGAGGACTTCGACGCGATGGCTGCGGCGCTGCTCGAGGTGCTCAGCGCGCACCCGCTGCCGGCCCAGGTCCGCCGGGTCACCGCCACCGTCGCCGGCCGGGCCGGCGCGGTGATGCACCACCACTTCACGTTCCGCCCGACCGGCGCCGGTATGGCCGAGGAGCGGCTGATCCGCGGCCTGCACCCGTACATCGCCGAGCGCATGCAGCTGGAGCGGCTGCACAAGTTCGACCTGACCCGGCTGCCGTCGGCCGACGAGGAGGTCTACCTCTTCCAGTGCGTGGCCCGGGAGAACCCGTCCGACCAGCGCCTCGTCGCGTTCGCGCAGGTGCGCGACCTGACCGAGCTGCGCGATCAGGACGGCCGGCTGGTCGCGCTGCCGACCACCGAGAACACCATCGCCGCCTGCCTGGACTCGATCCGCCGCGCCCAGTCGCAACGCCCGTCCAAGGGGCGCTTCCCCACCAACCGGATCGTCGTCTACGTGTGGCCGCCGAGCGAGCTCACCCGCGAGGAGATGGAGATGATCGCCGGGCGGGTACGCCCGACGACCGCCGGGGCCGGGCTGGAGGAGATCCTGTTCATCGCCCGGCAGCGCGACCGGGAGACCGGCGCGCTGACCAAGATCGCCGTACGGATCTCCTTCGACGTGACCGGCGCCGCCCGGCTGACCGTCGGGGAGCCGCCGGCGGAGCCGGTCGAGCCGCTCGACGACTACCGGCTGAAGGTGCTCCGGGCGAGCAGCCGCAACACGGTGTACCCGTACGAGCTGACCGGGCTGCTCGGCGACTTCGTCGAGCACGACCTCGACGAGCAGCACGCGCTGGTGCCGGTCGACCGGCCCAAGGGGCGCAACAGCGCGGCCATCGTCGCCGGCGTGGTCAGCACGCCGACCCCGCGGCACCCGCAGGGCGTCACCCGGGTGGTGCTGCTCGGTGACCCCACCAAGTCGCTCGGCGCCCTCTCCGAGCCGGAGTGCCGCCGGGTGATCGCGGCGCTGGACCTGGCCGAGCGGCTGCGGGTGCCGCTGGAGTGGTACGCCCTCTCCGCCGGCGCCCGGATCTCGATGACGTCGGGCACCGAGAACATGGACTGGGTGGCCGCGGCGCTCAAGCGGATCGTCGAGTTCACCCAGGCCGGCGGTGAGATCAACATCGTGGTCGCGGGGATCAACGTCGGCGCCCAGCCGTACTGGAACGCCGAGGCCACGATGCTCATGCACACCAAGGGCATCCTGGTGATGACGCCGGACTCGGCGATGGTGCTCACCGGCAAGCAGTCGCTCGACTTCTCCGGTGGGGTGTCCGCCGAGGACAACTTCGGCATCGGCGGCTACGACCGGGTGATGGGCCCGAACGGCCAGGCCCAGTACTGGGCGCCGGACCTGCCCGCCGCCCGGGACGTGCTGATGGCGCACTACGCGCACACCTACGTCGCGCCCGGGGAGGACGCGCCGCGCCGGGCGGGCACCACCGACCCGGTCGACCGGGACATCTCCGGCTTCCCGCACGCCGTGGCCGGCAGCGACTTCGCCACGGTCGGCGAGATCTTCTCGGCCACCGCGAACCCGGACCGGAAGAAGCCGTTCGACATCCGGACCGTGATGCGCGCGCTGGCCGACCAGGACCACCCGGTGCTGGAGCGCTGGGCGGGCATGGCCGACGCGGAGACCGCGGTGGTGCAGGACGTGCACCTGGGCGGCATCCCGGTCTGCCTGCTCGGCATCGAGTCCCGGTCGGTGCCCCGGCGGGGCTTCCCGCCCACCGACGGCCCGGACACCTACACCGCCGGCACGCTCTTCCCGCGCTCGTCCAAGAAGGCCGCGCGGGCGATCAACGCGGCCAGCGGCAACCGGTCGCTGGTGGTGCTGGCGAACCTGTCGGGCTTCGACGGCTCGCCCGAGTCGATGCGCAAGCTGCAACTGGAGTACGGCGCGGAGATCGGCCGGGCCATCGTGAACTTCCGCGGCCCCATCGTGTTCTGCGTGATCTCGCGGTACCACGGTGGCGCGTTCGTGGTGTTCTCCAAGGCGCTGAACCCGGAGATGACCGTGTTGGCGCTGGAGGGGTCGTTCGCCTCGGTGCTGGGCGGCGCGCCCGCCGCCGCGGTGGTCTTCTCCGGCGACGTCGACGCGCGTACCGCCGCCGACCCCCGGGTGCGGGACCTGGAGGCCCGCGCCGCGGCCGCCGCCGGCACCGAGCGCGCCGCGCTGACCGCGGAACTCGACGAACTCCGCTCGTCGGTGCGCGCGGAGAAGCTCGGCGAGGTGGCCACGGAGTTCGACCGGGTGCACAACATCCGGCGCGCCGTCGAGGTCGGCTCGGTCGACGCCGTCATCCGCGCCGCGGAACTGCGGCCGCGCATCATCGAGGCCATCGAGTCCCGGCTGCGCCGGGCCTGACCGCCCTCGGCCGCGAGGCCCCGACGAGCCGGTCGCTCGTCGGGGCTTCGGCGGTCCGCGGTGGAATCGTTATCCGGATACCGGCCGGCGCCGCCCTACGATCCGAGCGTGACTCGCGTTCCCCCGGGCCGGAAGCCGTACCCGCTGCTCGCCGCCGCGCTCGTCCTGCTGCTGCTCGGCGCGGGCGTGGCGTGGGGCGTCGGCGACGCGCTCGGGCTGAGCCACACCCCCGCCGCCGTACCGCGCGAGGACCTCGCCGCCGCGCCGCGACGCGCGGCGGCACCGGCGCCGCCGCTGGCCTCCCTGGTGGTGCTGGACGAGGTTCGCACCGTCAAGGCCGCCGCCGCCGTCGCCGACGCGCTCGTCTCCCGCGGCCGGCCCCGCCCGGCCGTCACCCCGGCCGCGCCGGCTCCGACCCGACCGGCCGGAACGGCGACCGCCACCCCGCCGACCGGCGGCCCGCGCACCCCGGCCACACCGTCCGGCGGGCCGGCGGCCGGTACCGTCCCGGGCCTGCCGGCCGGGGAACTCGCGGCGGTCACCACGCTGCGGGCCGGCGTGCTCCCCACCCTGGCCACCGCGCCCGAGTCCTACCGGCTCAGCGTGCGCGGGACCGAATTGGCCCTCGATGGCGTCGACGTCGCGGGAGCCGCCGCCGGGCTGTACCGGCTCGCCGACCGGATCCGCTCCGGCGCCGAGGCGCTGCCCGCCGCCGACGCGGGCCGGGTGGTCACGCCCCGGCTCGGCCTGCGGCTGACCGACGCCGGTTCGGTGGGTCGCGAGCCGGCGCCGGCCGCCTTCGCCGCCGGCGACGACTACCAGCTCAACACCGACGTGGTCGGGGCGGCGCTGCTGCCGCGCGCGCCGTGGGTGGACGCCGCCGCGGTGGCCCGCATCGACGCGCAGTTCCGGCAGTTCGTCGACCACTCGGTGGCGCAGGGCTACAACGCGGTCGTCGTGCCCGGCTTCCTGGAGTACGTCACCTTCGCGAAGGTGGGCGACGGGCACGCCGTCTACCCGCCCGGCGACCCGCACGTCGACCGGGCGCGGGCCATGGTCGCGGCGTTCGGCCCGGTCTTCCGGTACGCCGAGCAGATGGGCGTCAAGGTCTTCCTGCTCACCGACATGCTCGCGGTGTCCCCGCCGCTGGAGGCGTACCTGACCCGCACCGTCGGCGGCCTCGACGTGGCCGACCCCCGGCTCTGGGCGGTCTACCAGGCCGGGCTGGCCGAGCTGTTCGAGCGCCTGCCGTTCGTCGACGGCCTGATGGTGCGCGTCGGCGAGGGTGGTGCGGTGTACGCCGCGGCCGGCTGGGACTACTCGTCGCGGCTCGCGGTCACCACGGCCGCGTCGGTGCGCGCGATGCTGCGGGCGCTGCTGGACACCGCGGGGCGGGCCGGCCGAGACGTCATCTTCCGGAGCTGGACCGTCGGGGTGGGCGCCGTCGGCGACCTGCACACCAACCCGGAGTCGTACGCGCGGGTGCTGGGCGGGTTCGACGACCCGCACCTGATCGTGTCGACCAAGTACACCCTCGGCGACTTCTACAGCCACCTGCCGCTGAACACCACCCTGCTGGCCGGCGCGCACCGGCGCATCGTGGAGTTCCAGGCCCGGCGCGAGTTCGAGGGCTTCGGCGCGCTCCCCAACGACCTCGGCCCGCTGCACCGCCAGGCGTTGCGGGCGTTCCTCGCCGCCAACCCGAGGGTCGAGGGGGTGTGGAACTGGACCCAGGACGGCGGCCCGCTGCGCGCCGGGCCGATGTCGCTCTACCTGCGCACCGGCTTCTGGCAGCTCTACGACCTCAACACGTACGCCGTCGCCCGGCTGGCCTGGGACCCGGACGCCGACCCGGCGCAGGTGACGGCCGACTGGGCGTACCGCACGTTCTCCGCCGACCCGGCGACCGTGGCCGCGATCGGGCAGGCCATGGCGCTGTCCCGGCGGGCGGTCGGCACGGGCCTCTACATCGGGCCGTACGCCGACCGGTCGGTGCGGGCGCTCGGGCTGGAACCACCGCCGATGATGTGGATCTTCGAGTGGGACATCCCGACCGGCGACTCCGCCGCGCTGGACAGCATCTACGCGGTGACCGGCGATCGCCTCGACGCGGCCGTCGACGAGGGCGCGGAGGCGGTCGCGCTGGCCCGCCGGATGCGCGACCTGGTCGCCGCCACCGACCCGGCGACGTGGCGGGACGCCGGACTGCGCGCGCGGTTCACCAGCACCCTCGACTACCAGGTCAACCTCTTCGAGACGCTGGGCGCCTACCGGAGCATGGTGCTGCGCCACGCGCAGTGGTTGGACACCGGCTCGTCGGCCGCCTACCAGGGCTGGCGGTCGGCCGAGACGGCGTACCGGGCGGCGCGGGACGCGCACCGGCAGCGCTACGGCGCCGACCTGGACCTGCCCGCGTACAACTTCACCGCGGCCGACCTGGGCGCGGAGCGCGCGGACCGGGACCCGGCGATGGCCTGGGCGGCCCGGGCGCTGCTCGGCCTGATCCTGCTGGTGGCGTTGCTCGGCCTGCGCGGGCGCGGGCCCGGCGGCGCCGCAGCGCGGGCGCTGCTGCGCGGCGCGCTCCGGCCGTGGCGGGCCGCCGCGCTGCCCGCGCCCGCGTCCCGGGCCGACCGGGTGCTGGTCCGGCTGGTCCCGGCGGCGGTGCTGGTGGCCAGCCGGCTCGTCTTCACCTGGTGCGCCGCCCCCGCGCACCTGCTGGTCACCCTCGGCGGGTGGGCGCTGTTCGCCGTGGTGGTGCGCCTGGTCGTCGGGCGGCGCGACCCGTTCCACCTGTGGGCGGTGGTCGGCGGCGTCGCGCTGCTGCGCAGCGCGCTGCTGCTGGCGGCGCTGGCTCCGCGCGGGCCGGGCGGCTACTGGTTCGCCTTCTGGACCGCGCCGACCCTGCGCGCCGGCTACGTCACCGTCGCCTTCGCGGCGTTCTGCTGGCTCTTCGTGGCCACCGCCGTGGTGCTGCGCGACCGGTACGGGCTGCTCCGCCGCCGGGCCGTCGGGCTGACCGTGACCGCGGCGGGTGTCCCGCTCGGCGTGCTCGCCGGCCTGGTCGCGCTGGTCGGCCTGGAGCGGGCGCTGACGGTGTGGAACGACCAGTTGGCGCTGCTGCCCTGGGGGCTGTCCCGCATCCTCGGCATCACCGTCTACCTGGGCATCCCGGCCGGCCTGCCGGCGTACGCCGCGGCTGCCGGGGCCGCGCTCACCGCGGCCGGTCTCGCCGCCGCAGGTTGGCCGGCGCGGCCCCGGCGTGCCGCCTCCGGTGGCGCACGGGTCACGGCGTGACACCGGTGCGGAGCGGACCGCCGGTGCGGCCTAGGGTGGGTGGCATGGCAGGTCCCGCTCACGCCGCGGCCCGGAATCCGCTCACCCTGCTCACGCTGGCCGACCTGCGGCAGCGCTCCAGCGTGAAGTGGCGCCTGCACCCGCCCGACGTGCTGCCGCTCTGGGTGGCCGAGCAGGACGCGCCGCTGGCTCCCGCGGTGGCCGACGCGCTGCGCCGCGCGATCGACCTCGGCGACACCGGCTACCCGCACGGCACCGGCTACGCCGAGGCGCTCGCCGAGTTCGCCGCCCGGCGCTGGGACTGGCCCGATCTCCGGGTCGCGCACACCACCGTGGTACCCGACGTCATGATCGGCATCGTCGAGGTGTTGCGGCTGGTGACCGACCCGGGCGACGCCGTGGTGGTCTGCTCCCCCGTGTACCCGCCGTTCTACGCCTTCGTCAGCCACGCCGGCCGGCGGGTGATCGAAGCCCCGCTCGGGCCGGACCTGCGGATCGAGCCGGCCGCCCTGGACGAGGCCTTCCGCCGGGCCCGCGCCGCCGGCCGCCGGCCGGTGTTCCTGCTCTGCAACCCGCACAACCCGACCGGCGTCGTGCACCGCCGGGACGAACTCGAGGCCGTCGCCGAGTTGGCCGCCCGGCACGGCGTACGGGTGATCTCCGACGAGATCCACGCCCCCGTGGTGCTTGCCGGGGCGCGGTTCACCCCGTACCTGACGGTGGCCGGCGCCGAGGACGCGTTCGCCCTGATCTCCGCCTCGAAGGCGTGGAACCTCGCCGGCCTCAAGGCGGCGCTGGCGATCGCCGGCCCGCGGGCCGCCGCCGACCTCGCCCGGATGCCCGAGGAGGTCGGTCACGGGCCCAGCCACCTGGGGGTGATCGCGCACACGGCCGCGTTCCGCGACGGTGGGGAGTGGCTCGACGGGCTCCTCGACGGCCTCGACGGCAATCGCGCGCTGCTGGCGTCGTTGCTGGCCGAGCACCTGCCGGCGGTCCGGTACCACCGGCCCGAGGGCACCTACCTGGCCTGGTTGGACTGCACGGCGCTCGGCGTCGCCACCGAGGCGCCGGACGGCGAGCCCGGCATCGCCAGCGACCTCGCCGGGCCGGCGAAGATGTTCCTCGACCGGGCCCGGGTCGCGCTCAGCTCCGGGCATGTCTTCGGCACCGGCGGGGCGGGCTGCGTACGCCTCAACTTCGCCACCTCACCGGAGATCCTCACCGAGGCGGTCACCCGGATGGGCCGGGCGGTCGAGACCGCCCGGCCGCCGGCCGGCTGAGCCCGCCGGCCGTTCCCCGCGCCGGCCGGGACCGGCCGGCGCGGGGAACGGCCGCCGTCAGTGGCAGCCCAGCCCTTGGGCGTACCCGGCCGGCACCTCACCGGCGGCGACCTTGTCGGCGATCTCCCAGAACACCTCCGGCCAGTCGCCCTCGTCCTTCATCTCGTGCAGCACCCGCCAGTTGTGGCTGCTGCGCAGCGCCTCACCGGCCCGCCGGCGGGCGGCCTCGTCACCGGCCCGGTCGGCGCGCAGCCACTCGGCGATCCAGCCGCAGCCCACCTTCGAGGTCACCCCGGCGCCGAACTGGTAGGCGTCGTTGGTGCCCAGGCTGGCCAGCGCGGCCTGGTCGAAGTTCGGCGGGAGCGGCACGTCGGCGAGGACCGCGGCCGCCCGGGCGTCGACCCGGTCCGGCGTGACGATCTCCGGGGGCAGCGCGGCCAGCCAGGTGCGGACGTCGGCGCGGACGACGCGGGCCAGCACCCGGTCGAAATCGGCCCGGCGGCCCACCCCGCCGCGGAGTTCGACGAAGACGCCGTCGCGGGGGCGGAGCATGACCGCGAAGTCGTCGGCCTGGTAGGTGAACAGCTCGCCCGGCCAACCGTCGACCGTCACCGGCTCCGGATCGCTGACGTCGAGCCGGTCGGCGCGGAAGGTGTCGTAATGCTCGGCCGGGTACCAGTTCATCTCCAGTTCCCGGTCGCCGTTGCGGAACGCGATGGTGCCCTGCTGCTCGGCGAACCCGTAGACGGTGGTCGCCCGCCACCCGGGCTGGTCGATCAGCAGCCGCGGGTTCTCCTCGGCGGCCTTCAGGGCCACCGGCGAGTAGCGGACCGGGGCGCCGGCCGCGGGCGCGGACGGGTCGCCGGCCGGATCCTGAGCCCCCGCGGCGGGCGCGGACCGGTCGCCGTCCGGGTCCGCGCGCAGCAGGCCGGGCAGGACGAGCGCGCCGGTGAGCACCGCCGCCGCGGCGAACACGCCGGCCAGGCGACGAACCGTGGCACGGCGGGGCCGGGGGCGTGGTTGCGGCGGTTCGGCGACCGCGGCGGGCGTCGGCTCGGACATGATCTCCTCCAGGAGGGTCTGCTCAGCCCCGTCGAGGTGCCCGAGGAGATCGGGTCGGTAGGGATCGGCGTCTCGCACCATCCGGTCGAGGTGCTCCTCGGTCATCTGCCCTCCTTCGGGGCGGGTGCGGCCAGGACATCGGGTACATGTCCGGGTGGGCCGAGGTCGTCACCGACGAGTTCGCGCAGCCGGGCCCGCGCGCGGGAGAGCCGGGTACGGACCACGGCCGGGCTGACCCGCAGGACGCCGGCCGCCTCGCGCGGCTCCAGACCCTCCCAGACGGTGAGCAGCAGCACCTCCCGGTCCAGCTCGCCGAGGCGGGCCAGCGCGGCCCGAACGGCGAGCCGCTCGGGCACCTCGCTGCCCGGGTCGGTGGCCATCGCCGCGGTGATCCGGTGCCGCAGCCGCTCTCCCAACCGCTGCCGGCGTACCCCGCCGCGATGGTGGTTGGCGAGCACGCGTCGGGCCACCCCGTACAGCCAGAGCCGGGCCTCGCCGTCGGGCGGCAGGTCCTCCCGGCGACGCCAGGCGACCAAGAAGGTCTCCGCGACGACGTCGGCCGCGTCCTCGGGGTGTGCGACGCGCCGCAGGGCGTACGCCAGCAGGGGCTGGAAGTCGGCCGCGTAGACGCGTCGGAAGCGGTCCTCGTGGTCAGTCCCGGAGCTCACGTTCACCCCATGTCCGGCCGAGGGCCGATCGTGACGGGCTCGGACCGGAAAGTTCGGTGCAGCACCGGCGGACGGGTGACGGCGTGCCCGGCGGGCCGCAGCACAGGGCGGTGGGCAGCACAGCCCGGTGGGCAGCACAGGCCGGGCAGAAAAAAGGAGGGGGTGAACCCCTCCACTGTAAAGGTATACCGCACCTGGGGGCTTGCGGCAAGACCCCGGTCGTGCCGCAGAATCGCTGGCCGAGGTCCGGACGGGCGGAACCGGTGGTCGCGCGCGCCGCCGCCGCCGGTCCTGGCCAGCACCTCCGCACCCACCCGGCGCCGCGCGCCGGTTGCCCGCGACCACAGATCGGAACAGACGATTTGACTTCCCTGAGCGGCAGTGTCTTCCACCTACCCGACCGGCTCGGCGCCAAGGCCGATCCGGCGTTGATCGACGGCGACGAGCGGCACTTCGCGGCCATCGCGGCGCGGCTCGACCAGCTGCTCGGCGACCTGTCGGACCGGCTCGACGCCGCCCGCCGGGCGCCCGGCGGCAAGGGCCGCCAGGCGTCGGACCGGGACATGGAGGTCCGCCGGCTGGAGGCCGAGCTGCGTCGCCTCCGCCGCTTCGGCCTGGACCTGTGCATCGGCCGGATCGTCGGCGCGGAGCACACCGAGCCGGTCTACATCGGCCGGCGTGGCCTCACCGACAGCGCGGGTCGCCGGCTGCTGCTGGACTGGCGCTCGCCCGCGGCCGAGCCGTACTTCGGGGCGACCCACGCCAATCCGATGGGGCTGGCCAGCCGCCGCCGGTACCGCTGGACCGACGGCCGGATCAGCGACTACTGGGACGAGGTGTTCACCCCGGACGGGCTCGACGGGCACGCCGCGCTCGACGACCAGTCCGCCTTCATCGCCAGCCTGGGCGGCAGCCGGTCGGCCCGGATGCGGGACGTGCTCGCCACCATCCAGGCCGACCAGGACGCGATCATCCGGGCCGGCTCGCGGGGCGCCCTCGTGGTCGACGGCGGTCCGGGCACCGGCAAGACGGTCGTCGCCCTGCACCGCACCGCCTACCTGCGCTACGCCGACCCGCGCCTCGGCCACCGCACGGGCGGGGTGCTGTTCGTCGGTCCGCACGAGCCCTATCTCGCCTACGTCGCCGACGTCCTGCCCAGCCTCGGCGAGGAGGACGTGCAGACCTGCACGCTGCGGGACCTGGTGCCCGAGGGCGCCGCGGCGACCGCCGAGACCGACCCGGAGGTCGCCCGCCTGAAGGCGTCCGCGGACCTGGTGGTCAGGGCGGTCGAGGCGGCCGTCCGGTTCTACGAGGAGCCGCCGGCCACGGGGATGACGGTCAGCGCCGGCGAGGCCGACATCTGGCTGAGTGCCGACGACTGGGCCGAGGCGTTCGCGGCGCCGGGGCCGGGCATCCCGCACAACGAGGCGCGGGACGAGATCTGGGACGAGCTGCTCAGCATCCTGCTGGCCCGGTACGACGGCGACGAGCCGGCGGACCTGGTCCGCGGGTCGCTGCTACGCAACCGGGAACTGCGGGCGGCCGTCAACCGCGCCTGGCCGCTGCTCGACCCGGCCGAGCTCGTCGGTGACCTCTGGTCGGTGCCGGCGTACCTGCGCCGCTGCGCGCCCTGGCTCAGCCCGGACGAGGTGCGGCGGTTGCAGCGTGCGGACCCCCGGGCCTGGACCGTGTCCGACCTGCCGCTGCTGGACGCGGCACGGCGGCGGCTCGGTGACCCGGAGGCGTCGCGGCGCGACCACCGGCACGAGGCCGCGCTGGCCACCGAGCGCGAGCGGATGGCCGCGGTCGTCGACGAACTGATCGAGGCACACACCTACGACGACGGTGAGGGGGTGCTGTCCAGCCTGCGCCAGCTGGACCTCCAGGACGCCCTGGTGGACGAGGCCGGGCTGGTCACCACCGAGCCGGACCAGCTGGCCGGCCCGTTCGCGCACATCGTCGTGGACGAGGCACAGGAACTGACCGACGCGGAGTGGCAGATGCTGCTGCTGCGCTGCCCGTCCCGGAGCTTCACCATCGTCGGGGACCGCGCCCAGGCCCGGCACGGCTTCGCCGAGTCCTGGCCGGAACGGCTCGGGCGGATCGGGCTCGACCGGATCACCGTGGCCTCACTGCGCATCAACTACCGCACGCCGGAAGAGGTGATGAGGGAAGCCGAGCCGGTCATCCGGGCCGTGCTCCCGGACGCCAACGTGCCGACCTCCGTCCGCAGCGGCGGCCTGCCCGTGGCGCACGGCCCGGTCGGGCAGCTCACCGCGATCCTGGACAGCTGGCTCGCCGCGCACGACGAGGGTATCGCCTGCGTCATCGGCGATCCCGCGTTCCAGCCGACGGCCCGGGTCCGGTCGCTGACCCCGGAGCTGGCGAAGGGACTGGAGTTCGACCTGGTGATCCTCGTCGACCCGGCGGCGTTCGGCGACGGCATCGAGGGGGCCGTCGACCGCTACGTGGCGATGACCCGGGCGACCCGCCAGCTCGTCATCCTCACCAGCCAATGACCGCGGCTGCCGGCTGAGCCGAGGAGGGCCGCGCGCCGGCCGGGGGCGGCCACCGCCAGCCGAGGCGGCCACCGCAGGCCGGCGCGGCCACCGTCGGCCGGCGCGGCCACCGTCGGCCGGCGCGGCCACCGTCGGCTGACGCGGCCACCGTCGGCCGGCGCGGCCGGGGGCGGCCGGTCAGCCGGGGCGCAGGTGGGTGCGCCGGGTCTTGCGCCCCGCCTCGTACCCGGCCCGGGCGGCCCGTCCCTCGGCCGTGGTCGACACCTCGGCCACCGGCACGTCCCACCAGGCGCCGGCGTCCGGACCCGCCTCGAACCGGTCGGTCCGGACGTGCACCACCGTGGTCCGGGTGGCCGCCGTCGCCGTCGCCAGCGCCGCCCGCAGCTGCGCCATGGTGGCCACCCGGACCAGGTCGGCGCCGAGACTGGCCGCGTTGGCACCGAGGTCGACCGGCAGCGGGGCGCCGGCCGGGTCGGCGTAGGCGGTGCCGAGCCGCTGCGCGCCGACGCTCTCCGAGAGCCGGCCGATCGAGGCGAAGCCGGAGTTGTCGACCAGCACCACGACCAGCTTCACGCCGTCGGCGACCGCGGTGGCCAGCTCGCTGGGCAGCATCAGGTACGACCCGTCGCCGACCAGCACGAACACCTCGCGGTCCGGCGCGGCGAGCTTCACCCCGATGCCGCCGGCGATCTCGTAGCCCATGCAGGAGTAGCCGTACTCGACGTGGTAGCTCTTCGGGTCGGCGCTGCGCCACAGCCGGTGCAGGTCGCCGGGCATCGACCCGGCCGCGCACACCACCACGCCGCGCGGGCCGGCGGCGTCGTTCACCGCGCCGATCACCGCGGTCTGGGTGGGCCGCGCGTCCGGATCGGCACGCCGGGCGGCGTCCGCCACGGCCGTCCAGCGCTCCCGCGACCGGGTCACCGACTCCCGGTACGCCGGCTCGGTGGCCCAGCCGGCGCAGGCCGCGTCGAGGGCGGCCAGGCTCTCCCGGGCGTCGCCGACGACCTGCGTGCCGGCGAGCTTCGCCGCGTCGAAGCCGGTGACGTTGAGGTTGACGAAGCGCGTCCCGTCGCCGAAGAGCGTGCCGGAGGCGGTGGTGAAGTCGCTGTAGCGGGTGCCCACCCCGAGCACCACGTCCGCGCCGGCCGCGATCTCGTTGGCCGCGCTGGTGCCGGTGACGCCGAGCGCGCCGAGGGCCAGCGGATGGCCGTACGGCAGCGCTCCGGTGCCCGCCTGGGTCTCCGCCACCGGCACCCCGTGCTCCTCGGCGAAGCGGCGCAGCGCTCCGGTGGCCCCGCTGTAGATCACCCCGCCGCCGGCCACCACCAGCGGCCGGCGGGCCGCCCGCACGATCCCGGCCGCCCGGTCCAGCGCCGCGGCGTCGGCCCGGGGGCGCGGCACGTGCCAGACCCGTTCGGCGAACAGCTCGTCGGGCCAGTCGTACGCCTCGGCCTGCACGTCCTGCGGCAGGGCCAGGGTGACCGCGCCGGTCTCCACCGGGTCGGTGAGCACCCGCATGGCGGCCAGCAGCGCCGCCGGCAACTGCTCGGGCCGGTTGATCCGGTCCCAGTAGCGGGAGACCGGCCGCAGCGCGTCGGTCACGCTGATGTCGTAGGAGCGCGGGTCCTCCAGCTCCTGCAGCACCGGGTTGGCGACCCGGGTGGCGAAGATGTCGCCGGGCAGCAGCAGCACCGGCAGCCTGTTGATGGTGGCGCCGGCGGCGCCGGTGACCAGGTTGGTCGCGCCGGGGCCGATCGAGGTGGTGCAGGCCAGCGTGCTGAGCCGGTCGGTCATCCGGGCGTACGCCGCGGCCGTGTGCACCATGCCCTGCTCGGTGCGGCAGAGGTGGTACGGCAGGTCGGCCCCGGCGGTGGCCAGGGCCTCGCCGAGCCCGGCGACGTTGCCGTGCCCGAAGATGCCGAAGCAGGCCGGGACGAGCCGGCGCCGCCGCCCGTCCCGCTCGGAGAACTGCCGGGCCAGGAACGCCACCACCGCCTGCGCCACCGTCAACCTGGGCATCACGCCTCTTTCGTTCCGGGCCGGGCCAGCGGCAGCCGCGGGTCGACCGGCTGGCCGGTCCAGCTGCCCCGGATCCAGCCGTGCCGGGGATCGTCCACGCAGGCCATGGTCCGGGTCTGCCCCGGCCCGGCCAGCACGTTGAGGTAGTAGAGGTCGTAGCCGGGGGCGGCCATCGACGGCCCGTGGTAGCCGTACGGGACCAGCACCACGTCGCCGGTGCGCACCTCGGCCAGCACGTCGATCGGCCGGTCCGCGGTGCCGTACACCCGCTGGTAGCCGACCGGGCCCGCGCCGGGTTCGCCGCCGGCCACCTCGAAGTAGTAGACCTCCTCCAGGGCGGCCTCCACCCGCCCGTCGCCGTACGTCCGGTCCTGCTCGTGCTTGTGCGGCGGGTACGACGACCAGTTGCCGCCGGGGGTGAGCACCTCCACGGCGACCAGCCGGTCGCAGTCGAAGGCCTCCGGCGCGCAGAAGTTGTTGACCTGCCGGCTGGCCGCGCCGGCGCCGCGCAGCTCCACCGGCACGTCCCGGGCCGCGCCGTAGCGGGGCGACAGCCGGCGGGTGGCCCGGGCCGACGGCAGCGCGAACCGCCCGGTGCCGCGGATCGTCACGTCGGCGTCGCGGGGCAGGTAGGCGAAGTCGCTGACCGAGGCGAACACCGAGTCCCGCCCGGTCAGCGCGAGCCGCAGCCCGTCGCAGTGCACGGTGGCGGCGCCGGCCAGCGGCAGGACCAGCATCTCCTCGTCACCGGTGGCGAAGCTGACCTCGCCGCCGGCGGGCAGGGTGAGCACCCGCAGCCCGGCGTAGGTCCAGCCGGCCCGTTCGGGGGTGAGTTCCAGCGCCCACGGCGCGCGGGCGGCGTCGCCCCAGCGCAGGTGGGCGTCCGCGGTCCTCACGCGTCCTGCCCGGTGGGCAGCAGCGAGCCGGCCAGGTCCACCGCGGCGGCGACGTCGTCGTCGGGCGGGTAGAGCAGCGCCCGGCCGACCACCAGTCCGCGTACGCCGGGCAGCCGCAGCGCCCGCGCCCAGCGCGCGTACACCACCTCGGGCGCCTCCACCGGGTCGCCGCCGAGCAGCAGCACCGGCAGCGTGGTCGCCGCCATCACCCGTTCCATCTCGTCGACGGCCGGCAGCTTCAGCCAGGTGTACGCGCTGGTGGCGCCGAGCGCCTGCCCGACGCTGACGCCCCGGATCACCGCCTCCGGGCGCAGGTCGGCGCTGACCCGGCCGTCCTGGCGGGTCACCCAGAGCGGCTCGACCAGGGCCACGGTGCGGTGCGCGGCCAGCGCGGTGACCGCCTGGGCGCAGGCCTGCAGGGTGGCGGCGGTGGCCGGGTCGTCGGGATCGATCCGGCAGAGCATCTTGCCGCCGTCGTAACGCATCGCGGCGATGCTGTCGGCGTCGTACGCGGTGAACCGGTCGTCGAGTTCGAAGGTGGCGCCGGAGAGGCCGCCCCGGTTCATCGAGCCGATCGCCAGCCGGTTCTCCAGCGCCCCGAGCAGCAGCAGGTCCTCCAGGATGTCCGGGGTGCCGAGCACCCCGTCGACGCCCGGCCGGGACAGCGCCACCCGCAGCCGGTCGAGCAGGTCCACCCGGCCGGCCATGGCCATCGGCCGGTCCCGCACCCCGAGGGCGCCGCGGGCCGGGTGGTCGGCGGCGATGACGAACAGCGGCCGGCCCGGCTCGGGCCAGGGTCGGCGGGTACGGCGGGCGGCCGCTTCGGCGATCGCCTGCGGCCGGTGCGCCCGGGTGCGGGTCAGCGCGTCGTACTCGGTGCTCACCGGTCTTCTCCTGTCAGGACGGCGGTCGACGGCGGCGGTCCCGGCGCGGCGTCCCCGGCCAGCGCGGCGGTCTCGGCGTAGTCGGGCATGGCGGCGGAGCAGGCCAGGCGGGAGGCGACGATCGCGCCGGCGGCGTTGGCGAAGCGCAGCGTCCGCGCCAGCGGCCAGCCGCGCAGCAGCCCGAGGCAGAGCGCCCCGCCGAAGGCGTCGCCGGCGCCGAGCCCGTTGACCACGTCCACCGGCACCGGCGGCACCCGGACGCTCTGCTCGGCGGTGCGGGCCAGCACCCCGGCCGGGCCGAGCTTGACCACGGCGAGCCGGGGCCCGCGGTCGAGCAGCAGCTCGGCGGCCCGGTCCGGGTCGCGGGTGCCGACCGCGACCTCCACCTCGTCGAGGTTGCCGACGGCCACGGTGACGTGCGGCAGCGCCTCCGCGACGGCGGCGTGCGCGGCGGCCGGGTCGGGCCAGAACATCGGCCGGTAGTCCAGGTCCAGCACGGTGTGCGGGCGGCCGCGGCGGGCGGCGAGCGCGGCGGCGTGCGCGGCCCGGCTGGGCTGTTGGCACAGGCCGGTGCCGGTGAGCCAGAGGACGCCGGCGCCGGTGATCGCGTCGAGGTCCAGCTCGTCGGGGCGGATCTGCAGGTCCGGGGCGGTGGGGGTGCGGTAGAACCAGAGCGGGAAGTGGTCCGGCGGGAAGATCTCGCAGAAGGTCACCGGGGTGGGCAGCCCGTCGACCGGGCGGACCTGGCTGTCGTCCACCCCGAACTCGCGCAGCGCCCGGTGCACGTAGTCGGCGAACGCGTCCGCGCCGGTGCGGGTGATCACCCCGGCCCGCAGCCCCTGCCGGCTGGCCGCGACCGCCACGTTGGTGGCGCTGCCGCCGAGGAACCGGCCGAACGTCTCGACCTCGGCCAGCGGCGTGGCGATCTGCAACGGGTAGATGTCCACCCCGACCCGGCCGATGGTGAGCACATCGAGCATGCGGCGCCCTCCGTCCCGGCCGGCGTCGGCCTGCCCCGCCGGCTCGATCCCGTCCCTGATTGGTAACAGTGCCCTGCGAGTTGTGTCAATGTGTTGTCATGACATCCTCCCTCTGCTCAGGGTGATCGCTTCGGTACAGTGGCGCCCATCAACGCGCCCCGATCCCCGCACAGTCGAAGCGAGGAGGCACCCGTGACCGGCCCCGAGATCGCGGTCGACCGCAGCAGCCCGATCCCGCTCTACTTCCAGGTCGCCGAGCAGTTCGCCGCGGCGATCCAGCGCGGTGAGCTGGCCCCCGGCGACCGGCTGGACAGCGAACTGCAACTGGCCGACCGGCTGGGGCTGTCCCGGCCCACCGTGCGCCAGGCCATCCAGCACCTGGTCGACAAGGGACTGATCGTACGCCGGCGCGGGGTCGGCACCCAGGTGGTGCGGGGTGAGGTCCGTCGGGCCGTCGAGCTGACCAGCCTCCACGACGACCTGGTCCGGGCCGGCCAGCAACCGTCCACCTCGGTGCTGGAACTGGCCACCGTGGCCTGCCCGCCGGCCGTGGCGGCGGCGCTCGGCCTGCCGCCGGGCGGCGAGGTGCAGCACCTGCGCCGGCTGCGCTTCTCCGACGGCGAGCCGCTCGCGGTGATGGAGAACTGGCTCCCGCTCGACCGGCCGCGGCTCACCATGGAGGCGTTGCAGGCCGACGGTCTCTACGCGATCCTGCGCGCCGGCGGCCGCCGGATCCGCGGCGCCCACCAGCGGATCGGGGCGCGGGCGGCGACCGCCGCGGAGGCGCAGATGCTGGCCGAGCGGCGCGGCGCGCCGCTGCTCACCATGACCCGCACCGCGTACGACGACCAGGGCCGCTACGTCGAGCACGGCGCGCACATCTACCGGGCCAGCCGCTACTCCCTGGAGATCACCGTCGCCGAGCGGTGACCGGTGGATGTTTCGCGCTCATTTCAGTGACAGGTATTTACGTCGTCAGGCTGTCATGACATTGTGGCCGCAAGCACCGCCGGCAGCGGACGTGCGGCCGGCGGGCGACCTCGCGAGTCTCTTCGAAGTCACTCCTTGCGAAGGGAAACAGCCCATGTCAGCCAAGCCGAGACGTGCCGCGGGCGTGCTCGCCGCGCTCACCGCAGTCGCCCTCACCGGCACCGCCTGCGGCGGGTCCGACGAGCCCGCCGGCAAGGACGCCAAGAACATCACCCTGACCATCGCGGCCAACTCCATCGCGGGCGGCAAGAACTCCGCCGGCGCCGAGTGGATCGAGAAGTGGGTCATCCCCAAGTTCGTCGAGGCGCAGAAGGCCAAGGGCGTCACCGCCAAGGTGACCTTCGTGCCCAGCGGCGTCGACGACGAGCAGTACAAGACCAAGCTGGCCCTGGACCTGCGGTCCAAGGGCGGCGCCGACGTCATCGCCGTGGACGGCATCTGGATCGGCGAGTTCGCCCAGGCCGGCTACCTCAAGCCGCTGGCCGAGGTGGCCGGCGACCAGGTCGACTCCTGGGAGGGCTGGTCGCAGATCCCGGACAGCGTCCAGGGGCTCGGCTCGTTCGAGGACAAGCGCTACGCCATCCCGCTCGGCACCGACGGCCGGGTCCTCTACTACAACAAGAAGCTCTTCGCCCAGGCCGGCCTGCCCGCCGACTGGCAGCCGAAGAGCTGGCAGGAGATCCTCGACGCCGGCGCCAAGCTCAAGGCGCTGCCCGGGGTGACCCCGATCCAGATCAACGCCGGCACCGCGATGGGCGAGGCCACCGCGATGCAGGGCGCGCTGCCGCTGCTGGCCGGCGCCGGCGGCGAGGTCTACAAGGACGGCAAGTGGGCCGGCGCCACCCAGCCGGTCAAGGACATGCTCGACTTCTACACCAAGGTCTACGGCGGCGGGCTGGGCGACCCGAAGCTGCAGCAGGAGGCGAAGGGGCGGGACAAGTCCTTCGCCGAGTTCGCCGCCGGCAAGATCGGCATCCTCGCCGAGGGCGACTACTTCTGGCGCAGCGTCATCAACCCGAAGGACGGCATCGCCAAGATGGCCGACCGGGACACCACCGTCGGGTACGCGATGATCCCGGCGAAGCAGCCCGGCGCCGGGCTCCGCGGGCAGGACTTCGTCAGCATGTCCGGCGGCGGCGTCCGCACGCTCAACCCGAACTCCAAGTTCCCGTCCCAGGCCTGGGAACTGCTGTCGTTCATGCACTCGGCCGAGGCGGTCAAGGCCGAACTGGCCGGCGAGGCGCGGATCACCGCGCGGCAGGACGTCAACAAGGAGGTCCTCGCCGGCGACCCGATGCTCAGCTACATCACCGAGAAGGTGCTGCCGCTGACCGCGTACCGGCCGCCGCTGGCGGTGTACCCGCAGGTGTCGGTCGCACTCCAGGAGGCCACCGCGGCCGCCGCGTCGGGCAAGAGCGCCGAGGAGGCCGCCACGGCGTACCAGAAGAAGGTCGAAGGGCTCGTCGGTGGTCCAGGTAACGTCACCTCCTGACGAGGTGGTCGAGGGAGCGCGCCCGGTTCCGGGCGCCTCCCCCGCCCCCGACGCCGCCGGGCTCGGCCGGGCCCGGGCCACCGGGTTCCTCGTCCCCGCCATGGTGCTCATCCTGGTCTTCCTGGTGGTGCCGGCGGCCTGGACGATCTACCTGGGCGTGACCAACTACCGGCTGACCGGGCTGGCCGCCGCCCACCCCGAGGTCGTCGGCCTGGACAACTACACCCGGGCCCTCGGCGACGAGCGGTTCCGCACCTCGCTGCTGCTGACCCTGCAGTTCGTCCTCGGCTCGGCGGTCATCGGGCAGGCCGGCCTCGGCTTCGCCATCGCGTTCGCGCTGCGCGACCGGCGCGGCCCGCTGCGCCGGCTGGTCGAGGGGTTCGTCCTGCTCTCCTGGATCCTGCCCAGCTCGGTGGTCGCGTTCCTCTGGATCGCCCTGCTCGACCGGGACGCCGGCACGCTCAACGCGCTGCTCGGCATCCCCGGCACGGCCTGGCTGCTCGACCACCCGATGCTGTCGATCATCGTGTTCAACACCTGGCGCGGCACCGCGTTCTCGATGATGCTCTACGCCGCCGCGCTGGAGAACGTCCCCCGCTCGCACCTGGAGACCGCGCGGCTGGCCGGCGCCTCGACCTGGCAGCAACTGCGCGACGTGGTCTTCCCGCACATCCGCGGGCACGTGCTGACCAACCTGCTGCTGATCAGCCTCTGGACGTTCAACGACTTCGCGCCGTTCCTGATCACCGCAGGCGGGCCCGAGCAGCGCTCGGAGATCCTGCCGGTCTACGTCTACAAGGTGGCGCTCTCCGGCGGCGAACTCGGCTTCGGCGCCGCCATCTCGTTCGTCATGCTGCTGATCAACCTGGTCATCGCGCTGGTCTACCTGCGCATGCTGGGCCGGCGGAAGGAGGCGGCGTGACCAGCACGGCCACCCCCGCGCCCACCACCGAGCCGACCGGCGACCGGCCCACCGTCGCGGTCCGCCACCTGCTCGCCCAGGTCGGCCGCTACACCTTCCTCTGCCTCGTGCTGGGCTTCTTCGCGCTGCCGCTGCTGTGGCTGGCCACCGCCCCGTTCGACGACACCCCGACGGTCACCGCCTCGCTGCCCACGTTCACCCTGGACAACTTCCGCGCCCTGCTGGACAACCCGTACGCGCTGAGTTCGCTGCTCAACTCGGTCTACCTGGCCGCCGGCACCGCCGTCCTGGTGGTGACCCTCGCCGCGCTCGCCGCGTACGCGCTGAGCCGGGTCCGGGTGCCCGGCCGCGACGCGCTGCTCTACGGGCTGCTGCTGCTCTCGTCGATCGTCACCGGCACGGCCACCATGGTGCCGCTGTTCGAGCTGGCCTTCCGGCTCAACCTGATCGACTCGCGGCTCGGCGTCATCCTGATCCTCAGTGGCGGGCTGCTGCCGGCGGCCATCTTCATCCTCAAGGACTTCATGGACTCCACCCCGACGTCCTACGAGGAGTCGGCCCGGGTCTTCGGGGCCAGCCCGTTGCAGATCATGCGGCACATCGTGGTGCCGCTGGTCCGCCCCGGCCTGGCCACCGTCGGGGTGTGGGCGGTGGCCAACGTGTGGGGCAACTTCCTGGTGCCGTTCCTGCTGCTGCGCGGGCCGGACAAAGCCCCCGCCGCGGTGATCATGTACACCCTCTACACCGAGGGCGGGCAGGCCGACCTGCGGCTGCTCTCCACCTTCTCGCTGCTCTACTCGCTGCCGGTGGCGCTCATGTTCGTCTTCGTCAGCAGCCGGTACGGGTTCCGCTTCCACGGAGGGATCAAGCGCTGATGTCCGCCATCACCATGCGCGAGCTGACCAAGGTCTACCCCGGCGGGGTACGCGCCCTGGACGCCCTCGACCTGGAGATCGCCGACGGCGAGTTCTTCGCCCTGCTCGGCCCGTCCGGTTGCGGCAAGACCACCCTGCTGCGCACCATCGCCGGCCTCGAGGTCGCCTCCGGCGGCAGCGTGCGGATCGGCGAGCGGGACGTCACCAACCTGCCGCCCGGCCGGCGCGACGTGGCCATGGTCTTCCAGGACTACGCCCTCTTCCCGCACATGACGGTGCGGGACAACATCGCCTACCCGCTGCGGATCAAGAAGGTCGACCGGCGCAGCCGCGCCGGCAAGGCCGCCGAGACCGCCGACGAGTTGGGCCTGGCCGGCCTGCTGGACCGCCGCCCCGGGCAGCTCTCCGGCGGCCAGCAGCAGCGCGTCGCCCTGGCCCGGGCGATGGCCTGCCACCCGCAGGTGTTCCTGCTCGACGAGCCGCTGTCCAACCTGGACGCCCGGCTGCGGCTGGAGGCCCGTACCTTCCTCAAGCGCCTGCAACGGGAACTCGGCGTCACCACCGTCTTCGTCACCCACGACCAGGCCGAGGCGCTCGCCCTGGCCGACCGGATCGCGGTGATGGAGGGCGGCCGGATCCGGCAGGTCGGCACCCCCACCGAGGTGTTCCGCCGCCCCGCGAACACCTTCGTGGCCGGCTTCATCGGCTCCACCCCGATGAACCTGGTCGCCGCTCGGGTGCACGGCGACGAACTGGCCGTGGCCCGGGCCCGGCTACCGCTGCCCGAGGACGCCCGGGACCGGGTCACCGACGGCGAGCGGCTGGTCTACGGGGTGCGCCCGGAATACCTCGACTACTCCGCGAGCCCCGTCGACGGCGCGCTGACCGGCGAGGTCGTGGTGGTGGAGAACCTGGGCAGCGTCTCCCTGGTCTCGCTGGACGTACCCGCCGACGACCCGGACGCCGCCGACGAGCCCGGCACGGGCCCGGCGGCCGGCGACGCGGGCGCGGTGGCCGGCGACGCGGGCGCGGGCGCGGGCCGGACCAGCGTGCAGGTGGTCGTGCCGGAGGGGAGCGAACCCGAGCCGGGCGACACCGGCTGGGTGGTGCCCCGCCCCGGCCGGTCGCTGCTCTACCGCGACGGCAACCTGGTCACCGCCGCCCCGCCCGCCGGCGTGCCGGCGCCCCGCGCGGGCGTCGCCGCCCGGAGCTGACCGTGGTCGTGCACCGGGGCAGGTGGACCCTGCAGGACCGCGCCGACGACGTGCTCCGGGCCCTGCCGGTCACCGTGGCGCCCGGCACCGCCGCGCTCACCGTCCGGCTGGACTACCCGCGCCAGGCCGGGGTGCTCGACCTCGGCTGCGTCGGTCCGGCCGGCTTCCGCGGCTGGTCCGGGGGTGCCCGCGACGGCTACACGGTGGCCGCCGACTGGGCCACCCCCGGCTACCTGCCGGGCGAGCTGGAACCCGGCGAGTGGCAGGTGCTGCTGCGGTTGCACCGCATCCCGCCCGACGGGCTGGACTACGAGGTCACCGCCACCACCAGCGGCACGCCGCCGCCCGCGCCACCCGTACCGGCGGCGCCACCCCGCCCGGACCGGCCGCCCCGCCGCGACCTGCCCACCGTCGACGGCCGGCGCTGGCTCGCCGGCGACCTGCACGCGCACACCGTGCACAGCGACGGCAGCTCCACCATCGACGAGCTGGCCGCGCTCGCCGCCGGCCGGGGCCTGGACTTCCTCGCCGTCACCGACCACAACACCGTCAGCCACCACCCGTGGCTGCCGGCCGCCGGCGCCCGCTACGGCATCACCCTGCTGCCCGGCCAGGAGGTCACCACCGACCGGGGGCACGCCAACGTGTTCGGCCCGGTCGGCTGGGTCGACTTCCGGCGGCCGCCCGACGAGTGGCTCGCCACCGCCCGGCGCGACGGCGGGCTGATGTCGGTCAACCACCCGCTCGGCGGCGACTGCGCCTGGCGCCAGCCGCTGGCCGAGCGCACCCCGCTGGTCGAGGTGTGGCACTCCGGCTGGTGGGACCGCACCTGGGGTGCCCCGCTGGCCTGGGCGCGGGCCTGGCGGCCGGACGTGGTGGCGATCGGCGGCAGCGACTTCCACCGCCCCGGCGACGACGCGCCACCCGGCTCCCCCACCACCTGGGTGCTCGCCGGCGGCGACCCGCCGCCGGGCGACGCCGTGCTGGACGCGCTGCGCGGCGGCCGTACCGCCGTCTCCGCCGCCCCCGACGGGCCGCTGCTGCTGCGCCTCGGCGACGAGCTGCTGGTGCTCGACGCCGACGGCGCGCTGCTGGCCTACCCGGACGGGCGGCACCGGCTGGTCCGCGGCGACCGGTGCCTGCTACCGGCCGGCGACGGGCTGCACGTCCTGGAGTCCCACCGCATGGAGGTGATCGCACTGTGCAGCTGACCGGACGCACCCGGGTGGCCGGCGCCCCCGTCAACTACGGCATCTACCGGACCGCCGACGCACCCGTCGGCCCCGACGACCTGCTCGCGGACCTGGCCCGCGACGGCTACACCGGGGTGGATTCCGGCCCGATCGGCTACCTCGGCGCCGGCCAGGCCCTCGTGCGGCGGCTGGCCACGGCCGGCATCGGGCTGGCCGGCGGCTGGGTCGACCTGCGCTTCGCCGACCCGGCCGGCTTCGCCGCGGACCTGGCCCAGCTCGACGCCGCGCTCGACGTGTTCACCGCGGCGCCGGCCGGCGACGCCCGGTTCGCGCCCCGGCCGACGCTGGCCTGCCCCGGCAACCCGGCCCGGATGGCCCGGCCGGGCACCCCGACCGACCTGGCCTCGGCGCTGCCCGCCGCCGCCTGGCCGGACTTCGCGGCGCGGGTGCAGCAGGCCGCCGACCGGTGCCGCGACCGCGGCCTGGAACCGGTGTTCCACTATCACCTCGGCACCGACGTGGAGACCGAGGCGGAGGCCGATCGGCTGCTCGAGCTGACCGACATCGCCATCTGCCTGGACACCGGGCACCTGACGCTGGCCGGCGGCGACCCGGTGGCCGCGCTGCGCCGCTGGGCCGGGCGGATCGGGCAGGTGCACCTGAAGGACGCCGACCTCGCCGTCCACGCCCGGGTCCGGGCCGCCGGCGGCGGGCTCATGGACATGGTCGCCGCCGGCGGCTTCTGCGCCCTGGGCCACGGCGACGTGGACCTCGCCGGGGTGCTCGCCGGCCTCGACGAGATCGGCTACACCGGCTGGCTGGTGATCGAGCAGGACGCCCCCGAGGGCGGGGCGCTCGACCGGATCCGGGCCGACCAGCACGCCAACCTCCGCTGGCTCGAGGAGGCGCTGCGATGACCGAGCCGGGCAAGCGGATCCGGATCGCGGTGGCCGGGCTGGGCATCATCGCCCGCACCGTGCACCTGCCGCTGCTGCAACGCCGCGGCGACCTGTTCGAGATCGTCGCGCTGGCCGACCTGTCCCCGGCCCGGGTGACCGAGCTGGGCGACCGGTACGGCGTCGAACCCGCCCGCCGGCACACCGACGCGGCCCGGATGGTGACCGACGGCGGCTGCGACGCCGTGCTGCTGGCCACCTCCGGCTCGCACGGCGAACTGGCCGCGCTGGCGCTGCGCGCCGGCCTGCCGGTGCTCTGCGAGAAGCCGCTGGCCTACACCGTCGCCGAGACCGCCCGCCTGGCCGAGCTGGGCGCCGGCGCCCCGGCGCTGATGGTCGGCTACATGAAGCAGTACGACCCGGCGGTGGCCGAGGCCGGGCGGCTGCTGGCCGAGCTCGGCGGCGCGGCGCGGGTGCACGCCGTGGAGGTGACCGTGCTGCACGCCGGCGGCGACCGGCAGTTGCGCTTCGCCAACCTACCGCCGGCCCCCGGCGACCTGCCGGTCGACGAGGTGGCCCGGCTGACCGCCGCGGACCACGCGCTGCTCGACGCCGCCGTCGGCGCCGACCCGGGCGCGCGCGCCCTCTACCAGATCCTGATCAACAGCATCTCGCACGACCTGTCGCTGTTGCGGCTCTTCACCGGGGCACCGGCCACCGTGGAGCAGGTCGCCACCTGGCCGCTCGGCCCGCACGGACCGGCCGAGCCGTCGGTGGAGATCAGCGGACGGCTGCCGGGCGGCGCGCGCTACGGCATCCGGTGGCTCAACCTGCCGGACTACCCCGCGTACCGGGAGACGGTCACCCTGCACCACGCCGGCGGCTCGCTGGAGCTGGTGTTCCCCTCGCCGTACCTGCTCAACGCGCCCACCACGCTCACCGTGGTGGACGAGCACGGCGGCGGCGAGCGGCGGGCCGCGTACCGGTCGGTGATCGAGGCGTTCGAGCAGGAACTGGTCGCGTTCCACGCGATGGTCACCGCGGGGGCCGCCCCGCTGACCGGCATCGCCGAGGGCGCGACCGACATCCGGACCAGCCAGCAGGTGGTACGCCGCTACGGGGAGCTGACCGGGGCGGCGATCGGCGGAGAGGCGGCGAGCTGATGACACGACCGACCGAGATCATCGTGGTCCCGCACACGCACTGGGACCGCGAGTGGTACGAGCCGTTCCAGCGGTTCCGGCTGCGCCTGGTGGCGCTGCTGGACGACGTGTTCGACCGGATGGAGCACGACCCGCGGCAGCGGTTCACCCTGGACGGGCAGCTCGCCGCGGTGGACGACTACCTGGAGGTCCGCCCGGAGCGGCGGGAGCAGGTGATCGACCTGGTCCGCGCCGGCCGGCTGTCGGTCGGCCCCTGGCAGATCCTGCTGGACGAGTTCCTCTGCTCCGGCGAGAACATCGTCCGCAACCTGGAACGCGGGCTGGCCCGCAGCGCCGACCTGGGCGGCGCCATGCCGGTCGGCTACCTGCCGGACATGTTCGGCCACATCGCCCAGATGCCGCAGCTCCTGGCCGGCGCCGGGCTCGCGCACGCCTGCGTGTTCCGGGGCGTGCCGGAGCGGGTGCACCAGCACGCCTTCGCCTGGCAGGCCCCGGACGGCACGACGATCCGCACCCAGTACCTGCCCGGCGGCTACGGCAACGCCGCGGCCCTGATGGAGAATCCCGCTCAGGTCACCCGCCGGGCCGGTGATCTCGCCGACCGGCTCGCCGGGTGGCGGCCGGCCGGCGACGACACCCCGGTCCTGGCCATGTACGGCACCGACCACGCCGCCCCGGCGCCGGACGCCCCCGACCTGCTGGCCACCGCCGACCTCGCCGGCACCCGGCTGCGGCTGGGCACCCTCGCCGAGTACTTCGCCACCCAGCCGGCCACCGTCGACGGCCTGCCGGTCGTTCGCGGCGAGCTGCGCTCGCACGCCCGGGCCAACATCCTGCCCGGCGTGATCTCCGTGCGCGCGCACCTCAAGCGGGCGATGAACCGCGCCGAGCGGCGCGTCGAGCGGTACGCCGAACCGCTCGCCGCGCTCACCCACGACGGGTCCGTGCAGCGGTTCCTCGACATGGCCTGGACCCGGCTGATCGACGCCAGCTGCCACGACTCGGTGACCGGCTGCGGCTGCGACGAGACCGCCGAGCAGGTCGCCGCCCGCCTCGCCGAGGCCGACCAGCTCGGCCGGGCGGTCTGCGACCTGGTCGGCGCCCGGCTGGCCGCCGCCGTGCCCCGCGACGGCTACCTGCTGTTCAACCCCACCCCGGCGGCGCGGACCGCCCTGGTGCGCCTGGACGTGGCGGTGCCGGCCGACGGCGGCGTGGCGCTCACCGACGCCACCGGGCGCGCCGTCGCCGCGCAGATCCTCGACCGGGCCCGCACGCTGCTCGCCGACGACGTGGTGCCGGCGGCGGACCTGCCGGCCGTGCTCACCCGGGTGCACGGCCGGGAGCTCTACGGCCAGGAGGTCACCGCCTGGTCCGTCTCGCCCGACGACGCCACCCTCACCTTCCAGGTGGCCCGGCACGGCGACCCGGCCTTCGACGTCGAGGACGTCCGGCTGGCGCTCGCCGCCGCCGGGCAGCCCGACCGGTGGCGGGTACGGATCCTCGCCGCGCCCCGGGCCACCGTCGCCGCCCTGGTCGAGGTGCCCGCGCTGGGGCGCGCCGCGGTCCGGCCGGCGCCGCTGCCGGCGACCGCGGCACCCGCCGCCGCCCCGGTCACGGTGGCCGGCCGCGGACTCGACAACGGCCTGCTCCGGGTCGACGTCGCCGAGGACGGGACGCTCACCCTGGCCACCCCGGACGGGGTCGCCGTGGACGGGGTCGGCCGGATCGTCGACGGCGGCGACGTGGGCGACAGCTACAACTACGCCCCGCCGGCGGCCGACGAACTGGTCGACAAGCCGCGGGCGGTACGCACCGTGGTGCGCCATGACGGGCCGCTGGTGGCCGTCCTGGACGTGCTGCGGGAGTACCGCTGGCCGGTGGCCGCCGACGTGGACGCCGGCTCCCGGGCCGTGGACCGGGAGCCGATCACCGTGACCACCCGGGTCGAGCTGCGCTGCGGTGAGCCGTTCGTCCGGCTGCGCGTCGAGTTCGACAACCGCTGCGACGACCACCGGGTCCGGCTGCACCTGCCGCTGCCGTCCCCGGCCGACACCTCGTACGCCGAGGGCCAGTTCGCCGTCGTGGCGCGCGGCCTGACCGCGGAGGGTGGCGGCGGTGAGGTGCCGCTGCCCACCTTCCCGGCCAACGGCTTCGTGGCCGCCGGTGGGGCGGACGGCGCGCTCGCGGTGCTGCTGACCCAGCCCACCGAGTACGAGCTGACCGACTCGGGCCGCGAGCTGGCGGTCACCGTGCTGCGGTCCATCGGGATGCTGTCGCGCAACCGGCACGCGCTGCGCGACGAGCCCGCCGGCCCGCAACTGCCGACGCCCGAGGCGCAGTGCCGGGGCGCCCGCACCGTCGACCTGGCGGTGCTGCCCTACCGGGGCGGCTGGCACGAGGCCGGCGTGGTGGCGGCCGCCGAGGCGTACCGGCACGAGCTGCTGGCCTTCCCCGGCACCGCCGACCCGGGCGTCCCGCTGCCCGGGCCGGCGGTCGGGCTCGGTGTCGAGGGCGCCGGCGTGGCGCTGACCAGCGTGCGCGACCGGGCCGGCCGCACCGAGGTACGGCTGGTGGCGCAGACCCCGGTGGACACCGTCGCGGTGCTGGGCGGCGTGCCGCTGCGCGGCGCGTGCCGGGCCGACCTGCTCGGCCGGGCCGGCGAACCGCTGCCGGTCGACGCCGACGGCCGGGTCCGGCTGCCGCTGCGGGCCTGGGAGATCGCCACCGTCCAGCTCGACCTCGCCTGATCGGGCCGCCCCGGGGCCCGCGGGCCCCGGGGCGCCCGCTGCCATGCAAGCGGTCGCGACCCGGCAAAGCCGGGGCAGCGCCCCGGCCGCCCTCCTAGCCTGGAACGAGGACGCGGGCCGCTACCGTCCTGCCCGCCGCCAACCGGGTCGGGCAGCCGACCGTCTACCGGCCCGCACAACGGGGCCGTCCCCGCGCCGGGTGCACCCGGTGCCGACCCCCCGAGACGACCCGGGGGGCCGATGTCGGAGGCAGCAGCACGGTCGACCGGGCCGGAAAGCTCCGACGACGTGGTCGAGCTGCGGATCCACGGTGCCGCCAGCGGGGGCGCCGGACCGGGGTTGGACGTGCCGTCGGTCGAGCAGGTCGCCGGCGACGCCAGCGGGGGCTTCTACCGGGCGCGCCGCGACGGGGGCAGCCCCGGCGGCGACCGGGTGACGCTGGAGGCGTACCGCTGGGCCGACCTGCCCACCGGGACCGTGGCCGGGACCCTGGCGATGGTGCTCCTGCTGCCGTTCATGCTGATCAACGTGGCGATCTGGATGCGCCCGGCGAACCCCGGCTCGGACCTGATCGTCCGGTCCCTGTGCCGGTTGCTGGCGCTCAGCCTCACCGTGCTCTACGTGCTCGCCGTCGCCGGGGTCGCCCTGGACCTGATCGCCTGGAAGTGCCTGGGCTCGCCGCCCTGCCTGGCCGGCCGGAGCTGGTTGTCCTGGCTGGGCGGGCGGCCGGCCGGGGTGCGCCTGGTGGTGCTGGCGCTGGTGCCGGCCGCCGCCGTCGGGCTGATCTGGCGGGGCAGCACCCGCCTGGGACGGGTGTACGAGGCCTTCCGGGCGCCCGAGGAGGGCGTCTCCGGGCACCGGCTCGGCGGCGTCGGCCGGTGGGACGCCGAACCGCTGGTGCGCCGGCTGCGTTCCCTGCACGTCGCGGCCGCGTTCGCGACCCTGGACGCCGCCCTGCTCGCCACCCGGCTCGCCGCCACCGACTCGGCCGGCACGCTCGTGCTGGCGGTTCTCACCGGGGCGGTCCTGACCGCCTGCGCGGTCCTGCTCTGCACCCCGGCGCTGATCGACCGGTCCCCCGCCGATCGGCGCCTCGACCGGGTGGCGAGCGTGCTGCGCACCATCGCGCTCGTGCTGACCCCCGCGGCGGCGGCCGATGTCCTGGCCGCCCCGCAGCGCTGGCCCGAGGAGGCCGGCCTGCCCGGCTACGACGCCCTGCTCACCGGGTTGTTCGTCAGTCAGACGGCGCTGCTGGCCGCCCTGGCGGCGGTGCTGCTCGTCCGCCGGGACCGCCGGCCGGCCGGCACGCCGCTGTTCGGGTTGGGCGCGCTGGTGATCGCGGCCGCCGCGATCAGCCTGGCGGCGGCGTTCTCCGCGGAGCTGGTCTACCGGGTGGCGGACTTCCTGGACCGGGACACGCAGACCGCGGCAGGACTGGCCGCCGGCCCGTCCCAGGCGTACGCCTGGGCGATCTTCGGCTTCTTCCGGACGGTACTGATCACCCTGCTGGTCGCGGGACTGGTGACCCTGATCTCCCGCCCCCACCGGCGGCGCGCGGCGGCGGCGATCGTGGCTCGCGACCATCCGGACCGCGCGGAGGCCGGGCCGCGACTGCGGCAGGTGCGGGAGGCCGTCGCCCACGCCCGGTTCACCGAGCTGCTGATCCCGTTGACCGTGGTCTACGCCGGCCTGGCCGCCGTCGGCACGGCCACCACCACCGTCGGCCTGCTGCGGGTGGGTCCCGGTGACGTCGTCGAGCGGTTCGCGGGGTTGCCCGCCGACCTGGTCAGCTTCGCCATCGCGGCCGGCAGCTGGCTGATCGCGCTGGTCGTTCTCGGCCTGCTGCTCGGCGGGATCTTCGCCCACCGCACGGCCGGGTTCCGCCGCCACGTCGGCGTGCTGTGGGACCTGGGCACGTTCTGGCCCCGGGCCGCGCACCCGTTCGCGCCGCCCTGCTACGCCGAACGGGCCGTGCCGGAGCTGACCCGGCGGATCACCTACCTGGTCGGGCGCGGTCAGGCGGTCCTGCTCACCGGGCACAGCCACGGGTCGGTCCTGGCCGCCGCGGCGGTGCTCCAGCTGCCGCCCGGGGTCTGCGGCCGGGTGGCCCTGCTCACCCACGCCTCACCGCTGCGCCGGCTCTACGCCCGGCTCTTCCCCGCCTACCTCGACGACGAGGTGCTGCACGAGGTCGGGGCCCGGCTCGGCTGGCGGTGGGTGAACCTGTGGCGCGACACCGACCCGGTCGGCGGTTGGATCTTCTCCGCCCACCGGCCGGTCCCGCCCGCCACGGCCGGCGACCCGGCGGCAACCGTGGACCGCCGGCTGCGCGACCCCACCGACGTGGTGGCCCCGCCGGGCGACAGCGTCCCACCGCCGATCCAGGGACACCGGCCCTGCGAGTCGGACCCGCGGTTCATCGCGGCGGCGCACGAGCTGGTGGAACGCCTCCGCGCGGGGGCGGACCGCGGGCCGGACCGGGACGGCCCGGGGCGGTGACGCCGCCGGGGCGGCCCGGGGCGGTGACATCGCCGGGCGGCCGGGCAGGACCAGGGCCCGGCCCTCGCCGGCCCGCTCGCCCTGCCGGTCGTCACCCGCTCGCCCGTCCTGCCGGGCGGAGGTCGGTCCGCCGCGGTCAGCGGGCCGACTGGAGCCAGTCCCGGTAGTGGGTGGGCGCGCGGCGCGCGTCCGGGCCGCCGATGAGCACGTCGCCGTCGACGACCGCGAACATGCCGGCCTGGTCGTCGGTGACCACGGTCCGGTCGTCCTGCTGGACGGCGAGGGTGAGCCGCCCGAGCTCGTCGAGGGCGAAGACGTCCGGGCCGGCGACGTTGCGGATGCCGTTCAGCGGCGCCCCGGTCGCCACCTCGACGACCGCGTCCACCACGTCGGCGGCGGCCATCGGCTGCACCGGGGTGGCGGGCAGGCGGACGGTCTTGTCGTCCGAGGTCCAGGCCAGGACCGCGTTGACGAACTCGAAGAACTGGGTGGCGCGCACGATGGAGTACGGCGTGGGCCCCTGGCGGAGCAGCTCCTCCTGCAGCGTCTTGGCCCGGTAGTAGTCGAGCTGCGGGACCTGGTCCACGCCGACGATCGAGAGGACCACCTGGTGCCGGACGCCGGCCCGCTCCCCGGCGGACAGCAGGTTGTTCATCGAGGTACGGAAGAAGTCCAGCGAAGCCTCGTCGAAGGTCGGCGAGTTCGCCACGTTGACGACCACGTCGGCGCCCGCCAGCGCCTGTCCCAGGCCCGCACCGGACAGCAGGTCGACGCCGGTCGACGGGGATGCCGCGACGGCCTCGTGCCCGGCCTCGGTCAGCTTCCGCACCACCTGCGAGCCGATCAGTCCGGTGCCACCGATGACTGTGAGCTTCATGGCCCTCACCCTTCCACGGCATGCCGCCCGGCACGCCCGGTTCGTCGAGGCATCCGGCCCCGAACTCGGATAATTCTTGTCCGAGACAATAATCGGATAGCCTTTGTCCGAGTCAAGGGGGGTCGGATGAAGCTGTCGGGTGGGGTCGAGTGGGCGCTGCACTGCTGCGTGGTGCTGACCACGGCGACGGAGCCGGTGCCGGCCGCCCGGCTCGCCGAGCTGCATGACGTCTCCGGCAGCTACCTGGCCAAGCAGTTGCAGGCGCTCTCCCGCGCCGGCCTGGTGACCTCCGTGCAGGGCAAGGCGGGCGGCTACGTGCTGACCCGGTCGCCCGACCTCATCACCGTCCTCGACGTGGTCGCCGCCGTCGACGGCGCCGCGCCCGCGTTCGTGTGCACCGAGATCCGCCAGCGCGGCCCGCTGGCCACGCCGGCGGAGGCCTGCACCCGGCCGTGCCCCGTCGCCCGCGCGATGGCCGACGCCGACGCCGCCTGGCGCGCCGCGCTGCGCGCGGTGTCGATCGCGGACCTGGCCCGCGGCGTGGACGAGGACTACGGCCCCACCGCGCTCGGCGGCATCCGCGGCTGGCTGGGCGGGCCGGACGAGGGCGACCCCGCGCGGGAGTGAGCGGGGCCGGTCCGGCGGCGGCGCGGGCGACCGCGTTGGGCACTGCCCCGCTGGGCGGCCCTGAACAAGCTATCGGTCACCGGCCGGCGCTCGGGTCACGCCTCGGCACGCGTGGCGTCGGCAACCCGGCGTACCTCGTCGCCGTCGGTGGCCTCGCGGCCGTCGCGGCGCACCGGCGCCCGCAGGTGCACCGCCGACGCTCCGGTCTCCGCGAGCACCTGCCGGACGTTGTGCGACCGGATGCCGCCGCCGGCGATGACCCGCAACCGGTCGCCGGCCCGCTGCCGCAGTGCGGCGATCCGCGCGGCGCCGGCCAGCGCGGTCGGCGCCCCGCCCGAGGTCAGAACGGCGTCGGCCCCGAGGTCGATGATCTCCTCGACCGCCCTCAGCTGGTCGCCCACCTCGTCGAAGGCCTTGTGCACCGTCACCGGCAGCGGTCCCGCCGCCTGGATGAGGCGCCGCAGCACGGCCAGATCGAGGCCGCCGGTGGCGGTGACGGCACCGACCACCACCCCGACCGCGAGACCGTGCGGGTTGGGCAGCCCGCGGATGGCCCCGATGTCGGCGAGCATGACCTGCTCCTCGACCTCGCTCACCCGGAAGTCGCCGCCCCGGGGGCGGACCATGACCCGTACGGCCACCCGGCGCAATGTCCGCAGCGCGACCTCGACCGTCCCCAGGCTCGGGGTGGTGCCGCCCTGGCCGAGGTCGGCGCACAGCTCCAGCCGGTCGGCGCCGGCGGCCTCGGCCACCAGCGCGGTCGGCACGTCGCTCACGCAGATCTCGACCGTGGTCATGCCGCCGCCCCGGCCCGGGCGGACGCCGCGGCCGACTCCGGACGCAGCGGGAAGTGGCAGGCCACCTGGTGCGCGTCGCCGGTCAGCGGGGGTTCGGTGGCGCAGACGTCCTGGGCCAGGGGGCACCGGGTCCGGAACCGGCACCCGGTGGGCGGGTTCAGCGCACTGGGCAGCTCGCCCCGGATGGTCACCCCGTCGCGTACGGTCGCGGCGTTCGGCGTGACGGAGGGGACGGCGTCGATGAGCGCCTGCGTGTACGGGTGCCGGGCGGCGCGGACCACGTCCCGCGCGGGCCCGACCTCGACGAGCTTGCCGAGGTACATGACGCCGATCCGGTCCGCCATGTAGTCGACCACGGACAGGTCGTGGCTGATGAAGACGTACGCCAGGCCGAGCTCACGCTGCAGGTCCCGCATGAGGTTGAGGACCTGCGCCTGGATGGACACGTCCAGCGCGCTCACCGGCTCGTCGCCGACGATCAGCCGGGGTTGCAGGGCCAGCGACCGGGCCAGCCCGATGCGCTGGAGCTGGCCCCCGGAGAACTCGTGGGGGTAGCGCTCCAGGACCCGCCGGGACAGCCCCACCTGGTCGAGCAACGTCGCGATCCGCGCCCGCCGATCCGCCGTTCCACCCACCTTCTGGATCTCGAGGGGTTCGGCGAGGATGGCGTCGACGCGCATTCGCGGATTCATCGCGGCGTAGCTGTCCTGGAACATCAGCTGGACCTGCCGGTGCATCCGGCGGCGCTCCCGTCCGGCCAGGCCGGCGATGTCCGTGCCGTCCAGCATGATCTGCCCGGCGCTCGGCCGCTCCAGCCCGACAGCCAGCCGGCCCACGGTGGACTTGCCGCAGCCGGACTCGCCGACCAGCCCGAACGTCTCGCCCGGGCCGACGTCGAACGACACCCCCGCCACGGCGCTGACCTGGCCGGCGGTCCGGCGCAGCAGCCCGCGCCCGTGCGCGGCGTAGTTCTTGACCAGGTTTCGCACCGACAGGACGGGCTCAGCCGACGGCTCAGCGGGTGCGACCGCGGTGCCCTCCCGCACCGGCTCGACCCGTACCGGGGCGGGCCGGCTGACCGGCGCGGCGGGCTCCGCCGGCACCGGGTGCAGGCAGGCGTGCTGGTGCGCGCCGGCCGACAGGGTCACCTCGGTGCTCCGGCACTCGTCGGTGACGTGCCGGCAGCGTGGCGCGAAGCGGCAGCCGGTCAGGGGCCGGGACAGGTCCGGCGGCAGGCCCGGAATGCTGTAGAGGCGGGCGTGTTCACCGCTCTCGCGGATCGCCGCCTCGGGCAGCGCCTCCATGAGCGCCTGCGTGTAGCGGTGCCGCGGTGCGCGGAACAGCTCCGCGGTCGCGGCGGTCTCGACCACCCGTCCGGCGTACATGACGGCGACCCGGTCGGCGCGGCCGGCGATCACCCCGAGGTCGTGGGTGACCAGGACGACGGCCATCCCGAACTCGTCCCGCAGGTCGTCGATGAGTTCGAGGATCTGCCGCTGGGTGGTGACGTCGAGCGCCGTGGTCGGCTCGTCGGCGATGAGCAGGCGGGGTGAGCAGACCAGCGCCATCGCGATGGCGACCCGTTGCCGCATCCCACCGGACAGCTCGTGCGGGTAGTTGTCGACGATCCGCTCCGGGCGCGGCATCCCGACCCGGCGGAGGATCTCGATGGTCCGCTCCCGGGCCTCCGCCCGGCCGACCCGCTCGTGCACCCGCAGCGGTTCCCCGACCTGAGCGCCGATGCGCATGGTCGGGTTGAGCGAGGTGAGCGGGTCCTGGAAGACCATGCCCATCCGGACCCCGCGGATCCGGCGTACCTGGTCGGCCGGCAGCGCGCGCAGGTCGCGGCCCTCGAAGAGGATCTGTCCCCCGGACACCCGGCCGCCGGGCGGCAGCAGGCCCATGATCGAGAGCGCGGTCATGGTCTTGCCGCTGCCCGACTCGCCCACGACGCCGAGGGTCTCCCCCGGCATGACCCGGAGGCTGACCCCGTCCAGGGCGTGCACCGTGCCGCGGCGCAGCGCGATGTCGGTGTCGAGGTCGCGCAGTTCCAGCAGGGGCTGGACTCCGCCGGCTGCCGGCGTGTGCCGGCCGGTCGATTCGCTCATTTTTCTGCTCCTGGTCAGCGTCGCCGGAGGCGGACCTCGAAGGCGTCCCGCAGGCCGTCGCCGATGAAGTTGAAGGCGAGGACGATGAGGATGATGGCGATGCCGGGCGGGTAGAGCAGCCACCAGTGGCCGCTGTAGGTGTCCGCCAGGCCGTCGGAGAGCATCCCGCCCCAGTTCGCCGCCGGCGGTGGGACGCCGAGGCCGAGGAAGGACAGGTACGCGACGTAGAGGATCGCGTCGGCGACCTGGAAGGTCGCGTTGACGATCACGGTGCCGATGGCGTTCGGCACGATGTGCCGGCGCACCGCCCGGCCGCCGGTGCCACCCATCCCCCGCATGGCCTGGACGTACTCGCGGGAGCGCAGGGTCAGTGCGTCGCCGCGGACCAGCCGGGCCGGTCCCAGCCAGGCGAACGCGCCGATGATGACGATGAGCATCGACACGCTCGGTGTGACGATGGCGGCGAGCAGCATGAAAAGGAACAGCGACGGGATCGACATCATCGCGTCGACGACCCGCATCATCGCCGAGTCCACCCAGCCGCCGGCGAACCCGGCGACGGCGCCCCAGATCGTGCCCAGGGCGGTGGCGAGGATCCCGGCGGCGAGCCCGACGATGATCGAGGTCTGCCCGCCGAGCATGAGCCGCCCCAACTGGTCGTAGCCGACCCCGTCGGTGCCGAGCGGATGCCCCTGGTCACCGGGGGCCAGGTGGACCGCGGTGAGGTCCGTGTGCACCTGGTCGGTGTGGTAGAAGACCGGACCGAGGAAGCAGATCCCGGCCAGCAGGACGAACAGGCCCAGGCCCACCAGGGCGAGCCGGTTCTCGCAGAAGACGACAAGTCCCTGCCGCCAGAGGCCGCGCACCGGCGCCTCGGCGTCGGCCGGCTGGTCGGGGACGGCGCCTGGTCGGACCGCCTCGGGGAGTGTGGTCATGACGCGCTCCGCTGAAGTCGGACCCGGGGATCGACGGCGGCGTAGAGCAGGTCGGCGACGAGCGCGCCGACCACCGTCGCGATCGAGATGATGACGGTGACCCCGAGCAGGATCGGGAAATCACGCTTGAGCGCCGCCTGCCAGAACAGCTGCCCCATGCCGGGGAAGTTGAACAGCGACTCGACGACCAGCGCCCCGCTGAACAGCGCGGGCAGGTACATGCCGAGCAGCGCGATGACCGGGAACAGCCCGTTGCGCAGGGTGTGCCGCAACACCACCCGCCGCTCCGAGAGGCCCTTGCTGCGGGCGGTCCGCACGTAGTTCTCGGTGAGGTTGTCGACCATGGCGGAGCGGACGTACCGGGAGTAGACCGCGATGGTGACGATGGCCAGGGTGATCGTGGGCAGGACCAGCCCGGCCGGGTCGGCGAGCACCTCCGCCACCGTGAACCCCTGCGGGGCCTCGGGCGGCAGGATGGGCCAGACCTGCGAGAACAGGATGATCAGCATGAGGCCCATGAAGAAGATGGGCGTGGCGTACGCCAGCAGCGACAGCGAGGTGATGGCGTAGTCGGGCCAGCGGTTGCGGCGTACCGCCTGGATCACGCCGAGCGGGATCGCCAGCACGATGGCGAGCACGGTCGACAGCAGCGACAGCACCATCGTCTTCGGCAGCCGCTGGCTGATCGCCTCGACGACGGACTGGTTGAGTTGGTACGAGTAGCCCAGGTCGCCCTGCAGGAGGCGTTGCAGGTACATGCCGTACTGCTGGATCCAGGGCCGGTCGTAGCCCATGTCGTGGTTGAACGCCGCCAGCTGCTCCAGCGTCGCCTCCTTGCCGAGGGTGGCGCGCGCCGCGCCCCCGGGCAGCAGGTGCAGGATGAGGAACGCGATCACCGTGACGAGCACGACGACGACGAGGGCCTGGCCCAAGCGCGTGATGAGGTACCGGACCACCTGGGCCGTGCCTCCTCCCTGGTCGGGGCCCCGGCGGCGCGGTGGGCGCCGCCGGGGCCGGGACGATCAGTGACCGGTCACTTCCAGGACCAGTCCTGGAAGTACATGAAGTTCATCGGGTCCTGCGGCTCGACCCCCTGCAGACCGGACCGGTACGCCGAGACCTGGAACACCGGGTTCGGCATCCAGAGCACCGGCAGGTCCTTGGCGAGGAAGTCGTTGTAGGCCTTGAGCGCGCTCTCGTCGCCGGAGAACTGGGTGGCCTCGATGAGCCTGTCGGCCTCCGGGTTGCTGTAGCTGCCCAGGTTCACCGGGGCGCCGGTGGCGAAGAGCCGCTCGCCGCTGGCGAACGCCGGGTAGTACCAGCTGCCCTGCGAACCGAAGAAGGACATGTCCCACGAGCAGGTGGCGTCCGCCGGCTTGCAGGCCGGGGTGACCGCGACCGAGTCGGGCACCTCCTTGATGGTCAGCTGGATGCCGAGCTTGGCCATCTGCGACTTGATCTCGGCGAACATCTTGGTCGTGGCGGCGAAACCGATCTGGCTGGTCACGGTGAGGTTCAGCGGCGTGCCGGCGGCGACGCCGTCGCCGCACTGGTTCGGGCCGCTGCCCGGCGTCTGGCAGGTGGTCTGCCCGTCCGGGGTCACCTTCCAGCCGTGGCTCTCCAGCAGTTCCTTCGCCTTGGCCGGGTCGAACGAGTACACGCAGCCGGACGCGTCGGCGCCGTTGGTGCCCGGCTTGGCCGGCACCGGGCCGCAGGTCGGCGCGGCCGTCCCGGACCAGATCACCTTGCTGATCGTCGGCTGGTCGATGAGCATCTGCAGCGACTGCCGCAGGTACGGCTGCTTGAACAGCACCCCGGTCTTCGGGTTGTTGAAGTTCAGCTGCAGGTAGGTGACGGACCAGCCGTACCACGGCGAGACCGTGTAGCCCTTGGACTTGAGGTAGCCCTCCTGGGAGAGGTTCGCCGCCGGCACGTACCCGTAGTCGATGTCACCGGCGCGCAGCACGTTGAACTCGGCGTCGTCGCCGGTGAACGGCCGCAGCACGATCTTGGCGAGCTTCGGCTTGTCCACACCCGAGTAGCTCGGCTGCGCGGCGAGGGTGACCTCGCCGTTGGGCACGTACTTCGCCAGCTTCCAGGGGCCGCTGGTGACCTTCCACAGCTCGTTCGAGTCGTACGTCTTGGGGTCCTTGGCGGCCTTGGTGAGGAAGTCGAAGACCTTCTTCGCGCCCGCCGGCGTGCTGGCCAGGTTGCTCACCGCCGCGGTGGCGGAGTCCTTGTCCCAGGCGTGCTGCGGCATCGGGGTGATCTTGTTGAGCTGGTTGTCGACGAACCAGGCGGTGTTGAAGACCTTCGTGGTGGTGATCGAGAAGGTCTTCTCGTCCTTGACCGACCACTGCGCGATGTTGTCCGGGAGGCCGCCGGCCCGGTAGGACGCCCACTTGTCCTTGTTCGCGCGGACCAGGTCGTACCAGAACTGGATGTCCCTGGTCGTGACAGGCTTGCCGTCGGACCAGGTGTTGTCCTTCAACGTGATGGTCAGGGTCTTGCCGCCGTCGCTCACCACCGGCGGCTCGGCCATCGAGCGCTGCGGGTCGATGTTGTACTGCGCCGAGCCGTCCAGCTTGTACTGGTAGAGGGACCGGTACAGCGCCTGGCCGAAGATGGCGTTCTCGCCCTGGGTGAAGCCGGGTGCCGAGATCGGCAGGATCCAGTTGGGCGTGCGGAAGGCGACGGTCGCGGTGTCCTTGCCCTGACTCCCGCCGTCCTTCGACGAATTGCTGCCGCCGCCGCAGGCGACCAGGCCCGCCCCGAGGGCGACGGCGCTGGCCACCGCCACCGCGCCGCGGAGGGCTCGCCGGGGAAATCTGCTCCTCATGAATCTCCTCGATTGATGTGCACTGCCCCGCGTCTCCGGGCGCTACCGGCGGTGCCACGCGTTCGGCCCCGCGGTGCTGCTCCTCGACGTTCGACGCGGAGAATGTATCCGGGCCGAAGTCATGAGTCAACGAAACTTACCCTCTTTATTCGGCTACTTCGGTCGAGGTACGATCTAAGTCGGCGAAGCATCGACCGATACTCTTCGCGTGGGCTCCGGCGTGCACCCCGCCGGGCACTGCGACACTGAGGCGGCGCCGGAGGACCGCCCGAACAAGGAGAGGCACCCTTGGAACCATCGATCTCCGCCACGCTGCGAGACCAGACCCTGAGCCTGCTGGCCAGCGGCACGGTCACCTCGCGCGCCGACCTCATCGAGGCGTTGCAGGTCGCCCCCTCCACCGTCACGACCGTGGTGCGCCGGCTGCTCGAGGAGGGCGTCATCCTCGAGGAGGGGGTGGGCCGGTCCACCGGGGGACGGCGGCCCCGGATCCTGCGCCTGCGCGAGACCAAGGGGATCCTCGCCGTCGCGGAGCTGGGTGGCCGGCACGCCCGGGTGGGGTTGTGCGCGCCCGACGGCGGCCTGCGCACCACCGAGGAGGTGGCCATCGACATCGCGGCCGGACCGGCCGAAGTGTTCGAGGTGGTCGCCGCGACGTTCGACCGGCTCCAGGCGGCGACCGCGGCCGGCCAGGAGTTGCTCGGGGTCGGCGTGGCCCTGCCGGGCCCGGTCGAGTTCCCCGGTGGACGGCTGATCGGCCCGGCCCGGATGCCCGGCTGGAGCGGCGTCGACGCGCGGGCCCGCCTCGCCGAGCGCTTCCCGGTGCCGGTGGTCGTCGACAACGACGCCAAGGCGGCGGCGATCGGCGAGTACGTCACCCGCCGGGACGAGTTCGGCGACATGATCTACGTCAAGGCCGGCACCGGCATCGGCGGCTGCCTGGTCAGCGGCGGCCAGATCTACCGGGGCGGGCGCGGCCTCAGCGGCGACGTCACCCACGTCCGCGTGGCGGACAGCGGCGAGCGGGAATGCTCCTGCGGCAGCCGGGGCTGCCTCGAGACCGTCGCCAGCGGGGCCGCCCTGGCCCGCCAGTTGGCCGAACAGGGCTCCCCGGCGACCAGCATCCGGGAGATCGTGGCGGCCGTCAGCGACGCCGACCCCACCGCGGTGACGATGGTGCGCCACGCCGGCCGGCTGCTCGGCGTCGCCCTCTCCGGCCTGGTCAACTTCCTCAACCCCGACGCCGTCGTCATCGGCGGCGCGCTGTCCAGCCTCGACGTCTACGTGGCCGCGACCCGCGGGATGCTCTACGAGCGCTGCCTACCGCCCGTGACCCAGTCCCTGACCATCGAAGCCAGCGTCGCGGGCCCGGATGCGGCCCTGGTCGGCCTCGGGCACCTGCTGCGCACGACGACCGACGTACGACCCTCCTGAGGAGCAACACCCGTGCCCCGTCCCCTCCGCGTCGCCATCGGCGGCATCCACATCGAGTCCAGCACGTTCTCGCCGCACCTGAGCACCGCCGACGACTTCGAGGTCACCCGGGGCGATGCCCTGCTGGCGCGCTACGACTGGCTCTCCCCCGTCCAGCCCTGGGCCGCCGACGTCGAGTGGATCCCGCTCGTGCACGCCCGGGCCCTGCCCGGCGGGGCGGTGGACGCCGCGACGTACGAGGCCTGGGCCACCGAGCTGGTGGAGAAGCTGGGCGCGGCCGGCCCCCTGGACGGCATGCTGCTGGACATCCACGGCGCGATGACCGTCGTCGGGCGCGACGACGCGGAGGGCGATCTCGTCACCGCCATCCGGTCGGTGCTCGGGCCGGAGCCGTTCGTCTCCGCCGCGATGGACCTGCACGGCAACGTCTCGCGGGTGCTCTTCGACGCCTGCGACCTGCTCACCTGCTACCGCACCGCCCCGCACGTCGACGTGTGGGAGACCCGTGAGCGCGCCGCCCGGAACCTGGTCGAGGCGCTGCGCCGGCAGCAGCGCCCGCACAAGGCGCTGGTGCACGTGCCGATCCTGCTGCCGGGCGAGATGACCAGCACCCGCGAGGAGCCGGCCCGCGGACTCTACGCGCGGATCCCCGAGGTGGAAGCCCGCGACGGCGTCGTCGACGCGGCGATCTGGATCGGATTCGCCTGGGCCGACCAGCCGCGCTGCCGGGGCGCGGTCGTCGTCACCGGCACCGACGCCACCGCCACCACCGAAGCGGCCCGCGAGCTCGGCGGGCACTTCTGGGCGGCCCGCGACGAGTTCGCCTTCGTGGCACCCACCGGCTCGATGGACGAGTGCCTCGACGCCGCCCTGGCCGCGGTCGCCGATCCGGCCCGGCGACCGTTCTTCATCAGCGACTCCGGTGACAACCCGGGCGCCGGCGGCGCCGACGACGTCACCTTCGCCGCGGCACGGATGCTGGCCCGCCCCGAGATCCGCGACGGCTCGCGCCGTGCCGTGTTCGCCTCGCTGGTCGACCCGCAGGCCGTGGCGCAGGTCGCCGACCGGCCGCTCGGCTCGCCGGTCCGGGTGACCGTGGGCGGGCGGATCGACCCCCGGGACCCGGGACCGCTGCCGCTGGACGGGATCCTGGAGGCGGTCGCCGACGATCCCGACGGCGGGCGGTGCGTCAGCGTACGGGTCGGCGGGCTCAGCGTCCTCGTCACCTCCCGCCGGATGCAGTACCGCCTGCTCGACTCCTACGCCCGGCTGGGCATCAAGGTCGACGAGATGGATCTCGTCGTGGTGAAGATCGGCTATCTGGAACCCGAACTGTTCGACGCGGCCGGCGACTGGCTGCTCGCCCTGACCCCGGGCGGCGTCGACCAGGATCTCGCGCGGCTGCCGTACCGGAACGTGGTGCGACCCGTGTTTCCCCTGGACCGCGACTTCACCGCGGACCTCGCCGTGGTGACCGGGTGATCGCGTGACCCAGCCCGAAGGCCAGTGCGTCCTCGCCGTCGACGTCGGCGGGACGACCATCAAGGGCGCCGTGGTCGGTGCGGACGGCCGGCGCCGGCACACGCTCACCGCGCCGTCGCGCGCGGACGACGACCCGGTCAAGGCGGTCCGCTCGCTGTGCCGCCAGCTGCGCGACGACGCGCTCGATCTCGGCGCCACACCCGCCGCGATCGGCGTGGTCACGCCGGGCCTCGTCGACGAGACGAACGGGGTGGTGCGGTACGCCGCCAACCTCCGGTTCCGCGACGTGCCACTCCGCGCCCTCGTCGGGGACGACCTCGGGCTTCCGGTGGCGGTCGGGCACGACGCTCGGGCGGCCGGCGTCGCCGAGGCGGTGGCCGGAGCCGCCCGGGGACTGGACAACTTCCTGCTGCTGCCGCTGGGCACCGGCATCGCCGCGGCCGTGGTGGTGCACGGCGAGCCGGTGCCGGGCGCGACCGGTTCGGCCGGCGAGGTCGGCCACATGCCGGTCCACCCCGGCGGCGAGCCCTGCAGCTGCGGGCAGCGGGGCTGCCTGGAGGTGTACGCCTCCGCCGGCGGGCTGGCCCGCCGCTACGCCCGGCTCGGCGGCACCCCGGACTCGGACAGCCGGGCCATCGCCGGCGCGGTGGCCACCGACCCGGTCGCCGCCGCCGTCTGGGACGACGCGACCCAGGCGCTGGGGATCGCCCTGGCCACCCTCACCCTGACCCTCGACCCGGCCCGCATCGTGCTCGGCGGCGGGCTGGCGGACGCGGGCGAGCTGTTCTTCGACCCGGTACGCGACGCCCTGCGCGCGGCCCTCGCCTGGCGGACCCCACCCCCGGTGCTGCGCTCCGCCTTCGGTCCGCAGGCCGCGCAGATCGGCGCCGCCGTCCTGGCCCGACGGCTCGCCGGGCTGTCCGTTCCGGACGGTTGGGGCGCACCCGAGCCGGGAGAGGGCTGAGCCGGTTTCGACCTCAAGAACGGCACCGTGACCCACGACGTGCTCGAACACTTCCTTCCGGGTGGCCATGCGACCAGGCAGGGCAGGATTCCGGCCGTGGCGCGTACCTGACGCGGCCGGCCCCGGTGCGCGGCCTTCCCGGCGGAGTGGCGTGCTTCAGGTGCGGGTGCGCCGCGGCAGACTGAGGGCATGACGCGAGGCATTGCTCTGGTCCGGCGACCCGGCGGCCGGCTGGCCGAAGGGCTGGTCACCCACATCGAGCGCACCGACGTGGACGTCGCGCGGGCCCGGCGGCAGCACGACGCGTACCGGGCGGCGCTCACCGCGGCCGGCTGGCCGGTGCGCGAGGTCCCGCCCGCCGAGGACTGCCCGGACGCGGTCTTCGTCGAGGACACCGTGGTGGTCTGCGACGGCCTGGCGGTGCTCACCCGGCCGGGCGCGGCACCGCGCCGGCCGGAGGTCCCCGGCACCGAGAAGACGGTACGCGAGGCCGGGCTGGAGGTCGTCCGCGTCGAGGCGCCCGGGACGCTGGACGGCGGCGACGTGCTGCAGGTCGGCACCACGGCGTACGTGGGCCAGGGCGGGCGCACCGACGCCGCGGGCGCGGCCCAGCTCGCCGCCCACCTGGCGACCCGCGGGCGCACGGTGGTCCCGGTCCCGCTGCGCGGCGTGCTGCACCTCAAGTCGGCGGTGACCGCGCTGCCCGACGGCACCCTCCTCGCGCTGCCGGACCTGCTCGACGCGACCGCCCTGCGCCATCCGGTGCGCCCGGTGGACGAGGAGGCGGGCTGCCATGTCGTGCCGCTCGGTGGCGACCTCGTCCTGCTGGCCGCCTCGGCGCCGCGCACCGCGGCGCTCGTGACGGACCTCGGCTTCACCCCGGTCGTGGTCGACATCGCCGAGTTCGAGAAGCTCGAGGGCTGCGTGACCTGCCTCAGTGTGCTGGTTCCAACGGCCTGAGCGGGCCGGCCGGGGCGTGCTGGTTCCCACGGCCTGAGCGGGCCGGCCGGGGCGCCGGTCGGCGCATCCTGCGGGCCGGGCCGGCCGAGCCCGCCTGGCCCGCCGGCAGTGACCCGCGTCACATCAAGTGAACTTTCCTCCGCCGGTCACGTCCGGAGCACGCAGAAACTTCTCGCCTCCATCCAGGGAGAATGATGCGTTCACGCACGTTATCGGCGCTGGCACTGCTGGTGCTGGGCGTCTCGGCGGTGACCCCGGGCGGTACACCGGCCGCGGCGCAGCCCCCGACCGCCAAGCCGGCGACCACACCCCCGACCGCGAAGTCGGCGACCACACCCCCGGTCGCGTCCAAGCCCCGGACGGTCACCCTGCTCACCGGCGACACCGTCCACCTGGGCACCGTGGACGGCCGGACGACGGTCGACGTCGTGCCGGGCAAGGGACGGGAACGGATCCCGTTCCTCACCCACCACGCCGGCACGGACGTACGGGTCATCCCCGCCGACGCGGTCGGCCTGCTCAACCGCGGCAAGCTCGACGCGCGCCTCTTCGACGTCTCGATGCTGGTCGGTTTCGGCTACGACGACACCCGGCCCACCCTGCCGCTCATCGTCCAGCACAGCGGCACCGCCCCCGCCGGCCTCACCGGCGCCCGGACCACCCGGGAACTCGGCGGGGCGAGCGCCGTCGCGGAGAGCCGCGCCGCGGCGGTGTCCTTCTGGAACAGCCTCACCGCCACCGGCGGCGGCGCCGAGCGGCGGCTGCGGGCCGGATACGACAAGATCTGGCTCGACGGGCTGCGCCGGCCCACCCTCGACGTCAGCGTGCCGCTGACCGGCGCGCCGCAGGCCTGGCAGGCCGGCTGGACGGGCGCCGGGGTGAAGGTCGGCGTGATCGACACCGGCGTCGACCAGACCCACCCCGACCTGGCCGGCCGGGTCGCCGCCGCGCAGAACTTCACCGCCGACCCGGACGCCCTCGACCGGGTCGGCCACGGCACCCACGTCGCCTCCACCATCGCCGGCAGCGCGGCCGCCTCGCAGGGCCGGTTCAAGGGCATGGCACCCGACGCGACGCTCTACAGCGCCAAGGTCTGCACCGAGGAGGGTTGCCCGGAGTCGGCGATCCTGGCCGGAATGACCTGGGCGGCACAGCAGGGTGTGCGGGTCGCCAACATGAGCCTCGGCGGCCCGGACAGCCCGGAGACCGACCCGATCGAGGCGGCCCTGGCCGACCTCACCCACCGCTACGGCGTGCTCTTCGTCGTGGCCGCCGGCAACGACGGCCTGGCCGGTGAGTCCACGGTGAACTCCCCCGGCTCGGTGGCCGAGGCGCTGACCGTGGGAGCGGTGACCAAGACCGGCGAGCTGGCCGAGTTCTCCAGCCGCGGCCCGCGCACGGGTGACGCCGGCATCAAGCCGGACCTCACCGCCCCCGGCGTCGGCATCGTCGCCGCCCGCAGCTCGACCTCCGACCTGTGGCCGACCGACGAGAACCCGCAGTACACCAGCCTCAACGGCACCTCGATGGCCACACCGCACGTGGCCGGCGCCGCGGTGATCCTGGCCCAGCAGCACCCGGACTGGACGCCCGAGCGGATCAAGTCCACGCTCATGGCGGCCGCCCGGCCGAGCGCCACCATCGGCGTCTACGAGCAGGGCGCGGGCTTCCTCGACGTCGCCCGGGCGACCCGCCAGGCCGTCACGGCCAGCCCGGTCAGCGTCGCCTTCGAGCGGGCCGGCGCCGCGCAGCAGCGCACCATCACGTACGCGAACAGCGGCTCGTCCCCCCTCACCCTGGCGGTCTCCCTCGACGCCAAGGACGCCGAGGGCGCCCCGGCGCCGGCCAGCCTGTTCAGCCTCAGCGCCTCGTCGGTGACGGTTCCGGCGGGCGGCACGTCCACCGTGACGGTCACCGTGCAGGCCGGCACCGACCTGCCGGACCGCTACTTCGGCGGCGAGGTGACCGCCACCGGCGGCGACGCGCAGGTGCAGACCCCGGTCGCGCTCGACGTCGCCCGCCACCGGTTGAGCCTCACCCTGATCGGGCCGGACGGCGGGGCACCCACGCCCGAGCAGGGCTGGGTGACCGTGCTGACCGACCTGGACCGGCAGACCATGATGGTGTTCGACGATCCCACGAGCACCACGTACCGGGTCCGCGCGGGCCGCTACCTGGTCCAGACCTATCTGCTGACCGACGACCCGTTCCTGCCGCGCATCACCTCGCTGATGCGCCCGAGCCTCGACCTGACCACGGACCAGGCGCTCAGCATGGACGCGCGGCTGGCGAAGCCGATCGCGGTGTCGGTGCCGAACCCGAAGGCCACCGCGGTCCACCAGGAGTTCGGCTGGACGATCCGCACCGAGCAGCCGCAGATCTGGGGCAGCAACGACCCGTTCGGCGTGCTGATGGGCCTCCCCTTCGACCACCTGCGGACCGCGCAGATCGGGTCCGGCCGGACGCCCGGCTTCGTCTCCTACGTCAACGCCATGTGGGGCCAGGTCGCCGAGGACGGCAGCCTGCACAACAGCCCGTACGTCTACCGGGTCTACTGCTATGAGCCGGAGCGGATGATGACGGGGCTGACCCGCAGGCTGCGCGCGGACGACTTCGCCACGGTCCGCTCCCGGATCAGCGCGGACGTGGCCGGCGTACCGGTGGCGCGGTCCGCGGTCGCGCACGCGCCGGGCAACTCGCCGGTCTACCGGGACGAGCACAACATCCCGCCGAGGTTCACCTACGACGTGCCGCGCACCATCACCGAGTACTACAACCAGGACAAGAAGGCGGCGTGGCAATCGACGTCGGCCCAGCCGCAGCACACGTACTACGAGTCGGCGTGGACCAGCTTCCAGCCGGGGCGGAGGTACGACGTGAACTGGGCCAACGGGGTGATCGGACCGGTCTTCCCGCAGCCCAACATCGGCCAGCAGTGGTCCACCCGCTACTGGGACGACACGATCGGCGGGCCGGGGCCGCTGCACGGCGACGGCGCCGGGCACGACGGCTTCCGGTTTGTCCGCGGCGGGAGCGTGCAGGTGAACCTCTACCGCAACGGGATCAAGGTCGGCGACGCGAACCAGGCGCCCTGGTCGTGGGAGGTGCCGGCGGAGGCGGGTGACTACCGGCTGGCGGCGACCTTCCACAGCGACCCGGAGTTCACCCTGTCCACCGTGGTCGACGCGGAGTGGACCTTCAGGTCCGGGCACGTCAGCGACGGCGAGCTGGTGAAGCTGCCGCTGACGGCGATCCGGTACACCCCGGAACTCGACATCGACAACCGGGCCCCGGCCGGTCGGCTCTTCGCGATCCCGATCTCGTTGGACCGGCAGGTCGGGGCGGCGCCGGGCCGGACCAGGACGTTGACCGTCGAGGCGTCGTTCGACGACGGCCGGACCTGGCAGCCGCTGACCGTGCGGCGCACCGGCGAGCGGGCGGTCGCCTGGGTGCACAACCCCGCCGGCAGCGGCTTCGTGTCGCTGCGAGCGGCGGCCTCGGACACCGGCGGCAACACGGTCACGCAGACCGTCATCCGCGCCTACCGGTACTGAGGGTCGGCCTCGGACGCGGTGCCCGCGGGCGCCGCGTCCGAGGCCGACGGCGCCGGCCCGGCCGGTCGCGGATCCGACCCGTCGCCGCCGAGCCGGCGGTGGTCGTGCAGCCGCTCGACGGCGGCCGCCCGGCCGGCCGCGTCGTCCTGCTCCTCCCCGAGCTCCAGGGCGTACGCCCGCAGCAGGTCGTGCATCCGCCACCGGCCGGCGGCGGGTTCGATCAGCCGCTGCGCCGCGAGTTCGGCGAGCAGCCCACGGGTGGCGCGCACCGGCAGGCCGGCCAGGGCGGCGGCCGCATCCGCGCTCACCTCGCCGGCCGGGTGCAGGGCCAACAGCCGGAAGAGCCGCGCCGCGCCGGGCGTCAGGACCCGGTAGGACCAGGAGAAGGCGGCGGCCAGATCGGCGCGCGCCTCGCCGAAGCCGGTCAGCCGGCCGTCGGCCTCGGCCAGCTCACCGGCGACCGCGGGCAGGCTCAGGCCGGGCCGGCCGACCCCCCGGGTGGCGACCAGCGCCAGGGCCAGGGGCAGCCGGCCGCACCGCGCGATGATCTCGTCGACGGCGGCCGGGTGCGCCGTCGCCGCGCCGCCGAGCCAGCGGCTGAGCAGGTCGCGGGCCTCGGCGCCGGTCAGCAGGTCGAGGTGCAGCGGCTGGGCGCCGGCCAGGGCGGTGATCCGGCGGCGGCTGGTGGCGATGACGAGACTGCCGCCGGTGCCGGGCAGCAGGTGGCGGATCTGCTCCCCGTCGCGGCAGTTGTCCAGCAGGATCAGCACCTGACGCCCGGCCAGGATGCTGCGGTAGAGGCCGGCCTGGGCGTGCAGCTCGGCGGGGATGGCGGCCGGCGGGACCCCGAGGGACCACAGGAAGCCGCGCAGCGCCTCGGTCGGGGTCATCACCGGGTCACCCGGGCCGAAGCCGCGCAGGTCCGCGTGCAGCTGCCCGTCCGGGTAGCGGGCTGCCAACCGGTGGGCGAGGTGCACCGCCAGGGCCGTCTTACCGACCCCGGCCATCCCGTCGATGGCCAGCGCGCTGATCCGCCCGTCGCCGGCCAGCAGCCGTTCCGCGGCGGCCACGACGGCGCGGCGGCCGGTGAAGTAGGGGTGGTCGGCGGGCAGCTGCGCCGGCGCCTCGACGTGCGACGGCGGCACCCACGCCGGCCCGGGCGGCCAGGACCCGCCCGGCGGGACGCCCCGCCCCGACGGCCAGGACCCGCCCGGCGGGACGCGGGGCTCGGGCCGGACGGCGGCGGCCGTGGGCGTACCGCCGCCGGCCGGGGCGTCGCGGCCGAGGAGGTCCCGGGCCGCGCGCAGCTCGCGTCCCGGCTGGATGCCGAGTTCGTCGGCGAGCCGGTGCGCGATGTCGGCGTAGGCGGCGAGGGCCTCGCCCGGCCGGCCGGCCGCGGCGAGCGCCAGCAGCAGCCGCGCCCGCAGTGCCTCGTCCAGCGGTTCGTCCTCGGCAGCCCGCCGGAGCGCGGGCAGCACCGCGTCGACACGCCCGGCCCGCAGGGCGGCGTCGGCCGCCGCCCGCACGGCGGCTAACCGCTCGCCGTCGACCGCGACGAACTCCGGGTGGGCCCGGCCCTCGGCGTGCAGGCCGGCGGCGCACCGGTCGCGCCACAGCGCCAGCGCCTCCCGGTAGCGGGCGACGGCCCGCTCGTCGGGTCCGGCGCCGGCCTCGGCGACGAGACGCCGGAACCGCAGCAGGTCGAGCGACTCCGGGTCGATCCGCAGCCGGTACCCCGCGCCGTCGCGGACCAGCACCGAGCCCGCGGCGCGGGTGGGCAGGTCCGGCTCGAAGCGCCGGCGGAGCATCCCGACGTGCCGGTGCACCACGTTGACCGCGCTGGGCGGGGGGTCGGACGCCCAGAGCAGGTCGACGAGCTCGGCGACGCTGACCACGCCGCCGGCCCGGGCGAGCAGCAACGCCAGCAGCAGCCGCTGCTGGCGGGTACCCAGGTCGATCTCGGACCCGCCGCGCCAGGCCCGGACCGGGCCGAGCAGGGCGAAGGAGAGCGGGGCGGTCATCTCGATCCGGTCCAGGCAGGGCAGGTTGCCACGATCGCCGAAGCATGGCAAAGCCCACGGCCGGGCCGGCCGCGCGGCGCGGCAATGTGAGCTCGGACTCAGCGCGCGGGGCGCCGGCGGCGGCGTCCCGCCCGCTCAGGCGGCGTCGAGGCCGGTGCGCAGCGCGCGCAGCGCGTGGTGGGTCCGGGACTTGACCGTGCCGATCGGCACGCCCAGCCGGCTCGCGACCTCCTCCGCCGACCGGCCGACCAGGTAGACCTCGGAGAGCAACCGGCGCTGGGCCGGGGTCAGCCGGCCCAGCGCGCGGCGGATGGCGTGCGACGCGAGCGCCGTGCCGGTGGTGTCGTCCCCGCCGGGAATCCAGGTCATGTCGACGAGGTGCACCTCGGCCGGGCGGCCCTGGCGCAGCCGGACGCCGTCGATCACCAGCCGCCGGGCGACGGTGAGCAGCCACCGGCGGGCGGCATCGGGTTCGACCGGCACCGAGTCGAGGTGCCGCCAGGCCCGCAGCATCGTCTCCTGGAGCAGATCCTCGGCGGTCTGCCGCTGCCCACGGGTCAGCAGGAGCAGCAGACGCAGCACGGCGCGGGCGTGCTCGGCGTGCAGCGAGGTCATCCGCTCGGCCCGGCCGGCCGGCGATCCGTCAAGGGCCCGCAGCACGATCTGTCCCCCACCCGCAGGAGCAACGGTGAATGCGGCGAGCCTAGGTACGGTCGGCGGGCGGGGACTGACACGCCAGTGCCGATCGAGTGCCGTCGCCGATCGCGACCGGTCACGGACCGGGCGTGACCGCCGCGAGCAGGCCGGCCAGCCGCCGGCCGGTGCGGCTCTGCCCGTACGGGACCAACGCCAGCGCCTCCTGCCACGCCCGTACCGCGGCGTCCCGGTCGCCGGCGGCGGCGAGGGCGTCGCCGAGCAGCGCCAGCACCTCGGCGGCCGGCGCCGACGCCGAGGCCTCCTGGTAGGCGACGGCGGACGCGCGCCAGCAGCGGACCGCCTCGGCGGTCTCCCGGCGGGCGGCGTGCACCTGACCGAGCACCTCCCACGCCTCGGCGACGCCGAGCCGGTACCCCGCTGCACGGGAGAGCGCCATCGCCTGCCCGGCGCAGCGCACCGCCGCGTCCTCCCGGCCCAGCGCGGCGTTGCTCCCGGCCATGATCACCAGGGCGTCCGCCAGCAGCCTGTCGTCGCCGGCCGGCCTGGGCTCGAGCGCCGCGGACACCGCCCGGAGGACCTCCTCGTGGCGCCCCTGTGCGGCCATGACCATCGCCCGGTTGATCGCCGCGCGAGTCAGCTCGCCGGGCAGGCCGAGCCGGCCGAGCAGCTCCAGTGCCCGGTCGAGGTGCGCCACCGCGGTGCCGTGCTCGCCCCCGAAGTAGGCCGCCCCGGCCAGGCTACGGTGCATCCGGGCCTGCCCCACCAGGTCGCCGCCCGCCCGGGCGGCCGCCAGGGCCACCGCACCGGTGGCCGTCCAGTCGAGGCACCGGCCGCTGCGGTCGAAGAAGTGCTGCATGCCGAGGGCGAGCTGCCAGGCGTCGGTGTGCCGGCCCTGCCGGGCGGCCCGGCTCACCAGCGCCATCAGCACCTGCCGCTCGGCGCCGAACCAGCGCATGGCGTCGCCGTGGCCGGCGAACCGCAGCGGCGTCTCGCCCGGCCCCGGCTCGATCAGCGGATGGTCCTCGGAGGTGAGCAGCCGGCGGTGCGCCTGGTAGGCCGTGGCCCGGTAGAACCGCAGGCAGCGCTGCTCCGCGGCGGCGCGTTCGGCCGGGCCGTCGTGCTCCTCGGCGAGCTCGGTGGCGTAGGCCCGCAGCAGATCGTGGGTGCGGTAGCGGCCCGGCAGCTCCTCGGAGATCAGGTGCGCGCGGCTCAGCTCGCCGAGCAGCGCCCGCCCGCCGGGCAGCGGGACACCGGCCAGCCCCGCGGCCGCGGCGATCGAGATGTCCGGGCCGGGATGGCTGGGCAGCAGCCGGAACAGCCGGGCGGCCGGCGCGGAGAGCGCCTGGTAGGACCAGGAGAAGACAGCCCGCAGGCCGGTCTGCGGGCCGTCGTCGTCGAAGCCGTCCAGGCTGCCGGACGCCGCGGCCAGCTCGGCGGCGATCTGCGCCGCTGGCAGGCGCGGCAGGCCCGCGGCCCGGGCGGCCACCACGGCGAGCGCGAGCGGTAACCGCCCGCAGCTGGCGATGATGGCGTCGATCGCGGCCGGGTCGGCCGCGACGCGGCCGGCGCCGAGCGGCCGGACCAGGGCGGCACGGGCCTCCTCGACGCTGGGCAGGCCGACCGGCAGGGGGTGGGCGCCGGCCATGGCGTGCAGCGTGCTGAGCCGGCTCCGGCTGGTGACGATGACCAGGCAGCCGGGGCTGCCCGGGAGCAGGTGCCGGATCTGCTCGCCGTCCCGACAGTTGTCGAGCAGGATCAGCATCCGCCGGCCGGCGAGCCGGCTGCGGTAGCGGCCGGCCTGGGCGTGCAGCTCGGCGGGGATGCCCTCCTGGGGCACCCCGAGCGAGCCGAGGAAGCCGCGCAGCGCCTCGCCCGGGCTCATCGCCGGCTCCCGGGCGTCGTAGCCGCGCAGGTCGACGTAGAGCTGCCCGTCCGGGTAACCGGCGGCGAACTCGTGTGCGAGGTGGACGGCGAGCGCGGTCTTCCCGATCCCGGGCATGCCGTCGATGGCGAGCACGACCGATCCACCCGGGCGCGCGACGGCGGCGCGGGCCTCGGCGATGAGCTCCTCCCGGCCGCTGAAGAAGGCCAGGTCCGGCGGCAGCTGCGCCGGCGGCGGCACCGGCGACGGCGACCCGGCACGGGCCGGCCCGGTGCGCTGGTGCAGCAGCCGGTCGTACGCCTCGCGCAGCTCCTCGCCCGGGTCGATGCCCAACTCGTCGGCGAGCCGGCGGCGCACCACCCGGTACCTCTCCACGGCCTCCGCCTGGCGGCCGTCGGCGGCGAGCGCCAGCAGCAGCCGGCTCTGCAGCGACTCGTCGAGCGGATGCTGTTCGGCGGCCTGCCGCAGCGGCGCCAACACCTCGCTCATCCGGCCGCAGCACTCGGCGGCGTCGGCGGCCGCCCGCACGGCCTCGGCGCGTTCGGCCTCCACGGCGACGAACACGGGATGCACGCGGGCGGCGGGTTCCAGGCCCGCCGCGCACCGGCCACGCCAGAGCCGCAGGCCGGCGAGGGAGTGCCGCAGCGCCGACTCGGGGTCGCCGTCCCGCCGGCTCCGGGCCGCCAGCCGGCTCAGCGACCGGAACGCCAGCAGGTCCAGGGACTGCTCGTCGGCGGGCAGCCGGTAGCCCGAGACGTCCCGGAGGAGGTGCCGGCCCGCCGACCGGGCGGGCAGGCCGGGCTCGAGCAGCCGCCGCAGCGCCCCGACGTGCCGGTGCACCACGTTCGCGGCGCTGACCGGCGCCTCCTCGTCCCAGAGCAGGTCGACCAACTCGTCGAGGGTGACCGGCGCACCCGCCCGGGCCAGCAGCAGCGCGAGCACGAGCCGCTGCTGGCGGGCGCCCAGCGGCAACTCGGCGCCGGCGCGGCGGACCGCGATCGGGCCGAGCAGCGAAAAGGTGACCGCCGCACCCGCCTCCGCCCGCACGGCGGCCACGGTAACCGGCCGGTCCCCGATCCGGGCGTGCGGGCCGGGGGCGGCGGCGCGTCGGGGGCGGCACCTAGAATCCGCGCCGTGACAGACGTGGACACCTCCGTCGATGCCGACGTCGCCGACGCGTGGGCGCGGATCGAGACCGACCTGGGCCGGGTCCTGCCGGCATCGCTGAGCCGGCTCGCGCCCCCGGCCGACGGGCGGGCGATCGACGCCGTGGAGGCGGCCCTGGGCCGGCCGCTGCCGGCGGACTTCCGCGCCAGCCTGCGCGTGCACAACGGCACGGCCTGGGGCCTGCCCAGCCCGGTCCCGCTGGACCAGCTCTACGACACCGACGGGATCGTCGAGGCGACGCTGAGTTGGCGCGGCACCGACGAACCGGACCCGGTCTTCGACGACCCCCGGGTGCTGGCGCACCTGATCGACGAGGGCGAGATCCGGGTGCACGGGCCGGTGCTGCCGACCATGAGCGCGGCGGGCCGGGTCCTGGTGGGCACGATGAACGGCGACGTGCACTGGTTCCTCGACCTCGACCCGCCGCCGGGCGGCACGCCCGGCCAGGTGGTCCGGGCCGATCCCGAGTCCGCCACCTGGGACGTGCTGGCCCCGTCCTGGCGGCAGTTGCTGCTGCGCTACGCCGAGGACCTGCGCCGGTACGGCACGCCGGGCGGCTCGCCGCTGCTCATCGACGAGACCGGTCCCGCCTGCGAGTGGGGCCAGGCGGCCGGCGCGGAGCACAGCCGTCCGGCCTGGCTGCGCGACGTCCAGCCGCTCGACCCGCACGCCTGAGCACGGCGACCGGCCGTCCCGGCCGGAACGGCCGCTGCCCGGGCAACCGAGGGGTTGCCCGGGCAGCGACCCGCCGCGGCGGCTACCGCACCCCGTACGCCTTGATCAGGGTCTGCTGCACGCTGCTGCCGTGCTCGTCGGTGAGCTCCACCCGCAGCGACGCGTCCCGGCCCGCCTGGCCGGACTGGTCGACGCGGGCGGTGAACCCGGAGCCGCGCTCCGCCACCGGCACCGCCGACCAGGTCGTGCCGCTGTCGAAGGAGACCCACATCCGGGCGCCGACGATCCGGCCCGCGTCGTAGTCGCGCTGCCCCGCCGCGCCGAAGCCGACGGCGAAGTCCGCGCTCGCCGGCGCGAGATTGCGCTCGTCCACGGGGATGTCGTACGACGGCACCAGCAGCGGCAGCGCGTGCACCCCGTCGTCGGCGGGCCGCTGGGAGCGGAACCGGAACGAGGTCTCCGTGCGGTGGAACAGGTTCCAGTTCGGGTGGTACGGCGGGCCGGGGTTGAACCGCATCGTGGTCACCCGCAGCTCGTAGTCGGCGGCCTCGTCCGGCACCGACCACGCCCCGGACGGGAACGGCGAGGAGCCGACCTGTGCGCCGTCGCGGAAGACCTGCACGTTGCCGGCGTCCCCGAAGGCGCCGCCACCGCTGTAGTGGTCGGGGTCGCTGTCCCCGAAGGGCAGCATCGCGATGCCGATCAGATCCTGCTGCCGCTCGCCGACGTGCTCCGGGGACAGGTCGGCGCGGCGGGTGCCGACCGAGCGCACCGGTCCCCGGTACCACTGCGCCCGGCGCACCGACCCCGCGGCGTAGCTGCGCGGCACGTCGGACAGGTACTCGTCGAACACTCCCGCGCCCCCGACGAACTGCCGCCACCGTTGGTCCGCGGTGAAGTAGGTGGCGCGGGTGAACGGGGCGCGCATCGGCACGGAGGTCATCGCGGCGACCGTCGGGAACGACGGCCGGTAGGCCTGCACGACCTCCAGCACCGCCCGGTCGGTACGCATCGAGTAGACCGTCTCGTCGACCCGACCGAGGTCGCGGTCGCGGACGTGCCGGACCACGTCGGGGCGGGTCATGCCGTCGTCGACGAACGCCAGGTTGTAGACGTACGGGCTGGCCGCCACGGCGGTCCATTCGAGGGTGACCGCTCCGCCGGCCAGTGCCTGCCGCAGCGCCGTGGCCTCGGCCGCGCTGACGGTCATCCCGGGGATGGTGTTGCCCGCCGCGGCGGCGATCCAGCGACCCGCGCCGTCGTGGCTGAACAGCACGGCCCGGGCACCGGCGCTCGCCGCGGCCGAGAGCACGGCCGTCGGGTTCGCCGCGTCATCCACCAGCACGACCTTGCCCGCCACGTCGGCGGCGGCCACCTCCGCCGCGGTGCCCGCGCCCGCGAAGGCCAGCGGGGCCGAGCCACGGCCGTCCAGTTTCACCGCCGCGGCCGGCTGGGTGAACGGGGCGACCAGGTATTCCGGCCGCAGCGTGAGCCCACCGCTGGTACGCAGGTCCAGCTCGGGGGCGGACATCCGGTAGAGGGTGTCCAGTTCGAAGCCACCCGAGCGCACCGGGGTGGTCCGCCCGACGTACACCTCGTCGACCGACGTGCCGCCGGTGTACGCGGCCGACAGGTAGGCGGAGTCCCACCAGCGGCCGTACTGCATCGTGGTGTTCTGCGCCTCCATCGGCCGCTCGCCGTCGACCTTCTGGCGTACCGCCGTGCGGGCGTCGTAGGTGATGGTCCGGTCCGTGTCGTCGTGGTTGACGACCAGGTCGGGGTCGCCCATGAAGGTGATCGACTTGACCAGGCCCGCCTCCCCCGTGGTGCCCTCGTCGCGGCTCGCGATGAGCGCGGCGATCGAGTAGCGGCCCTCGCGCAGCCGCAGCACCGGGTCGCTGGTGAAGGTGGTGAGGCGCTGGGCGGTGAGCCGGTCGATGTCGACCACGTCGACGAAGGAGGGCGTGGCCGGCGCCTGGCCACGGCGGTCGACCAGGTGCAGGCCGACGGTGACGGTGTGCGGCTCCAGCCAGGCGCCGATCGCGGTGGTGACCGTGGTGCCGTCGCCGGCCCGGGCGACCAGGCGCCCGCCGACCGTGCCGTACCCCGACGCGCTCTGCCGGACGGCCGGGTCGAGGACCACCGGGACGTCGGCCGTGCCGTGCGCCGGCACGGTCATCGAGTCGAGCCCGGTGGTCAGCGTCCGGCGGGCCAGCGGGGCGCCGTCCTCACCCGTGGCACCCTCGATCGACAGCGCGAGGGTGACCGGGGTGTCGCCGTCGCTGGTGAGGGTCACCGTCGTGGTGGCGGGCTGCTGGTGCAGGTGCGGCCAGGCGAACGAGCCCGCGTCGACGGTGCCCGGTCCGGACACCTCGGCGGTGACCGCGCGGTACGCGTCGACCACGCCGGCGCCCTGCGCGTACACGCCGCCGCTCGCGCCCGGCGCGACCGAGGAGACCAGCAGGGCCTTGCGCCGCTGGGCGCTCATCGCCGGGTGGCGCTGGGTGACCAGCGCGGCGACGCCGGCCACGTGCGGGGCGGCCATCGACGTGCCGGACATGGCGACGTAGGGGTCGCTCGTGCCGCCGCCGTTGCGGGCGGCGCGGACCGCCACGCCGGGGGCGGCGATCTCCGGCTTCACCCGGTGCGAGCCGGTCACCGGACCGCGGCTCGAGAAGGGCGCGGTGGCGCCCGCCGCGTCGACGGCGGCCACGGTCAGTGCCGCGTCGGCGCACGCGGGCGAGCCGAGCGTACGCGCGCCCGGGCCGGAGTTGCCGGCCGCCAGGACGAAGAGCGTGTCGGCCTGGGCGGTGAGCCGCTGGGCCGCGACGCCGATCGGGTCGGTGCAGTCGGTGCCGACGCTGCCGCCCAGGCTCATGTTGACCACGTCCGCGCCCTTGTCGACGGCCCACTGCATGCCGGCGATGATCCACGACTCCTGGCCGTTGCCGGCCCGGTCGAGGACCTTGCCGATGAGCAGCTTGGCCCCGGGCGCGACGCCCTTCTCGGCGCCGCCGGACGCCGCGCCGGTGCCGGCCACGGTGGAGGCGACGTGCGTGCCGTGCCCGTGCTGGTCCACCGCGCCGCCGGCGTCGGTGGTGAAGTTCTTCGCGTCGACGACCTGGCCGGCCAGGTCGGGGTGGGTGGCGTCGTAGCCGCTGTCCAGCACGGCCACCGTGGTCCCGGTGCCGTCGAACCCGGCGGCCCACGCCGTCGGCGCGTTGATCTGCGCGGTGCTCTCGGCCAGGTCCGCGGTGACCCGCCCGTCGAGCCAGAGCTTCGCGATCCGCGGCCCGTCGGCGTCGGTCAGGTCCTGCCAGAACCGGGCGGTGTCCCGCTTCTCGACGGAGAGAGCCACCGCGTCGGCCACCGGCAGCGTCGAGACCACGTCCGCGCCGTCGGGCGGCTGGGGCGCCTGCCGGGTCCGCGTCACGGCTCCCCCGTAGGTCGCCAGCAGCGGCAGGGTGGCGGTGGACCGGTCGTCGTAGCCCTGCCGCACCAGCTCCGTGACGTTGAACAGTTCCTCGTCCAACCGTCCGGCGTTGATCAGGGGCAGCGCGACGGACGGGAGCACGTAGACGTCGCCCTGGAAGGCGCGGGTCAGGTAGCCGCCCGGATCGGCGTGCGGTCCGGGCAGGACGGTGGCGGTCGGCCGGCCGGCCGGATCCGTACCCACCAGCGCCCGGTCCCCGCTGATGAGGGTGACCTGGGTACCGGCCGCGGGGCGGCTGCCGAGGGGCAGGTCGGTGCCCGCCGCGGCCGGGGGCGGGGCGGACATGGTCGAAGCGGCGAGGATGACCGCGCCGGCCAGGCCGAGGGTGACGGCCCGTCGCCGGAGCGAGGGTGTGGGCATCGTGAGCTTCCTTTCGGCGACCAGAAGGTGCGCCAGGATCCTGACAGTTCGATGGCGGAGGCAGCGCCGGCGAGCACGGCGGAGTTCCGCCGTGGCGGAAGCCCGTCATGGATGCGTCCCGGCGCGGCCCGGACGGGGTCCGTGCGGGGCCGGTCCGCGGTACGGCCGGCCCTTCATCGGTGCTGGCGGCGGTCAGACCGCCGTGGGGGTCGGCCGGGAACCGGGGGCGGTCCCGGCGGGGGTGAGCTCGGTGAGCTCCGCGCCGGGTGGCGGCGCGTCCCGTACGACGGCGGCGGCGAGGGTGACCGCGCCGTCGATGGAGGTGTCCAGGGCGGTGCGCAGCGCCAGGTGCGGCGCGCGGGCGGCGACCCGCCGGGTGAGGGCCGTGCTGAGCGGCGGACCGGCGCGCAGCAGGTTCCCGGTGGCCGCGACGACCGCCGGCGCGCCGGGGGGCAGCGCCGCGAGCAGGGTGTCGGCCAGGTGCCGGCCGGCGGCCCGCAGGATCCGGTGCGCGATGCGGTCGGTGGCGGCGAGGGCCGCCACGTCCGGGGCGAACGAGGCCAGCAGCGCGCCCCGCTCCGCCCGGGTGGTCACCGCGTGGACGAGCGAGCGGGGGTCGCCGTAGCGGTCGTGCAGCGCGGCCAGCAGGGCGGCGGAGCCGCCGGGGCGGCCGTCGCGGGCGCGCAGCGCGGCGTCGACGGCGGCACGACCGATCCAGGCGCCGCCGCCGACGTCGCCGAGCAGGACGCCGTAGCCGTCGGCGCGCCGCCAGGCGCCGCGGCCGTCGCTGCCCAGGGCGACCGCCCCGGTCCCGGCGGCGACCACCGCTCCCCCGCCGAGGCCCACGGCACCGACGTACGAGGTGAGCACGTCGGAGCAGAGCAGCAGCCGCCCGGCGGGGCGCAGACCGGGCAGTTCCCGGCGCAGGGCGTCGCCCAGCAGCGTCGCCCCGGTGCAGCCGATGACGGTCACGGCGGCGGTCGCGCCCGCGGGCAGCAGCGCGGCCGCTGTCGCCGTCACGGCGCGCAGCACGGTGGCGCCGTCCACCCCGTCCGGTCCCATCCGGACCGGGGTCGGGTGCCGGTGGGTGGCGACGCGTTCGACCCCGGTGGCGGTGAGGCGGCCCAGACTGCCCCGCACCCCCGTCCCGCCGACGTCGAAGCCGAGGACGTGGCCGGTCATCGGCCGAGGGCGCGCCGGACGTGGCCGCCGGCCGCGTCGAGGCGGTCCCGGGCGGTGGCGGCGTCGGTGCCGGTGAGCACGGTGACGATCGCGACCTTGAGGTCCCCACCGGCGGCCGCGAGCGCCTGCCGGGCGGTGGCCTCCTCGACGCCGGTGGCGGCGACCAGGGTGGTCAGTACCCGCCCCCGCAGCTTGGCGTTGGTGGCGACGACGTCGACCATGAGGTTGGAGTAGGTGCGCCCGAGCCGCACCATCGTCGCCGTGGAGAAGGTGTGCAGCACCAGCTTCTGCGCGGTCCCGGCCTTCATCCGGGTGGACCCCATCACCGCTTCCGGGCCGGTCTCGACGGCGATGTGCACATCGGCCAGGTCGTCGAGCGGGGCGGCCGGATTGCCGCTGACCAGAACGGTACGCGCGCCGCGGGTGCGCGCGGCGCGCAGGGCGCCGGCCACGTAGGGGGTACGGCCGCTGGCGGTGAGGCCGACCGCGACGTCGAGGGCGGTGAGGCCGCCGGCGGCGGCGCCGCCGGCCTCGGCGGAGTCCTCGACGCTCTCCACCGCGGCGGTCATGGCCCGGTCGCCGCCGGCCAGATGCGCGACGAACCGGCCGGGCGGCAGGCCGTAGGTGGGCGGCACCTCGGCGGCGTCGAGCACGCCGAAGCGACCGGACGAGCCGGCGCCGAAGTAGTGGATCCGGCCACCGCGGCGCAGCGCGGTCACGGCCAGGTCGACCGCCTCGGCCAGCCGGGGCAGCGCCGCGGCGACGGCGGCGGGCACCCGCGCGTCCTCGGCGTGCAGGGTCCGCAGCAGCGTGAGGGTGTCGAGCCGGTCGATGTCGAGGGTGCGCGGATTGCGGGTCTCGGTGGGTGACGCGACCCGCACGGCGTCGGCGGTGGTGCTCATCGTGGATCCCTCTCCATGGGCAGCGCGCGGCCGCGCACCGCGTCGTGCGCGCGCTCCATCGCCTCGAGCGACTCCTCGTAGCGGTGCTTGGCGAGCAGGACGAACAGGCAGTCGACGACGGTGAGCTGGGCGGTGCGCGACACCGTGCCGCCGTTGCGGAAGGTGGTCTCCCGGGCCGCGGTGACCAGTACGACGTCGGCGGCCACGGCGGCCGGCGACTCGGGATTGCTGGTGATCACCGCGACGGTGCCGCCGCGCCGGCGGACCTCGGCGAGCACGTCGAGGATGTCCCGGGTACGGCCGGAGTGGGTCAGCGCGATCGCCACGTCGCCAGGACGGATGTTGGAGGCGCTCATCAGCGCCGCGTGCGGGTCGGACCAGGCGGCGGCGAAGTGCCCGATCCGGGACAGCTTCTGCGCGGCGTCGGCGGCCACGCTGGCGCTGGACCCGACGCCGTAGACGTCGACCCGGCCGGCGGCGTCGATCGCCTCGACCAGCTTGTCCAGGGCCGCGATGTCGAGGCGGGCCACGGTGTCCTCGACCGCGCGGGCGTCGGCGTACCCGACCTTGCGGATGACCTCGGCGGTGCTGTCGCCCGGGGTGATGTCGCCGGCGAGGTTGACGTCAGGGCGGGCGTCGCTGCGCTGCCGCTCCGCCTCGGCGGCCAGGTGCAGCCGCAGCTGCGGGTAGCCACGCAGGCCGATGTTGCGGCAGAACCGGGTCACCGTCGTCTCCGACGTGCCGGCGGCCTGGGCCAGCTCGGAGATGGTCAGCTCAGCGGCGGCGCCCGGGGCGTCCAGGACCACCCGGGCGATGGCCTGCTCCGCGCGGGGCAGGTGGGACAGCTGACCGCGCAGGCGGGCGAGTACGTCGACGGTCATCACAGGCTCCTCGGGTCGGCGGCGGGCGTCGTGGCGAGCAGACGCCATCGGGGATCATCCATGCCTTCGGCGGGAAACAGGCAGAGCGGGCCCGGCGCCCGGGCCAGCGCGGCGGCGAACCCGGCGGCGTCCAGCGGGCCACCCCAGTCGGCGCCCCGGGCCACCCGCCGGTCGGCGGTGGTCTGCAGCATCGGCACCACCGGCCGGCTGGTCCGCGCGGCGAGGTCGGCGACGGTGGCCGCGATCCAGGACGGTGGCCGGGCCACGATGCCGTGGTACGTCATGACCAGGAACCCGTCGACGTGCTCCCCGAGCGCGGCCACGTCCTGCCCGACCAGCGCCCGCTGGCCGGCGTCGCCGGGCACCAGGAACATGCCGACCGTCGCGTCCGGACGGACGGTCCGGATCGCGGCGGCGAGCCGGGCGGCCAGGTCGCTGATCACCCGGGTGCGGAACGCGTACCACTCGGTGCGCAGGGGCCCGAGCAGCAGCGCGACGGCGGCCGGCCGGGCGGCGGGCAACCGTTCCCCGGTGGCCCGGGTGAACGCGGCCAGGGTGGTGGGGTCGAAGGAGGATTCGCGCGGCACGGCGCCCGGCCGCAGCTCCAGTTCCCAGTGCAGCGGCCAGCGGAGGAAGTCCAGGAGCAGCCCGTCCAGACCCGGTTCGGCGGCCAGCCGCGCACAGCGACGGGTCAGGTCGTCGGCGTAGCCGGCGTCGGTGGGAATGAGCCCGGTGTACCACTCCATCCGGGCCCACCCGCCGTGCTGGTCGACCGGACGCAGGTCCGGGCGGTCGAGCGGGTCCGCGTGGTCGCTCAGGCACGGCACGCTGCCCAGCACCCGCAGCCCGTGGTCGTGGCAGAGCCGCACGAGCGGGCCGGTGACCGCGGCCGCCTTGGTCACCAGTGTGGTGATCCCGGCGGTCGCGGCCCGGCGCAGCAGCGGACGGAGGGCGTCCAGGTCGGACAGGCTGCGGTCGAAGAGGTACGTCGCCCGCAGCCGGGTCAGGTCGGTCACCGGAGCTCCCCGGGGAAGTGGCAGGCGGCCTGGTGCTCGCCCGCGCCCAGCCGTGGATCCACCTCGACGCAGACCTGCCGATCCGGCCGGTGCAGCGGCCCGATCGGGCAGCGGGTGCGGAACCGGCAGCCGGTCGGGGGGTTGCTCGGGCTGGGCAGGTCGCCGGTGAGCACGATCCGTTCCCGCCGCCGGCCGGGGACCGGTTCGGGCGACGAGGAGAGCAGCGCGGCCGTGTACGGGTGCCGGGGCGCGTCGTACACCGCCCCGGCGGGTCCGGTCTCGATGATGCGGCCCAGGTACATGACGGCGACCCGGTCGGCCAGGTGGCGTACCACGGCCAGGTCGTGGGCGATGAAGAGGCAGCCCAGCCCCAGCTCGTCGCGCAGGTCGGCGAGCAGGTTGATGACCTGGGCCTGCACCGACACGTCGAGGGCCGACACGGGTTCGTCGCACAGCAGCAGCCGGGGACTGGTGGCCAGCGCCCGGGCGATGCCGATCCGCTGCCGCTGCCCGCCGGAGAAGGCGTGCGGATAGCGGTCCAGGTGGGCGGCGTTCAGCCCCACGGTGGCCAGCAGCTTCGCGGCGCGGTCCCGGGTCTCGGCGGCGGGGGCGCCACCGGCGAGCAGCGCCTCGATGATCGACTGCCCCACGGTGCGGCGCGGGTTGAGCGAGGCGTACGGGTCCTGGAACACGTACTGGACCGTGCGGCGGGTCCCGCCCGCCGCCGGGTCCACCCGCGCGCCGTCGACGCTGACCGTGCCGGCGCTGACCGGGTTGATGCCGACGACGGCCCTGGCGAGGCTGGACTTGCCGCACCCGGACTCGCCGACCAGGCCGAGCGTCTCGCCGGCTGCCACGTGCAGGGAGACGCCGTCGACCGCGTACACCGGCCGCGGCGCCCGCCCCAGGCGGCGCCGGGTGGCCAGGTCGACCCGCAGGTCCTCGACGCGCAGCACCACCTCGCCCACGGGTGGGCGGGCCGCCGCCGCGGCGGCGGGGGCGAGCACCGGTGCCGTACCGGCCGCGTGCCAGCAGGCCACCTCGCGGTCGTCGACCCGGCGCAGCGGCGGTCGCCGCCCGTCGCACTCGGCCGTGGCCTGCGCGCAGCGCGGGGCGAACGCGCAGCCGGCCGGCGGGTCGGCCGGGTCGGGCGGGGCGCCGGGGATCGCGGCGAGCCGGGCGGCGGGGGTCGCCGCCAGCCGGGGCATCGCGTGCAGCAGGTTCGCGGTGTACGGGTGCCGCGGGGCGGTCAGCACCCGCGCCACGGCACCGTGCTCGACCACCCGGCCCGCGTAGAGCACGGCGACCTCGTCGCAGATTTCGGCGACCACGCCCATGTCGTGCGTGATCATGATGATGGCGATGCCGAGCTCGTCGCGGAGCCGGGTGAGCAGGCGCAGGATCTGCGCCTGGATGGTGACGTCCAGCGCCGTGGTCGGCTCGTCGGCGATGAGCAGGTCCGGGTCGTTGGCCAGGGCGATCGCGATGACCACCCGTTGCCGCATCCCGCCGGAGAACTGGTGCGGATAGTCGCTCATCCGCCCCGGCCCGTCGGGGATGCCGACCAGGGACAGCAGCTCGGCGGCCCGGGCCCGGGCCGGGCCGCGGGCCATGCCATGGCTGGTCAGCGCCTCCGTCACCTGGTCGCCGATGGTGCGGACCGGGTTGAGCGCGGACTGCGGGTCCTGGAACACCATGGCCATCCGGTTGCCCCGGATGCGGCGCATCCGCCGCTCCGGCACGGCCAGCAGGTCCTCGCCGGCGAACCGCACCTCGCCGCCGTCCACCGCGCCGGGGGCGGGCAGCAGCCGGATGAGCGAGCGGGCGGTGACGGACTTCCCGGAGCCCGACTCGCCGACCACGCCCAGGATGCTGCCGGGGCGAACGGTGAGGTCGACGTCGTGCACGACGGTGGTGCCGCCGAACCGGGTCCGCAGGCCGCGGACCTCCAGCAGTGGGCTCGTCATGGGTGCACCGCCTCGTTGAGCGCGTCGGAGATCAGGGTCAGGCCGAAGGCCAGCAGCAACAGCAGCAGCGCCGGGCCGAGCACGTAGCACTGCTGGGCGGTCATGAACCGCATACCGGTGTTGAGCAGCGCGCCCAGCGACGGTTCCGGCGGCTGGATGCCCAGCCCGACGATGCTCAGCGACGACTCCAGGAAGACGCCGCTGACCATGCCGACCGCGACCTGCACGATCACCGGGTCCAGGGCGTGCGGCAGGATGTGCCGCAGCATGATCGTCGGCCGGGGCACGCCCATGATCTCCGCGGCCAGCACGTACTCCCGCTGCGCCTGGCTGAGCAGGCTGGCGCGGGCCAGCCGGCCGAACGCGGGCAGACCGTAGATCACGATCGCGATGAACAGGGCCCACCAGCCCGCGCCGACCACCAGCGCGACGCAGATGCCCAGGATGAGGCTGGGGAAGCCGAGGATGACGTCGAGGCAGCGCTGGATCAGCGTGCCCAGGCCGCGGGAGAGGAAGCCGGCCAGGCCGAGCAGGGTGCCCAGGGCGGCGCTGACCGGCACGGCCAGACCGACCAGGGTGAGGTCGGTGCGCAGCCCGTACAGCGCGCGGGCCAGGACGTCCCGGCCCAACTCGTCGGTGCCGAACAGGGCCGGCCAGGACGCGGGCGCCAGGGCGGCGCCGCCCTGGGCGTCGTAGCCCCCGGGGGCCAGCACGGGCGCCAGCAGCGCGAGCAGGGCCAGGCCGCCGACCAGCAGCAGCCCGGCGAGGCCGCGCGGGGTGCGCAGCGCGGCGGCGTACCGGCTGCCCGGGCGGGTGGTGAGCACGGTCATGACGCCCCCAACCGGACGCGCGGGTCGAGCCAGGCGAGGACCAGCTCGGTGAGGATCTGGATGACCGCGGCCACCGCCACGGCGAGCAGGACCAGCACCTGCACCACCAGGTAGTCGCGGGACTGCATGCTGGCGACCGCGAGCGAGCCGAGACCGTTGCGGGCGAACACGGCCTCGACCACGATCGCGCCGGCGAGCAGTTCGCCGAGGCGCAGCCCGATCGCCACCACCGCGGTGCCGAGGCTGGTACGCAGCACGTGCCGGCGGGTCACCTGCGCCGGGCTGAGCCCCTTGGCCCGGGCCAGGTCGACGAACTCCTCACCGCGGCTGCGGCGCATCTCGGTCTGCACGAGCCGGCCGATCGCGGCGGCCTGCGGCAGGGCCAGCGCGACCGCCGGCATGATCACGTACTGCGCGCCGATGACCGGGTCGTCGAGCAGCGACACCTCGCCGCTGGCCGGCAGCACCGGTAGGGCGATCCCGAGCGCGAGCACCAGCAGCAGGCCGGTGAGGAACGGCGGCGCGGCCAGCAGAGCGCTGGAGAACGCGTCGACGGCGGCGCGGACCGGCCGGCTGCGGCGGGCACCGCCGAGCACGCCGAGCCCGATGCCGAGGACGGTCATCAGCAGCGCCGCCGCGCCGGCCAGCTCGATCGTGCTGGCCGCCCGGTCGGTGAGCAGTTCGGCGACGGGCCGGCCGGTGGTGAAGGAGGTGCCGAGGTCGCCGGTGAGCACCCCGCCCAGCCAGTGCAGGTACTGGCTGGGCAGGGACTGGTCGAGGCCCAGGCTGTGCCGGACCGCGTCGACCGCCTCGGGCGCGGCGTCCGGCCCGGCGATGGTGGTGGCCGCGTCGCCGGGCGCGAGCCGGGGCAGCAGGAAGGCGATCGCGGAACTGGCCAGCAGCACCACGACCAGCGACGGCAGCCGCCGCAGCAGGAACGTCAGCATCTCAGGCCGCCAGGTAGGCGTCCGTGGCGACGACGCAGCCCAGCGGCACGGTGGTCAGGCCGGTCAGCTTGGCGCTGCGGACGTGGTACTGCGGGGCGACGGCGGTCACGTGGCTGAACGCGCTGTCGAGCAGGTATTCGGACAGGTCGGCCAGTGCCTTCGGCCGGGCGGCGTCGTCGGCCTGCTGCAGCCCGGCCTTCAGGGTGTCGTAACGGGGCTCGGCGAACCGGGAGGGATTGCCGGTCCGCAGCGACGGCATGGCGTCGACGATGGTCGCGGCGGAGAAGCCGACCATGCCGTGCAGCAGGAGGAACGCCGGGCCGAGGGTGCCGGCGACCTGCCGGGCGTCGTACTCGGCGGTGTCCAGCGCGACGGCCTCGGGCGCCAGGCCGATCTGCTCGAGGTTGTAGCGCACCACCTCGAAGAGGCTCTTCATGGTGGGCAGGTTGGCGAACGCGATCGGCACCCGGGCGCCCGTGGCGCCGGCCCGCGCGATCAGCCCCTTGGCCTTGTCGAGGTCGAGGCGGTAGTGGTCGGACAGGCTCTTGGGGTAGCTGCTCTCGTTCGGGCTCCACCACAGGTCGGTGACGAGCGCGTCGTCGCCGAAGACCTGGCTCTTGATCCGTTCCCGGTCCAGCGCGTAGCCGACGGCCTGCCGGACCTCCCTGCGGTCGAACGGCGCCGCGGCGACGTTGAGCCCGAGCGGGTAGAACACGCCACCGGCGTTCTCCAACGCGAAGGCCCGGTCGGACCGCAGGGCCGCGATGTCGACGCTGGTCAGCCCGTTGGCCAGGTGGGCCCGGCCACCGCGCAGCGCCGCCTGCAACGCGGTCGGGTCGGTGATCACCGAGACCTCGACCTTGTCGAAGTACGGCCGGTCCGGCACCCGGTACGCCGGGTTGCGCTCCAGCGTGATGCCGGCCTTGGGGCGCCACTGCTTCCACACGAACGGCCCGGTGCCGATCACCGCGCTCCCGTCCCCGATCCGGGGGAACGTGTCCCGGTCCACGATCGGCGTCAGGTGCAGCAGGTCGAACAGGCTGTCGCTGGGCTTGTCCATGCTGACGGTCACCTGGTGCGGCCCGGTCGCCGCGACGTGCAGCCGGAGCGCCACGGCCCGCAGCTGCGACGCGTTCCTGGCGTCCTTGACCTGCTCGAGGGAGTAGACGGCGTCCTCGGCGGTCATCCGCCGGCCGCTGTGGAAGGTGACGTCGTCGCGCAGCTCGATCACGAGCTTGGTGCGGGCGGCGTTGAAGGTCCAGCTCCTGGCCAGCACGGGCTGGGGCCGGCGCTGGTCGTCCAGCTCGGCCAGCGGCTCGAAGACCAGCCGCCGCCACATCCAGTTGCCCGCCCGGTTGGCCAGGACGGCACCGGGCTGGGCGTCCGCGCTGGCCGCGAGCTGCAGGGTGCCGCCGCGCACCGGTCCGGCCGCCCTGGGGGTGGCGGCGTCGTCGACGGCCGCGCGGCAGCCGGTCAGGGCGACGAAGGCGGTGGAGACGCTACCGGCAAGCAGGGCCCGGCGGGAGAGGAAGGGGGACGAAGAAGACATGTGGGGGCATCCCTTCGAGGCGCGGGACGACGCCGGACCGGCGTCGCGAGGGGACGCTAGCAGCGCCACCAGCGCTTTGACTAGATGCTGCCGTGATTGATTTTCGTCCCCACGCAATCTGCCGGGAATTTTCAACGATGCCGTGAACGGCAGGCCGCACCCCCGGTCAGCCGCGCCGGCGGGGCCCCCGCCGGAGCAGTCCGGCGTGAACGCCTTCGCTGGTGACGCCGTGGTAGATGATCATCAAAATGACGCCGATCAGCCCGAAGAGCGGGTGCACGAGCCAGCCGAGCAGCCCGGTCAACCCGAAGAGCACGAGGCCGGTGATCGGGCGCACCTCCTGCACCCGGACCTGGTCCTGGCTGACGTGGCTCGCGCGCAGCGCCGGGTGCCGGCGCAGGTAACCGAAGAACACCAACCACGGTGCGGACATCAGCGCCGCCGCGAAGGCGTACAGGACCACCGCCACCCGCAGGTCGTGGGTGTCGCCCTCGGTGAGCGCCGCGGCCAGGACCGCGGTGGGGAACGGGATGCTGACCACCCCGAAGAGGATGGCGAGGTTGATCCAGTTGAGCGCGAGATTGGTGCCGCGGACCAGCCGGAGCAGCGCGTGGTGATTGAGCCAGAGGACACCGACGTAGATGAACGACACGACGAATGCCAGGAAGGACGGCGCCTCCGAGCGGAGTGCCGCACCCAGCCCGCCCTCGTGGAAGTCCGGCACCCGCAGGTCCAGCACCAGCAGCGTGATGACGATCGCGAAGACGGCGTCGCAGAACGCGGCCAGCCGGCCGGTGTCGGCGAGCCCGGCACCAGGGTCGCTCGGCTCAGCCTCCTGGTGAGCTGCGGACATTGCCGCAGGCTAACAGCCGCGCACCGAGGGTGAGCCCGATCGGCCGGCACCCGGCGGACGAGGATCCGGCCGACGAGGTGCGGGGTCGTGCCGCCGCGGCGCCGCCGCCCGGACCGGCCCGCGGACGACCGCCGGCGGGCATCCGAACGGCACCGCACCGGGCCCGACCGGTGGGCCGCCGGTGGCGGCCGTCGATACAACGGTCCGGACCGCCCCGACCGAAGGAGTTGCGCAGATGCGTCGTCCCCTCCTCCTCCTCGCCGGCATCGCCGCCGGCGCGCTGGCGCTGCCGGCGCCCGCGCTGGCCGGCTACGACTCGGCTCACTGCTACAACATCAACAGCACCGGCTGTACCACCACAAGCATCCCGGCGGAGACGCCCGGCCACTGGCTGAACTACAGCGTCGACGCCGGCCCGATCTGCTCGGCCGACTGGAAGGTCGTGGACGCCGGCAACGGGGTGACCGTCGGCAATGGGCACGTCAGCCGCAACGGCCACGCCGGCAGCTGGATCGGCGGCCTGTACGGCTCCTACTACCTGCGGATCTACAACAGCTGCCCGGGCAGCGAGGGCACCATCTCCAACTTCGACTGACCACGGAACGGAGATCCACATGCGTCATGCCAGCCTCCGGCGGCTCACCGCCGCCCTGTTCGCGACCGCCGCCCTCGTGCTCGCCAACGCCGCCCCGGCCGCGGCGGCCACCAGCGGGTGCGGGTGGAGCTGCGAGGGCAAGGACCCGGCGACCTTCCGGGTCTGGAACAGTTCGACCTCGTACTTCTACTGCGCCGACGACAAGCAGACGGTGGCGTGGGCCACCACCGGCCGTCCCAACGACTACACCGTGCAGCTGCGCTACAGCGCTCGCTGTCGGACGGTGTGGGCGCTCTCGGGCTCCGAGGTCCACTTCTGGGTAGAGCGGCAGAGCCCGTACGGGTACGCCGACGCCTACCCGGTGACCGGCGGCGGCGACGTCCGCACGGTCATGCTGAACGACGCCGGCTACGTGAGCCGCGCCTGCTACGACTACCCGGCGGGCGGCGTCATCTGCTCGGCTTGGTACTGACCTCGACCGACGCTGGTGGCGCTCCCGTCCGGGGGCGCCACCAGCGTCGTTCTCCGGGCCGACGGCCGGGGGCGCACGGTCCGCCGTACGCCCCCGGCCGCTTCCTCAGCCGCTGGCCAGGGTGGTGTTGACCAGGTCGGCGTAGCCGACGTGTCCGCCGTTGTTGGGATGGAAGCTGCCGCTCTGTTCGCTCGGCACGATCCCGTTGATCCACTGCACCTCGCCCACCTCGCACACCGCGTGACCGGTGAACGCGAGGGTGGGATCGGCGAAGGTGATGTCCACCCCCGGGTAGTCGGTGCGGGTGACCTGCACGGCCAGCGCGATGCTCTGGGTGAGCCGGTCGGCGATGCCGTTCATCCAGGCCTGCACCTCGGGCAGCAGGCCGTGGCAGAGCACCGGCGACCAGTTGCGGAACAGCCGCGGGTAGCCGACCACGACGATCTTCGCGTGCGGCGCCCGGACGTGGATCTGCTCGTAGACGCTGACCAGGTGGCTCTGCAGCCGGTCCACCAGGTACGGCTCGTACCGGATCAGCGGCTGCGGATCCTTCACGTTGGTCTTCGGGTCGGCGTCGCCCCAGGAGCGGGTGAGCACGTAGTCCTCGGCCACACAGTTCACCGACGTCTTGATGCAGGCGCTGAGGATGTCACCGAAGTCGACGTCGTTGCCGCCGATGCTGACCGTCACCAGTGTGGTGTCCTCGTCCAGCCAGCCGGAGTCGTCGATCTGGTTGACCTCCCCGTAGTGGTAGTTGTTCGGCCAGCCCCAGATGGTGTTGTCGGTGTTCCCGACGGTCACCGCGGCCTGGGTCAGGTCGACCGACTGCGCGCCGCTACAGGCCAGGAAGTGGAAGTCGGCCGCGTTCGCGGCGGCCTCCGTCGCGATGCTCTGGGCGTGCCCGGGCAGCTTCACCATGCTCGGGTACGCCTTCGTCAGCGACCGGTGGCACTTGTTGCGCGGGTCGCGGACGGTGTCCTCCTCGTAGCCGGGATTCCCCTCCCCGGACGAGTAGGAGTCGCCGAGGGCCACGTACCGGGCGGCGGGCCGGGTGGACGGGATGAAGGCGATCGCGTCGAACGCCACGTCACCGCCGTCCACCTTGCTCGCCGCCACGTGTGAGCTGGCGTTGCTCAGGCTCACCGAGGCGCCCGCGGCCAGGTCGAAGGTGCCCAGGTCGACCCAGTTGTTCTGCCACCAGTACTGGTTGACCATCCCGTGCCGCACCTGCCCGTTGCCCAGCCTGATCAGGTAGTCGGCCTGCTCGGTGGTGCCGCCGCTGAGCGGCACGTGCACCTTGATCCGGGTCCAGCCGGTCCGCGACGCCGGCGGGGTCCAGGTGCCGGTCACCGTGGTGTTCGTGGCGCTGTGCGCGAACCACAGGTGCCCGCCGAAGCCGGCGCTCAGCTGATGGAAGTCGATCTTGCCCGGGTAGTGGATGCAGTTGCTGGTGCACCCCCCCGTGGTGGTGTACGGGAAGTTCAGCGCGAACGACCCGCTGTCGGTCCAACTCTTGCCGCAGGGCAGCGGGCTGCCGACGGTGACGTCGTCGACGATCGCGGTGCCCGCGGGGAAGCCGCTGGTGTCGCAGTCCACCGGGTAGACGTTCGGCGCGGACGGCTCCGGGTCGCCCGCGACGTACTTGAGCACCTCGATGCCGCACGGGCTGGCCTCCCCCTCGGCGGGCGTGCACGAGGCGAACTGCCAGGGCACGTGCCACCAGCAGTGCAGGTTGGCCAGCAGGCACCGGCCCGCCCCGCCCTTGCCGTTGACGTCGGTGGCGGCGCCCGGCTGGCACTGGTTGATCTGCGGGTCGCAGAACTCGCCGACGTGCGCGGGCAGGTGCGGCTCCCCGGCCGACCGGGTGTACGCGGGCCGCCACTCGCCCGCCGCGTAGTTGTAGCGGCCCACCGGCGTGTACGCCCAACCCAGCACCTTCTCCTGGTAGGGCCAGCGGTTGGGGTGCTTGGTGTGCTCGTCGTTCTTGCCGTCGAAGGTGCCCCGGTCCACCGGGTAGTTCGGGTTGGCCGGGTTGTTCGCCCAGCCGAGCCCCCAGTAGCCCGCGCTGTCCGTGCAGGACGGCGACGGGGTGCAGCCGGTCGTGTTGCCGTTGGCCCCGTTCGGCTGGACGCCGGTGTTGTACGCCCACGCCGCGAAGTACCAGTTCTCGAGGTACCGGGGATCGCCGCCGTTGACCACGATGCCGGCCGTCTTCAACTGGTTCCACTTGTCGATCAGCATGTTCAGCGAGGCCGCGACGTTGGACGCGTAGTCGGTGGCGATCGCCTTCTGCTGCACGGGCGTGAACAGGCTGGCGCCGTCGGCCAGCGCCATGCCCGAGGTGACCTGCCCGACCCCGTACCCGCAGTCCGGGTTGCTCCAGCTGGAGTGGTCCCCCCAGCCGTAGAAGCCGCCCTGGTTGAAGTTGCCGTTCTGCCCGTCCACCGCGTGCGGGCTGGCGTGCATGGTGTTGGACTCCTGGGCGAGCGTGCCGAGCAGCACCTGGGCCGGCACCTGACCGCCGCCGACCAGCGCGCGCCGCGGGAAGAGCACCTGCGGTTGCCAGGCGTTCGGCATCCCCGAGTTCTTCCAGTTCGCCGGCCGGTTGATCAGCAGCTTGCCGGCGACGGCCAGGTCGGCGGCCCACTCGACCTGCGCGGCGGTGGCCTGGAACGCCTGGATCTGCGGATCGTTGCGGGGCACCGAACAGGAGCGGTCCGGGTCCCAGGGCACGGTGGCCGGGTCGGTGGCGAGCAGCTTCGGCGCCCCGCCGGCGACCGCTGCGAGGGCCGGGGACGGCGCGGCGCCCTCGGCCGGGCGCGGCGCCTCCGGGCGTACGCCGGAGCGGTCGGTGACGCCGGTGGCGGTCCGCGTCGCCGCGACGTCGATCCGGTCCCGGCTGCGCAGCACGGCGTCGGTCACGACCAGCGCCCCGGTGCTAGACGGTTCCGCGTCGACCGGGCCGGGCACGGCGGTCACACCGACGCCGTGGATCCGGGACCGGGCCGGCCCGGTCACGAAGACCCGGCCGGCGCTGGCGTGCAGCCGTACCTCGCCGAGCGGTGCGGAGCCCAGCGCGGTGGAGCGCCGACCGGTCCAGCGCCGCACCTGCGCGGTGCCCTGCGCGCCGGCCACCTCGTAGACCAGGCCGCCGCCGCGCTCCGGGTGCAGCCGGAACGGCTGCCCGGCGGCGCGTTCGAGCACCCGGACGGCCCCGCCGGGGCCGACGGCGACCAGGTCGTCGCCGGAGACGGCCGCGATCCGCCCGGCGTACGGGACGGCCGAGGTGACCTGGCCGGGCACGGTGACCCGCATGGTGGACCGGCCGGTCGCCGCGTCGAGCACGGAGATCGCGGTGCTGGTGCCGGAGGTGGCGACGGTGGCCTCCTCCCCCGCGCCGCAGCCCGGGTTGAAGTAGGCCAGCGACGAGCGCTCGGCGAGCTTGCGGACCGCGCCGCTGCCGAGGTCGACCACGGCGACGAAGCCGCCGGCGTCGCGGCCCCGGTCGGTGTTGGTGAACTCCCGGGGCGCGTACACCACGACCGCGCGTCGGCCGGAGGCGGTCACGCAGGCGTCGCCGATCCACGCGGTGGTGTCGAACTCGGGCTCGCGCAGCGTGGCGGCGGTCCGCCAGGCGTACCCGTCGGACTGGTCGGCCACCAGGATGTGCAGGCCGTCCTTGTCGCCGGCGGTGGTGACGGCCCGGTCGGTCGGGCCCTGGGCCCGGGGCGGCGCCGCCGCCGCGGGTGGCGCGGTGGCCAGCCCGGCCAGCAGGCCGAGCAGGCTCACCGCGGTGGGCGTTCTTCTCACAGTCGTGTCCCCTTTGGTCAACCGCGGACGAAGGCCATGGCGTCGTAGCCGACGCTGGCCTCGGTGGAGTCGGAGAGGGTGTTGTCGAGGCGTACGGTGAGGCCGGCGGCCGTCTGGAAGCGGCCGAGGTTCACCCACCTGCCGGCGAAGGTGCTCTGGTCGACGGTGACCAGCCGGATCCGGTTGTCCACCGAGCGGATCTGGTAGACGGCGTTGCGGGTCTTGGCGCCGTGCGGCGGCACGTAGGCGTAGACGGTGAGCTGTCCGGTCCACTCGACGGGGGTGCGCCAGGTGCCGACGACCCGGAACTGGTCGCCGCCGCGGGCCCGGGCGAACCACATGTGGCCGCCATAGCCGCTGTCGAGCTGATGGAAGTCGATCTTGGAGGTGTACTCGCCGGGGGCGACGCCGCTGAACTCCAGCCCGAAGCTGCCACCGGTGCTGCTGGCGTTCGGGCAGCGGGGGGTCACCGTGCCGGCCGGCAGGTCGTCCACGATCACCGCGCCGGTCGGCAGCGAGGTGGTCGTGCACTGCGGCGGCCAGTGCGTGCCGTCGGCCGGCTCGGTGTAGCCGACGCTCAGGTCGTACCGGATGCCCTCGTAGCCGCAGGAGTCCGGGCAGTCGGTCTTCCACTGGACCGGCGCGTGGTACCAGCACTTCAGGTCGTACTGTCCGTAGATGTTGCGGTGCAGGCAGGGGCCGGGCTTCTCCCCCTCCAGGCCCGGCTCGTCCGGCTGCACCCGCGCGCCGGGCGAGCAGGAGTTGGTGGCGTCGCAGAACAGCTCCGGCCGCGGCCGGAACCCGACGCCGGGCACCTCGGCGAAGCCGGACGCCGCGCTGCGCCGGAGCCGCGAGGTGAGCGTGTCGCCGTTCCAGTACGCGATGCGGTAGCCCGCCCCGTCGTCGCCGGTGTCGATGGAGGCCGCCGCCCAGCCGATCACCTTCTCCTGGTACGGCCAGTCCTGCGGGTGCGCCGCGTCGCTGAACACCGGCACGTTGTCGTCGGTCTTGCGGGGATCCTTGACGTCCAGGAACGGGTGCCGGGTGGGGTCGTACCGGGGGTTGGCGGGATTGTTGCCCCAGCCCACCCCCCACGACGAGCCGTCGTGCAGGTCCGGGTGGAACCCCGAGTTGTACGCCCACACCGCGAAGAACCAGTTCTCGATCCGGGTCGGGTCGCCGTTGTGCACCACCAGCCCGGCCGACATCGTCTCGTTCCACTTGTCCTGCAGGATCTGCAGTCCGGCGGCGATGTTCGCCGCGTAGTCGAGCGCGATGGCGCGCTGCTCCGTCGGCTGGCGGATGTGCTCGCCCGGCTTCGGGTGGGCGGCGGCGCGCATGCCGTCGGTGACCTGCCCGATGCCGTACCCGCAGTCGGCGTCCGCCCAGTTGATCCGCCAGTCGTCGGCGGTGTTGGCGTCGTAGTAGTGCCGGCCGTAGTAGTTGCCGATCAGCGGGTTGCCGTACTCCCCCGAGTCGGCCTGGGAGGCCTGCCACAGGTTCGACTCCTGGGTCAGGATGCCGAGCATGATCTGTGCTGCGACGTGGTCCCGGCCCGGCACGGCGCCGACCAGGTCCCGCGGCGGGAACATGGCCTGCGGCGCGTACGCGGGCAGGCCGAACTTGCGGTAGCCGGCCGGCCGGAGCTGGGTCAGCCCCTTGAAGACGGCGTAGTCGACGGCCCACTCGACCTGGCGCGGCCGGGGCTGGTAGGCCATCGTGCCGGTCTGGTTGCGCGGGATCGAGCAGTAGCCCTCCGGATCGGACGGATCGGTCGACGACCCGGCGGCCAGCGCCGCCGTCGTGGTCCCGGCCGCGACAGCGGTCGGCGCCGCGTTCGTGGTCCCGGCGGCGGTCGGCGCCGGCATCGTGGTCCCGGCCGGGGCGGTGGGCACCCGGAACGCGGCGGTCCCGTCCCGGGCCGTCCCGGACGGCAGTGCCTCGGCGGCGGTCAGCTGCGGCTCGACCGCGAGCTGCCCGCCGGTGGACAGGTCCGCGCGCGGGTCGGCGGCCACCCGGGACAGCCGGGCCGGCAGCGCCGCCACGCTCGCCGGCGCGCCGGTCAGGAAGACCCGGCCCGCCGAGCCGCGGGCCAGGCCGAACGCGCCGAAGCCGCCCTGCGCCAGCAGGGTGTCCCGGCCGCCGGCGACCCGCCGCGCGGCCATCCCGCCCGCCGTCCGGGCCAGGTAGCTGACCCCGCCGTCGCCGTCGACGGTCAACCCGAACGGCACGTCGGCCGCGCCGGTCAGCGCGGTGGCCCGCCCGGTGGCGGAGACCCGGATCAGGCCACGGCCGCGGGCGGCCGTGAAGCCGTCCCCGGTCGGCACCGCCGAGGTCACCTGCCCGGCGAGGCGCACCGGCGGGGCGGCCCGGCCGGTGCCGGCGTCCACCCGGACCAGGCGGGTGCCGGACAGTTGCTCGTCGCCCTCCTGGGTGAGGGCGGCGGTCTCGCCGGCCCCGCAACCCGGGTTGAAGTAGGCCAGGCTGCTGGTCACCGCCAGCCGTCGCACCGCGCCGGTGTCGAGGTCGACCACGGCGGTGAAGCCACCCCGGGCGCCGAGTTGCTCGTGGTTGGTGAAGGTGCGGGGCGCGTAGACCGCCACGACGCGCCGGCCGGACCCGGTGAGGCAGGCGTTGCCCACCCACCGGTCGGTCTCGAAGCCCGGTTCGGCGAGGGTGGCGGCGGTGCGCCAGGCGTACCCGTCGCGCGCGTCCGCGACCAGGATGTGCAGACCGGCGGCGTCGCCCGTGGTGGTCCACGCGCGGTCGGTCGAGCCGCGCCAGCCCCGGCCGAGGACGGCGTCGCGGTCGCCGGCCGCGATCGAGGCGCCGACGGTCGCCGGAGCCCGGTCCTGTGCCCGGGCCAGCTGCGGTGCGACGAGGGCGGTGGCGAGGACGGCGAGCGCGAGGGTCCGCCGCAGGGTCGTGCTGAGCATGCTGTTCACCGCCTTCACGGGGTGTCGTTGAACTTGGTGACGAGTTCGAGCCAGGTGCCGAAGGAGTTCTCGAAACCCCGCAGCATCGGCATGACGTCCCCGACGTCGACGAACTGGACGTTCTCCAGGCCGTCGTCCTGGGGGAACTCCATCCGCATGACGAGGCCGCGGATGGTGACGCCGGTGGTCGTGCCGCCGTCCACGGTGAACACCGTCGCGCCCACGTCGCCCGGGCCCTGGTACGGCAGGCAGCCCACGTCCTCGGGGGCGGGGCTGATCGTGCAGGTGGTCCCGTCGCGCAGCGTGTACCAGGAGTGCTCGGCCAGCAGCACCCGGGTCAGGCCGCTCAGCACGGTCGAACCGCCGGTGGAGTTCGGCGTCCAGCCCGAGCGGTTGCCCAGCGTGTCGCTCACCTGCGCGCCGCACGCCAGGCCGGTCTGTGCCCCCGTGACGCAGACGTGCTGGCCGGCGACCAGCGGGGCGGCCCGCTCGATCGACCAGCCGGTGTCGCTCCACGAGCCACCGGTGTAGAGGAACGGCTCGGCGCCGCCGGCCGGCCGGGTCAGCATGACCCCCGGCACGGCGCTCACCAGGGTGTTGTCGCCGGCCAGCACGTCGTTGACGGCCACCCCGTTCGGCTTCACGAACAGGTCCCGGGGCTTGCCGCAGGAGGCCGGGACCAGCAGGTACTCCACGGCGGTGAGCGGATTGCGCACCGGAAAGCCCGACGTGCAGTGGTACGCGGTGTCGGCGTCGATCACCTTGCCCGTCGCGTCCCGGGTCTGCCAGCCGGAGTTCCCGCCGGCCGCGTTGCGGTTGATGAGGTGCGCGCCGCCCCACGCCGGCCGGGCGTCGTCCTGCCGGCTCGGCGAGGGCAGCGTCTCCGCGGCGGCGACCATCGTGGCCGCTGCCGTCGCCGTCCCGGCCGCCTTCGACCGGGCCGACTTCGACCCGGCCGACTTCGACCCGGCTGCCTTCGACCCGGCCGGCTTGGCGGCGGCCGGCTTCGGGGCGGCGGCGGCCCGGGTCAGCGTCACCTCTACCGGCAGCCGCGGCAGCCGGGCGCGGGTCGCCGCCGGGTCCGGGCTCGCCACCACCAGGGCCGTGCCGCTGACCGGGTAGCTGACCGTCACGGTGCCGTCGGCGCGCGCCACGGTGGCCGCCGCCGACGCCAGCTCCGCGCGGGAGTACCGCGCGGCGCGGACGGTGACCCGCCCGGTCCGGACCGCCGCGATCTCCCGCCGCACCGCGCCGGGCGGTGCGCCCTTCCAGAAGACGTCCACCCCGTCGCCGGCACCGGTCAGCGCGACGCCGGCGAAACCGGCGGCCGTGCCGTCGCCGGCCGCCCGCTGGATCCGCAGGGCGGCCTCGACCAGCGGCGCCTCCCGGCGCATCCGGGCCAACTCCTGGGCGGGTATGCCGTTGACCGTGCCGCCCGGCCCGGCCGCCGCCTCGACCGCGGCCACCGGCGCGGTTCCCGGCGCCGCCCGGCCCGGGGTGCCGGAGGCGCTGATCAGGCCGGGCAGGGCCAGGCCGAGCGCCACCAGGCCGGCGCGCACGCCGGTGCGTCCGGCGCTCACGGCCAGGTCTCGCGGCGTGTTGACAGGTCCAGCATGTCGATCTCCCCCTTGGTGTACCGGCCGATGTGGGCGGCCCCAGCCTGCGGACCCGGCACACCGCGCGGGCATCGCCGACGGACCACGGTGGATCGCGGGGCCGGGCGAGGGATGCCAAGCCGATGCCAAGCGCGGCCCGGCAGCATCAGGCCCGGCGGCCGCCGCACCGGTCGCCACGGCCTTCACGAGGGGACACGACATGCACCACGCCATCCGCGTACGCCTGCTGGGACCGGTGACCGTGCACGGCCCGGACGGGCCGGTGCCCGTCGGCGGGCGGCGCGCCCAGCGACTGCTGGCCACGCTCGCGCTCGCGCCGGGCCACCCGGTCTCGGTGCCGGCCCTGATCGACGCGGCCTGGCCCGAATCGCCCCCGGCCACCTGCCGGGACCAGGTGAACAACTGCCTGGGCGGGATGCGCCGGCGGCTGGCCGGCGTGCTCGGCGAGGACCTGCTGCGCCGCACCTCCGGCGGGTTCGAGCTGGGGCTGGCCGCCGACCGCGTCGACGCGCACCTGTTCCGCCGGGCGGTCGGCCGGGCCGACGCCGGCGCCGACGAGCCGGCGCTGGTGGCGCGGCTGCGCGGGGCGCTGGCGCTGTGGACCGGGGAGGCGCTGGAGGGCATCGCCGACGGCACCCTCGCCGCCGACGCGGCCCGGCTCAACGAGCTGCGGCTGGCCGGCTACGAGGAGCTGTTCGAGGCCCAACTGCGGTTGGGCGCCGGGGATCCCGCGCTGATCGCCGAGATCGCGGCGCTGGCCCGCCGGCACCCGCTGCGCGAGCGGCTCACCTGGCAGCTGATGCGCGCGCTGCACGCGGCGGACCGGTCCGCCGAGGCGCTCCGCGTCTACGACGAGCACCGCCGCTGCCTGCGCGAGGAGCTGCGGGTCGAGCCGGACCCGGCGGTACGGGCGCTCGCCGGGCAGCTGCGCCTCGGCCGGACGGACCCGGCGCAGGCCCGGCCCGAGTCGCTCGGCGCGCTGCTGACCCGGCTGTCGGACCTGGCCCGCGAGGTGGCGTGGCGGCTGGAGGCAGGCACCTGACGGGCGTACCGGCCGGCACCCATCGCCGCCGGTTGATCTCATCGGCAGCCCGCCGGAGCGGCCGCGGACTAGCATGGCGACGTGACCGGTCAGCCAGTCAAGTCGTTGCTGGGCGAGTTGCGGCGAGTCGCCGGGCTGACCCAGGAGGAGCTGGCCGAACGGACCGGACTGACCGTCCGGGGCATCAGCAACATCGAGCGGGGCCGGGTGCCCCGGCCGCGCCGGCGTTCGGTGGAGGCGCTCGCTCTCGGCCTCGGCCTCCGGGGCGACCAGGTCCACCGGTTCGTCCGGCACTACTGTCCCGACGCGGCCCGGCCGGCGTACCCCGCCGGCGCGGTGGTCGCCGTGCCGGCCCAGTTGCCGGCCGCCAGCACGTCGTTCACCGGACGGCGGCGGGAACTCGGCCGGCTCGACGCGCTGGCCGCGCAACGCGGCCATGGGGTCGTGGTCGCCGTCCTGGAGGGCATGGCCGGGGTGGGCAAGACCTCGCTGGCGCTGCACTGGGCGCAGCTGCACCGGGCGGACTTCCCGGACGGTCAGCTCTTCGCCAGCCTGCGCGGCTACGGTCCCGGCGCGCCGGCCGAGCCGAGCGAGGTGCTGCACTCCTTCCTGCGGGCGCTCGGCGTGCCGGCGGCCGACGTGCCGGCCGAGCTGGACGAGCGCTCCGCCCTGCTGCGCAGCGTGCTGGCCACCCGCTCGGTGCTCCTGCTGCTGGACAACGCCCGCTCCGCGGAGCAGGTGCGCCCGCTGCTGCCCGGGCACCCGGGCTGCCTGGTGGTGGTGACCAGCCGCAGCATGCTGCACGGCCTGACCATCAGCAACGACGCGCACCGGGTGACGGTGCCGCTGCTCACCGACGTCGAGTCGCGGTCGTTGTTCGGCCGGCTGGCGGGCGCCGACCGGCTCGGCACCGACGGGGCCGATGTCGCCGACGTCGTGTCGGCGTGCGGCGGGCTGCCGCTGGCGCTGCGCATCGTGGCCGAGCGGCTGGGCCAGGAACGGGAGCTGTCCGCGCTGGCCGCGGCGATGCGCTCCACGGGCGACCGCCTCGACGCGTTGACCACCGAGGAGGAGAGCACCTCGCTGCCCGCCGTGCTCTCCTGGTCCTACCGCACCCTTCCCCCGGACGTGGCCGGGGCCTTCCGGCTGCTCGGGCTCCATCCCGGCCCGCACTGGGAGCCGGCGGCGGCGGCCGCGCTGCTGGGCACCGGCGTACCCGAGGCCCGCCGCCTGCTGCACGCGCTGGTCGACCACCACCTGCTCGAACGGCGGGCGGACGGCCGGTACGAATTCCACGACCTGGTCCGCGACTACGCCCGCGGCCTGGCCGGCGCCGGACCCCCGGGGCGCTGGTGCGAGCCGGTCCGCCGGCTGGCCGAGCACTGCCTGGCCCGGGCGGTCGCCGCGGCGGAGCTGATCGCGCCGCCCGACCCCAACCGGCGCCCGCTGCTCACCCCGGTCGCCGCCGACGGCGGCGCGGACACCGGTCCCGAGGACGCCGCCACCTGGCTGGCCACCGAGCTGCCCACGCTGCTCGCGGTCGCCGAACAGTCCGCCGCCGCGAGCGCCGCCGGGGGCAGCTACGCGCGGGACCTGTCCACCGTGCTGTGGCAGGCGTTACGGGTGCACGGCCACTACAGCGCGCTGCGCACCCTGCACGGCCTGGCGCTGGCCGAGGCGCGGACCGCCGGGGACGCGGTCGGGCGGCAGCAGGCCCTGGTCGACCTCGCCACGGTCTGCGCCCGGCTCGGCCACTACGACGAGGCGGTGGAACAGCTCACCGAATGCCTCACCGTGGCCGGGAACCCGGCGGTCACCGGTCGCGCGTACAACACCCTCGGCGTGGTGCAGGCGCAGCTGGGCCGGTACGAGCCGGCGGCGCGGCACCTGCGGCGGGCCGTCGCCCTGGCCCGAAAGACGGGCGACGGCCTGAACGAGGGGCGGTCGCTGAGCAACCTGGGCTTCCTGCACGAACGCCAGGGCGAGCTGGACGCCGCGCTGCGCTGCTACGAGCAGTGCCTGACCATCGCCCGGACGCACGGCGACCGGCCCAGCGAGGCGATCGCCCTGCACAACCTCGGCGACGTGCACCGCGCCCTCGGCGACCACCGCGGCGCCCGCGAGCACCTGCACCGGTCGCTGCGGGTCAGCCGGGCGGTGGGGCACCGGGAGGCCGAGGGGTACGCGCTGGCCTACCTCGGGCTCGTGCACCTGCACCTCGGTGACCCGGAGACCGGCCGCCGCTACCAGGAGGCCGCGCTGGCGATCGCCGTCGAGACCGGCATCCGTCCCCTGGAGACGCTGACGAACAACGGTCTCGGTGACAGCGCCCGGGCCACCGGCGACCGGCCCGCGGCGCTCGCCTACTACCTGCGCGCCTGCGACCTGGCCCGGCGTACCCGGGAACCGCACGAGGAGGCCCGGGCGCTGGACGGGATCGCCGCGATTCACGACGACGCCGGTGACCGGGCCAAGGGCGCGCCGTACCGCCGGCACGCGCGGTCGCTCTACCAGGCGATGGGGGTGTCGGCCCACCCGGGCGATCACTGACCGGAACTTCCCTGGGAAAAGTTCCGGTCCGTTGTTCATGGACCGGGCCCGGTCCGCCCAGTTCAATCTGCCGTCAGGCGATCCGAGAACGGGCTGGGGGGCGGCGGATTGCGGGCAGATCTGAGCGCGGTCGACCGGGTACATCTGGCATTCGAGCAGCAGGCGGGCCGGACGCCGCAGCGCTGCGCCCTGGTGGTCGGCGACCGGCGAATGAGCTACGCCGAGCTGGACGCGGCGGCCAACGCGGTCGCACACGCCGTCCTGGACCGGGGCTCCGCCCCCGGCGACCTGGTCGGCGTGTGCCTGCGCCGGGGGCCGTGGCTCGTGCCGACGCTGCTCGGCGTGCTGAAGGCGGGCTGCGCGTACGTGCCGCTCGATCCCGCCTCGCCCCCGGCGCCGATCGCGTCGATCGTCGCCGACGCGCGGCTGTCCCTGGTGGTGACGGACGAGCCGCGGCCGCCCGCGCTCGCCGACACCGCGGTCCCGCTGCTGCTCACCACGGACGTCGACCCGGCCCGGAGCGCGCCGGCCGGCGTCCCGGGCACCGGCACGGACCTGGCCTACGTGATCTACACGTCGGGCTCCACCGGCCGGCCCAAGGGGGTCCAGGTCGAACACGGCAACGTGCTGGCGCTGCTGCGCTGGGCCGCGGCGACCTACACCGACGAGGAGCTGCGCGGCGTGCTCGGCGCCGCCTCGGTCTGCTTCGACGCCTCGGTGGCGGAGCTCTTCCCACCGCTGGTGACCGGCGGCAGCCTCCTCCTCGCCGAGAACCTGCTCGCCCTGCCGTCGCTCGGCGCCCGCGACGAGGTGACGTTCGTGCAGGGCGTCCCCTCGGTGCTCGCGGTGCTGGCCAGGTCGCCGCTGCCACGCTCGGTGCGGACCGTCGCCATCGCCGGCGAGGCGCTGCCCCGCGCGCTGGTCGACCGCCTCTACCGCAACGAGGGCGTGCGCCGGGTGGTCAACTGCTACGGGCCGACCGAGGCCACGGTGAACTGCTCGTGCCACGAGGTCGGCCGCGACGAGCGCGGCGACCCGCCGATCGGCACCCCGCTGCCCGGCGCCGCCTTCTCCGTACGCGACGAGGACGGCCGGTCCCTGGCCGACGGCGAGACCGGTGAGCTGTGGGTCAGCGGCCCGCTGGTGACCCGCGGCTACCTCGGCCAGCCGGAGCTGACCGCCCGCCGGTACGTCCGCGACGAGCACGGCGTGCGGCACTACCGCACCGGTGACCTGGTGGTCCGGCGCGGCGACGGCGTCTACCACTTCGTCGGCCGCGCCGACGACCAGGTCAAGGTGCGCGGGTTCCGCGTCGAGCCGGGGCAGGTGCAGGCCGCGCTGCTGGCCCACCCCGGGGTCAGCAACGCGGTGGTGCTCGCGCCCGCCGACGAGTCCGGCGAACGCCGGCTGGTCGGCTTCGTCGAGCCGGCCGGCGACCGGGTGCCGGAGGCGGCGCTGCGCGAGTGGTTGCGGGCCCGGCTGCCCGGGCACCTGGTCCCGTCCCGGATCGCGGTGCTCGACGCGATCCCGCTCGGCAGCACCGGCAAGGCCGACCGGGCGGCGCTGTCGGCGTGGACGTTCGAGCGGGACGGAGCCGTCGGGTACGTCGCCCCGGCCACCGCGTCCGAGCGGCTGGTGGCCGACGTGGTCGCGGCGGCGTTCGGCTTGCCGCGCATCGGCGTGCACGACAGCTTCCTCGACTCCGGCGGGCACTCGCTCGCCGCCGCCCGGGCGGTGGCCCGTCTGCGGGACGTCGCGCGGCGGGCGGTGACGCTGGAGGACTTCCTGACCGACGGCACGGTGGCGGCGGTGGCGCGGCGGCTGGACCGGGCCGCCGCGGCCCAGCCGGTGGCGACGTCGCGGCACCGGCCGGAACGCGACAGCTATCCGCTGACCGGCACCCAGCGGGACCTGTGGACGCTCGCCCAGCTCGGCTCGACCGGCACCGCCACGACCGTCGCCTGGCGGCTGCGGTGCCACGGCCGGGTCTCCCCGCCCGCGCTGCGGGCGGCGGCGGACGCGCTGGTGGCCCGGCACCAGGCCCTGCGCAGCACGATCGGCGAGCAGGACGGGACGCCGGTGCTGCGGGTCGGCCCGGCGGTGGCGGTGCCGATCGAGGTGCACGACCTGCGCGGGCTCGCGGCGACGGCCCGCCGCGAGCGGGCCGCCGAGCTGGCCGCTGCGGCGGCCCGGCACGCCTTCGACCTGCGGGTCGACACGCCGCTGCTGCGCCTCACCGTGCTCCGGCTCGGCGACGACGTCGCCGAGCTGGTGGTGGTCTCCGACCACGTCGCCGCCGACGGCGCGTCCATCGGCGTGATCATGACGGAACTCGCCGCCGGCATCGGCGCGGCCCAGCTCGGCGAGCCGGCCCCCGAACCGGCCCCGGCGGCGCAGATCGGTGACGTCGCGCTGGGCGAACGCGCGCTGGCCGAGGCGCCCGGCGAGCGGGACCGGTGGATCCGGTACTGGACCGCGGAGCTGGCCGGGGCCACCCCGCCGGACGCCCTGTTCGACCGCGTCACGCACGGCGCCGAGCGGTTCCGCGGCGAACGGATCACCGTGCCGCTGCCCGGGCCGCTGTGGTCGTCCGTACGCGCGCTGGCCGGGGCCGCCGGGGTCACCCCGTTCGCGGTGTACCTGTCCGCGCTGGGCGTCCTGGTCGGCGAGCTGGTGAACGCGCCGGACGTGCTGGTGGGGATGGCCGCCGCGCGGCGGGACCGCAGCGAACTCGAGCAGAGCGTCGGTCCCCTGGTCGACGTGCTGCCGGTCCGGCTGCGGCTGTCGGCGGACCAGTCGTTCCAGCAGTTGCTGCGCGCGGCCATGCGCGGCGCGGCGCGGGCCATCGACCACCGGGGCCTGCCCGTCGGCGAGCTGACCGGGCTGTGGTCCGGGGTGCGCCCGCCCGGCGTGCCGCTGACCCCGGTGTCGATCGCGGTGCAACCGGCCGACCTGCCGGTGTCGGTCCACGGCCCGGGGGTACGCCTCGACCTGCTCGGCGAGCTGCCCACCGGCGGCAGCCACAACCCGCTGACCGTCTTCGTCAACGAGCACGTCGACGGCGGCGAGCTGATCGTCGAGCACGACCCGTCCTGGCTGCCGGCCGACCGGGCGCGAAGCTTCACCGGATCGCTGCTGCACCTGCTGCGCGCCGTGGTGTCCACGCCGGACGTACCGCTGTCCGCCCTCGACCTGGTTCCCGCCGCGCAGCGGGCGGACCTGCTCGGCTGGGGCACCGGCGCCGACCTGCCCCCGGTGGAGTGGGCCGGCGTGGTCGAGGCGGTGCTCGGGCACGCCCGGCGTACCCCCGACGCGGTCGCCGTGCGCGCGGCGGGCGGGCAGCTGACGTACGCCGAACTGGTCGGCCACGCCGACCGGGTGGGCGGCGCGCTGCTCGCGGCCGGCGTGCGGCCGGGCGACGCGGTCGGCGTCTGCCTGCCCCGCGACGAGCGGCTGCCGGCGTTGCTGCTCGGGGTGTGGCGGGCCGGCGCGGCGTACCTGCCGCTGGACCCGGACCAGCCGGTGGGCCGGCTGGTCCAGATCGGCGCCGAGGCGGGCGTGCGGACCGTGCTCACCCGGGGCGCCGCCCGGGGCGTCGCCGAGGACGTCACGGCCGGACTGCCGGCGGCGGTCCTGGTGGACGCCGACGACCCGGCCGGCGCCGGCCCGCCGGCGGAGCTGGTGGTGCCGGGCGGCGACGGGCTCGCCTACGTGCTGTACACCTCGGGTTCGACCGGGCGGCCGAAGGGCGTGGAGATCAGCCACGGGAACCTGGCCGCCTTCGTCCGGTCGCGCGCGCGGACGCCCGGCCTGACCCGCGCGGACGCGATGCTGGCGATCGCCCCGCTCGCGTTCGACGTGTCCGCGGAGGAACTGTGGTGGCCGTTGGCAAGCGGCGCCCGCTGCGTGGTCGCCGACCGGGACTGCGCGGTCGACGGGTACCGGCTCGCCCGGCAGATCGCCGACAGCGGCGTCACCGTGGTCGACCTGACCCCGACGAGCCTGCGGCTGCTGCTCGCGGCCGGCTGGTCCGGCGCGCCCGGGCTGCGGCTGCTGCTCGGCGGCGAGGTGCTCGACCCGGCGCTCGCCCGCCGGGTGCTGCCGCTGGTCGGCGAGGTGTGGAACGGCTACGGACCGACGGAGACCACGGTCGCGGCGACCGCGCACCGGATCACCCGGCCCGACACGGCCGGGGCGCGCGTGCCGATCGGCGGGCCCACCCCGGGAGCGCGGCTGCACGTGATGGACGCCGCCGGCCGGCTCGCCCCGGCCGGCGCCGTCGGTGAGCTGTGGATCGGTGGCGCCGGGGTGGCCCGCGGCTACCGCGGGCGGCCCGAGCTGACCGCCGCCGCGTTCGTCGCCGACCCGGTACACCCGCAGGAGCGCTGCTACCGCACCGGGGACCTGGTCCGGTGGCGGCCGGACGGGACGCTGGAGTTCCTCGGCCGCACCGACGACCAGGTGAAGGTGCGCGGCAACCGGTTCGAGCTCGGCGAGGTCGAGGCCGTGCTGCGCGGCCTGCCCGGGGTGACCGACGCCGCCGTGACGGTCCACGCCGACGGGGCGGACGCGCAGGTGGTCGGCTATCTCACCCCCGCCACCGTGGACCCGGCCGAGGTGCAGCGCCAGGCCCGCCGGCTGCTGCCCGGCTACATGGTGCCCAGCCGGTGGCGCACCCTGGACGCGCTGCCGGCGCTGCCGAACGGCAAGCTCGACCGGCGCGCGCTCGCCCCGGTGGCCACGGCCGCGACCGCACCGGCCGCACCGCTGTCGGCGGCCCAGGCGGCCGTCGCCGAGGTGTGGCGCGCCTGCCTGGAGGTCGACGACATCGGCCCGGACAGCGACTTCTTCGCCCTCGGCGGGCGGTCGCTGGCGGCCACCCGGGTGGTCGGGCTGCTGCACGCCCGGCTCGGCCACCGGGTCACCGTCCGCACCCTGTTCGACCATCCGGTGCTCGCCGACTTCACCGCCGAGCTGGCCGGGTCGGCCGGGTCGGACGAGCCGCCGCTGCTGCCGCGCGCCGACCCGTCGGCGCCGGCCCCGCTGTCGTCGGCGCAGCGCCGGCTCTGGTTCGCCGCCCGGCTCGATCCGGACAGCGCCGCCTACCACGCCCCGACCGTGCTGCGGCTGCGCGGCGACCTGGACACCGCACGCCTGCGCCGCGCCGTACGCGGGCTCGCCCAGCGCCACGCGGTGCTGCGCAGCCGGATCACCGAGGTCGACGGCGAGCCGGTGGCTGTCGCCGTTCCGGCCGAACAGGTGCCGCTGGCCATGGTGGACGTCGACCGGCCGGCGCTGGACGCCGCCGTCGCCGCCGAGGTGCGCCGCCCCTTCGACCTGGCCGCCGGGCCACCCGTGCGGGCGGTGCTGTTCCGGGTCGCGCCGGCCGAGCACGTGCTGGTGCTCACCTGCCACCACATCGTCACCGACGCCGTCTCCCAGCAGGTCCTCCTCGGCGAGCTGGACCTGCTCTACCGCAGCCGGCCGGAGGACTGGCCGCCGCCGCCCGTGCTGCAGTACGCCGACCACGCCGACCGGGAGCGCGGGCTCGATCCGGCCGGCCGGGCCGGGCAGCTGGACTGGTGGCAGCGGCAGCTCGCCGACCTGCCGGCCGCCCTCGGGCTGCCGGTGGACCGGCCCCGGCCCGCCGGCACCGACTGGCCCGCCGACGAGGTCCCGGTACGGCTGCCGGCGGAGCTGGCCGCCCGGGTGAGAGCGCTCGCCGCGGCGAGCGGCAGCACGCCGTTCACCGTGCTGCTCGCCGGCTGGCAGGTGCTGCTGGCGCGGCTGGCCGGCGTGCGGGACCTCGCGGTCGCGGTGCCGTACAGCGGTCGCCAGGGCGCGGAGCTGGCCCGGATGGTCGGCTTCTTCATCAACACCGTGGCGGTCCGGGCCGACCTGCGCGACGACGTCCGCTCCGGACACGACCTGCTGGCCCGGACCCGGCGCGCGGTGCTCGACGCGTTCGCCCACGCCGACGCGCCGTTCGACGAGGTCGTGCGGCGGCTCGCCCCGGACCGGGACCCGACCCGCACCCCGGTCTGCCAGGTCATGATGAACCTGCTGGAGCAGCCGGCGCCGGTCGCGCTCGGTGACCTCTCCGTCGAGCCGCTGCCCCAGCCGGTCGGCACCGCGCTGTTCGACCTCAACCTCGACCTGGTCGACGCCGGGACGGCGTACCAGGGCCGGCTGATCTTCCGCCGCGACCTGTTCGACCGGCGGACGATCACCCGCTGGGCGCGCTGGTACGTGACCCTGCTGGACCGGCTCACCGCCGACCCGGACGCCGCGCCCGCGGCGCACGACGTGCTCTCCGACCCGGAACGGGCCGCGCTGCTCGCCTGGGGGACCGGCGATCCGCCGCCGCGCACCGGGACGGTCGTCGCCGAGGTGCTCGCCCGGGCCGCCGAGCGTCCCGATGCGGTCGCGGTCACCGCGCCCGGTGGCCGGCTGACCTACCGCGACCTGGTCGACCGGTCGGCCCGCGTCGCGGGGGCGCTGCTGGCCGCGACGGTTGCCCGGGGCGACGTGGTCGGCGTGTGCCTGCCCCGCGACGAGCACCTGCCGGCCGCGCTGCTCGGGGTGTGGCGGGCCGGCGCCGCGTACCTGCCGCTGGACCCGGACCACCCCGCCGAGCGGATCGGGTGGCTCGCCGCGGACGCCGGGGTACGCGTGATCGCGGCGCGCGGCGCCGCCGTCGAACGCGCGCGGGCCGCGGCGCCGCAGCTGACCGTCGTCGACCTCGACGCGCCCCACCCGGCCCCGCCGGTGCTGCCGCCCGCGCCGGACGGCGGCGACCTGGCCTACGTCCTGCACACCTCCGGCTCGACCGGACGGCCGAAGGGCGTCGAGGTCAGCCACGCCAACCTCGCCGCGCTGGTCGCCGCGTCCCGGCAGGTCGTGGACGTCCGCCCGGACGACACCTGGCTCGCCGTCGCGCCGCTGGTGTTCGACGTGGCCACCGGCGAGATCTGGACCACCCTGGCCGCGGGGGCGCAGTGCGCGATCGCCGACCGGGACTGCGCGGTGGACGGTCACGCCCTGGTCAAGCGGCTGGTGGCCACCGGGGCCACCCGGTTCAACCCGACGCCGACGACGTTGCGGATGGTGCTCGCCGCCGGCCTGCCCGTGCTGCCGGCGCTGCACGTGCTCGCCGGTGGGGAGGCGCTCGACCCCGCCCTGGCCCGGCAGGTGGCCCCGCTGGTGGGCAGCCTGCGCAACTGCTACGGCCCGACGGAGACCACCGTCACCGCGACGACCCACCCGGTCACCGCCGCCGACCTGGCCGGCGTCACGGCGGTGCCGATCGGCCGGCCCATCCCCGGCGCGCTGCTCACCGTGGTCGACCCGTTCGGCCAGCCGGCGTTGCCCGGCGCGGTCGGCGAGCTGCACATCGGTGGGGCCGGGGTCGCCCGGGGCTACCGCGACCGCGACGAGTTGACCGTCGCGGCGTTCGGGACCGACCCGCTGCGCGGGGTGCGCTGCTACCGCAGCGGGGACCTGGTCCGCTGGCGCGACGACGGCGTGCTGGAGTTCCACGGCCGCGCCGACCACCAGGTGAAGATCCGCGGCAACCGGGTGGAACTCGGCGAGGTGGAGAGCGTGCTGCGGGACGCCCCGGGCGTGGCGGACGCCGTCGTGACGGTCGGCGCCGGAGCCGGCGAACCGCACCTGGTCGGCTATCTCACCCCCGCCGGGGTGGCCGTCGAGCGGGTCGCCGAGCGGCTGCGCGGCCGGTTGCCGGACTACGCGGTGCCGCACCGCTGGGTGGTGCTGGACGCGTTCCCGACCACCGCGACCGGCAAGGTCGACCGGGCCGCGCTGCCCGCGCCGGCGGTCGCCGCCCGGCCGGCGGTCGCGCCCGAGTCCGCCGTCGCGGAACTCGTCGCGGTGACCTGGGCGGAGGTGCTCGGCTGCGGACCGGTCGGCGCGCTGGACGACTTCTTCGGCCTCGGCGGGCACTCGCTGGCCGCCACGAAGGTGGTGGGCCGCCTCCGCGACGCCCTCGGGTTCCCGATCCCGGTGCGCTGCCTGTTCGACCGGCCGGTGCTGCGCGAGTTCGCGGCGGAGCTGGAACGCATCGCGCTGGCGGCTCTCGCCGACGACGACCTCACCCCGGACGGGAGCACGCCGTGACCGACTCCGTCCTCACCCCCGCCCAGCGGCGGGTACGGGAGCTGCTGGAACGCCGGGCCGCGGCGGCGCTGCGCGACGGCGCACCCCGCCCGGACGAGACGATCCCGCGCCGCCCCGCCGACGCCGGCCCGGCGCCGCTCTCCTCCGCGCAGGCCCGGCTGTGGTTCCTGTCCCGGTTCGAGCCGGCCGGTCACGCGTACAACCTGCCGCTGGTGCTGGAGTTGACCGGGGCGGTGCACGCGGCGGCGCTGCGGGACGCCGTCCGTGACGTCGCCGGCCGGCACGAGGTCCTGCGCAGTGTCTACCGGGAGGTCGACGGGGAGCCCCGGGCCTGGCCGCTGCCGGTGGCCGAGGTGCCGGTGGTCGAGGTGACCGTCGACGCCGGGCAGGTCGACGCGGCGGTCGCCGCCGAGGCCGCCCGCCCGTTCGACCTCGCCACCGAGCCGCCGATGCGGGCCGCGCTGTTCCGGCTGGCCGGCGACCGCCACGTGCTGGCCCTGACGTTCCACCACGTCGCCATGGACGCGCCGTCCACCGCCGTGGTGCTCGACGACCTGGCGGCGTGCTACGCGGCGCGGCTCGGCGCCCGGCCGGCCCCGCCGCCGCCGGCGTTGCAGTACGCCGACGTGGTGGCCTGGTCCCGGGGCCGGCCGGACCCCTCCGCCGGTGACCTCGACTGGTGGTGCCGGCGGCTGGCCGGGCTGGCGCCGCTGCTGGAGCTGCCGACCGACCGGCCCCGCCCGGTGACCGCCTCCGAGCAGGGCGCCGAGGTGCCGGTCGAGGTGTCGGCCGAGCTGACCGCGCGGCTGCGGGCGGTCGCCCGGAGCACCGGGTGCACCCCGTTCATGGTCTTCCTGGCCTGCTGGCAGGCGCTGCTGGCCCGGCTGGCCGGCACCGCCGACGTGGCGGTGGGGGTGCCCGAGTCCGGGCGGCGCCAGCCCGGGGTCGACCGGGTGGTCGGCTGCTTCGTCAACACCCTGGTGGCGCGCACCGACCTGTCCGGCGTGACCACCGGGCGCGAACTGCTCGCCACGGTCCGGGACACGGCGCTGGCGGCGTTCGCCCACCCGGATGTGGCGTTCGAGCGGATCGTGGAGCGGGTCGCCCCGCAGCGCAGCCTGGACGCCTCGCCGGTGTTCCAGGTGATGCTGAACGTGCTGGACGAGCCGCAGCCGGCGCCGGACCTGGCCGGCCTGACCGTACGGGTCACCGCGCCGCCGGTGCGCAGCGTCAAGGTGGACCTGAATCTCGCGCTGTCCCGGTCCGGGGACGGCTACCGGGGCGGGTTGGCCTTCCGTACCGACCTGTTCGACCACGGCACCGCCGAGCGGCTGGCGCGCTGGTTCGTGACGCTGCTGGACGGGATCACGGCCGACCTCGACCGGCCGCTGTCGGCGGTGCCGCTGGCGGCGGTGACCGGCCCGGTGCTGGCCGGCCCGGCGGTGCCGCGACCCGCCGTCCGGCCGGTGCACCGGCAGATCGAGGAGAGCGTCGACCGGTGCCCGGACGCGGTCGCCGTGGTCGGGTCGACCGGCGCGCTGACCTACCGGCAGCTCGACGAGCGGGCCAACCGGCTCGCGCACCGGCTGCGGTCGCTCGGTGTCGGCGCCGACGAGCCGGTCGGGATGCTGCTCGAACAGGGCACCGACGTGGCCTGCGCGGTGCTGGGCATCATGAAGGCCGGCGGGGCGTACCTGCCGATGGACACCACGTATCCGCCGGCCCGCACGGCGGCCATCCTGCGGGCCGCGGGGGTGCGGGTCCTGCTCGCCCAGCCCGGCCTCGACCTCGACCTGCCCGGCGTCACGGTGCTGACCGTCGACGAGGCGGTGGCCGGCCAGCCGGCCACCCGACCGGACGTGGCGGTCGACGGGCGGCACCTGATCCACGTGATCTTCACGTCCGGCTCGACGGGCGCCCCGAAGGGCGTGGCGGTCGAGCACCGCAACGTGGCCCACTACCTGGCCGGCATGCTGCCGCGGCTGGGGGACGTGGCCGGCGGCTCGTTCGCGGTGGTCTCCACCCCGGCCGCCGACTTCGGACTGACCTGCGTGTACGGCGCGCTGACCACCGGCGGCACGGTGCACCTGGTGGACCGGGACACCGCGATGTACCCGGAGGCGTTCGCCGGGTACCTGGCGGAGCATCCGGTCGACGTGCTCAAGTGCGTACCCAGCCACCTGGAGCTGCTGGCCCGGCACGGTGACCTCGCCGCGGTGCTGCCCCGGCGGCTGCTCGTGCTGGCCGGCGAGGCGTGCCCGTGGTCGCTCGTCGAGCGGGTCGAACGCGCCCGCCCCGGGCTGCGGGTGCAGAGCCACTACGGGCACACCGAGAGCACGATGATCTCGATGACCTGCGACGTGGCCGCGATCCCGGCGGCGGACCGGGTCGGTCACGTCCCGCTGGGCACGCCGCTGCCCGGCGTCGTCGGCTACCTCGTCGACCGCGCGGGCGCCGTGGTACCGCCCGGCGTGCCCGGCGAGCTGATCATCGGCGGGCCGCAGATCGCCCGCGGTTACCTCGGCGACGACGAGCTGACCGCGAGCCGCTTCCGACCCGACCCGCTCGGCACCGGCGTCCGCTGTTTCCGCAGCGGCGACCTGCTGCGGATCCGCGCCGACGGGTCGGTGGAGTTCCGGGGCCGCGCCGACGACCAGGTGAAGGTCCGCGGCCACCGGGTCGAGCTGGGCGAGGTCACCGCGGCGCTGCGCGACCTGGCCGGGGTGGCCGAGGCGGTGGTCCTGCCGGTCGGCGCCGGTCTGGACCGCCGGCTCGCCGCGTGGCTGGTCGGCGAGCCGGGCACCGCGCTGGACGTCGCCGCCGTCCGCCGGGCCCTGCGCGACCGGCTGCCCGACTACATGGTGCCCACCTCGCTGGCGGTGCTGGACCGGCTGCCGCTCAACGCCAACGGCAAGATCGACCGGGCCGCGCTGCCCGCCGCGGCCGCCCCGGCGCCCCCGGTACGCCGGCCGGTGGCCACGCCGGCCGAGCAACTGGTGGCCCGGATCTGGCGCGACGTGCTCGACCTCGCCGAGGTGGCCGCCGACGACGACTTCTTCGCCGTCGGCGGGCACTCGTTCGCCGCGGTACGGGTGGCCGGGCGGCTGGCCGAGGCGCTGCACCGCGACGTACCGGTGCGGACCGTGTTCGAGCACCCCGTGCTGGCGGACCTCGCCCGCGAGCTGCGGCCGGGCCCGGCCGACCGGGCCGGCGGCGGCGCCGTCCCGGTGCGCCCCGACCCGGAGGCACCCGCGCCGCTCTCCTCCGCCCAGGCCCGGCTCTGGTTCCTCGACCTGCTCGAACCCGGGCCGGCGTACCACACCGATCTCGTGCTGCACCTGCGCGGCCCGGTGGACGCGACCGCGCTGACGCTGGCGGTACGCGACGTCGCGGCCCGCCACGTCGTGCTGCGCAGCCTGATCCAGGAGGTGGACGGCACGCCGATGGCGGTGCCGGTGCCGGTGCAGCGGGTACCCGTCGCGGTCGCGGACCTGCCGGCCGACCGGGTGGCGGCGGCCTGCGCGGCCGAGCTGCGCCGGCCGTTCGCGCTGGACCGGGAGCCCCCGCTGCGGGCCGCCCTGTTCCGGATCGCCGCCGACCACCACGTGCTCGCGCTCACCGTGCACCACGTGGCGACCGACAACTGGTCCCGGGGCATCATCGGCACCGACCTCGCCGCCGCCTACGCCGACCGGGTGGCCGGCCGGGCGCCCGCCGCGCCGGTGCCCGTGCAGTACGCGGACCACGCCGCCTGGCAGGCCGCCCGGCACCGCGCCGAGGACCTCGACTGGTGGTGCGAGCGGCTCTCCGGGCTGCCCCCGCTGCTGGCCCTGCCGACCGACCGGCCGCGCCCCGCGGTGGCCGACTGGTCCGGCGGGCACCTGCCGTTCGCCCTGCCCGGCGAGCTCACCGCGCGGCTGCGCCGGGTGGCGGCCGAGGTGGGCGTCACGCCGTTCACCGTGGTCCTGGCCTGCTGGCAGGAGCTGCTCGGCCGGCTCGCCGGCACCGACGACGTCGCGGTCGGCGTGCCGGAGGCCGGCCGCCACCACCCGGACGTGGAAGCGACCGTCGGCTGCTTCGTGAACACCCTGGTCCTGCGGACCGACCTCGGTGGCGAGCCGACGGTGCGGGAACTGCTCGGCCGGGCCCGGGAGACCGTGCTGGGCGCGTTCGCCCACGCCGAGACGCCGCTCGAGCGGATCATCGAGCGGCTCCAGCCGGACCGGTCGACCGCCGCCACGCCGCTGTTCCAGGTGCTGCTGAACGTGCTCGACCAGCCGGCCGCGCCGCCGCGGATCCCGGGCCTCGAGGTGACGGTCGCCCGCGCGCCGGCGGACCGGGTGAAGTTCGACCTCAGCCTGGTGCTGGTCAACGAGGCCGACACCTACCTGGGTGGCCTCGCCTACCGCACCGACCTGTTCGATACGGGCACGGCCGAACGGATCGTCGCCGACTTCCAGCGGCTGCTGGCCGGGATGCTGGCCGGTGTGGACGCGCCGGTCCACGCGATCCCCGCCGGGCCGGACCGGCGGGCCGTCCGCCCGGCCACCGCGCCGACCCCGCAGCCGCCGGGGACCGCTCCCGCGCCGCGGTCGCCGGGGGCCGCCCGGGCGGCCGGAACGCGGGCGCCGGCCACCCCGACCGAGCTGCGGGTCGCGGCGGTCTGGGCCGAGGTGCTCGACGTGGCCGGCTTCGGCGTGGACGACGACTTCTTCGCCCTCGGCGGCCACTCGTTCAGCGCGGTCCGCGCGGTCCGGATGATCGACGAACGGCTGCGGGTCATCGACCTCTTCCTGCATCCGACGGTACGGGAGCTGGCCGGGTACCTCGACGGCGGAGCAGGACAGGACAGCGGCGACGGGCTGCTGCACCGGCTCTCCCCCGCGCGCGCCGACGGCCCGCCGGACGTGACGCTGATCTGCGTGCCGTACGGCGGCGGCTCGGCCGCGGTCTTCCAGCCGCTGGCCAGCGAGCTGGCCACGCGGCCGGGCCTGGCGATCGAGGTACGCGCCGTCGAGCTGCCCGGCCACGACGTGGCGCGACCGGACGAGCCGTTCCGCACGGTCGACGACATCGTGGCCCGGCTCGCCAACGAGATCGCCCGGACGGTACGCGGACCGGTCGCCGTGTACGGGCACTGCGTGGGCTCGGCGGTGGCCACCGCCCTCGCCGAGCGGTTGACCGCCGACGGCCGGACGGTGGTCGGCGTGGTGGTGGCCGGCAGCTTCCCGGCCGCCCGGTTGCCCGGCCGGCTGTCGGCCTGGCTGCAGCGCCGCTTCCCCCGGGAGCGTTGGGTGGCCGACCGGTTGTACCGGGACACGCTGCGGGCCAGCGGCGGCCTGCTCGACGACATGGACGAGCAGGCGAGCGCCACCACGCTGCGGGCCCTGCGGCACGACGCCGCGCAGGCGCAGGCGTGGTTCGGCCGCCGGTTGCAGGCCGAGGCCGGGCAGTCGCCGCGGCCGTCGGCGCCGGTGCTGTGCCTGGTCGGCTCCAGCGACCCGGCCACCGAGCTGTACCAGGAGCGGTACCGGGAGTGGGGCGCGTTCGCCGACCGCGTCGAGCTGGCGGTGCTGCCGAAGGCCGGGCACTACTTCCTGCGTCACCAGGCGGCCGAGGTGGCCGACCTGCTGACCGACCGGCTGGCCCGCTGGGCGGCCGGTGACCTGCCGGCGCCGGTCGAGGACGTGCCGGTCGCCGGTGAGTCGGCCCGGCGCGGCCTGCGCGCCTTCTACACGGTCGCCGGCGGCCAGGCCGTCTCCATGATCGGCAACGAGCTGAGCGCGTTCGCCCTCGGCGTCTGGGCCTATCAGCGCAGCGGGCGGGTCATCGACCTGGCGCTGGTCGTGCTGCTCGCCCGGGTACCGGCCATGCTGCTGACCCCGGTGGGCGGTGCGCTCGCCGACCGGGTGGACCGCCGGCGGATCATGCTCTGCTGCGAGCTGGCCAGCGGCGCGGCGATGGCCCTGCTGGCCGTGCTGGTCGCGGTGCAGCGGCTGGATCTGCCGGCGGTCTGCGCGATCGTCGGGGTCACCTCGCTGGCGACCGCCTTCCACCAGCCGGCCTACCTGGCCGCGATCGCCCAACTGGTGCCCAAGCCCTACCTGCCGCAGGCCAACGGGCTGGCCACCATCGGCGGCGGCCTCGGCACCGTGCTGGGGCCGATCCTCGGCGGCGTGCTGATGGGGCTGTCCGGGCTGACCTCGGTGGTCGTGGTCGACGTGGCCACCTTCGCCATCGGGGTCGGCACGCTGATGGCGGTCCGGTTCCCGAACCGGCTGTTCTTCACCCGGCCGGAGCCGTTCGGCAAGGCGCTCGCCGGCGGCCTGCTCTTCGTCCTGCGCCGCCGTCCGCTGCTCGTGATGATCGGCTACTTCGCGGTGGTCAACTACTTCACCGCGCTGATGTGGGTGGCGCTCACCCCGCTGGTGCTGTCGATCGGCTCGCCGGCCCACCTGGGGCTGGTCAGCGCCACCGGCGGGATCGGCGCCGCGATCGGCGCCCTCGTGGTGGCCTGGTGGGGCGGTACCGCGCGCCGGGCCACCGGCATGGTCGCCTTCGTGATCGGCTCCGGGGTCGGGGTGCTCCTGATGGGGGTGTGGCCCTCGGTGGCGGTGATCGCCGCCGGCCTGTTCCTCCGGCTGGCCAGCATGAGCATCGGCAACGCCCACTGGCTGTCCATCATCCAGACCAAGGTCGGCCAGCAGTTGCAGGGCCGGGTGCTGGCCATCAACGTCATGCTGGCCACGGCCATGCAGCCGCTCGGCTTCCTGACCGCGGGCCCGCTCGCCGATCAGCTCCTCGGCCCGGCCGCCCGCGGGATCGGCGCGCTCGACCCGGTCACCGTCAACGACGCGCACGCCGGAGTCGCCGCGCTGATGGTGGTCTCCGGCGTCGTGCTGGTGGTCTGGGGGGCGGTCGGCCTGCGGTACCGGCCGCTGCGGCACATCGAGGACCTGCTGCCGGACGCGCCCCCGCCCGCCGAGATCGACGACGACCTGGACCGGGTGCAGGCGCTCGCCGACCGGACCCTGGCCCGGTGAGCCGGATGCCGCCGACCCGCCTGGTGACCGTCCGGGACGTCGCCGAGGCCGCGGACCTGATCGGGCCGGCCACGCACCGCACTCCCCTGCTCGGGCCGGCGGCCGGCGACGGCGGCCGGCTCTGGATCAAGCCGGAGAACCAGCAGCGGACCGGGTCGTTCAAGGTGCGCGGCGCGCTGAACGCGGTCGCCCGGCTGACCGGCGTCGACCACGTCCTGGCCCAGTCCTCGGGCAATCACGGCCTCGCGGTCGCGTACGCCGCGTCCCGGCACGGCCTGCGCGCCACCGTGGTGCTGCCGGACACCGCGCCCCCGGTCAAGGTGGCGGCGGTACGGGCCAGCGGCGCCCGGGTGGTGGTGGTGCCGGCGGCGCTGCGCGAGTCGACCACGGTCGAGCTGTGCGCGTCCACCGGGGCGGCGCCGGTCGGCTCCGCCGACTTCGACGTGATCGCCGGCCACGGCACCGTCGGCGCGGAGATCGTCGCCGACCTCCCGCAGGTCGGCACCGTGCTGGTCCCGGTCTGCAACGGTGGCCTGCTCGCGGGGGTCGCCGTCGCGGTCCGGGCGCTCGCCCCGCAGGCCCGGGTGGTCGGGGTGGAGCCGGCGCTGGCCGGCGACGCGGCCGAGTCGGTGCGTCGCGGCCGGCTGGTCCGCTGGCCGGTCGCGCGCACCTACCGGACGATCGCCGACGGGCTGCGCGCGCCGGTCCTCGGCGAGCTGGCCTGGCAGCACATCCGGGCGCTGGTGGACGACGTCGTCACGGTCGACGAGGAGAGCATCGTCGCCGCGCAGGAGTTCCTGTTCGACCGGTTCGGCGTGGTGGCCGAGCCGAGCGGCGCGGTGGCGACCGCGGCCCACCTGAGCCGCGCCGCCGGACCGGCCGGTGGCGGCACGGTCGCGGTCGTCTCCGGCGGGAACGTCGCCGCGGGGCGGGCCGGCCGCCGTCCGGACCGGATGAGGAGAGTAGGTGTCCAATGAGCACGGCTGAGCTCGGCGGGGTGCTCACGACCATCGGCGGGACACCCCTGATCGCCCTGGAACGCGTCTTCGCCCCGGCGACCATCCAGGTGTTCGCGAAGCTGGAGAAGTTCAACCCCGGCGGCAGCGTCAAGGACCGCACGGCGCTGCACATGCTGCGCGACAAGATCCGGTCCGGCGAGCTGGTGCCGGGGCGTTCGGTCGTGGTGGAGTCGACGTCGGGCAACCTGGGCATCGGTCTGGCGCAGATCTGCGCGTACTTCGGGCTGGACCTCGTCTGCGTGGTCGACGCGCGTACCACCGCCCAGACGGTCGCCCTGCTGCGCGCCTACGGCGCGGCCGTCGAGGTGATCACCGAGGCGCCCGGCGACGACCTGCTCGGGGCCCGGCTCGCCCGGGTCCGGGAGCTGGTCGGGCAACTGCCGGACGCGTACTGGCCCAACCAGTACGCCAACCCGCTCAACGCCGCCGCCCACGAGCAGACGATGCGGGAGATCGTCGACCGCCTCGACGGCCGGGTCGACTACCTGTTCTGCTCGGTCAGCACCGGCGGCACGATGCGCGGCTGCGCCCGCTACATCCGCCAGCACGGGCTCACCACGAAGCTCGTCGCGGTCGACGCGGTGGGCAGCGCGATCTTCCACACCCCCCGGGGCACCCGGCTGCTTCCCGGGCACGGCGCCGCCCGGCGGCCGCCGCTGGTGGACACGACCGTGGTCAGCGAGATCGTGCACGTGAGCGACCTGGAGTGCGTACGCGCCTGCCGGGCGCTGGTGGCCCGGGAGGCGCTGCTGGTCGGTGGCTCCTCCGGGGCGACCGTCTCCGCGCTGGGGAAGCTCCGGTCCCGGATCCCGGCCGGTTCCCGGTGCGTGCTGCTGTTCCCCGACGACGGCAACCGCTACCTCGACACCATCTACTCCGATTCGTGGGTGCGCGAACACTTCGGCGACCTGCCGGAGCTGGCGCCCCGCCCACGCCCGCTGGCCACCACCAGGTGAGGAGCACATCCATGGCACCGGCGATCCGTCACCTCATCTCCCTGGACGACCTGTCCGACGAGGACCTGCGCGCCGTCGTGGGCCGGGCCGCGCGGTTGGCCGCCCGGCCCCGCGCGGCGCAGGCGTCGCTGCGCGGGGACGTGGTCGGCATCTACTTCCGCCGCACCTCGACCCGGACCCGCACCGCGTTCTCCTCCGGCGCGCTGCGGCTGGGCGCGCAGATCATCGCGTACGGCCCGGGTGACCTGCAGACCAACACCGGGGAGTCGATCGAGGACACCGGTCGGGTGCTGGCCACCATGCTGGACGTGCTGGTGGCGCGCACCGCGAACGATCCGGCCCAGTTGCGGGCGATGGCCGCCCAGCAGCGGATGGCGGTGATCAACGCGATGAGCGCGGACGAGCACCCCACCCAGGCGCTCGCGGACCTGACCACGGTGCTTTGCCGGTTCGGTCGCGTCGACGGGCTGCGCCTGCTCTATCTCGGGGAGGGGAACAACTCCGCCGCCGCGCTGGCGCTGGCGCTCAGCCGCTTTCCCGGCGCCGAACTGCACCTGCGCACCCCGCCCGGGTACGGGCTGGCGCCGGACGTGCTGGCCCGCGCGCGGGCGCACGCCGCGCGTTGCGGGGCGCTGGTGGAGGAGAGCCACGATCCGGGCGAGCTGCCGGCGAAGGTCGACGTCGTCTACACCACCCGGTGGCAGACGACCGGGACGACCAAGCAGGACCCGGACTGGCGGACGGTCTTCGCCCCGTTCCAGGTGACCGGGGAGCTGTGGCGGAGCAGCCCGGACGCGCTGTTCATGCACGACCTGCCGGCGCACCGGGGCGAGGAGGTCACCGCCGAGGTGCTCGACGGTCCCCGCAGCGTCGCCTTCGAGCAGGCGGAGAACAAGCTGTACAGCGCGATGGCGGCGCTGGAGTGGTGCCGCGGTGGGGAGTTGGCGTGATCGACGAGCGGCTGTGGTTCGACCAGGCGGACACCGGGCTGGCCGGCGCCGGCACGGTCACCGTGCTGTCCCGCGACGACGTACGCGGCTGCCTGCGCGACCTCGACCCGGTGGAGGTCGTCCGGGCCACCCTGGCCGAGCACGACCGGGGGCGCTGCGTGCTGCCCGCCGAGGCGTACCTGCGCTGGGAGAACGCCGAGGGCGCGTACACCCGGTCGATCGGCATGCCGGGCGGGGTGCGGTCGGAACCCCCGAGCTACGGCATGAAGATCATCAACGCCAGCGTGTCCAACCCGGCCGCCGGCCTGGACCGCGCCGGCGGGATCGGCCTCTGCTTCGACCCGGAGACCGCACGGATCACCACCGTCCTGGAGGCGGGCCTGCTCAGCGCGGTACGCACCGCGGCGGTCAGCGCGGTCGGGGTGGACGCGGCCGGCTACGACGGGGCCCGGTCGCTGGCGATCGTCGGCTGCGGCGCCCAGGGCCGGATGCACGCGGCGCTGCTCCGCCGCCGGCTGCCGGAGTTGCGCGCGGTGTCGCTGTTCGACCGCTCCCCGGCGGCCGCGCGGCGGCTGGCCGCCACCCTCGACCACGGTGACCTCCAGGTCACCGTGCACGCCGAGGCCCGCGAGGCGGTGGCGGCCGGCGAGGTCACCGTGCTCACCACCACGGCCGACGAGGGGTACGTCGAGCCGGACTGGCCGCGCCCCGGCGCGCTGGTCGTCAACGTCTCCCTCGGCGATCTCACCGATGCGACGCTCCTCGGCGCGGCCGCGCTCTACGTCGACGACCTGGACCTGGTGGCCGACAACCCGCGCCGCCCGCTCGGCCGGCTGATGGCCGCCGGCCTGGTCGCCCGCCCCGACGGGGGCGGCGGCCCGGCCCGCCCGATCGACGCCACGCTGGGCGGCCTGCTCACCGGCCGGTACGCCGCCCGGGGCGTGGCGGCCCCGTACGTCGTGCTCAACCCGTTCGGCATGGGTGTCCTCGACGTCGCCCTCTACGCCGCGGTCGCCGCGCACGCCCGCCGGGCCGGGATCGGGTCGCCGGTGCGGCTCGGCTGAGGCTCCGCCGCGAGCACGGGCGAGCCCCGGTCGATCCATCAGGGATCGGCCGGGGCTCGCCGTCAGGGGGCCGGATCAGGCCAGGTCGAACCGGTCCAGCTCCATGACCTTGGTCCAGGCCGCGACGAAGTCGGTCACGAACTTCTCGCGCGCGTCCTCGCTGGCGTAGACCTCGGCGAGGGCCCGCAGCTGGGAGTTGGAGCCGAAGATGAGGTCGACCGCGGTGGCGGTCCACTTCACCTCGTCGGTGGCCAGGTCGCGGATCTCGTAGACGTGCTCGGCGGACTCCGACGCCTTCCACCGGGTGCCCGGCGAGAGCAGGTTGGCGAAGAAGTCGTTGCTGAGCACGCCGGGCCGGTCGGTGAGCACACCGTGCCGGGCGCCACCGACGTTGGCCTCGAGGGCGCGCAGACCACCGATGAGGACGGTCATCTCGGGCGCGGTCAGGTTGAGCATGAAGGCCCGGTCGACGAGCAGCACCTCCGGCTGGGTCTTCTCGCCGGGGCGCAGGTAGTTGCGGAACCCGTCGGCGCGCGGCTCCAGCACCCGGAACGACTCGACGTCGGTCTGCTCCTGGGAGGCGTCGGTGCGGCCCGGGTGGAACGGCACGGTCACCGGCACGCCCGCGTCCCGCGCCGCCTTCTCGACGGCGGCCGAACCGGCCAGCACGATGAGGTCGGCGAGCGAGATCTGCGCGCCGCCGGCGGAGTTGAACTCCCGCTGGATGCCCTCGAGGGTCGCCAGCACCGTGGCGAGCTGCTCGGGCTCGTTCACCTCCCAGCTGCGCTGGGGCTCGAGCCGGATCCGGGCGCCGTTGGCGCCGCCCCGCTTGTCGGTGGAGCGGTAGCTCGCGGCCGAGGCCCAGGCGGTGGCGACCAGCTGGGCGGTGCTGAGCCCGGACTCCAGGACCTTGGCCTTGAGCGCGGCGATGTCGGCCTCGCCGACGAGCTCGTGGTCGACGGCCGGCACCGGGTCCTGCCACAGCTGGGGCTCCGGCACCCACGGGCCGAGGAAGCGGCTGATCGGGCCCATGTCGCGGTGCAGCAGCTTGTACCAGGCCTTGGCGAAGGCCAGCGCGAACTCGTCGGGGTGCTCCAGGAAGCGGCGGGAGATCTTCTCGTACGCCGGGTCGACCCGCAGCGCCAGGTCGGTGGTGAGCATCGTCGGCTTGTACTTCTTCGCCGGGTCGAACGGGTCCGGGATGATCTCCGGGGCGTCCTTGGCGACCCACTGCTTGGCGCCGCCGGGGCTCGTGGTGAGCTCCCACTCGAAGCCGAAGAGGATCTCGAAGAAGCGGTTGCTCCACTGCGTCGGCCGGTCGGTCCAGGTCACCTCGAGGCCGCTGGTGATCGTGTCCGGGCCCGCGCCGCTGCCGTAGGTGCTCAGCCAGCCCAGACCCTGCGCCTCCAGCGGTGCACCCTCGGGCTCGGGGCCGACGTGGTCGTCGGCGACGCCGGCGCCGTGGGTCTTGCCGAAGGTGTGGCCGCCGGCGATGAGGGCGACGGTCTCCTCGTCGTCCATCGCCATCCGGCGGAAGGTCTCCCGGATGAAGTGGGCCGCGGCGGCCGGGTCGGCGTTGCCGCGCGGGCCCTCCGGGTTGACGTAGATGAGTCCCATCTCGGTCGCGCCGACGCCCTCGGACATCTCCTTCTCGGAGACGTAGCGCTCGTCGCCGAGCCAGGTGTCCTCCGGACCCCAGAAGATCTCCTCGGGCTCCCAGACGTCCTCGCGGCCGAAGGCGAAGCCGAAGGTCTTGAAGCCCATCGACTCCAGCGCGACGTTGCCGGCGAGCACCAGCAGGTCGGCCCAGGAGACCTTCTGGCCGTACTTCTGCTTGACCGGCCAGAGCAGCCGGCGGGCCTTGTCCAGGTTGGCGTTGTCCGGCCAGCTGTTGAGCGGGGCGAAGCGCTGGCCGCCGTCGCCGGCGCCACCGCGGCCGTCCTGGATGCGGTAGGTGCCGGCGGAGTGCCAGCTCATCCGGATCATCAGGCCGCCGTAGTGGCCGAAGTCGGCCGGCCACCAGTCCTGCGACGTGGTGAGGGCCTCGGTGATGTCCCGCTTGAGGGCCTCGACGTCGAGCTTGGCGAACTCCCGGGCGTAGCTGAAGTCCGGCCCCAGCGGGTTGCTCTTGGGCGAGTTGGCGTGCAGCACCGACAGGTCGAGCTGGTTGGGCCACCAGTCCCGGTTGCTGCGCGGACGACCGCCGGTCTTCGGGGTCGGCGAGTCGATCGCCGGGTTCTCGCTCTCGCTGCCGTGCGCGGTCACGGAGTCGTGCGCGACCGGGCAGCCGGCCGCGGCCTTCGCGTCCACGCCCTGTGCGCTCACCGGGGTGTTGTCCTGGGTGTCGCTCATCTGTTTCCTTCCGAACTGGCGGATCACTGGGAGGTGCGTGCGGTCGCGCAGCCGGGGCAGGTGCCCCAGTAGACGACCTCCGCCTCGTCGACCACGAAGCCGTGGTGGTCGGAGGCGGTGAGACAGGGAGCGTGGCCGACGGCGCAGTCGACGTCGGCGATCGCGCCGCAGGAGCGGCAGACGACGTGGTGGTGGTTGTCCCCCACCCGCAGCTCGTAGCGGGCGGTGGCCCGGGCCGGCTGGATGCGCCGCACCAGCCCGGCGTCGGTGAGGGCGCGCAGCACGTCGTACACCGCCTGGTGGGAGACGGTGGGCTGGTCCGCCCGCACCAGCGCGATCACCGTGTCGGTGTCGACGTGCGGGTGGTCGCGCAGCGCGGTGAGCACCGCCAGCCGGGGCCGGGTCACCCGCAACGAGACCGCCCGCAGTCGAGTCTCGAAGTCGGACGCCATGGCACGACCCTAGCCGAGTCTTTTGGAATCAATCAAGTTTTGCTCCCCGACACGCCCGGACCGGGTCCGCCGCCCGGTCGCGCCGCCCACCGGACGGCGACGGCGTCCGGCACCGGCCGCGGAGCCGGGTACGCCAGGACTCATCATGGCGTACCCGGCGGGAGATCGACGGGGGTTTGCGACGGCTGCCGTCGGCCGCTACCGCCGTACCCGGGCGCCGGCGCCGCGCACCAGCGCCTCGACCTCGGGCAGGCTCGCCATCGAGGTGTCACCGGGGGTGGTCATGGCCAGCGCGCCGTGCGCCGCGCCGTACTCCACGGCGGTGGCCAGGTCGCCGCCGGTCAGCAGCCCGTAGATCAGCCCGGAGGCGAAGCTGTCGCCGCCGCCGACCCGGTCCATGATCTCCAGGCCGGCCCGGTGGGTGGCCTGGACGAACCCACCGGCGGCCGACCAGGCGATCGCGCCCCAGTCGTTGACCGTGGCGCTGCGCACGGTACGCAGGGTGGTGGCGACCACCCGGAGGTTGTCGTACTCCGCGGTGACCGCCGCGATCATCCGCTCGAAGTTGGCCGCCTCGAGGTGGGACAGCGACGGGTCGGTGTCGGGCACCTCGAAGCCGAGCGACGCGGTGAAGTCCTCCTCGTTGCCGATCATCACGTCGACGTAGCGGGCGAGGCGGCGGTTGACCTCCCGGGCGCGGGGCTGCCCGCCGATGGCCTGCCAGAGGCTGGGCCGGTAGTTCAGGTCGTACGAGATGACGGTGCCGTGCCGGCGGGCGGCCCGCATGGCGGCCTCGATGGTGTCCGGGGTGGTGGCGGAGAGGGCGGCGTAGATGCCGCCGGTGTGCAGCCAGCGCACCCCCAGCGTGCCGAACAGGTGCTCCCAGTCGACGTCCTCGGGCCGCAGCTGGCTCGCCGCCGTGTGCCCCCGGTCGGAGGTGCCGACCGCGCCGCGTACGCCGAAGCCGCGCTCGGTGAAGTTGAGGCCGTTGCGCACGGTGCGGCCGATCCCGTCGTACGGCAGCCAGGTGATGAGCGAGGTGTCCACGCCGCCCTGGAGGACGAGGTCCTCGAGCAGGCGCCCGACCTCGTTGTCGGCGAAGGCGGTGACCACGGCGGTACGCAGGCCGAAGCAGCGGCGCAGGCCGCGCGCGACGTTGTACTCGCCACCGCCCTCCCAGGCGCGGAAGCTGCGGGCGGCGCGCACCCGCCCCGCGCCGGGGTCGAGGCGCAGCATGATCTCGCCGAGCGAGACCAGGTCGTACCGGCAGTCGCCGGCCGGACGGATCCGCAGCACCTCACGCCTCCGGGCCGGGCCGGGCGACCGCCACGGCGGCCGAGGTGCGGCGGGTGACCTCGTCCCAGCGCCCGGCGGCGATCAGGTCCGGGGCGACCATCCAGGTGCCGCCCACGGCCAGCACCGCCGGGTGGGCCAGGTACGCGGCGAGGTTGTCGGTGTTCACCCCGCCGGTGGGGATGAAGCGCACCGCGCCGAACGGCGCGGCCAACGCCTTGATCATCCCGAGGCCGCCGAGCTGCTCGGCGGGGAAGAACTTGACCGTGTCCAGGCCGGCGTCGAGCGCCATCATGATCTCGGTGGGGCTGGTGACGCCGGGAAAGACCGGCACCCCGAGCCGCTGGCAGTGCCGCACCACGGCCGGGCCGAAGCCGGGGCTGACCACGAACCGCGCGCCCGCCTCGACCGCCTCGTCGACCTGGGCCGGAGTCAGCACGGTGCCGGCCCCGACGAGCAGGTCGGGGCGCTGCGCCAGGACCCGGATCGCCGCGGCGGCGGCAGCGGTGCGGAACGTCACCTCGACCGCGCGCAGCCCGCCGGCGACGAGGGCCGCGGCCAGCGGGGCGGCGTCACGCGCCTGGTGGAGCACGACCACCGGCAGGATCCGGTCGGCGCCGACGGCCTCGACCACGCCGCTGCCCGCCGGCTCATCCTGTTCAGAATGACGAACGCTAGTCACATACATGACCCTAGCGACGGCCGTCCCGCTGTCAACCCCGCTAGAGTGGCCGCCATGACCTCGCCCGACGGGTTCTCCCCGGTGAAGTCCGCCGGCCGGACGCTGGAGGTGCTCGAGGCGCTCGCCGCCTCCCCGCACCGGCGGTCCCTCGTCGACCTGGCCCGCGACCTCGGCATCCCGAAGAGCAGCCTGCACGGCATCCTGCGCACGCTGGCCCAGCGCGGCTGGGTGGAGAGCGACCTGACCGGCACCCGGTTCGGGCTCGGCCTGCGCGCCCTCCAGGTCGGTGCCGCGTACCTCACCGCGGACGACGCCCTGGGCCTGCTCGGCACCGTGCTCGACGAGCTGTCCCGGCAGTTCGGCGAGACCGTGCACCTGGGTCGCCTCGACGGGCCGCACGTCGTCTACCTCGCCAAGCGCGAGTCCGTGCACCCGCTGCGGCTCTACAGCGCCATCGGCCGGCAGTTGCCGGCGCACGCCACGGCCCTCGGCAAGGTGCTGCTCGCCGAGCGCCCCGACGAGGAGGTCGACGCGCTGCTGCCCCGGCCCCTGCGGGCGTTGACCCGGCACACGCTCAGCACGGCGGAGGCGCTGCACGCCGACCTGGCCAGCATCCGCCGCCAGGGCTACGCGGTCGACCGCGAGGAGAGCACCGAGGGCATCGTCTGCGTCGCGATGGCCGTACCCCTGCGCGCCCCGGCCGGCGACGCGATCAGCCTCTCCGTGCCGGTGGCCCGGCTCGGCGCCGACACCGAGGAGCGGATCGTGGCCGCGCTGCGCCGGGCGGTCGACCAGGTGCGGGCCGCCGCCGGCCTGCTGACCAACGCCTGAGCGACCCGGCGCCCGCCGGCCGGCCACCCCGGCCTGACTCCCGCCCGGGGCGGCCGGTCGGCCGGCGGCGGCCTCAGCCGCCCCGGGTGAACAGGGCGGCGTACCGGGCGAGGTACAGCGGCCAGCCCTCGTCGTGGCCGACGCCGTCGCTCACCGACCGCCAGCCCGGGCCGTGCCGGTCGAGGTGGCGGTGTTCCAGTTCCACCCGGGTGCGGTGCGGGGTCTCGGCGACGAACCGGACCTCGACCTCGCTGGTCCGGTCCGGGTCCGTCTCGATCTGCCACTGCGGGTCGATGTCCCAGCTGAACACCACCCGGTTCGGGGGTTCGTAGACGAGCACCCGCGCCCACCGGCAGACGGTGCCGTCGACGGCGCGGTCGTAGATGTGGCCGCCGACCCGGGGCTCGAACACCGTCTCCGCGATCGCGGCGCCGAGCAGGTTGTGCTCCGGCGGCTTGACGTCACCGAACCGCTCGACGAACACGGTGAACGCCCGTTCCAGGGGGGCCTCGACGACGATCTGTCGGCGGACGGCGGGGACTGTTGTGCCGGTCATGGGGTCTCCTCGGTCGGTTCCTCGACGATGTCCTGGTAGCTGCCCAGCGCCCGGCGCCAGAACGTGTCCAGCTGGTCCCGGAGCGCGGCCACCCCGGCGGGATTGAGCCGGTAGACCCGGCGGGTGCCCGCCGCCTGATCGGTGACCAGCCCGGCGTCCTTGAGGATCTTGAGGTGCTGGGACACCGCGGGCCGGCTGACCGGCAGCTCGTCGGCGAGTTCGCCGACGGCGCGGGGTCGCTCGGCCAGGCAGGCGACGATGGCCCGCCGGGTGGAATCGCCCAACGCGTCCCACCCGTCGGGCGCTTGGTAAGTAGCCACGAACGGTAGGCTACGACTTACCAATGCCCGGGTCAAGAGTGCGTCGACCGACCGTCGCCCCGGGCCGGTCGCGGTCCCAGCCCGGCCGTCCGCTCGGGCCCGGCCGTCCGCTCGGGCCCGGCCGGCACGAACGCTTCCGGCGGTCGCGCGGGCTGAGTAGGGCAGCGTGGAGCGGCGGGCGCGCCTGCCGCGCTTCCCGCCGCCGCCCCGGCCCGGTCAGCCGCGCGCCGCCGGGCCGCGGGCCGGCGTCAGGTCCGCGGCGCCGCCGCGCCCGTCAGCGGGTACGCCGCGTCGATCGCTTGCGGGGCGGGGTGAGCAGATCCGCGATGGTCGCGATCGCGCTCGGCACCAGCCGGTAGTACGCCCAGACCCCGCGCTTCTCCCGCTCCAGCAGGCCGGCCTCGGTGAGGATGCGCAGGTGGTGGCTGACCGTGGGCTGGGACAGGCCCAGCGGCGCGGTCAGGTCCGACACGGAGGCCTCGCCCTCGGGGGCGGACTGGATCAGGCTGACCAGGCGCAGCCGGGCAGGGTCGGCGAGGGCCTTGAGGACCCCGGCGAGCCGCTCGGCGTCGGCACGTTTGATCGGCTCACCGGCGAGCGGCGAGATCTGAGGCATGGTCATTTCGGTAGCGGCATTTCCCACATACGCCATCATCACATCCAAAGCATCCATTCAGCCGCATATCGCCATCTCCTGCCCGGAAGCATCGACCGATCGGGGGCGACCCGACGCGCCACCCCCACGGGGCACGTCGCCCGACCGGACGCCCGGCCGCATCGAGGTGCCCGTCGGCGGGGTCAGGGTCGGCGCGGGGTGACGAGGCCGGACTCGCAGGCGATGACCACAAGCTGCGCGCGGTCGCGGGCGTGCAGCTTCGTCATGGCCCGGTTGACGTGGGTCTTCGCGGTCACCGGCGAGATCACCATCCGGGCGGTGATCTCGTCGTTGGACACGCCCTGCGCGGCCGGCGCGACGGCCTCGCGCTCGCGGGCGGTCAGCTGCCGCAGCACGGTGGCGGCCCGGGCCGGCGGCGGCTGCGTGACGTACCGGTCGATGAGCTTGCGGGTGATGGACGGCGCCAGCAGCGCGTCGCCGCGGGCCGCGACGCGGACCGCGTGCAGGAAGTCCTCCGGCGCGGATGTGGGTCGGTAACCCTCGATCGACCAGGAGAACATCATGTCGAGCGCACTGCTGTACGCCGCGTCCGATGTGGGCGCGGGAACCGTCACCACGGACCGGGTGGTGGCGACCGTGGCCGCGTTGACCGCGCTGGCCGGCGTCGTCCTCGGCGGCCTGGCGCTGAGCCGGTCCCGCCGGACGGGCTTTGCATCAAAATGATTTGATGTACCGTCGGGTCATGCGACCCGACCGGAGCGGAACCGGCGCGGCCCTGCCGGATTTCCTGCGGGCCGCGGGGCATCCGCTGCGGTGGCGGCTGCTGGGCGAGCTGGCCCGCGGGGACCGGCAGGTGCACGAGCTGACCGCGTTGCTCGGCGAGCAGCAGAGCCTCGTCTCCTACCACCTGGGCCGGTTGCGGCGGGCGGAGCTGGTCCGGACCCGGCGCAGCTCCGCCGACGGCCGGGACGTCTACTACCGGCTCGACCTCACCCGCTGCGGGCACCTGCTGGCCGCCGCCGGCGGCGCGTTGCACCCGGGGCTGCGCTACACGCCGCCGCCGCTGGCCGTGCCGCCGGCGGCGCGGGTGCTGTTCCTGTGCACCGGCAACAGCTCGCGCTCGCAGCTCGCCGAGGCCCTGCTGCGGCAGCGGTCCGCCGGCGCGGTGGCGGTGTTCAGCGCGGGCAGCCGGCCGAAGCCGATCCACCCGGATGTGGTGGCGGTGCTCGCCGCGCGCGGCGTCGACCTGGGCGCCGCCCGGCCGAAGCACCTCGACGAGTTCGCCGGCCAGCGCTTCGACCACGTCATCACGCTCTGCGACCGGGTCCGGGAGGTGTGCCCCGAGTTCCCGGGCCGGCCGGCCACCGCGCACTGGAGCATTCCCGACCCGGCCACCGACCCGCAGGGCCGGCCCGCCTTCGAGCGGGTCACCGCCGAGCTCGCCGAACGCGTCGAGTTCCTGTTGCACGCCATCGCCGCCGCACCCGCACTGGAGGCATCATGACCGACCAGACCGTTTCCGTCCGTTACCTCGTCGACGACGTCCAGGCCGGCGTCGACTTCTACACCACCCACCTGGGCTTCAGCCCGCACACCGCCCTCCCGCCCGCGTTCGCCGACGTACGCCGCGGAAACCTGCGGCTGCTGCTGTCCGGCCCGGCCAGTTCGGCCGGCCGGGCGATGCCGGACGGACGCACCCCGCACCCGGGCGGCTGGAACCGCATCCACCTGCTCGTCGAGGACATCGACGCCGAGGTGGCCCGGCTCCGGGCCGGTGGCGTGGTGTTCCGCAGCGACATCGTCACCGGCCCCGGCGGCCGTCAGATCGTGCTGGACGACCCCGCCGGGAACCCGGTGGAGCTGTTCCAGCCCGCCGGCGGCTGACCACCCGCCCCGCCTCGGCCCGGCCCGCCACGCCTCGGCCCGGCCAGCTTGGCGCGCGGGTCCGCGAGCGGCCGCGCGGGCCACCGGGCCCGGGCTCAGGGCAGCGGCGCGTCCGGCAGCCAGAGCCCGTCCGGGACCGGGTCGTAGTTCAGCTCCGGCGGGCGGACCCACTCGGCCGGCGCGCGCAGATCGACGATGCCGCCCGCGAAGGTGATCCCGCGCAGGTCGACCTGCCCGCCCCGGAAGGCGCTGTTGCGCAGGTCGATGCCGCCGTCGCGGACGGTGGCGCCGCGCAGGTCCAGGGTGACGCCGCCGCGCAGTGACACGTCGAAGAAGCGGGCGCCGCGCAGGTCGAGCCAACCACCGGCGACCGTCGCCCCGGTGAGGTCCAGGAGGCCGCCGCGCAGGGCCACGTCCTGGAGGTCGACGGTGCCGTCGACGAACCGGGCGCGGCTCAGGTCCATCCGTCCGGTGAGGATGATCTGGCTGAGGTCACCGCAGTCGAAGACCGCGCCGGACAGGTCGAAGGCGTGCTCGTTCCACGCGATGGTGGCGCTGCTGCGCAGGTGGTCCCGGATCACCCGGGTGATGGAGAGCCGCACCTCCCGCTCGCCCTGCCGGAAGCCGGTCGCCCCCGGGTCCGGCTCGTACGGCATCCGCAGGTAGGAGCAGAGCACGTCGATGCAGGCCTGGCGCTGGTCCACCCAGTCGTCGGCGAGCGCCGCGACCGCGTACACCCCGGCGAGTCGGACCGCGGGGGCGTCGTGCCCGAGGAGGGTGCAGGCGGCGGCGAACCGCTCGGTCACGAACTTCGTCGATTCCCGTTCGTCCCGGATCCGGGCCCGGTGGGCCTCCTCCTCGGCCCGGGCGTTCTCCTGCTCGGTCACCCGTTGCCGCCGGTACGCCACCACGAGCGCGATGACGCCGCCGAGCCCGCCGGCCACGGTGAGGCCGAGCTTCACCAGGTCCACGCCGGCCCGCGTGTCCAGACGGCTCTCCCTGGGCAGCGCCGGCCTCCCGAGGCCGTACCAGGCGCTGGCCGCGACGGCCGAGAACGTCGCGAGACCGAGCAGCACGACCAGCACGACGTGCAGGATGAGCGGCATCATCCGCCGCCCGTCGCGCCCGCCGGTGGCGCGCAGCACGAGGCCGACCAGCAGCAGCCCGGCAGCGCCGGCGAGCCAGGGCCAGTGGCCGGCGAACCAGCCGGCGCCCGGCGCGGGGGCCGCCGGCAGGCTGGTCCGGGTGCCCAACCGGTAGGAGCCGACGAAGACGGCGACGGCGAGGGCCGCCCCCGCGGCCAGCACGGCCAGATGCCGCAGCCCGAGTTCGCCGCCGCGCGGGTTCCGGAAGCCGAGATCCACAGCCTCTTATACCGCGTACCGGGGGTCCGCGGCTGACCCGCGGCCGACGCACCACAGTGGGGTGCGCGCCGGCACCCGGGCCGGACAGCCGACGGCCGGCCCGCCCGGAGAGCGGGCGGACCGGCCGTCGGGCACAGGTCAGATTCGGCGGCGTCCGTAGGCGCCGGCGGTGATCGCCACGCCGATCGCCGCGAAGACGACCTGGATGAGCAGCTCGATCCAGTCGATGCCGTTGGTGTCGGCGACGTCGAGCGCGCCGGCGACCGCGGTGCCGAGCAGCGCGGCGACCACGCCGATGAGCAGCGTGAGCCAGATCGGGATGTTCTGCTTGCCGGGTACGACCAGCCGGCCGAGTGCGCCGATGATCAGACCGATGATGATGGCCGAGATGATGCCGGTGACATGCACGAGAGCCGTCCCTTCCCGAGAGGGTGTGTCGGCTCGATGCTTGCCCACCTCCGCAGGCGGGCAAACGTGGTCGCCGGGCCCCGGCACCGGCACGCGCACCGGCACCCGATCCGGCCGGGCTCTTGCCGAGAGTCATTCACGAGCGTAGGAAGAACATCCGCCCCCCACCACCGGGCTCGTCCCACCACCTCGGCGCTCCACCTCCGTCCCCCCTCGAAGGAGATGCCTGTGACCGCCCCCAGGCGGCTGCCTTTCGCCCTGTCCGTGCTGGTCACCGCAGGTGCCGTGCTGCTCGGCTCCACCGCCGCCGCGGCACCGCCCACGGCACCGCCGCGGCCGGCCGCGCACGGCGCCTGCGACCCGATCGACCCCACGGCGTGCCTGCTGCCGTTCCCGAACGACTACTTCACCGTGCCCGACCCGAGCAGCCCCACCGGCCGGCGGGTGCGCCTCGCGGCCACCTCGATGCCGACCACCGTCGGCGGCGTCCCGATCGACCCGACCGAGTGGAACCGGCAGGACGGGTTCAGCCCGGGCACCCCGATCCTGGTGCACGTGCCCGGCCTCGACGCCACCGCCAGCGGCATCGCGCCGGTCACCGACATCGGCCGTTCGCTGGCCCCGGACGCGCCGGTGGTGCTGCTCGACACCGCCACCGGCCGGCGCACGCCGTACTGGGCGGAACTGGACGCGCACGCCGCCGGTCAGCCCGACCGCCAGGTGCTGATCATCCGGCCGGCTGTCGCGCTGACCGAGGGCGCCCGCTACGTCGTGGGCCTGCGCGGCCTGCGGGACCACCAGGGCCGGCTGATCCCGGCGCCGGCCGCGTTCCGGGCGTACGTCAAGGGCGGTGGCGCCCACCCCGGGGACCCCCGCACCCCGCAGCTGAAGCGGATCCTCGCCGACCTGAGCGCCGCCCACGTCACGCGGCACGACCTCTACCTCGCCTGGGACTTCACGGTGGCGAGCCGGCAGGGTCTCACCGGGCGGATGCTGGCGATCCGCGACGGCGCGTTCGCCGCCCTCGGCGCGAAGGCGCCGTCGTTCACCGTCGGCCAGGTGGTGAACTACTCGCCGGAGCAGGATCCGCGGATCGCCCGGCAGGTGAGCGGCACCGTCGCCGTGCCGTCCTATCTGACCGGTACCGGCGGCCCCGGGTCGCGGCTGCACTACGGTCCCGCCGGCGGCGACGGGAAGGCCGGCACGCCGGACGCCCGGCCCACCCCCTCCGGCGCGACGCTGCAGGCCGACTTCGTCTGCAACATCCCGCGCAGCGCCTCCGCCGCCACCCCGGCGCACCTGTCGCTCTACGGCCACGGCCTGCTCGGCCGCCCGACCGAGATCAACGCCGGAAACGTCAAGGAGATGTCGGCCAGCCACAACTTCACCTTCTGCGCCACCAGTTGGATCGGCATGGCCAACGCCGACGTCCCGTACGTCGCCGGCGCGTTCAGCGACCTCAGCGCCTTCCCCGCGGTGGCGGACCGGTTGCAGCAGAGTTTCCTGAACTTCCTCTCCCTCGGCCGGGCGATGATCCACCCGGCCGGCTTCGGCGCCGACCCGGCGTTCACCGATGCCGCCGGCCGGCCGTTGATCGACGGGTCGGGCGGGCTGCACTACGACGGCAACAGCCAGGGCGGCATCAACGGTGGCGCGCTCACCGCCGTCGCCCAGGACTGGACCCGCTCGGTGCTCGGCGTGCCGGCGATGAACTACTCGACGCTGTTGCAGCGCAGCCTCGACTTCGCCCCGTTCCAGAGCATCATGGACCAGTCCTACCCGGACCGGGCCGACCAGCAGCTGATCTTCGCGTTGCTGCAGATGCTGTGGGACCGGGCCGAGGCCAACGGGTACGCCCAGCACATGACCGACCGGCCGTTGCCGGGCACCCCGGCGCACCAGGTGCTGATGCACGTGGCCTTCGGCGACCACCAGGTCTCCCCGGCCGCGGCCGAGGTCGAGGCGCGCACCATCGGCGCCCGCCTGCACACCCCGGCGCTCGCCGACGGCTGGTCGCGCGACGTCACGCCCTACTGGGGCATCGCGCCGATCCGCGGCTACCCGTACACCGGTTCGGCGATCGTGATCTGGAACAGCGGCCGCGCCACCGCGCCACCGCCGACGAACCTCCCGCCGGCCGGCCCCGAGTACGGCGAGGACCCGCACGAGTTCCCGCGGGCCCAGTCCGCGGCGCAGCAGCAGAAGGCGACGTTCCTGCTCACCGGCGCCGTGGTCGACGTCTGCGCGGGAGCGCCCTGCTCCTGAGACCGGGTGACCCCGGTCCGGACGCCGGGCGGCAGCGCTGCCGCCCGGCGTCCACGGCCGTGCTCAGTCGGCGACGCCGGTGTAGCCGAGGGCCTTCTCGACCCGCAGCCGCACCAGCAGCTCGCCGGCCACGGCGTTGCGGGCGCCGAACTCCGCGGCCCGGTCGGCGCCCATGTAGCGGGCGCCGATGCGGGTCGCCCACTGCCGCATCTCGGCCAGGTCCTCGCTGATGGTGACGCGGCCGCGCAGGGTGACGAACGCGTACGGCGGGTGCTCGTCGTCCACGCACAGCACGGCCCGATCGTCGCGGGCCAGGTTACGGGCCTTCACCGAGGTCTTGCCGGTGTTGAACAGCACGTCGTCGCCGTCGAGCACGAACCAGACCGGCACCAGGTGCGGCGAGCCGTCGGCGCGCGTCGTCGCCAGCTTGCCGGTGCGCGTGCCCTCGGCGACGAACCGCTGCCACTCCCCGTCGTGCATCCGCTTTGCCATCCGACCAGTATGCGGGCGTGGTCGGTGGCAACCGCCCCCGTGCCGGGCCGGCCGGCGGTGCCGCGGGAGCGGGTACGGCGGGCGTCGCGGAGCCGGTGTGCTCCGCTTGCCGATGCGTAACCAGTAGGTTACGCTTTCCGGGTGGACGAGGTGGTGGCCGCGCTCGCCGACCCGGTGCGGCGGGACATTCTCCTGATGGTGCGCGCGCAGCCGCTGGCCGCCGGGCAGATCGCCGACCGCTTCGCGATCAGCCGGCCCGCCGTCAGCCGCCACCTGCGGGTGCTGCGCGAAGCCGGTCTGGTCCGGGACACCGTCGACGGGCGTCGCCGGGTCTACACCCTGGTCACCGCGCCGCTCGACGAGCTGGCCGGCTGGCTGGCGCGGCTGACCCGCCCGGTCGGCTGGCAGCACCGCCTCGACGCGCTGGAGACCGAGGTCCACCGCACCCGACGCGAGCGGCAGCGGGCCGCCGGGGGCAGCATCGCCCAGGAGGAGATCGCATGAGCCCGTCCCCCACCGGCCGACTGTTCGGCAACGACCTCGTGCTGACCCGCGTGTTCCGCGCGCCGCTGGCGGACGTCTGGGCGAGCCTCACCGACCCGGAACGCACCGCGCGCTGGTTCGGACCCTGGCAGGGCGACGCGGCGCCGGGACACACGATCAAGGCGCAGATGGCGTACGAGGAGGGCGAGCCCTGGCTGGACCTCACCATCGACGCGTGCGACCCGCCGCGCCGGCTGGCGCTGTCCGCCGTCGACGAGCAGGGCAGCTGGCACCTGGACCTGGTGCTCGCGGAACACGCGGGCGGGACCGAGCTGCGGTTCACCCAGCACCTGACCGACACCGCGGGCGTCGGCGAGGTCGGACCGGGCTGGGAGTACTACCTGGACGCGCTGGTGGCCGCCCGTGACGACCGGCCGATGCCGGACTTCGCCGACTACTACCCGGCCATGAAGGCCCACTTCGAGGCGCAGCGCCAGCCGTGAGCCGCCCGCGGCCCCGCGGGGCCGTGGGCGACACGGCGGGCGGCCGGGTCAGGAGGTCGTCGCCCCCTCGGCCCCGCCGCGCAGGACACAGAACTCGTTGCCTTCCGGGTCGGCGAGGACCGCCCAGCCGGAACCGTCCGGATTGCGGTGGTCGGCGACGAAGGTGGCGCCGAGGCCGAGGAGACGGTCCACCTCCCGGTCCCGCGAGGTGTCCGGGCGCAGACACAGGTGGATCCGGTTCTTGACCTGCTTGGGCTCGGGCACCTGGTTGAAGTGCAGCACCAGGCCGTCGGCCAGCGGCACCCGGGCCTCCGGATCGCCCGGCCGGTCCTCCGGATGCGGGTCACGGCCGGTGACCCCGCTCCAGAACCGGGCCAGCCCGTAGGCATCCGTACAGTCGATCGCCACGTTCTGCACCACCGAGACCATGCGCGCCAGCGTGCCCGACGTCGCCTCCGGACGCCAGCGGATTGCGCCCGGGACTCCCCCGCCGTACGCCGATGACCGGGGCGGGACGCGCCGGCCGGGTGACCGGCGGGGCCGCCGGGAGGCCCGGCTACGGTCGGGGCATGACGGTCGCCCGCTCGATCCTGCTGTTCCTGCTCGCCGCGCTCGCCGAGATCGGCGGCGCCTGGCTGGTGTGGCAGGGCTGGCGGGAGCACCGGGGACTGCTCTGGGTCGCCGGCGGAGTGATCGCGCTGGGCGTCTACGGCTTCGTCGCCACCTTCCAGCCGGACGCCAACTTCGGCCGCATCCTGGCCGCGTACGGCGGTGTCTTCGTCGCCGGCTCGCTGGCCTGGGGCATGGTCGTCGACCGGTTCCGCCCGGACCGCTACGACCTGATCGGGGCCGCCGTCTGCCTGGTCGGCGTCGCCGTCATCATGTACTCCCCCCGGGCCGGCTGAGCGCCGGCCGGCCCGAGCACACCGCTCCCAGCAGGGACGACACGGTCAGTCACCATCTCGACACACCTCTGGCCCGTCCCGATCGCCCGGGTGAAGACTGCGCCCATGAGCAACGGCGAGCACGAGCGCGGCGACGAGCGCTTCGAGAAGGTGGCCGACGAGACCTCCGAGACCGTGACTCACGCGGCCACGGTGCTGGAGGAGGAACTCGCGGCGGGGCTGGCCGGGGCCCGGCGGCTGCAGGAGCGGCTGAGCGAGGACCGCCGGGTGGATCCGGAGGCGTTCGACGAGTTGGTCGCCCGGGTCCGCACCGACGGGCACGCGCTGATCGACACGGTGATCGCCCAACTGCAGACGGCGGACGAGCGGCGCGGCGAGGTCGTCCGCCGGTACACGTCGGACGCGCACGATGCGCTGGACACCGTGCTCAACCTCGCCCGCCTGGTGCCGGACGTGGCCAACGGGCTGGCCGACCGACTCATGCCACCGACCGGGAAGCGCCCGGCGTCGCCGGACCGGTAGCCGGCGGTGACGCCGACCACCGGTGCGGCCCGGGGAGACGTGGAACGCACCCTGGAGCGCTACCGCGCGCTCACGCTCGGCGCGCTCCTCGACGACGTGCCCCCGGGCGGCCCGCGCTACCTCTACGACCTGGTCAGCGAATATCCGCGGCGGTGGGGCAAGGGGCTGCGCGCGGCGCTGTGCCTCGCGACCGGCCGGGCGTTCGGTGGCGCGCCGTCGGTGGGGCTCAACGCCGCGGTGACCGTGGAGCTGTTCCACAACGCCTTCCTCATCCACGACGACATCCAGGACGCCAGCGAGCAGCGGCGCGGGGAGGAGACCCTGCACGCCCGGTACGGGGTCGGCGTGGCGTTGAACGTCGGCAACATGACGAACCTGCTGGCGTTGCAGCGGCTCGCCGCGAACCGGGCGGCGCTCGGCTCCGGGATCGCCTGGCGGCTGTTCGAGGAGACCGAACTCATGCTGCGCCACTCGCTGGAGGGGCAGGCCATCGAGATCGGCTGGATCCGGGACAACGTGTGCGACCTGGACGCGGACGACTACTACCGGATGTGCCTGAAGAAGACCTCCTGGTACACCTGCATCTACCCGTGCCGTACCGGGATCCTGGCGGCCACCGGCCGGCACGACGCCGTCGACGTGCTGGACCGTTACGGCTGGTACCTGGGTGCGGCGTTCCAGATCCAGGACGACGCGCTCAACCTCACCGGCGACTACGCCCGGTACGGCAAGGAGATCGCCGGTGACCTGTGGGAGGGCAAGCGAACCCTGATCCTCATCGACTTCATGCGGCGGTGCACCGCGGACGAGCGCGAGCGCCTGCTCGGCTTCCTGAGCCGTACCCGCGCGGAACGCACCGCGTCCGAGGTGCGTTGGCTGCACGGTCGCCTGCTGGCGTACGACTGTGTGGAGGCGGCGCGCGGCAGCGCCCGGGAACTCGCGGTGGCGGCCCGGCGGGAGGGGCAGCGGGCGCTGGGCGCCGCCGCCGAGACGGCCGACGGTCGCTTCCTGCTCGACCTGGCGGAGTACGTCGTGGAGCGCAGCCGCTAGACCCGGTAGCCCCCGACCGGTCCGCGTCGCTCGGGAGCCCGTCGGCGTCCGGCCGCCGGCAATAGGCTGGACGGATCGGGCCGGCGTTCGATGCCGGCCCCGCCCGGGGAGACCACGATGACCGAGAGCGCCCGCCGACCGGATCGGGCCGGGGTGCCCGGCGACGACGGGTGGCTGACCGAGGTGGCCCGCGCGGCCAGCGCCGACGCCGGCGGCGTACCGGTGGAACTGCTCGGCGACTATCTACGGTTGCTGACCGAGGCGGCGGTGACCGGCCGCCGGCCGCGCCGCGGCGAACTCGACGCGGTGGGCGCGCTCGGCCGACGCGCCGCCGAGCAGGGCATCTCCGCGGGCCGCGCCGTCCGGCTCTACCTGTCGGCGGCCCGGCGGCTCTGGCGGCGGTTGCCGCACCTGGCCTCGGCCACCGACAGCGAGACGGTGCGGGCGGCGGCCGACGCGGTGCTGCACGTGGTCGACAGCGCCGTGGCCACACTCGCCGAGGGCTACGCGGCGGCCCGCCGGGAACTGGTCCGGCGGGAGGAGACGCTGCGCCGGGAACTCGTCGACGACCTGCTGCGCGGCGACTCCGACCTGGGTGGGCTGGTCGAGCGGGCCGAGCCGTTCGGGCTGGACCTGGCCCGGGTCCACCAGGTCGCGCTCGCCGCACCGGGCCACCGCCTGCCGGATGCCGAGTCGGCGATCAGCGCGCTGGAGCGGGTCATCTTCGACCGGCTGGGTGACCGGGACGTGCTGGTGGCCACGAAGGAAGGGCTGCTCGTCGTGATCGCCCCGGCGGACCCGGTGACGCCGGACCGGGGCGCGGGCGACGGCGGTCCCGGGCCGGCGCTGGGACGGCTGATGCACGGCGAGTTGGACCGGCTGGTCCGGGGCCGGCCGTGGCAGGTGGCGGTGGGCCGCCCGCACCCGGGCCTGTACGGGATCGCCCGCTCCTACGAGGAGGCCCGCGAGGCGCTGACCACGGCGCGGCGGCTGCACACCGACACCGCCGTGATCGACGCCCACGACCTGCTCATCTACCGCGTCCTGCTGCGGGACCAGGCGGCGATGGTGGACCTCGTGCAGGCGGTGCTGACCCCGCTGAGCCAGGCCCGGGGCGGCGCCGAGCCGCTGCTGGACACCCTGAACGAGTACTTCGGGTGCGCCGAGGTCGCCACGGAGGCGGCCCGCCGCCTGCACGTGTCCGTCCGCACCGTCACCTATCGGCTGGGCCGGATCCGGGCGCTGAGCGGCTATGACCCCGCCGACCCGCGGGACCGGTTCACCCTGCACGCCGCCGTGCTCGGCGCACGCGCACTGGACTGGCCCCGTCGGCCGTTGCCGGCCTAGCGGGTCAGGCCGGCACGGCGACCACTTCCGGGAAGCCGAGCAGGGCGGCCAGCGCGCTGGCCTCACTGCGGGTCAGGGTGAGGGTGACCATGCCGTCCGGATCGTTCGGGTCGTCGTGGACGACGTCCCGGCGGTCGCCCACCAGGTACTCCACGATGCCGATCCGGCGGCCCTCCCGGGTGGTGAAGATGTGCCGTACGCCAATGCCGGGCAGCGTCGTGCGTTCGATGTTCACAGCGGATGCTCCTTGCGGGACGGCTGCCCAGGGCCGGCCGGGAGCGGGGCCGGCGCTACGGCAGCACGGTGGACGATCGTTCGGCTCGCACGATGGACGGCGGCGCCCGGTCGGCCGACCAGGCGGGCACGCAGCCCGCGACGGCACGGTTCAACCGGACCACGATGCACATGCCGAACGCGTAGCCGGCACGAAGCGCCGCGAGGACAACCGCCAGCACGGCCAGCATCGACAGCGCGAGCGACCGCTGCGCGCCGGCGGGGTGCTGTCGGTTCTCCATGCGGCCAACCATAGCCGCTGAACACCGCCGCGTGGCCGACATGCGCAGGTCACCGGGGCGGCGACCACGGGCCGCCACCAGCGGTGACGGCGGCCGGACGGGACGCGATGGTGTTCTCCGGCGGCCGGCAATCAAGCGGGCTCTTGTTGGCCGGCCACGCGCAATGCCAACGTCGTGCTTCCGGGCGACGCTGGAGGTCCGACGCGTACCCGAGCAGCGAGGAGGCGGTGATGATGACCCGTACGCCGGTGGCCACCCCACCCGTGTTCGCCGGTTGCCCGCCGCTGTCCCGGCGTGCGCCGGCCCCGGTGGCCCGATCCGGGCCGCGGCGGCCCGCCGCCCGGACCGGCGAGGTTCTCCCGCCGCCGCGTGGTGGACGTCCCTGAGCCCCGGCGGGTCGACGCCGTAGCGAGCGCACCGGTCTGACGGTCGCCCCACCGCCCGACCGCCCATCCACCGCACCCCACCCCCGCCGCCGCGACGGCCGGGGGTCTCACCGTAGAAGAGGTCGGTATGCCCGGCAACGTCACTTCCGTACACCCACCGGCCCGCACCGGGATGCTGGTCGGCCGGTCCCACACCACCCGCCCGGTGGTGTCCGTCGCGCCCGAGCCGGTCGCCGTGGACCTCGGCAGCGCCCAGCTGCGGATCTGGCTGGGACCGCACGGCACGCTGAGCGTCCCGGTCGGCCAGGGCCTGCGGACCCCGGTGGTACGGCGCGGACGCATCGTCGACGGTCCGGCCTGCACCACCGAACTGCGGCGGCTGCTGCAGGACCACCGCATCCCGCTGCCGGTGGGCTCGTTCGTGGTGGCCTGCCGTCCGGTCCTCGCCACGCCGGCCGACCAGGAGGCCACCCGCCGGGTGCTCAACGCCGTACTCGCGCCGGCCCGGCTGCTCTTCGTCGACAGCGTCCGCGCGGGCGCCATCGGCGCGGGCGCCGCCGCCGGCACCCTGCTGCTCGCCGACATCGGCGCCCAGCTCACCGAGGTGGCCCTGCTGGAGCACGGCCGGGTGGTCGCGGCCCGGCGCGCCGAGGTCGGCACCCGGGACCTGAACCACGCGGTGACCGCCGGCATGCTCGCGGACACCGCGACCAGGCTGATCCGGGAGTTGCGGCAGGCGCCGGCGCTGCGGCAACCCGTCCGGGCCGCCCTGGCCCGGGGCGTCGTCGTGATCGGCGACGGGGCCACCCGACCCGACCTGACCGCCCGGCTGGTCGCCACGCTGGGCGCGACCGTGCACCGCGCGGCGGCACCGCGCACCGCCGCGCTGACCGGCGCCGGCATGGCCGCCGTCGCGGCGACCCGACACCCGTTGGCCGACCGGACCCGGCCGCCTTCCGGAAAGGACGAGCGACAATGACGCACACCCTCGAAGACCGCACCGAAGCGCTGCGCGAGTTGCTGGAGCGCCAGTTCCAGGAGCACACCGACCAGCTCGCCGCGCTCACCGTGCACTCCCGGCAGCCCGACCACGGCGGTCACGACCCGGACACCCTGCGCCGGCTGATCGAGGTGGCCCAGCAGGGTGTCGCCGCCACCGCGCAGGCGCTGCGGCGGATGTCCGAGGGCACCTACGGCGTCTGCGACCGCTGCGGCCAGGACATCCCGACGGCGCGGCTGGAGATCCTGCCCTCCGCCCGCTGTTGCGTACCGTGCCAGCAGCGTGGCTGACCGGTCCGGGATCGTCCACCGGCCGGCAGCGCGGCCGGCCGGCACGGCGCGCCGGGAACCCCACCAGCGGGTTCCCGGCGCGCCGTTGGGCGTCGGGCCGGCGGGTTCCCGGCGCGCCGCCGGGCGTCGGGCTGCCTAACCGGGGCTCACCGGCAGGACTTCGCGCCCGTCGCGTACGCCAGGCCGAAACCGCCCGCCGACGAGTCCAGGTAGATCACGTCGCGCGCCGCGCCCGCCGTCGCGAACATCTGCGCGCCCGGACTGCACGACGCCGGGCCGACGTACGTCCCGTCGAACCGGTACTGCTTGAGCTTCGGGTTGAGCGAGTTGTCCGGGTAGCCGCCGGTCGCCAGCCAGCGGTCCACGGGTGCCTCCTCGGTGATCGTAAGGGTGGTGTCGGAGAGCGTGAGCACGTCGGCCCGCTTCGCCTGCGGTGAGTTCTCCTCGAAGAGCAGGTGACTCGTGCCGGTGGCGAAGTCGAAGAGCCGCACCGAGTCGTGGTACGTCCCCTGGCTCCACGCGCCGTCGACGTAGCGGCCGTAGTCGCGGTTGATCACCCAGGCCACGGCGGTCCCGGACACCTGCGGGTAGCTCATCGTCTCGGCGCCCGGGTCACCGCCGGCGAAGGTCGTCTTCCCGGTCGCGACGTCGTACACCTCGACGCCCAGCGACCACCAGGTGCCGTCGGGGTTGGGCTGCGCGAGGTCCTCGTACCGGACGTAGGAGATCTTCCCGTTGCGGACGCTCGGCGCCGTGGCGTTGCCGACCCAGCCGGGGTGGGCGAGGGTGTGCACGGTCGGCGAGTCGCCCCGCAGGTAGCGCACGACGTCCAGGTAATCCTGCTCGGGGTCGTACTGGCTCCACGCCACCACGGTGCCGTCGAAGCCCAGGCCGTCGATGCGGTACGGGGAACGGTAGAGCTCCTCGACCTCGCCGCCGCCGACGGGCGCCGACAGGATGCGGTCGATCTCCCACGTCGGCGAGTCGGCGTTCGTCTCGACCGACAGCCACACGACGCGCTTGCCGTCGGTGTGCGGGAAGCTGTGCACGTTCCCGTCGTCCGGGGAGATCCGGTACGGCGTGTTCCTGCCGTTGGTGCGGCCCACCCAGATCGAGGTCGGCTGGGTGTGGTTCGCGTCCGAGCGCGGCACGGCGAACCAGCCGCCGGCCATGCTCGCCGTCATGTCGACGTACATCCCGGTGTTGAGCCGGTCGACCAGCAGGTCGGTCTTCTTGCCGTACAGGCCCGCCTTCCACTTCGCGGTGATCCCGCGCGAGTCGAACGCGGCCTGCACCACCGTGAGGTCCTTCCTGCTCAGACCCCACGACCGGGCGGAGGCGAGCACCGCCTCGCGGGCGTCGACGAAGTCGGACATCGGCGCGAGGTAGTCGGTGAGCGCCCGGTAGACGATCTTGTCAGCGACCGGGCCACCGAACGCCTGGCGCAGGTCCCACAGCGCCCCGGAAACGATCGTCGAGTTGAGGTGCACACCGCCGTCGTCCATCGCCGGCGTGTCCATCAGGTGCTGGAAGTCCGCGGTGGTGGCGCCGTCGTCGAGGTTGCGCAGGGCGCACCGGGCCGGAGCCAGGGTGCGGCAGAGGTCGCCGCCGAGCAGGCTCGCCTCCGGGTCGGACATCGACGTGCCGGACGCGTCGACGTCGATGGCGTTGCCGAAGTAGTCGGCGATGGCCTCGTTGAGCGCGCCCGGCTGGCCGCCGTAGACCAGGTTGGCGGTGTGCTCCACCACGCCGTGCGACATCTCGTGGCCCACCACGTCGGGGTCGGCGGCCAGCGGCAGGTACTCGTCGTCGCCGCTGCCGTACACCATCCGGGTGCCGTCCCAGTACGCGTTGACCCACGGGTAGCCGCCGTAGGTGATGCCGACGATCGAGTCGATCGGCATGCCCGCGCCGTCCAGGCTGTCGCGCCCGAGTTCGGTCTGGTACCACTCGAACACCTTCGCGGCGTCCCAGGCCGCGTCGACGGCGCCGGCGTCGGTCAGGTCGGCCCCGAGCGTGGTGGTCGGCGACGCGAACGGCGCGACGCCCTCCGGCCACCCACCCTCGAGCAGGTCGTAGTAGTCCCGGCCCCGGCCGTCCCAGGTGGTGATGGGGACCGTCCGGCCGTCCTTGCGGGCGTGCGTCCGGTCCGTCATGAGGTAGCCGTCGGCGCCGTCGGGACGGACCAGCGGGATCGGCACCGTGGCACCGTGCAGGGTGGTGCCCGTGCCGGCGACCGGCGTCGCGCCGGTGCCCGTGGCGGTCGCCGCCGGCGCGGCCTGCGGCGCCTTGGCGGTCCCGCGGGCGGCCAGGGCGGCGGCCTGCTGCGCGGTGGCGAACGTCTTGATCCGGCTGACGCTGAGCAGCGGCACGCCGTTCGTCGCGCCCACGTACACGTCGCGGAGCACGGGCTGGCCCGTCGCGACGTCGCTGCCCTTGACCAGCACCCGCCGGGCGAGCACGCCGGTGCCGGTCGGCATGACCACGAGCCCCTGGTCGGTGCCGGTGAGGTCGGCGCGGGCCGGGTCGGGCTTCGGGCCGGGCCGCGGGGCGCGGGCCACCACGGCCGCGCCGGGGTGCAGGCTCCTGCGTACGTCCTCGACGGCCCGGGCGATCGCGATGTCCGCGGGCAGCGGGGTGGCCGTGGTGTCGACGTCGAGGTCCGTGAAGTAGGTGCCCGAGGTGCCGGTCACCGTACGTGTGCCGGCCTTCTTCTCCATCCGCACCACGTACTGGGCGCCGAACACGGGCAGGCCGCGGTACTTCTGGTTCAGCCGGACCGTCTCCCGCGCGCCGTGCGTGTCGACCCGCCCGGTGGTGAGCGTGCCGGCCGGGTCGGCGATCCGGTAGCGGTCCCGGTGGCCCGCGAGGTGGGCCCGCGCGGCCTGGTCCGGTGCGATCGTGGCGTCGGCCGGGTCGGCCAGGTCGTCCACGAGCGCGGGGGTGTCCGTGGCGGGCGCCACGGTGGCCGGGACGGACGCCTCGGCGGCCGTGGTCGTGCCCGCCGGCGACGGGCTCGCCGCGTTCGCGGCCTGTGCGGTGGTGCCGAGGAGGGCGGCCGCCGCCAGGACGGCGAGGGCGGGTGGTGCCTTGAGACTTCGCAACTGTTGCTCCTGCGTGGTGAGGACCGCGTCCGGCCCGGCCGGCTCGGTGCGGCACGGGCTCCGCTCACCCTCACCGCGCTGTCGCCACCGCCACAAGAACGACTTTGCGCAGCTGCGCAAGTCGGAAGCGCGCGGAAACCCCGCGCCGGAGCACCGGTGCGGCGCGCCGCCGGCGGTCACCGTGGCACGGTGCGGATCCCACCGTCCTGGTCGTACTCGAGCGGAGCGATCCGCACGTCGCGCAGGTGGTCGACACCGGACCGGCTGGCGTCGTGGTACAGCAGGTACCAGTCGCCGCCGACCTCGACGATCGAGCCCTGCGTCGTCCAGCCGTCGACCGGTTCGAGCACGGTGCCGCCGTAGGTGAACGGACCGTACGGCGAGTCGCCCGTCGCCCACGCCAGCTGGCGGCTCTCCCCGGTGGAGTACATCAGGTAGTAGCGGCCGGCGCGCCGGTGCACCCACGACCCCTCGAAGAAGCGGCGCGGGTCGCCCTGCCGCAGCGGCCGGCCGGCCTCGTCGAGGACGACGACCTCGCGGACCGGCTCGGCCAGGCCCAGCAGGTCGTCCGTGAGCCGCGCGACGCGGGGGCCGAGGGCCGGCTCGTCGTTCGCCGGATACGTGTCCGTCCCCACGTACGCGCCGTTTCGCCAGCGCTGCAGTTGCCCGCCGAGGATCCCACCCTGGTAGAGGTACGTCGTCCCGTCCTCGTCGGTGAACACGGCCGGGTCGATGCTCTGGCTGCCGGCGATCGGCTCCGGCTCGGCGACGAACGGGCCGGCCGGGTCGGCCGAGGTGGCCACGCCGATCCGGAAGATCCCGTCGCGGTCCTTGGCCGGGAAGAACAGGTAGTAGCGGTCGCCCTTGCGCGCGGCGTCCGGGGCCCAGAGCTGCCGGTCCGCCCAGGGTATGTCCGCGAGGGCGAGGGCGACCCCGTGGTCGACGACCTCGCCGCCGACCTGCGCCATGGACAGCACGTGGTAGTCGCGCATGTCGTACTGGCTGCCGAGCCGGTCCGGTGGCACGCCCGTGTCGACGTCGTGCGACGGGTACACGTAGAGCCGGCCGGCCCAGACGTGGCCCGACGGGTCGGCGGTGTGGATGTGCTCGACCAGCGGTCCGTCCGCTGTGGCGGAACGCGCGGTCGGCTGGCCGGTCGTGCCGCTGTCGCAGCCGACCAGGGCGGTGACGGCGGTGGCGCCGGCGACGGCTCGGACGATTCGGCGTGAGTGCACGGGGTTCCTCGGGTGGCCGGATCGGCGCCTACCCGCCCGGGCGGATGGGCGCCGGCGCTGGTGATGTTCCGGGCCAGCCTAATGGTCCGGGCACGGCCGAGCGGTCCGGCCGGGCAGCCATCCGACCGGTGGGATCACCGTCGGGTACCGGCCCTTCGCCGGCCAGGCGCGCCGGCGCCGTCCATTCGGACGCCGCGTCCACTTGCTAGGCTGGGTCGGTGAACGGCCGCACCGACCGGTTGACCGGGGATCCGCTCGGCGCTCGCGCCCAGGGTGAGCGGGCCGACGCGGCCCGGAACCGGGCGCGGGTGCTCGCCGCCGCCAGGACCCTGTTCGCCGGCGGCGATCCGCGCAGCGTCACGATGGAGGACATCGCCCGGGCCGCCGGCGTGGGGCGCGCGACCCTCTACCGGCGCTACCCGGACACCGCGTCGATCGCCCAGGCCCTGCTCGACGACCACGAGCGCGACCTCCAGCAGCGGATGATGTCCGGGCCCCCGCCGCTCGGCCCCGGCGCTCCCCCGGCCGAACGGCTGGCGGCCTTCTACGCCGCGATGGTGGACCTGCTCGAGCAGCACCTGCCGCTCGTGCTCGGCGCCGAGGTCGGGCCGGCGCGCTTCGCCACCGGGGCGTACGGCTTCTGGCGGGCACACGTGCGGGCGCTGCTGGCGCAGGCCGCCGCGCCGCAGATCGACGCCCTCGTCGACGTGCTGCTCGCGCCGCTGGCCCCGGACGTCTACCAGTACCAGCGCGAGCAGCGCCGCCGCACGCCCGAGCAGATCGCCGCCGCCCTGCGCGCCCTCGCGTCCGGCGTGCTCGACGGCGGATGAGCCGTGCGGCACGGGTCCGGTGCCCGCTCCCGGACCCGTCCCCCACGGCCGTTCCCGTCCGGACCGACGAGGGCCGCCCGTTCCCAGCCGGACCGACGAGGGCCGCCCGCGCCGATCAGGGCGCCGCGCGGGCGGTGATCCCCACGCTCAGTCCGGGTTGGTGACCCGGGCGAGCACGATGCCGCCGACGATCAGGGCCAGCGCGGCGAACCGGCCGACACTGACCGGGTCCCGGTGCACGACGATGCCCAGCGAGATCGCCCCGATCGCGCCGATCCCGGTGAACACGGCGTAGGCGGTGCCGACCGGCAGCTCCTGCATGGCCCGGGACAGCAGGTACACGGCCGCGGCGCCGAGGACGAAACAGATCAGGGCCGGCAGCGGACGCGTGAAGTTCTGGGTGGGCTTGATGCTCTGCGACCAGACGATCTCGACCAGGCCGGCCAGCACCAGGGTCAACCAGGTCATGACCCGGCCCGTGCCGCGACGGGGCCTCCGCTGGCCAGGAGGCGGGCCAGGTCGGACGCCGCCCGCTTCGCCGCGTCGAACGAGGCGGCGTACGACTCGCGCCACCGCGCCAGCGTCGGGTCCACGGTCGAGTTCACGAACTCGGCGTTGATGACGGTGATGTCGTCCACCTGGAAGTGCCCCCGGAAGAAGTCGCGCAGGTAGCGCTCCTGATGGTCGACCGGCTCGCGGGGCGTGCCGGGCGCGTACGAGCCGCCGCGCGCGGAGACCACGACCACCGTGGCGTCCAGCGAGGCGCGGGGGAACGTCACCTGGTCGAGCCAGAGCTTCAGGCTCGCCGGGATCGAGAAGTTGTACATCGGGACGCCGATGAGCAGCACGTCGGCCGTGACCAACTCGGTCAACAGCGGCTCGACGACCGCCCACGCCGCCCGCTGCGCCGGGGTACGCACTCCTTCGACCAGGCGGACCGGATCGGTGATGCCGTGCGCGAGGGCGTAGTCGCAGAGTTCCGTCCACGCCTCGCCGATCACCGGAACCGGATCCGCGGCGAGGTCCCGGTAGGTGTAGGTGCCCGCCGGGCTCGCCGCCCGCCACTGCTCGGCGAACACCCTGCTCAGGGCGCGGGAGTGCGAGGCGCGGCGGGCACTGGTGTCCAGGTGCAGCAGATGGGCCATGACAACCTTCCCCTTCTTCCCCGACATTCGAACACCGTGTCCGCTTACGGGGTCGACCCTAGCAACGAACCGGACGTCGCGTCCATTTCCGTTCGCGGCGTGACGCCCGCCACACCGGACCGACCACGGCACCCGCTCGACGGATCGGTCCAGACAGGAGCGCCCTACCCCGTCGCGGCGGCCGCCGACCGGTCGGCGCCGGCGGTCCGGTCGAGGAAGTCCGCCACCAGCGGCGCGATCTGCGGCAGCTTCTCCTCCAGCGCGAAGTGCCCCGTGTCGAGCAGGTGCAGCTCGGCGTCGGGAAGGTCCCGCAGGTACGCCTCGGCGCCCGGCGCGGGGAAGAACGGGTCGTTGCGCCCCCACACGATCAGCGTCGGGGGCTGGTGCAGCCGCAACCACTCCTGCCAGCGGTCGTACTGCCGGAGGTTCGACTTGTAGTCGAAGGCCAGGTCGAGCTGCGGCCGGCTGCGGCCCGGCTGGTCCAGGAAGTGCTGGTCCAGGGTCCAGCCGTCGGGGGCGACCTGGTCCGGGTTCGAGGTGCCGCCCTCGTACTGGCCGCGGGTGGCGGGCAGCGTCAGCAGCGCGCGGACCCGCTCCTCCGCGCCCGGGTCGGTGGGGCGCAGCGCGATGAAGTCCCGCGCCTGGTCCGACAGCCCTTCGAGGTACGCGTTGCCGTTCTGCACGATGAGCCCGGCCACGCGATGCGGGTGGCGGGTGGCGAGCCGGAAGCCCACCGGGGCGCCGAAGTCGAACAGGTACAGCACGAACCGGGTCAGCCCGAGGCGGTCGACGAACCGCTCGACCGCGTCGGCCAGGCCGTCGAAGGTGTAGTCGAACGAGCCGCCCGCCGTCGCCGGTGTCGGCACGTCGCTGTGCCCGAAGCCCGGGTAGTCCGGCGCGATGAGCCGGTGGTGGTCGCCCAGCGCGTCGATGAGCCGCCGGTACTGGTGCGAGGCGGACGGGAAGCCGTGCAGCAACAGGACCGGTGGCCGGTCCGCGCTTCCCGCCGCGGAGGGGACGGACTCCCGGTAGAAGAGCCGGAGCCCGCCCACGTCGAGGTGCCGGTGCACGACCCGGGTCACGCTCATCGTCATGGTCACACCCTTCTTCATAGCAATGTTGCATTAGGCATACCGGTGACCGTCCTAATGCGTCAAGAGGCCGGGATACCATTAGCCGGTGACGGACCTGACGCCGCTCGTGGGCGAGCCGCTGGCACTCGACCTGGTCAACACGGTGGTGCGGCAGGGCGGCGGCACCGTCGACCTGCTGGCCACCCCCGCACAGCTGCAGGCGTGGCTCGCCGCCCAGGCCGATCGCGTGCCCGACCTGCCCGCGGCGCCGGCCACGATCACGCCGGACGACGTGGCGATGGTCCAGGCCGTACGCGGCCACATCGCGGTCGCCGTCGACCACGCCCGGCGCGGCCTGGCACCGCCCGCCGACGCCGTCGCGTACCTCAACGACAGCCAGCGCCGGGCGCCCGCGATCCGGGAGCTGCGGTGGCTGTCGGGTGCCCCGCGGGCGCGCGTTCACCGCGACGGCAGCCTGGGTGCGCAGCTCGCGGCCCGCCTCGCCGAGGCCGCCGTCGACCTGCTCACGGATCCGGGGCTGGCCACCGTGCGGCAGTGCGAGGCCGAGAACTGCGTCGTGCTGTTCCTGCCGGCGCATCCCGGTCGCCGCTGGTGCTCCCGCACCCGGTGCGGCAACCGCGCCCGCGTCGCCCGGTACTACCGCCGGCACAAGGCCGGCCGGCCCGAGCCCGCCGGCGTCGACGATCCGCCCCGGTGACCGCGGCTCAGGCTCGCGGCTCGGAGCCGGTCAGCTCCGCCGGGTACGCGTCCAACTGCGCCACCATCTCGGCGGCGCCCAGGTGCCCGCTCGTCGGCGACCCCGAGCGCTCACGCCGATGTGGGGGCCGCGTCTCGGACTACGGCACCCCGTTCACGGACCATTCGTTCGCCGGATCCGCCCTCACCTCGTCACCCGCCGGCCGTCGCGCCTCATCGGCATGCCGAGGAGGTCGTGCAGGTCGGCTTCGACCAGGTCCAGCAGGTCCCCGCCGAACACGCACAGCGACAGCTCCCACGGATGGCCGAAGCTGCCGAACCGGAAGTCCTCCGCGAGGTAGATGTAGTAGTCGCCGTCCGGGTACGGCGACAACGGCCAGCCAGGCTGGCCGGGCGGATCGATGTTCTCCGGCCCGACCAGGCTGGGCCAGACCCGGTAACTCGGGTGCTGCCAGTCCAGGCACAGGATCGAACCCGGCCCCGCCAGCGCCGTGAACCCGGCCTGCACGACCTCGACCAGGCGATCCAGGCGCGGGTATCCGGGTTCCTCATCGAGGCCGTCCAGGCTCCAGGTGACCGACGGGGTCGGCTCCTTGATGGCCGGGTACCGGTGCATGCTGGGGCGGAAGTCGAACGCCGCGTCAAAGCGGTCCCACACCGCCTTCTCGGCGCCGGTCAGCTCGCGGTACGCCCTCATCGCCATCGCCGCACCCTACTCGCGGCTGCGCCGCCACAGCGTCCTCGTCTCCGGGGGCCGATTGCGTACCGGGGCGGTGATCGAGCACGCTGGGCCGGTGGCCGATCTTGACTTCTTCGTCGACGTCGTGGTCAGCGGCGCCGTGCTGGGCGTGGGCCTGGCGGAGTCACCGGAGGAGGTCGCCCGCGCGCTGGGCGGGGACTTCGCGGAGGAGCGGCGCCGCGCCGTCATGTGGCGGGACTACGGCCTGGTGGAGTTCTCCTGGGCTCGGCGTTCCGGTTCCGACTCCTGGCACGCGACCGGCTTCACGGTGCAGGCCCATCGTCTGGCGAACGTCGGGGTCACCGACGCGGTCGCGCAGCGGTACGGGCCGCTCGGGCGGCGGCTGCGGTTCGCCGAGTTGGACGCCGAATTGAACCGCCTCGGCTACCGCCTGCGGGAGATCACCGACCGCGCCGACGCGGACCACCGCCAGTACTGGCTCGCCGAGTCGCGGACCGCCCTCCTCGTGGCCACCACCGGGCATCACGGGCTGGTCGATGCCGGTGATGTCTGGTCGATCAGCGCACCGCATCCACCCGAGCGGGTGGCGGCGGGGATGCTCGGCGGGCAGCGCCAGGCCGTCAAAGACGGGTTGGCCCACCTCCTCCGCCTCGACGAGCATCGACGCCGGCAGTGGCTGGACCGCCGCCAGCCGGCCCCGAGCGAGCGAGCCAACTGGTGGCTGTCCCTGCTGCTGGTCATCGACCAGCAGCAGGGCGACCAGTCGGGCTGGCCGGCGGACTGGGCGGCGCTGCGGCTCTGGCTGCTGCGGCAGGGCCGCGCCCGGGCGGTGTTCACCGAGGCCGAGAGCGTCGGGAAGCTGGCGTACTTCGTGGCGGACCTGCGCCGTTCGGGCGTCGAGGTGGCGGAACTGCCGTCGGCCGACGAGATCGTCCGGGCCTGCCTGGATGCGATCCCCGTCGGCCGGCACGAGGTGGCCACCCTCGTCGACCGGCGCGACCTGCACGATCTCGATCGCACGCAGATGCGCCACTCCAGGCAGGCGAGGAATCTGGTCAACGCGGCCCAGTGGCACCTGGACGAGGTCCACGACCCGCACCTCGCCGCCGAACTGCGCGAGTGGATCGAGATCAAGCCGCGCCTCGTGTAGCCGCCGTTCGGGCGGCCTCACATCCGGGATCTCAACACGTCGAACTCGCAGCCGGGCAGGGACGGGTCGAAGCCGTGCTGGACCAGCCACCGGGCCGCCACCAGGCTGCGCCACGACCACCATCCGCGGATCACGTCGAGGTCGACATCGGTGCCGTAGCCGGCGACCACGTCGGCAAGGTGCTCCTCGTGCCCGAGCGTCAGGACGGCGAGGTCGTACAGGGCGTCGCCCTGGGCCGCCTCGGACCAGTCGAGCACGCCGGTGATCTCGTCCTCGTCGACGAAGACGTGGGTGATCTGCAGGTCGCCGTGCGTGAACACCGGTTTCCACGGCCGCAGCGCCACCTCGGCGACCTGGCGGTTACGGGTGACGACGTCCGGGGGGAGGACGCCGTTCGTGACCAGCCACCCGCATTCGCCGTCGAGGCGCGCTGCGATCTCGTCGAGCCGCCGACCGGGCCACGGCGGCAGGGGTGCGTCGTGCAGCGTCCGCACGGCCGCACCCGCCGCGGCCCACGCCGCCGGCGACGCGGGCGACGGCTCGCCGAGCCGGCCCAGCGCCGTCCCGGGCAGGGCGGCGAGCGCGAGTACGGGTGGCTTGCGCCACAGGACCCGCGGGGTGGGTATCGGCGCCAGAGCCATCGCCTCGACCTCGACGTCGGTACGCGCCGGATCGGCGTCGATCTTCAAGAACACCTCGCCGACCCGCAAGGTCGCCCGCTCGTCATGGGCGACGACGACCTCGACCTCTTCCACGTCGGCCATCATCGCGGAACGGTCATCGACGCGCTTCGGCTTTATTGCGGGTGAATCGGCGTCGCGGTGGCGCATCGCGCGCGGCTCGGCGTCGCGGTGGCGCACCGCGCCCGCGCGATCGGCCTGATCGCCCGAGCGGGCTCGATCAACGGGTCGGCTCGCCGGACGGCTGGGTGAGGAACGACTTGATGTATTCCAGTGCCATGTCCAGGGCGACCTCCATGGGCGCCACGTCGTGCGCGGCGTTCGCCAGCAGGTAGCCGCCCTGCAGGGCCGCCATCAACCCGGTGGCCAGTTTCTCCGGGTCGGCGTCCTGGCGCAGCGCGCCGCTGTCCCGCATCCGGTGCAGACCGTCGCTGATCAGCTTCTGCCATTCCGCGAACGTCTCGGACAGCATCGATCGCGCCTGCTCATCCTGATCGGACAGCTCGACGGCCATCGACCCGAGGCCGCACCCGTACCTGCCGTTGTTCAGCGAGTTGGCCTGGACCAGCGCGTTACGCCAGCGGACCAGCCCGGAGAACGATCTCAACCGTTCGAGCCCGCCGCGCTCGCGCTGAAGCACGAGCGCGCCTCGATATCTGACCAACGCGCGGACGAGTTCCTGCTTGTCGGCGAAGTGGTGGTAAAGCTGGGACTTGCTGGTCTGGCTCGCCTCGCGGACATCGTCCAGGGTCGTCGCGTTCACCCCGCGCACGAACATGAGGCGGTTCGCCGCCTCGAGGATCCGCTCGCGCGTCGCGATCCCCCGCTGGCTGATCCTCCGCGGCTTCGTCGGCGGAGCCACCTGCTCGTCGCCCATCGGCCAAGTGTAGCCAGCGGCAGGCCCGAAAAGGTCCGTGGCGGACAGGACCGTGGAGTCCGCCCGGCATCATGGCGCGTGCTGGCGGTGGGGACACCCAACGGCCGCGCCGACAGTTCATCAAGACGCGCCACAGCCCGGGATCGATCGCCAGGGCGAGGCATGTCGTGGACGGTGTGGTCCGGGACGGCTCGGCGTGCTCGCGGCCCGTCACCCGCTCGGGCCAGCCGGCGCGCGTGCGCAGGATCTGCGGCGTGAAGGACCCGGCCCGGTCGCGCGGCACGTCGATCTCCACCGGGCCGACGTCGGTGAGCACCGTCCTAGCCCGCACACCGTTGCCGGAGTTCCCGCCGTTCTTCCCCGCCGGGTCGCCCTTGTCATAACCCAGGTGATCGGTGATCTCAACTCCCAAGGCCGACTCCAGGACACGCTTCATCAACTGCCGCAACAGACCACCAGCGCCGGTCAGCTGCAGACCCGCCGCACGGGCCTGCTCCACCAGCTGGGCGACCAACACCACGTCGACACCATCGGCCGGCTGTCCCGACCCGTCCTTTCGCCACCTCTGTTGTGGCGTCCGTGCACCATGAGGCCATGAGCGCGTTGATGGACCAACTGCCGGCTTTGCTCGGCGTCCTCGTCGGAACAGGCGGGACCATCCTCGCCACCTGGATCGTGGACCGCTCGCGGTGGCAGCGCCAGCAGGCGGCGCGGTGGGACGAGCGCCGGCTTCAGGCGTACGTCGAGTTCGCCAACGCAGTCAAGGAAGTTCACACGTACGCGCTCCGGATCGCCAACCTGAACGCGCTTCGGCACGGCGTCGATCGCGAGAAGGCCCTGGCCATGATGGAAGAGGCCGACATCCGGCGCACAAAGACATGGGAGAGTGTCCTCCTCCTGGGCGACGCCGCATCGATCACTGCGGCTCGCGAGTGGCGCGCCGCAGTGACGGATATCGCCCGTTTTGCCCGCGGCATGACTTCCACAGGGTTCGAGCTGGCTGCTGGGCTCGGACATGCCAACGAGACACGCGATCGCTTCTACCAGGCGGCCCGGGCGAGTCTCGGCATCCGTGGATCGGCCGTACCTCAGTCGGACTGGCTGGCGGGAAAGTTGGACATCCCCGCACAGCAAGGCGCCTGAGCGAGCGGAACGCGTCGGATCTCTCCCCCTGGAGAGCCTGTCGCACTCGTCGTTGCGGCCGTCTGCTGGCTGATTGCAGAGCGAGCAGCACGGCGTGGCACACCAAGCTCACGTACATGCTTCCGCCGCTGTGGCTGGGGCCGGGTTCGTGGACAACGGCGCGCATCAGTGGTTCGAACCGTTCGGGTAGACGGCAGAGCCGCCACGGCCCAGACGGTCGAGCACTTCGGCGAGGATCTGGTCGTAGTAGTCGAAGCGGCCATCGTCGATAGCGTGGCGAGCTACCACCCCGCCGACCCATCGGCTGCAGTACCGATGCGCGACTGACCAAGGCCGCACCCGTGACACACTGTGGACGGATGCGCGACGATGCGGCATTGCTGGACGAGGCTATCGCCATGGCCTGCCGGGCCCACCACGGGCAGCGCTATCCGAGCCCCGAGCGGGAGCCGTACATCCAGCACCCCCTACGAGTCATGCTGGCGGTCACTCCATTTCGCGCACAAATGGTCGCAGTGCTCCATGACGTCCTCGAGGAGACGGCGGTGACCGCCGGTGACCTGCGGGCCGCCGGGCTCCCCGACGAGGTTGTCGCGGCAGTCATCGCGATGACCCACCGGCCGGAGGACACGTACGAGGAGTACATCGAGCAGGTGGCCGGTGACCCGCTGGCTCGCCAGGTCAAACTTGCCGACCTCGCAGACAACCTCGCCAACAACCAGCGGCTGGTACGTACGCCGGACGTGGTCGAGCGGATCGACCGCTACGAGCGGGCCATCCACCGCCTGCGCACAACCTGATCTTCGCATTCCCATCACCCGCTACAGCCTGATCGGGTGCGCGGATCTGCCGCTGACAGCGTCTGTGGGGTGTGGTGGCGTGTCCGTGTCAGCTTCTAGCAGGACGGGCGGTGGTCGGCTGCGCCGGCCAGAACGGCCACTCCTCGAACGAGCTGCAGCGCCCGTCCTCGGCGAAATGCATGATCCACAGGTCGCGGTACTCCTGGTCGACTGGGTGGCCGTACCGGACCTCCACCCGCGCCACCGCAGTGTCGCCCTCGACCGCGACGACCTCACTGGTCATCTGGAACACCTCACCAGGGCCGTCCCGCTCGTCTTCCCACACCCGGGCTATGGCTGGCAAGCCGATGATCGGTTCCTGGTAAGGCCCCTGCAGATAGCTCGCCTGTGCGGTGAAGATCGTGGCGAGCAGCTCCGTCCCCGGCGTCCGCCACGCATGCTCGTAGGCCGCGAGCCAGCCAGTCACCTGCTTCCTATCCATAGGTGCCAGCTTGCCATTTGGCCGAGCACTCAACGGCGGTGTCCGGTCATAGCCGCTGACCGGGCGTCGCGGAGGCACGACTTTGCCGAAAGCAGTGCGTCAGTTCGCGATATGAATTCAGGCAGCGTCATGCGTCGGACCGTGCCCTTCATCTGGATGCCAGGAAGGACGGCTTGATAAAGGTCATCCGATCCCGCGGGAACGGCGCCTCCGCAACGGGGATGTGGTTGCTACATCTCGTGCTCCCACCAGCCGCGCGTGTCCACGTCCGCGGCGTCCCCCAGCGCCTCCAACTCCGCGATCTCCTCGTCGGCGAGCTCGATGCCGCGCGCTCGGATCAACCCGTCGATGTAACTCGTCCTCGTGACGCCGATGATCGGGGTGGTCCCCTTGGCGATGGCCCAGGCGGTGGCGACATCGGCGGCGGAGGCGCCTCGGTTCCCGCCGATCGCGCGCATCCTGTCGGTCAGCGCCTGGAGCTTAGGCAGGATGCCGTTGTACGCGGCCGCTCGGTTGCTGCCCGCCGGCAACGGATGGGCCGGGCCATACTTGCCGGTCAGCGCCCCCTGCTCGAGAACCATGTAGGAAAAGAACCGCACGTCGTGCTCGCGGCAGTAGTCGAGAATGCCCGCACGCTCGGAGCTGCGGTACAGGAGACTGTAGTGGTTCTGGACCGCCTCCACGCGAAAGCCGGCCTCGCCGAGGATCTGGTCGGCCAGAGCGATCTGCTTCAGGTTGTGGTTCGAGACTCCGACATGCTTGATCTTGCCGCTCTGCAACAGCGGAATCAGAAGCGGCGTCCAACGAGCCACATCAGCGGGGTTGTGGATCCAGTACAGATCTACATACTCCGTACCCAATCGGTCAAGGCTCTGCTCCAGCATCTCCGCGACCGGATCGTCTCCGTCGGCCGCCGCCTGCGGGGTGAACTTCGTCGACAGCTGGTACTCGCTGCGGGCGTAGCCCGTCAGCGCCTGAGCGAGGACCGTCTCCGAGTGACCCATGCCGTACACCACCGCGGTGTCCCACAAGGTGAACCCGTTCGCTTGCGCCTTCTCGACGACCTCGCGCAGGCCGGACGCCGTCAGCTGACTGCCGAAATAGCCGTCGCCCGCCTCACCGCTGTCTCCCCAGGCCCATGTGCCCAGCGCCACCGCTGGCACGGCCGGTGTCTTGCTCGTCATGTCTCCTACCTCCGTTACGCGTTCGATCCCAGAAGACCGCGATCGCCACGGCCGGGGAAGGTCGCGTTTATGGGGGTACAACCTCCACCCCTCTCGCGCCGCGACCGGCGGCTAGCGTGGAGAACATGGACCAGCAGCCCGGAAACCGCGACGAGATCCGGGACTTCCTCGCCGGCCGACGCGCCAAAATCACCCCGGCGCAGGCCGGACTGCCGACCAGTGCCCGTCGCCGGGTCGCCGGGCTTCGGCGCGAGGAGGTCGCTGTCCTCGCCGGTGTGAGCACAGAGTGGTACACGCGGCTGGAAAAGGGTCACATCGGCGGCGTGTCCAAAGACGTCCTCGACGCGGTAGCCCGCGCCCTGCGACTGGACGACGACGAACGCACCTACCTGTTCGACCTGGCCCAGTCATCGCGGGCCGCCAGGCGCACGCCATCGCGTCGCCGAGACGTCGAGGTCCCGCCGCGAGTCCAATGGCTGCTCGACTCCATGACGATGTCCTCGGCGTTCGTACGCAACGGGCGCACCGACGTCATCGCCAGCAACCTCCTCGCCCGAGCCCTGTACGCGCCGATGTTCGACAGCGCCACCATCGACAAGCGCGGCCGCCCCAACATCGCCCGCTACATCTTCCTCGACCCCGGCGCACACGACTTCTTCGTCGACTGGGACGCCGCCGGCAACGCCACCGCCGCCCTGTTGCGCGCCGAGGCCGCTCGCGAGCCCCGCGACCGGGCGCTGCGCGACCTCATCGGCGAGCTGTCCACCCTCAGCCCCGAGTTCCGCGGCCAATGGGCCGCGCACGACGTCCTGATCCGCCACGACGGCATCAAGCGACTCCGGCACCCCGAGGTCGGCCACCTGGAGCTGACCTTCCAGCACCTCGACCTGCCGCTGTCCAGCCGAGTCGTGCACAACCTGATCAGCTACACCGCGGAACCCGGCACCGCGTCCGAAGACCGACTCAGACTCCTCGCCAGCTGGTCAGCCACCCCATCTCGGGCGGCAGACCCTCTCCCTCAGAGCGGCGCCCCGCCCGCCTGAGCTGCGGCTACAAAACACGAGCAGAGCCCGGAAGTCGGTCTGCTCGGTGTCGTAGACCACCTCGATCGACTCCGCGTGAGTGCCGTGGTTGCGGTAGGTGGCGTTCGGCACGTCACCGCCGCTGCAACCGACGCGCGTGGACACGACGCCAAGGGCCGACCGTATTCCCGCAGCCCTCCCCTTATTTGGACTAGCCGGTCCAGCAAAACCCCGCCGGTCCATGATCAGGATGACCAGTAGCCCGCGCGGTGCACCGGCGCAACGGTAGCATCCGCGCGCTCACAGACTGGACTTGACCGACCAGTTAAGCCGCGGCTAGGTTCGAGGCGACCGACCGGGCGCCGCCGCTGGCGACGCGGTTTTCGGCGTGCCCACCGGTGCCGAGTTCTCCGTACCTGACGTCGCCGCCGGGGAACCGGGCGATGCTGACACCAAACCGCGAACCGTGAGACGGAACATCCGGCTGGCCGCGTCCGGTGGCCGCCGACATTCAGCTGCCCCGGTGGGCCTTGCGTTCCGAGCACATTCCCACCAGAGAGACAATGATCGAGGAGGCAATTCCCATGAAAGCGATCGTGGTGACGGACCAGGCCGCGGGAAGGGCCGGGATGACGCTGGTGGACCGGCCCGCGCCGGCGCCGGCGCTGAACGACGTCGTCGTTGAGGTGCACGCGTCGGGATTCGTCCCGACCGAGCTGGCCTGGCCCTCGACCTGGACCGATCGCCTCGGCCAGGACCGGACGCCGTCGATTCCCGGGCACGAGCTGGCCGGAGTGGTCACCGCCCTCGGTTATGGCACGACGGGACTGTCCGTCGGGCAGCGGGTGTTCGGCCTCACCGACTGGAATCGCGACGGCACGCTGGCGGAGTATGTGGCCGTCGAGGCGCGCAATCTCGCCCCGCTGCCCGGCGACGTCGATTTCACCCTGGGCGCGAGCCTGCCCATCTCCGGCCTGACCGCGTGGCAGGGACTGTTCGAGCACGGCCGCCTCCAGGCGGGGCAGAGCGTCCTCGTGCACGGCGCGGCCGGCGCGGTGGGTGCGCTGGTCACGCAGCTCGCCGTCGAGGCCGGCGGCTACGTCATCGGCACCGGGCGCACCGGCGACCGTCAGGCGGCACTCGACTTCGGCGCGCAGGAGTTCGTCGACCTGGAGAACGACGCCCTCGAGGACGTCGGCGGAGTCGATCTGGTGTTCGACGTCATCGGCGGTGACATCGGCAAGCGGTCAGCCGGTCTGATCCGGGCCGGAGGAACGCTGGTGTCCGTGGTCGGGCCGCCGGAGGCCCGGCCCGCCGACGGCCTGGCGGTCGACTTCGTCGTCCTGCCCGATCGCGCCCAACTGGGCGAGGTCGTCCGGCGGGTGCGGGACGGACGACTCCGGAGCCACATCGGCCTGGTCGCGACCCTCGACGACGCCGTGGCCGCCTTCAACCGGACCGAGCGGGTCACCGGGAAGACGGTCATCCGCATCCGTCCGTGAGGACCCGGGCGAGCGCCGGGCTGCGGACGCACCGTACGCGTCCGCAGCCCGCGGGAGGATCACCAGCGAGCGGCCGACGTCCACTCCGGGTCGACGTGCGCCACGGTGCGGCCTTCCCGCCGCGCCCCTCTCGCGGATGACGGTTCGGGAAAGGAGTACGGCCGAGCCAGCCTCGCATTAGCGTGAGCGGCGACGGCGACAGCGCACGGCGCACCGGCGAGATATCGATGGAGCAGCCGGCGGGTCGTGGATCGAACGGGGGGTCAGCTTCCATGGTCAAGAAGTTCATCAAAGAGGCGGTGTCGCGCAGCTCCGAGTCGGATGACGACCGACAGAAGCTCGAAGCGATGACCGACCCCAACAGCCCCGCCGCGCCATCGCCGGACGGCTCGGGGCCGAGCGACGCGACGATCCTGAACTTCGCCCTCAATCTCGAATACCTCGAAGCCGAGTTCTATCTCCGCGCCACCACGGGGCAGGGGCTGCCGGACGAGATGACCACCGGCACCGGCACCCGGGGCGAGGTGACCGGTGGCGGCATGGTCAACTTCAGCAACCCGGTGGTGCGCGCGTTCGCCCGGGAGATCGCCTCGGACGAGCAGCAGCATGTGGCCTTCCTGCGGTCCGCCCTCGGGGAACACGCCGTCTCCCGTCCGGCGATCTCGCTCGACACGAGCTTCACCGCGGCCGCCACCGCGGCCGGGCTCATCAAGGCGGGCGAGACGTTCGACCCGTACGCCAACGACCTCAACTTCCTGTTCGCCGCGTTCCTGTTCGAGGACGTCGGGGTCTCCGCCTTCAAGGGAGCGGCACCGCTGCTGTCCAACAAGACCTACCTGGACGCTGCCGCCGGTCTGCTCGCCACCGAGGCGTACCACGCCGGGATCGTCCGGTCCGCGCTCTACCAGGAGGGCATGATCGACGAGGCCGTCTTCGCGGGCGTGCAGAAGCTCTCCGACGCCCGCAACAGTCTCGACGGACCGGTCGACGACGACCAGGGCATCGGCACCAGCGCCGAGGTGAACCTCGTCCCCACGGACGCCAACGGCATCGCCTACGGCCGGTCGGCCCAGTCGGTCCTCAACATCGTGTACCTCAACGCGAGCCCGGCGAACTCCGGCGGCTTCTATCCCGCCGGCCTCAACGGCGAGATCGCGATGAGCGGCGGACCGGCCCGCTGATCCCCTGATCTGGCCGTCGGCCGGGAGTTCGGCCCGGCCGCCCGCGCCCGGTCCGGGGGGCCGTGCCGTCGCGAGAAGGGGCACGAACCCGTGGGGTTGCGCGGGCGCGTTGAATGGGTCCGTGATCGTATGGCTCAACGGCACCCACGGCGCGGGAAAGACGACGACCAGCGTGCTCGTGCAGCAACTGCTCCCGGACGCCCGGGTGTTCGACGCCGAGAAGGTCGGCGAGACGCTCATGGACATCACGCCGGGACTACCCGCCACGGACAACTTCCAGCACTGGCCGCCGTGGCGGCACCTCGTCGTCGAGACCGCCCGGCGCGTGCTCGACTACACCGGCGGCACCCTGGTGATGCCCATGACCGTCCTGGTCGAGCAGTACTGGCGGGAGATCAGCGCCGGCCTGGCCGAGCACGGCATCCCGGTGCGGCACTTCGTCCTCCACGCCGATCAGGACACCCTCCGCGCGCGCATCGAGGGCGATCACCCCCTGCCGTCCCCGTTCCGCCTGCGATACCTCCAGCCCTACGCCGAGGCGGCCCGGACCTGGCTGCACGCCGAGGCCGAGGTCATCGACACCACGCACCGCACGCCCGACCAGGCCGCTCGACTGATCGCGCTGCGACTCACCGGGCGCGGTTGCCGCCTCGCCCGCTGACACGGCAGAGCGGGGGCCCGCACCGCTGCGGGCCCCCGCTCTCCGGCTACGGGTCAGTGCCGGCCGCGCGGGCCGGGCACCGGCTCCCAGTTGGCCGCCACGTTCGGGTCGCCGCTGCCGTCGTAGCTGGCCTGCAGCGGGTACGGGTACACCGGACGCTGCATCGTGGTCGCACCACCGCTGACCTTGCTGGCCAGCACCGAGGCGGGTGCCTGGCCCCGCTCGGTCCAGTCCCGGATCGCGCCGAGCCAGTCGACCCGGTCGGCGCCGGGGCCGCCGGAGCAGTGGTACACGCCGGGCAGCAGGAACAGCCGGGCGAACTGCTGGGTGCTGGCCAGCGAGCCGTACCGCGCCACCACGTCCTCGTAGTACTGGATGGTGCCGAACGCGGTGATCAGCGGGTCGGCCAGGCCGTGGTAGAGCATCAGCTTGCCGCCGGCCTTGCGGAAGGCGTCCAGGTCGGTGGTGTCGGCGTTGTAGACCTTCGCCATCGGGTCCAGCTTGGCCGCGTCCCGGCTCGGGTCGAAGTCCCACAGCGCGTAGCTCGGGCCCGGGTCGGTCGGGAACGCCAGGTAGCGCAGGACCTGTTCGGCGTACGCGCCGCCACCGCTCAGCCCGGTCGGCGACGTGCTGATGTCGGCGCCGACCCAGCCGCCCTCGGAACCCAGCGGCAGCCCGCCCGGGTACAGCTCCCGGCCCTGGTCGTCGCGCGGGCTGTCGTACCACTTCTGGAGCACCGCGACCTGCGCGGCGCTGAGGCAACCCGGCCCGGTCGTGCCCGCCGGGCAGAGCAGCGTCGCCGGGTCGAACCGGCAGGCGCGCGGGTCGTCGACGACGCCGTCCTTGACCACGCCGTCGCACGCCGCCAGCACGGCCTGGTTGACCACCGCGGCTGCGGCCGCGTCGACGATCTGGCGGCGGTCGGCGTCCCGGTTCTGCAGCTCGCGCACGCCCTGGGAGAGCGGGGCGAGGTAGTTCTGCCGGTTGGCCGGCGCGCCGGCGACGATCCCGTCGAAGTCGCCGGGCCAGCGCTGCGCCTCGATCAGGGCCTGCCGCCCACCGGTCGAGCACCCCACGAAGTAGGAGTACGCGGGGCTGTGGTGGGTCAGTTCCTTGAGGATCGCCTTGGCCGCGAGCGCGGTCAGGTGCTCGGAGAGGTAGGCCCAGTTGTTCTGGGCGGCCGTGTTGTTGTAGGCGAACGAGGCGTCCGAGCCGCCACCGACGTGGCCGGTGTCGTCGGAGGCGACGGCGTAGCCGAGGTCGACGTTGCCGTTGCCGGAGGTGCCGGCGGTCGGGATGCTGCCGCAGAAGCCGCCGCCGCCCAGCTGGACGTAGCGGCGGTTCCAGTCGATCGGAGCCTGCAGGCGCAGCTGGATGACGGAGCTGCTGCCGTCCTGCGCGCCGACGGTGATGCTGGCCCGCACGTCGCAGTAGCGCGTGCCGGCCGCGGTGGCGCCGGTGGTGAGGGAGGTGATCGTCGTCGGGTGGCCGACCGCGCGAAGGAGCTTCTGGGCGGCGGCGGGAGTGGTGGTGGAGCAGTCGGGTCGCGGCGTGGCCTGGGCGATGCCGGGAGACCCGGCGACGGCGAGACCGGCGGCGACAACCAGTCCAGTGAGGAAACGGAACCTGTGGAGCACATGCCCTCCAGTGTTTCGCTACGCGGAACGCGGTGACATCACCACGATCTGGAGAATGACGCTAGAGCTGGCAGAATGGCCTGTCAATATCCATCCGTATCGTTCCGCTGGGCGGAACCTAGCGGATCACGTCACGTTCGCGAAGCGCCGCCAGTTCCGCCGCCGGCAGGCCCAGCTCGTCGCCGAGCACCGCGTCGGTGTCGGCGCCCAGCGCCCGCCCGGTGAACCGGATCCGGCCCGGCGTGCGGCCCATCCGCCAGAGCAGGTTCTGCATCCGGATCGGCCCCAGGTCCGGGTCGTCCACCGTGGTCACCAACTCCAGCGCCCGCACCTGCGGGTCCTCGAGCAGCTCGCTCGGTTTGTAGACCGGACCCACCGCGGCACCCGCCTCCTCGAACGCGCGCAGCACCTCGTCGCGGGTCCGCGCCCCGATCCACTCCCCCACGTAGCCGTCCAGCAGGTCGGCGTGCTGGGCCCGCTGGCGTCCGGTGGCGAACCACGGTTCCTCGATCACCTCCGGGTGACCGACCAGGGTCAGCACCCGCCGGGCGATGCTGTCGGCGCTGGTGGAGATCGCCACCCAGTGCCCGTCGGCGGTGCGGTAGGTGTTGCGCGGGGCGTTGTTGAGCGACCGGTTGCCGGTGCGCTGCTGGTCGACGCCGAGCTGGTCGGCGTAGATCACCCCGGGCCCGACCGCGGTCATGATGGGGCTGAGCAGGTCGAGGTCGATCTCCTGACCCCGGCCGTCCTTCTCCCGCTGGAAGAGCGCCATCGAGACCGCCGCAGCACCCGCCATCCCGGCGATCGAGTCGGCCAGGCCGAACGCCGGCAGCGTCGGCGGGCCGTCCGGCGCGCCGGTCAGGTGCGCGAAGCCGCTCATCGACTCCACCAGCGTGCCGAAGGCCGGCCGCGACGCGTACGGGCCGGACTGCCCGAAGCCGGTGACCCGCAGCAGGATCAGCCCCGGGTTGTCGGCGGACAGGACGTCGTAGCCGAGCCCCCAGCGCTCCAGCGTGCCGGGCCGGAAGTTCTCGATCACGACGTCCGCGGTGGCGGCCAGCCTGCGGAAGATCTCCGCGCCGGCCGGGTCACCGAGATAGAGCCCGACCGTGCGCTTGTTACGGGCGATCATCTTCCACCACAGCGGCTGGTCGTCCTTGGCCAGCCCGTGCCCGCGCATGCCGTCGCCGCGACCCGGGTGCTCGATCTTGATGACCTCGGCGCCGAAGTCGCCGAGCACCTGCGCCACCAGCGGGCCGGCCAGGATGGTCGACGCGTCGAGCACCCGCAGGCCGGCCAGCGGCCCGTCGTTTCCACCGGACATGCTCACCCCTGGTACGGACGGTGGACGTAGCGGCCGCTCGGGGTGCCGACGATGTTGCCGGCGTCGAGCACGTGCTGCCCCCGGACCCACGTGTCGGTGACCCGGGCGCCCAGTTCGAAGCCCTCGAACGGGGTGTACTCCTGGGTCGACGCGGAGTCGGCGGCGTGCACGGTCCAGCTGGCGTTCTCCACCAGGCACAGGTCGGCGTCGAAACCGACCCCGATGGTGCCCTTGCCGGGCAGGCCGTAGCGGCGCGCCGGGTTCCAGGCGACCAGCTGCGCGATCCGCTGGTGCGACAGGCCGCGCTTGCGCCCCTCGGAGACCAGGCCGGGCAGCAGGTACTCGGCGCCGCCGAAGCCCGACTTCGCGGCGAAGACGTCGTCGCGCGGGTCGCCGAACTTCATCTCGTCCTTGCAGCACGCGTGGTCGCTGACCACCCAGTCGACGCTGCCGTCGAGCACGTACTCCCAGAGCGCCTCCACGTCCTCCTGCGGGCGCAGCGGCGGGTTCACCTTGCCGCCCAGGCCGTGCGCGGTGTCCACACTGGCCAGCAGGTGACCGATGGTGACCTCGCGGCGGAAGTCGACGTGCGGGAACGTCCGGGCCATCAGCATCGCGGCCCGCAGCGCCTTGCGCGAGGACAGGTGCAGCAGGTTGATGTTGGGCAGCCCGGTCTCGTCGGCCAGGAACGCCGCGATGGTCACGGCGAGCCCTTCCGAGTGCGGCGGCCGCGACGCGCTGTACGCGGCCAGGCCCGACAGCGACCGGTCCTGCTCGACCAGCCGCGTGTAGGCGGTCATGATCTCGGCGGTCTCGCAGTGCAGCGACAGCGACACGTGCGGCGCGGCCTCGGTCAGCTTCTCCCGGGCCGCCTGCACGCCGCGCATCACGAACTCGAAGTGGGCGAGGTCGTAGCGCTCGTTCGGCGGGATCATCAGGAACGAGCTCTGGTCGGCCGACCGGCCGTGCAGGCCGTGGCTGCCGTAGAACATGAAGATCTTGAAGGAGGTGACGCCGAAGTTCTCCACGATCGACGGGATCTCGTCGATGTGCTCCTTCATCATCGGCGCGAGGTGGAAGCCGTAGTCGATGAACGAACGACCCGCCGAGGCGGCCAGCACCTGCGGGAAGAACTCGGCGTACGAGCCGCCCCGGTTGAGGTAGTACTGCCCCGTACGCATGTAGGTCAGGCCGGTGGTCACCCCGCCCTGCGCGCTGGCGCGGCTCTCGGTCTCGGTGTCCTCGGCCAGCGGGTTGTAGATGCCCCAGTGCTGGTGGGCGTCGACCGCGCCCGGGTACGCGAACCGGCCACGACCGTCCACCACGGTCTGCGCCTCGTCGGCCGGGATGTCCGCCTCCAGCCGCACCACCTTGCCGCCGGCGATGCCGATGTCGAGCGCGTCGCCGTCGGGCGAGCCGGCGTCGGGGCGTACCACGGTAACGTTCTTGATCAGGGTTTCCAGGGGTGTCATGGGGTTCCTTCCGTGGTTCGAGCGACGTGGTTCGCCGCGAGGTAGGCGAGGCCGAGGGCGGGCAGCAGGCCGTTGCCGGCGAGGTAGCCGGCCGCGCCGTGACCGGAGATGCCGGCCGCGGCCCCGCCCGAGGCGTAGAGCCCGGGGATCGGCGCGCCGTCCGGGCGCAGCACCCGGGCATGCTCGTCGACCACCAGGCCGCCCTGGGTGTGGAAGAGCGCCGGCACCACCCGGGCGGTGAGGTACGGCGGCTCCAGCGGTGCCTCGAAGAAGGTGCGGCCGAACCGGTCGGCGCGCTCGCCGCGGGCCACCGCGGCCGTCTCGGCGAGTTCCGCGGTCACGGCGTCGGCCGGCAACCCGGTGACCGACGACAGGGCGGCGGCGTCGGCCGCCTCCAGCAGCGCGCCCGACTCCACGCTCTGCCGGAAGTCGGTGAACGCCAGGCAGGCGTCGTGGATCCGGCGGTCCAGCACCAGCCAGCCGGACGCGTCCGGACGGGCCGCGAGCGCGGCGGCGTACTCGGAGTAGCCGGTCGTCTCGTCGCCGAACCGCCGTCCGGTGCTGTCCAGCAGGAAGCCGCCGTGCATCACGGTCGCCCAACCGACCAGCGTCGCGGCGCGGGCCGACAGGGCGGCATGCCCCTGGTACGCGTCGAGGAAGGCGCTCTGCGCGCCGAGCGCGGCGCCGATCCGCAGCGCGTCGCCGCGGGACGTCTCACTGCCGTGGTAGACCGCGTTGGCGATCTCCGGCAGGTACTCGGCGACCAGCGCCCGGTCGGCGCCGTGGCCGTTGGTGGCCAGCAGCACCGCCCGGGTCGGGATCTCCTCGCGGGTGCCGTCCGGGCGCTCGACCACCGCGGCCCGCACCTGGCCCGCGTCGACCACCACGTCGACCAGGCGGGCCGGCACCATCAGGTCGATACCGGCCCTGGTCAACTGCTGGACCAGCTGGTCGAGCAGCACGGTGCCGTGCCGGCCGGCCACGGTGTGGCAGCGGTCGACCGAGTGGCCCGGGTAGTGGAAGTCGGTGACCAGGGACAGCTCCAGCCCGACGTCGTCGTTCAGCCACTCGACCAGTTCGGCGCTCACCGCGCCGAGCGCGCGGGCGAGCCGCTGGTCGCCCTGCCCCTTGGTCTTGCGGGCGACGTCCGCCGCGAACAGCTCGGCCGAGTCGTCGATGCCGGCGGCCCGCTGCCACCGCGAGCCCGCGCCGGGGATCATCGCGGTCGACATCGAGGTGTTGTTGCCCCGGCTGAAGTGCTTGCTGGCCTCGACCACCAGCACGTCCAGGCCGAGTTGCGCGGCGCGCAGGGCGGCCACCAGGCCGCCGCCGGCGCCGGCGACCACGAGGTCCGGTCCGGTCACGCTGTGCTCACCGGGCATGCGCTCGTGGCCCTCGCTCCGCTCGGTGCGCTCGCTCATGCCGTGCTCACCGGGCATGCGCTCGTGGCCCTCGCTCCGCTCGGTGCGCTCGGTGCGCTCGCTCATGCGGGCACCTCCCCCGCGGCGATCAGCCGCAGCGCCAGCGCGGTCGGGTCCACCACCCGGGCCGGCAGGCGGACGCCGGACGGCAGGTCGACCGCCGAGCAGCCGTTGATCACCGAACGGGCGCCGCCCGCGGCGAGCGTGCCGACGGCGGCGCCGAGGGTGCCGGCCCAGCGGGAGGTGTCCGCGATCGCGTGCACGTCGAGGTCGAGCACCTCGACGCCGAGCAGGTCGGCCGACCAGCCGTAGACCCCGGCCCGCGCCACGATCTCGTCGGCGATCGCCTTGTTGCGGGCCACCGCCGCGCACCCGCGCCCGGTCAGCACGGCCCAGCCGAGGCTGAGCCGGAGCAGCCCGAAGACCGGCACCGGCAGGGTGCCGGCGAGCTCCGCGACGCCGGGGTCGAGGACGCAGTCCGGCAGCAGCGCGTCGTAGCCGGCCGGCGCCGCGCGCAGCGCCGCGGCGACCAACGCCTCGCTCTCCCGCACCTGCGCGTCGGTGTCCAGGGCGCGCGGCGCGTCGGCGCCGATGTCGTGCAGCACCACCTCGACGCCGGGCGGCGAGAGCGCGGCGTAGCGCGCCTGCCGGCGGGCCAACTCCTCGGCGTCGACGTGGATCGGGGTCACGGCGTAGATCCGCACGGTCTTCCTCCTAGATCTCGGCGAGGCGGCGCAGGTCGGGTCCGACATCGGCGCTGGCGGCCAGGCCGGTGGCGACCTCGTGCACGGCCCGGACGGTGCCGGCGTCGAGCAGTCGTTCGAGCAGCGCCAGCACGTCGTCCTCGGCCATCGGATGGTGGGCCGCATCACCGACCGGGTTGGGCACCTCCAGCACGCAGGGCGGCGCGCCGGCGGTGCGGACGGTGAGCCGGGCGGCCCGCTCGTCGGGCAGTCGGGCGTCGAGGTCCGGCGCCACCCGGAGCACGACCTTGGCGGCCAGCGCCCGCACCCGCGGGTCGTCGCGCTGGCCGTCGGCGGAGACGGCCGGGTCGACGGTGCCGTGCACCAGCGCGGCGGCCACCACGAACGGTGTCGAGAACAGCGCCGCCAACCGGCTGTCCCAGCTGGTCCGGCCCAGCCCGCCGGCCAGCGAGTGGGTCTCGACGACGACCTCCTCGACGGCGTCGAGCGGCAACCCGTCGGCGCGCATCAGCAGGGCCGCGTCGGCGGCCGGGTGGGTGAACGAGCAGGACGCGTGCCGCTTGAAATAGCCCAGCCGCACCTCCCACCGGCTGCCCAGCCCGTCGGTCAGCGGCACCGGGTCGAACCGGCCGAGCACGTCGCCCAGCGACACGGCGGGCGTACCGGTGTTGCGGGCGACACCGGCCGCGGCCATCCGCGCCGCCGCCAACCCGGACACGTTCGAGGCGCCCAGCCAGGCGTCGCGGACCGGGTTGCCGTCCAGCGCGCTGGCGAAGTGCCCGGCCACCGGCAGGCCGGCGCCCGCGTCGATCGCCGCGGCGACGCCCTCGCCGGGCAGGCCGAGCAGCCGCGCGCAGCCGGCCGCCGCGCCCGCGACGCCCCAACTGCCGTGCGGATGCATGCCGGCCCGCAGGGTGGTGGCCCGGCCGAACCGCGCCGCCACCTCGTACGCCGCGAGCAGCGCCGCCATCGTCTCCGGACCGGAGGCACCCAGGTCGGCGGCGAGCGCCAGCACCGCCGGTAGCCCGTGCGCCGCCGGATGGCCCTTGGCGTACTTGTGCCCCTCGTCGAGTTCGAGCCGGGCCAGCGCGGTCGCGTTGAGCCAGGCCGCCGCCTCGACGGTGGTGGTCGCGCCGCCGCCGACCAGCGGCGCGGGCCCGGGACCGGGGCGCCAGGCCGCGGCCAGGGCCCGCTGCTCGGCCTGCCGGGCGCCGACCACGGTCACCCCGAGCGAGTCGAGCAGCACCAGCCCGAGCCGGCCGCGGACGGCGTCCGGCACGTCGGCCCAGCGCAGCCCGGCGGCCCAGGCGCCGAGCCGGGCCACGGCCGCCACGGTGGAGGTCATGCTAGAGCCCCAGGTACGCGGCGCGGACCCGGTCGTCGCGGGCGAGTTCGGGTCCCGGGCCGTCGAGGACCAGGCTGCCGCTCTCCAGCACGTACGCCCGGTCGGCCAGGTTGAGCGCGTGCGCGGCGTTCTGCTCGACCAGCAGCACCGAGACGCCCCGGTCCCGGATCGCCTTGATCGCGTCGAGCACGGTCCAGGTCAGCTTCGGCGACAGCCCGGTGGACGGCTCGTCGAGCAGCAGCAGCCGGGGACCGGCCATCAACGCCCGGCCGATGGCGAGCATCTGCTGCTGCCCGCCGCTGAGCGTCTCGGCGGCCTGGGCGCGCCGCTCGGCGAGGATCGGGAACAGGTCGAAGACCTCGCGCAGCGGTTCGTCGAGCGGCTTGCGACCGCGGGTCCAGCCGCCCATGCGCAGGTTCTCCTCGACGCTGAGCGGTCCGAACAGCGCCCGACCCTCCGGCACCTGCAGCAGGCCCCGGGCGACCAGTTCGCTGGGGCGTACCCCGTCGGCCCGCCGGCCGTCGAACGTGATCGTGCCCGCGGTCGGCTTGACCAGCCCGGAGATGGTCTTGAGCGTGGTGGTCTTGCCGGCGCCGTTGGCCCCGACGATCGCCACGATCTCGCCCTCCTCGACCCGCAGGTCGAGCTCGTGCAGGATCTGCAGGCCGTGGTAGCCGGCGCTGACTCCGTCAAGCGTGAGCATGCGGGTCCTCCCCGAGGTACGCCTCGATGACCCGCGGATCGCGGGTCACCTCCTCCGGTGCGCCCGAGGTGAGCACCCGGCCCAGATCGAGCACCAGCACGGAGTCCGACAGCCGCATGACGGCGGCCATGATGTGCTCGACGAAGACCAGCGTCACGCCGTCCTCGGTGCGCAGCCGTTCCAGCAGTTCCATCACCGGGGCCCGCTCGGCGGGCACCAGGCCGGCCAGCACCTCGTCGAGCAGCAGCACCCGGGGTTTGCTGGCCAGCGCCCGGGCCAGCTCCAGCCGCTTGAGGGCCGCGGTGGGCAGACCCTCGGTGGGCGCGTCCCGCCACCGCCCCAGGCCGACCCGCTCGATCAGCTCGGCGGCGGCGGTCCGGGCGGTACGCCGGGCGGCGCCGCCGGCCAGCACCGCGACCGTGACGTTCTCCAGCACGGTCATCGAGTAGAACGGCCGCATCAGCTGGAACGTCCGGGTCATGCCCGCGGCGGTCACCCGGTGCGGCGTGTGCCCGGTGATCTCCCGGCCGGCCAGGTGCACCCGGCCGGCGTCCGGCCGCAGCGCGCCGGTGATGAGGTTGAACATCGTGGTCTTGCCGGCCCCGTTGGGGCCGATGACGCCGAGGATGCTGCCCTCGGCGACCTCGAAGCTCACCTCGTCGACCGCGCGGAGCCCTTTGAACGACTTGGAGACGCCGTCGACCCGAAGCAGTGTCATCGCCGGGACCACCTTTGCCGGATCGTGCCGTAGATGCCCTTCGGCAGGAGCAGCACGATGATGATCAGCAGGGTGCCGTAGACGATCACGTCGAGGCCGCTGCGCCCCTGCAGGAACTCCAGCGCGGGCGGCGGGTTGCGCAGCATCGTCGCCGTCACGTCGTTGAGCGGGCCCATCACCACGGAGCCGATCACCGGACCCCAGATGGTGGCCACGCCGCCGATCACCGCGGGCAGGATCGCCTGGATCGACACGCTCGACCCGAACGCCAGGTCGGGGTCGATGAACAGGAAGTACTGCACGTAGAAGGCGCCGGCGACCGCGGTGATCGCGGCGGAAAGCGCCATCGTCAGCAGCTTGTAGCGCATCACCGGGATGCCGACCGCGGCCGCCGCGTCCTCGTCGTCGCGGGCCGCCTTGGTGAACTGCCCGGCGCGCGAGCGGACGAACTGCACGCTGACCACCAGCGCGACGACGGTGAGTCCGAGCGCGATCCAGAAGTAGTTCGGCGAGGTCGGCTCGAACTGGATCCACCACCACGAGGCGTCCGTGCGCAGCGGCACGTGGTAGCCGACCGCGCGGTTGACGAAGTCGCTGTTGGTCGCCCAGAGCCGGAGCATCTCGGCGAACGCGAAGGTGGCCAGCGCGAAGTAGGCGCCGCGCAGTTTGTAGCGCAGCGCGAGGAAGCCGATCAGCGCGGCGAACGCCGCGGCGATCACCATGCCGGCCAGCATCCCGATCCACGGCGACACCCGGTGCTCGACCAGGAGCCAGGCGCAGGCGTACGCGCCGATGCCGAAGTAGGCCGCGTGACCGAAGCTGAACATGCCGCCGAAGCCGCTCATCATGTTCCAGCCGATGCTCATCAGGGCGAAGATGAGCACCCGCACCGCGACCGAGGCCTGCGCCGGCGGGAGGATCAGCGGCAGCGGCACCAGCAGGACGGCGAGTACCGCGATGGCCACCAGGTGCCGGTTCCACGGCAGCCGGGGCAGCGGCCGGCCGGCCGCCGTCTCCGGCGCCGGCGTGTCGGTGGTGGTCGTCATGCCGACCTCCCGAAGAGTCCCTGCGGGCGCAGGAAGAGCACGAGCACGAAGACGATGAACACCGACAGCAGCGGCGACTGTCCGGGCAGGTAGATGCCGCCGAGCTGCTCGGCCAGCCCGATCACCAGCCCGCCGACCAGCGCGCCGACCACGTTGCCCATGCCACCCAGCACGACCACCACGAAGGCCACGATGTTGAACAGCGAACCGGTGGTGGGCTCGATGGTGACCAGCGGCGCGACCAGCGTGCCGGCCGCGCCGGCGCAGGCGGTGCCGAGCGCGAAGGTCACCGCGTAGATCACCCGGGTGTCGATCCCGACCAGCTGCGCCCCGGTGTCGTTGGCGGCCACCGCGCGGATCGCGGTGCCCAATCGGGTGCGTTGCAGCAGCAGGTAGAGCAGCCCGGCCAGGATCAGCGCGCCGACGAAGGCGAGGATCCGGGACAGGTTGGCCACCGCCTCGAAGATCGGCACGCCGCGGTCGCCGGGCAGCGCCACCGAGCGCGGGTTGGCGCCGAAGAAGAGCAGCAGCCCGTTCTCGATGATCAGGGAGATGCCCAGCGTGATCAGCAGCTGGTTCTCCAGCGGCTTGCCCATCGCGCCGGCCAGGATGCCGCGCTGCACCAGCACGCCGAGCAGGAACATCGCCGGCACGCTGGCCGCGAGGGCGACGTACGGGTGCAGCCCGGCCTGGGTCAGCCCGAAGGTGAGGAACAGGGCCAGCGCCAGGAAGCTGCCGTGTGCGAAGTTGACGATGTCGAGCACGCCGAAGATCAGCGTGAGGCCCATGGCGATCAGGCCGTAGACGCCGCCGATCAGGACACCGGTGGCCACCGCCTGGACCACGACCACCCCGCTGCCGGAGCGGGCGTAGGCCAGCCCGATGGCGAGCACGACCAGCGCGGCGATCACGCCGATCCGCAGCCACGGCACGGCGCGGGCGGTGGGCGCCCGTACCTCGTCGGGATCCAGGGTCGCCACGCCGCCGCCGGTGCCGGCGGCGACGTGGCCCTGGTCTGCTGGCGAGGTCACTGGCTCTTGAAGGCGGGGAAGACCGGCTTCGCCTCCGCCTTGTCGGCCGGGAACACCTGCTTCACCACGCCGCCCTGGACCTGCATGAGGATGGGGGTGGCGTTCTCGTTCTCGCCGGTCGGGCCGAACTTGATCGGGCCGTTGCCGGCGATCAGGGTCGGCACCGAGCCGCTGGCGACCGCGTCGCGGACCTTGGCCGGTTCGGCGCTGCCGGCGCGCTCCAGCGCGTCGGCGATCACCTTGACCGAGTCGTAGGCGAGCACCGCGCCGGTGCGGATCTGGTCGTTGTAACGGTCCTGGTAGAGCTTGGCCAGCGCCTGCATGTCCGGGTTGGTCATGTCGGGGTGGTAGTTGGCGTCGAAGAAGCCCTCGGCCGCCGCGCCCACCTCCTTGGGGAACTGCGGGAGGTCGAACGCGCCGTTGGCGACGCCGTAGACGGCCTTCAGGGCCGGCGGCTTGACGGTCGCGACGGCCTTCGCGGCCAGCACCCCGTCGCGGTAGTAGCCGGCCACCATCAGCACGTCGGCGCCGCTGGCCTTGACCTGGGTGACCTGGGTGGTCAGGTCGGAGACGTTGGCGGCGTCGTAGGCGAGCGCCGGGCCGACCTTGATGCCGGCCTTCTCGGCCTCGGCCTTGAAGGCGTCCCGGATCGCGGTGCCGAACGGGCCCTGCTCGTGCAGCACCGCCACGGTCTTGACCGGCTGGTTGGCCGCCTTGGCCACCTGGTCGAGGAACTGTGCCCCGGCGGTGCCGAGCACCGTGGAGCTGGGCTGCACCCGGAAGGTGAACTTGTAGCCCTGGGAGAGGATCGAGTCGGCGCTGGACACGTCGATCAGCAGCGGCACCTTGTTGCGTTCGGCCACCGTGGACACGTTGGCGGTGACCGCGCTCTGGTAGGTGCCGACCAGGCCGACCACACCGTCCTGGATGAGGCGCTGTGCCTCGCTCTGGCCGACCTCGGGCTTGCCCTGGGTGTCGGCGCTGACCAGTTCCAGCTTCTTGCCGCCCTGCGACTTGATGCCGCCGGCGTTGTTGATGGCCTCGACGGCCAGCTTCGCTCCGTTGTCCATCTGCTGCCCGTCGGCCGCGGCGGCGCCGCTCAGCGGGTGCAGGGAACCGATCTTTATCGTGCCGCCGGACTGCGCGCCACCGCCGTTGTTCGTACCGGCGGGAGCGGATCCGCCGCACCCGGCGAGGGCCAACGGCAGGGCTATGGCGAGGCTCAGGGTCCAGGTCTTCCTCATGTCAGCTCCTGGGGGTGACGGTGTTCCGCCGCACGGAACATCACATGGGGCATGATGCTGGCACCGCCGGTTCACCTGGTCAAGGGTTCGTCACAGAATCGTTTTCATCCCTGTACAGAGCCACATTGGGGGGTTGACCCCACAGCCGGTCAGTGCTGGAATCGTGTTCCGCTGGCGGAAACATTGCATTGGGAGACGACGACGTGGCAGAAAGTCAGGGCACCGAGGCGGCGAGCCGCGTGGCCGACGTCCTCCTCCTGTTCACCGACGGGCCGGACTTCCTCGGGGTCACCGCGATCGCGCGCAGCCTCGACCTGTCCAAGGCGGTGGTGCACCGGATCCTGCAGACGCTGGTCGAGCGCCGGCTGCTGGTCAGCGATCCGGCCAGCCGCGGCTACCAGCTCGGTCCGGGAGCCGCGGCGCTCGGCGCCCGCGCCCTGCGCGAGTCGCAGCTGCGTACGGTCGCCATGCCGGTGCTGCGCGAGCTGCAACTGACCACCGGCGAGACGACGACGGTGTCCGCGCGGGTGCACGGCGGCCGGGTCTACCTCGACCAGGTCGAGTCCACCCGGGAGATCAAGATGACGGTCGAGGTGGGCCGCCGTTTCCCGCTGCACGCCGGCAGCTCCAGCACCTGCATCCTGGCCTTCCTGCCCGACAGCGAGCGGGAGGCCGTGCTCGGCACCGAACTGCCGTCGCTGACCGGCCGCACGGTGACCGACGCCGGCGTGCTTCGCACGCGACTCACCGCGATCCGCGAGACCGGGCTCGCCCACTCCGACGGCGAGCGGCAGGAGGGCGCCGGCTCGGTCGCCTCGCCGGTCTTCGGCATCGACGGCACCGTGGTCGGCGCCATCTCGGTCTGCGGCCCGGCGCACCGGGTCGACGCGGCCGCCCGGGAACGCTTCGGTCCGCTGGTGCGGGAGGCGGCCGACCGCATCTCGCGGGCGCTGGGCTGGTCCGGCGGGCTGCCCAAGTGACCCCGCGATCCTGGCTCTACGTGCCGGGCCACCGCCCCGACCGGGTGGCGAAGGCCCTGGCCGCCGGCGCCGACGCGGTGGTCGTCGACCTCGAGGACGCCGTGCCGCCGGACCAGAAGGCGGCCGCCCGGGACACCGCGCTGCGGCTGGCCGCCGAGGGCCCCCACGACCGACCGTTGTGGGTACGCGTGAACGACCCGGCCGGCCCGTGGGGCGAGGACGACGTCGACGCGCTGGCCGGACTGGGCCTGACCGGATTGCGCCTGCCGCGCTGCGAGGACCCGGACGTGGTCCGCGAGGTCGCCACCCGCGCCGGACTGCCGCTGCAACTGCTGCTGGAGAGCGCCGCCGGGCTGGCCCGGGCCGCCGAGCTGGCCGCCGCGCACCCGCGGGTCGCCGGGCTGGGGCTGGGCGAGGCCGACCTCTCGGCCGACCTGCGGGTGACCGGCGAGGACGGGCTGGCCTGGGCGCGCGGCTGGGTGGTGGTCGCGGCGCGGGCCGCCGGGCTGCCCTCCCCCGTGCAGAGCGTCTACACCGACGTCGCCGACCTCGACGGCCTGCGCGCCAGCACCGAGCGGGCCCGCGCCACCGGCTTCGTCGGCCGGTCGGTGGTGCACCCCCGACAGATCCCGGTCGTGCACGAGGTCTTCACGCCGACCGCCGCCGAGGTGGCCGCCGCGCGGGCCGTGGTGGCCGCCGCGGCCCGGGCGGAACAGGCCGGCGAGGTGGCCGTGCTCGACGCCGCCGGCCGGTTCGTCGACCCCGCGGTGGTACGCCGGGCCCGACTCGTCCTCGACCTGACCGACCCGTCCGAACCACCCTCAGGAGGAACGAGTTGACCACCGAGCCGCAGGCCCGCCCGGCGCGCACGGACGATCCCCTACTCGCCGCGGTGACCGCGGGGGTACGGCTCGTCGAGCTCGGGCACCCGCACTTCACGGGCATGCCGTGCTCGCCCAACCACCCCGGCTTCCGGATGAGCCTGATCCGCCGGCACGGCGACATGGTGCGCCCGGACGGCGGCTCGGCGGCCAACGAGATGATCGTGACCGGCGGGCACGTGGGCACGCACGTCGACGCGCTGTCCCACGTCAGCCACGACGGCAGGCTGCACGGCGGCGTGGACGCCGCGGCGGCGCAGACCGGTGGCCGGTTCACCGCACTCGGCGCCGAGCACACGCCCGCGCTGCTCACCCGCGGTGTGCTGCTCGACGTGGCCGCCGTACACGGGGTCGACGTGCTGCCCCCCGGCTACGGGGTGACCGCGGCCGACCTGGCCGCCGCCGCCGAGCGGGCCGGCGCCGAGCCCGGTCCCGGCGACGTCGCGCTGGTCCGCACCGGCTGGGCGCGGCACTTCGACGACGCGACCACCTATCTCGGGCAGACCGCCGGCGTGCCGGGCGCCACCACCGACGCCGCCGAGTGGTTGGCCGCGCGCCGGGTGGTCGCCACCGGTTCGGACACCACGGCGTACGAGCAGATCCGCCCGGGCGCCGGGCACAGCGTCCTGCCCGTGCACCGGGTGCTGCTGGTCGACGCCGGCATCCACATCATCGAGCACCTCAACCTGGAGCAGGCGGCCGCCGACGGGCTGACCGCTTTCGTCTTCGTGATGGCGCCGCTGCGCATCGTCGGCGGCACCGGCTCCCCGATCCGCCCCTTCGCGGCGGTGACCTCGTGAGTGCGCCGACCGTGGTGCAGCAGCTCGCGGCCGTCGCCGAGGAGGTGCGGCGCGGCGGGCTCCCCGGCGACCTGCGGCAGGACGTGGCCCGCCGGGTGCTCGACCTGATCGGCAACAGCCTCGCCGCCAGCGGGCTGCCGCCCGCCCGGGCGGTCACCGCGTACGTCCGGGCGGCCGGCGGCACGCCGGAGGCGGTGGCGATCGGTACCGGGCTGCGCGTCCCGGCCGCGAACGCGGCCCTGGTCAACGGCACGCTGGCGCACTCGCTCGACTTCGACGACACGCACCTGCCGTCGGTCCTGCACCCCTCCTCGCCGGTGGTGCCGGCGGCGCTGGCGGTGGCCGAGGCGCGCGGCGCGTCCGGGGCCGCGCTGCTCGACGCGGCCGGGATGGGCATCGAGGTCGCGGTCCGGCTCGGCATGGGCGGCTACGACCGGGCGCTGGGCAACTCCGAGTTCTTCGAGCGCGGTCAGCACGCGACCTCGATCTGCGGCGCGGTCGGGGCGGCCGTGGCGGCCGCGATGGTCGGCGGGGCCGACGCCGAGGGCATCGCGCACGCCGCCGGGATCGCCGCGAGCATGGGCGCCGGCCTGCTGGAGGCCAACCGGACCGGCGGCACCGTGAAGCGGGTGCACTGCGGCTGGGCCGCGCACTCCGGCGTGGTGGCCGCCGAACTGGCCCGGCACGGGCTCACCGGGCCGCCGACCGTGGTCGAGGGGCGGTTCGGTTTCCTGCACGCGTTCTGCGGGGAGCGGGCCGACGTCGACGCGGTGGTCGACCGGCTCGGCACGCACTGGGAGCTGCCCGGCATCTTCTTCAAGCCGTACCCGTGCAACCACTTCACGCACGCCGGCATCGACGCGGCGCTGGCCCTGCGCGCGCGGGGCGTCGAGCCGGCCGCGATCGAGTCGATCGAGCTGGGCGTGCCGTCGCCGGTGCTGCGTACGATCGCCGAACCGCCGCAGGACAAGGCGCGGCCGGAGTCCGGCTACCACGCGGCGTTCAGTGGCCCGTACACGGTGGCGGCGGCGCTGCTCGGCGGTGGCGGCCTGGGGCTGGGCCATGACGACTTCACCGACGCGGCGGCGGCGGACGAGGCCCGGCTGGCGCTGGCGGCGAAGGTGCGGTGCGTGGCGGACGCCCGCTGCGACGAGATCTTCCCGAACCAGTTCCCGGCGGTGCTGCGGGTCGTGCTGCGCGACGGCACCCGGCACGAGGAGCGGGTCGACGTCAACCGGGGTGGGCCGGGCAACCCGCTCAGCTCGGCCGAGCTGGCCGCCAAGTTCGCGTCCAACGCCGCCGGGGTGCCGGACCGCGAGGACATCGCGTCCGCCGTGCTCGACCTGGCCGACGCGCCGGACGTGGCCGGCCTGATGGCCCGGGTGCGGGGATGATCGAGCGGCTCGCCGCGACCGCCACGGCCACCGACTGGGCGGCGGCGCCCGCCGCCGTCCAGGACCGGGTGGTCGACCTGGTCGCGGACACGATCGCGGTCGCCGCGCTGGGCAGCGGGCGGGCCGAGCTCCGCGCGCTGGGCGCCGGTTCCGGTGGGTCGGGCGAGTCGACCGTGGTGGGCTCGGCGCGCGGCTGGCCCGCCGCCGACGCCCAGTTCCGCAACGGCAGCGCCATCGCGGCCGACCAGTTGCAGGACGGCCACCGGCCGGCGCGCGGGCATCCCGCGTCGCACGTGGTGCCGGCGGTGCTCGCGCTCGCCGAGGACCGGGACCTGCCGGGCGGGGAGCTGCTGTCGGCGGTGCTGGCCGGCTACGACGTCGGCGTCCGGGTCGGCCGGGCGATGGGCGGCACGCCCGACGGCGTGCACGACATCGGCACCTGGGGCCAGGTCGGCGCCGCGGCCGGGGTGGCCCGGCTGCTGGCGCCCGGCGACGCCGCCGCCATGCGCCGCGCCGTCGAACTGGCCGGCTCGGCCGTGCTGCTCAGCGACGCGGCGACCATCTTCACCGGGCGTACCGGGGGGCACGCGTTCCTGGGCGCCTCGGTGCAGCTGGGCGCGAGCTTGGGCGCGGCCGCCGTGGCCGGCCTGGAACCGCTGCCCGGCGCGCTGGACCGGCATCTCGCGCCGGTCGCCGCCCGGGACTGGTCGGGGCTCGGGCCGGACCACGGCCACGAGGTGCTGGGTGGCTACACCAAGGCGCACCCCACCTGCGCCCACCTGCACGGCGTCAACGACGCGGTGGCGGACATCGTCGCGGTGACCGGTCCGCTGTCGGATGTGGAGCGCGTCGAGGTGCGTACCTTCGCGCACGCGGCCCGGTTCGCCGCGGTCGCCGACGGCGAGCTGGCCGCCCGGTTCAGCGTGCCCACCTCGGTCGCGGTCGCGCTGCTCACCGGCTCGCTCGACGAGAGCACGCTGACCGCGGCGATGGTCTGCTCGGCGCCGGTACGTGACCTGGCCGCCCGGGTCGAGGTGCGGCACGACCCCGAGCTGGACGCCGGCTATCCGGCCGGCCGACCGGCCCGGGTGCGGGTCGTCCGCGCCGACGGCAGCGAGCTGACGGGCGCGGCGGACCTGCCGCGCGGCGACGGGCCCCGGGCGTTCGGCCGGGACGCGGTGCGGGCCAAGGCCCGGCGGCTGCTCGAGCACCGCTTCCCCGGGCACGGCGCGGCGGTGCTCGCCGCGGTCGACGGGCTGGCCAGCGGCGGCACCGCCCGTTCGCTGGGGGCCGCGCTGCGGGCGGCGGCCGCATGATCGTCACCCGGCGCGACGGCGCCCTGCACCTCATCGAGCAGGTCGAACACGGCCGGATCGCCGGCGAGCTGGCGGCGGCCTGGGGCAACGACCGGTTTGAGACCCCGACGCCACGTTCGCCGGTACGCACCGCCGCCGCCCGACACGACGAGGGCTGGCGGGCCTGGGACGCCCGGGTCCTGTTCCACGAACTCGAACGCCGGCCGCTGCACTTCCTGGAGATCGACGCCACCGAACACGTGCGGCTCTACCGGCAGGGCGTCGAGCGGGTGGCGCTCGGCGACGTGTACGCCGGCGTCCTGGTCGGCATGCACTGGACCGGCCTCTACCGGGGCCGGTGGTCGGCGCCGGGCGCCCGGGGCCGGCTGGACCTCGGCGCCGACGGCCGGGCGGCGCAGGACACCGCGGTCGACGCCGAGGAGCGGCGGTGGATCGAGGCGAAGCGGCTGGCCTGGACGGCGGCCGAGCCGCGGGCCGCGTTCGAGACCCGGCTCTGGCACAACTACGAGCTGCTGCAACTGTGGGACCTGCTCTCGCTCTACCTGTGCGTCATGCCGGCGCAGCCGGCCGCCGAACCCGGGCCGGCCCGGCCCTGGGGTCCGCAGCTGGCCGCCCTGGAGCACCCGGCCGAGGACGTGCTGCTGCCGCCCGTGCGTACCCACCCGTTCGGCCCGGTGGAGCGGATCACCGTGGGCGTACGCCGGGCGGGCGTGCTCTGGCTCGACCCGTACCCGTTCGACCGGCCCGACGTCACGGTCGACGTGGTCAGCGCGGTCGTGCCGGACCGGGCGTACCACCACGCCGGCCTCGCCGCCCGGGTCGGCCGGACGCCGGCCACCGTGACGACCTGGCGCCTCGCGCCGTGGAGCCGATGATGGACCTGGCCACCGCCCGCGCCGCCGGGTACGCCTTCGTGCACGGCGAGGCCGGCTTCGCTCAGGTGACCACCATCGACGCCGACGGTTTCCCGGTGAGCCGCACGATGACCGCCTTCCTGGAGCCGGACTGGTCGGTCAGCCTGGTGCAGCGGGCCGGCCACCGGCGGCTCGCGCAGTGGCGACGCGACCCGCGCACCCTGGTCAGCTGGGTCGGCCCGCCCGCGCCGGGCGCCAGCAACGAGCGGCCGCACGTCTTCGACATCGGCCAGCTTCCGCCCCGGATGGTGGCGGTGCGCGGGACGGCGTCGACCATGCCCGCGGAGTGGACCGTCGCGGTCTACCGGCGCGAGGTGGCGCGGCAGCGGGCGTCCGGATTCACCAGGGCTCCCCTGCGCACCGACGACGAGGTGGCCGCCGAGCTGGCCGGGGTGCGGATCGAGCCGGTGCGGGTGCGGCTGGAGGGCTTCGGCGAGGGCGCCGAGTCACACCTGTGGACAGTGAGGAGAGCCGCTACATGATCAAGACCATTCTCGGTTACGAGATCGAAGAGGGCGTCAGCCCCGAGGAGTACGAGCGCTGGCTCTTCGAGGTGCACGCGCCGGACCTGCTGGCCAACCCGTACCTCGACCGGATCGTCTTCAACAAGGTGCTGCGCCCGGTGCGGCAGGCCTCCGGCGGCACGGCGTCGGTGCCGGACGGCTACACCTTCTACCGGATCGCCGAGATGCACTACGCCGACGAGGAGGCGTACGCGAACTACCTGCGCTGGTTCGAGGAGCACCCGTTGCCGGCGGAGCGCGGCCCGGCCGGCCGGACGAGGTTCAAGTTCTACCTGGTCACCGAGAGCACCGAGGTGAACCGGGGATGAGCGTCGCCGCCCTGCTGGCCGGGTTCGCCGCGTTACCGCCGCCGGCGGGGTCCCTGGCCGCGTGGGCCGCCCGGGTCGGCACCCCGGCCGGCGACTTCCCGCTCATCGGCGCCGGCACCCGGGCGGAGACCTACGTGGCACTGCACTGGAACGGCGAACGGTGCGCGTCGCTCGGACCGGCGGTCGGGCCGACGCTGGTCGGTCTCGCGGTCGGCGCGGCCCACGGCCGGTCGGTGGCGGAGCTGGCGGCGGCGGTCGACGCCGGACTGGCTGCCGCCGCCGGGCTGTCGGCGCCCACGGTGCCGGTGAGCACCGGCGTGCTGACCGCCACGGTGTGCGCGGCCCGGCTGGCCGGGGTGCCGGAGGGCGAGCTGCCGGCGCTGCTCGACCTCGCGGCGAGCCTGATGCTGATCGGCCCGCCCGGGGTCGCGCCCGGGCACGACCCGGCGGCGGCCTGGCTCGCCGTGCGCGCCTGGGACGCCGGCATCACCGGCATGCCCGGTGGGCTGGCCCACACGCTGGCCGTGGTGGCCGACGGGCTTCCCGACCGGAGCGGCGCGGTCGCCGCGCCCGCCGCGCCGCCGCCGCAGCGGGTCGCCGCCACACCGGTCCGGGCCGAGCAGGCCCCGGCACCGGTCCGGGCCGGGCTGGCGGTCGCGGACCTGGTCGAGGCGCTGCCATGATCGTGCTCAACGTGGCCCGGCCGGCCGGTGAGGCCGACCCGGTCGAGCTGGCCGGCGCCGCGCTCGCCGCCGGGCTCGACGGCGTCGCCCTCGCCGACAGCCCTCGGCTGTTCCCCGACTGCCTGGTCGAGACCGAGCGGGTGCTCAGCGGCACCCCGGCCCGGCTCGCCGGGCCGTGCGTGCTCAGCCTCGGGCTGCGGCACCCGGCCGCGGTGGCCGGCGCCGTGCGCACCCTCGACGCGCACCACCCCGGTCGGGTGCTCACGGTGGTCGGGCGGGGCGAGAGCTCGGTCCGCAACGAAGGGCTGGCCCCGCCGTCGCTGCGCGCGTACGAGGCGTCGCTGCGTACCCTGCGCGAGCTGGTGCCGGCGTCGGCGCTGCTGCTCGGCGCGGCCTCCGGGCCGCGCACCATCGCGGCCACCGCGGCCCGGCTCGGCGGGGTGCTGATCGACGCGGGCGCGGACCCGGCCGTGGTCGGCAAGGCGGTGGCGCTCGCCCGGTCGGCGCGGCCGGACGTGCCGGTCTGGATGTTCGTCCGCGCGGTGGTCACCGACGACGACGCCGCCGCTGATGCCGCCGCCGCGCCCGTGCTCGGCTCGTGCGCGGCCCGGCTGGTGCAGGCGCCGGACTGGTTCGACGTGCCGGCCGCGCTGCGCACCGGGGTCGCCGCCGTGGCCGACGCACACGACTACCGGCGGCACGGCACCGCCGAGGCCCGTACCGGCCGCGACGTGCCCGCCGGGGCCGACCGGTTCGTCCGCGACCGGTTCGTGGTCACCGGCGAGCGGCAGGCGGTCGCGGAACGCTTCGCCGCGTTCGGTGCGGTCGGCGTCGACGGCGTGGTGCTGGCCGGCGCTCTCGACGGTGTGCTGGACCGGCTCGACGACCTGGGCCGTGCGGTCCGCGAGGGCCTGACGAAGGACGGACGATGACCGGAATCGACACCGCGCGGATCGCCGCGTTCGCCCACCACAGCAGCCTCGACGACGCGCCCGCGGAGGTCGTCGGTTTCACCCGCGCGCTGCTGCTCGACACCCTGGGCGCGCTGCTGGGCGGCCTGCGCTATCCGGCCGTGCGGGCCCTGGGTGAGACGCTGCGCCCGGCGGCCGCCGGCGACCTGCCGTTCGGCCGGCTGCTCACCCTCGGCGCCGCCGCGACCTGGCTGGACGCCGATTCGGGCGGGTCGTTCCACCCGCAGGGGCACCGGCTGCCACCGGTGCCGACGGCGCACCCCGCGCCGCACTCGCTGCCGGTGCTGCTGCACGCCGCCGCGAGCGGCATCGACGACCGACGGCTGCTGGAGATCTTCCTGATCGCCAACGAGATCGGCATGCGCTTCGGCGTCGGCACCACGCTGCGCCCCGGCCTGCACCCGCACGGCATCCACGGCCCGATCGCCGCGGCGGTCGCCGCCGCCCTGTGGTACGACCTCTCCCCCGCCGCCACCGCGACCGCCGTCGAGCTGGCCGGCTCGGTGCTGATGGCCGCGACCCTGGCCGTGCCGATGAACGGCGGCACGGTCCGCAATCTGTGGACCGGGTTGGGCGCCTACCACGGCGCCGCGGCGGCCCGTCGCGCCGCCGACGGCGTCACCGGGTCGCCGGCCCTGCTCGGCGAGCTGCTCGACGGGCTGGTCTGCACCGACCTGTCCACGGTGGACCTGACCGCCGGCCTGGGCACCCGTTGGCGGCTGGCCGACAGCTACCTCAAGCCGTACGCCTGCGCGCGCTGGGTGCACCCCGCGCTGGACGCGTTCCGGGCCGCCGTCGCGGGCGTACCGGACCCGGTGCGTGACCGGGGCGGGCTGGCCGCGATCGAGGTCGACACCTTCGCGTTCGCCGCGTCGCTGTCCGCCGTCGAGGTCTCCTCGGACCTGCACGCGCGGTTCTCGGTGCCGGTCAGCCTGGCCACCCTGGCGCTGGACGGCGAACTGGCCGCGGCCGGCTTCCTGCCCGACCGGTTGGCCCGCCCCGAGGTCGGCGCGCTGGCCGCGCTGGTCGAGCTGCGCGAGGAACCGGCCTTCACGGCCGCCCTCCCGGGCGAGCGGCCGACGCGGGTCACGGTCCGCTGGCGGGACGGCGGCGCGGCCTCGGCCACCGTGCGCAACGCCCGGGGCAACCCGGACGACCCGCTGAGCCCCGCCGAGGTCGCCGCCAAGTTCCGGCGCAACGCCGCGGACGTCCTCACCCCGGCGACCGTCGAGGCGGTGGTCACCGGGGTCCTCGACGGTGCCGGCGGCGACACCCTGGCGCGGGTGGCCGCCGAGGTGCTCGGCGCGCGCTGCCCGTGATCCGGGCGGCCCCGCCCGGTACCCCCGGCCAGCCGGCCAGCCGGTTGTCCAGGATAATGTAGATCGGGGTCGTCGGGGCCTCCGCCTATCGGGTGGGGGGTAGCACACCGCTCGCCGTGTACCGCTCGCCGTCATCGCCTTGAAGATTGGCCCGCAAGTCCTCGGCGATGCTTCCGAACTCGTGGTAGGCCTCGCCCTCGAAATGCCCCTTGATCTCAATGGCACCTTCGAACCAGGTCAGCGAGACCAAGCTGCCGTCCGTGCAGGCGTACTCGTAGATGGGCTGGCGGTCCTCGTCCCAGCTGAGCCATCCGCCTACCCCGAGCGCAGGGTTGCTCTCCGCATAGGACAGCCACTCATCCAGGGCGATTGGATGCTCTTCACTGTCGTAGTACTCCTCGGCTCGGCTGATGTGCAGCTCGTATCCCATGCTTCCTCCACGCGATCAGGTTCCATGCTGGTGACGGGAGGGATACGGGACAGACGGGTTGCCGGCCGGCTTGGCTGATGCCGGCCCATGGCCGCCAGCCATGCCGGACCAGCACGGCTTCGCAAACCGGGCGGGCTACTGGTGATCTGCCAGGAGTTCCGTACCTCGCGCCGGCGGGCCATGCAGCTCTTCTGGAGCTACTTGTTGATCGGTCTGTACACCTGCGTCAGCCGACTGCGGGAGCCGGACTTCTACCTCAAGCTGCTCGCCGAGCTGGGCTTGGAGCGGGTTGGCGCTGCTGCCCGGGACCTGGGATTTGGTGACCGCCTACAAGACGGTTGCCGCCGGCTGACGCCTGGTGGCCTGAGCACCGCCGGCCACCCGAGGGCCGGCCGCCTGCCGCCGGGACCGGCGGCGGCAGGCGGTGGCGATCAGAAGCAGGGTGTCTCCTTGATGAACGGGATGATGCCTGCCGACGGGTTTCGGGCGAACCTGCCGTGGATGCCTCCGCTGTAGGTGAGGTCGCCGACGGCCCAGACTTGGACCTTGTACTCGCGTTGGGGGTTCCTGGTGTAGTAGAAGGTCACGTTCCCGCTGGTTGGGCCGCCGGTCGGGTATTCCAGCGTCCGGTGCATGACCGCGTATCCGTCGGTGCAGTCGATGACGAGGTACCAGAAGATGCCGGATAGCAGCTGCTTGTCATTGTTCATGTGCCAGTGGCCGTCGACCTGGATGTAGTCGCCGTTGCGGGTGCCGCGGACGGTGGCGGTGACGTCGTACCGTTGGATGGGGTCGAATCTGTCGAGCTTGGCGAAGATCCAGCTGCTGGTGATCGCGGCAGCCAGGGTGGTGCCGTTGGCCCATTGCGGCATCGCGGTGACGGTGTTCGTCGACGCGCTCTCCCCGGCCGCGTTGATCGCGGTGACCTTGAAGTTGTAGTAGTGGCCATTGGCGAGGTATCCGGCGGTTATCGCCGTTGTGCTCACCGGGTACGGCAGCTTTTCCCACCAGCCGTTGAGCGATACATCGCGCTGGTAGACGTTGTAGTACACCCCGGGGGTCGGGCTAGCCGTCCAGCTCAGCTTCACGTCCTTGTCGCGGGCGAGTGCGCGCAGGTTGGACGGCGGTTTCGGCGACGGTGGCATCGGCCGGGCGGTTTCGCTGTTTGACGGCGAGCTGGTCCCGGTCAGGTTCGTCGAGCGGACCCGGAACTCGTAGGTGGTGCCGTTGTTCAGGTATTTCACGGTGAACGAACAGCAGGTCGTCACCGGATACTGCAGTCGGGTCCACGAGCCGCCGACCTTGCGGTACTCGATCCAGTAGTAGACGCTGGCCGTGGAGCTCTTCGCCCAGGTCAGTTTCACGGCGCCGTCGCCGGCGTTGCTGGCTGACAGGTTTGACGGCGGCTGCGGGAACGGTGGCATCGGCCGGGCCGAGTCGGTGTTGGACGGCGAGCTGTCGCCAGCCACGTTCGTCGCCCGCACCCGGAACTCGTAGGTGGTGCCATTGTTCAAGTAGTTCACGGTAAACGAACAGCAGCTGCTCACCGGATACTGCAGTCGGGCCCACGAGCCGCCGGACTTGCGGTATTCAATCCAGTAGTACACCCGAGGGGTGGGACTGGCCGACCAGGCGAGGGCGACCTTGCCGTCGCCGGCGGTGGCCCGCAAGTTGGTCGGTGACTGCGGGAATACCGGCATCGGTGTCGCACTGACCACGTTGGACGGGTCGCTTTCCCCCGCGGCGCTGGTGGCGGCGACCTTGAACTCGTACCTGTCGGCGTTGGTCAGATACTCGGCGGTGAATGTGCAGCAGCCGTCGACGGGGTAGGGCAGCTTCTGCCAGGACTGGTTGCGAGAAGCGTTGCGGTAGTAGATGACGTAGAGCACGCCGGAGGTCGGGCTGGCCGTCCAGGTGAGGCGCACGAAGCTGTCTCCGGGGGTGGCGGTGAGTTTGCTCGGTGGTTGGGGGGCGATGCCGATGGCGGTGGCCCGGGCGGTCGCCGAGGCGGGTCCCTCCCCCGCGATGTTGGTGGCGCTCACCTTGAACTCGTAGACGTGGGTGTTGACCAGGTACTGCCAGGTCGCCTCGGTCAGCTGGGCTGGGTACTGCGACTTGCGGAAGGTGGTTTCACCCGCGGTCACGTCCCGCCAGTAGACCCAGTAGAGGACGTTCGGGCCGGGTGCGTCCCAGGTCAGCCGGATCTGCAGACTGCCGGACGGCACGGCCCGAAGGTTCGTCGGTGCCTTCGGTAGCGCCACGGTGCTGCGGGCCTGCGCCGGCGCCGACGCCGGCCCTTCGCCGGAGAGGTTCTCGGCGGTCACCTTGAACTCGTAGGTGTGCAGATGGGTGAGGAAGCCCCAGGTTGCAGTGGTCGTGTCGGTGGGGACCTCGGATCGCTTGAAGGTGGTCTCTCCCGCGGTGACGTCCCGCCAGTAGACCCGGTAGTAGACGTTTGGGCCGGGAGCGTCCCAGGTCAGGGTGATGTCGCCGGTGGGTAGCGACTGGAGCTCCAGGTTCGTCGGCTGAGCGGGCAGCGGTGGCATGGGTTTGACTCGGACCAGGTTGCTGGGCAGGCTCTCCGAGCCCCGCGTTGCGGTCACCTTGAACTCGTACTCATGCCCGTTGGTGAGGTACTGCGCCGGCATGGTGCAGCAGTCGGAGATTGGTAGCGGGAGTTGCTGCCATTCCTCGTTCTCTGTGGCGTCGCGCTGGTAAACCCAGTACCAGACGTCTTGAGAGGTCGACGGGGCCCAGGTGAGGGTGGCTGTGCCGTCGCCGGGCGTGGCGCGCAGGTCTGTCGGGGCGGCCGGCGCGTCGAAGTACGCGGTGGCGGTGACCGGAGCCGAGGTCGGCCCCTCGCCGCCCCGGTTGGTCGCGCTGACCTTGAACTCGTAGGTGTGGCCGTGGAGGAGGTAGCTTGCCTCGAACTGGCAGCACTCGCTGATCGGCAGCGGCAGCTTGGTGAAGTCGGCCTCGTCGAGGGTCGTGTCCCGCTGGTAGATCCAGTACCAGACGTCCTGTTGGGGTTCGGTCCAGGTGAGTTTGATGGTGCCGTTGCCCTGAGCGGTGGCGGTCAGGTTACCCGGGGCGGGCGGGGGGGCGACCGTGGACCGCACGGTGGCTACGTTGGAGTGTGGGCTGGTCGCCATGGTGTTGGCAGCTGCGACGGTGAACTCGTATGTGTGCCCGAGCACGAGGTTGTCGGCGACGGCGGTGGTGCCGGTCCAGACGACGGTGTCCCGTTCGATCGGTTCGGGCTGGCCGGCGGTCAGGTCTCGCTGGTAGACAAGGTAGTGCACGTCGTCGGCGGTCACCGGCTGCCAGGTCAGGTGGACGGTACCGTCCGCGGCGGGAGTGGCGGTCAGGTTCTGCGGGGCTTCGTCGAGCGGGGGCGCTACGCGGAGCAGCCGGTTCGGCGCGCCTTTGGGATCGCCGACCACTTCCCGCTCGGCGATCCCGATGAGCGCGTCCTTCACCTCATTTGGCGTGTACCTCGGGTGTGCCTTGAGTACGAGGGCTGCGGCGCCGCTCACGTGGGGCGCCGCCATCGAGGTGCCATCCTTGTCCAGGGATGCGGTGTCGTTCGTGTTCCCGGCGGAGGTGATGTCGACGCCCGGCGCGAAGAGATCGACGCATGGTCCGGCGTTGCTGAATCCGGCTCGTGTGATGTCCTGGCCGGTGGCTCCGACGGTGATGACGCTTGTCAGGGCAGCCGGTACCTCCGTGCACGCGTCCACATCGTCGTTGCCGGCGGCAACGACGACGGTGATGCCCTTGTCTATCGCACCCTGCACTGCCTTGCCGAGCCGGTCTCGGTCCACCGAACGGGTCGCCACGCTGAGGCTGATGTTCATTACTGCGGGCAGGACAGCGTTCGCGGTGATCCAGTTGACCCCCTCGGTCATCTTCGCGGCGCTTGTAGACTTGCAACCAATTTGCACGTCGATTATGTGCGCCTTTTTCGCCACCCCGTAGCTCGATCCGCCGGCGGTGCCCGCTACGTGGGTGCCGTGTTCGCCGCAGAGTTCTACGTTGCGGAGTCGCTTTTCACCTCCCACGTCGGCGCGGCCACCGAAGTCGGTGTGGGTTGTCCGCACGCTGCTGTCGAGGATGTACACATTGACGCCTTCGCCCATGGAGGGAAAAATGTACCTTTGGTCTCGGACCCCGTCGATGCGGTCCAGGCCCCAGGAAGGTGGGTTCTCTTGGACGCCGCCGGTGTCCGATGGCGAGACGCCACGGGCGTCCATGCTGACCGTCCGGTCCTCTTCGACCGCCTCGACGGCCGGATCGGTGGCCAGTTCTCGCGCTTTGGCGTCGGTCAGGCCGGTGAGGGAGAAGCCGCCGAGTACCGCGTCAAACACCCCGTCCACGGTGCCGCCGTACCGGGCGACCAGGCGGGTTGCGATCTCCCGGATGCCGTACTCGCCGCTGGCGGCGCCGTCGCGCAGGTCGACGAGGTAACTGCCGGCGGCGGCGGTACCGTCGGGGGCTGGTAGGAACTCCCCCTGCTGGGTGGGCCCGCCTCGGGCGGTGGCCGATACCACGGCCGTCGGGGCGCTCTCGCCGTTGCCGTTCACCGCCGAGACGGCGTATTCGTAGAGGTGCCCGTCCACCAAGCCGGCGTCGGTGAAGGACGTGGCGGCGACCTGTCCGGGCAGCCGGACGGGGTGACTCTGCCCGTACGACAGGTCCCGGCGGTGGATCCAGTACCCGGTCGCGCCGGGCGAGGCGGTCCAGGTGAGCGTGGCGTTGCGCTGCTGGTCGGCGGTGATGGTCAGCCCGGCCGGGACCGGGGGCAGGGTCGCCGGGTCTGGCAGGGGTCGCGGCCAGTCGACCTCGACGAACCGGGGCCGGTAGAGACGGGCGCTTGCCTGGTTGTCGCCGTCGGCGAGGCTGTTGACGTTGTACGACACGAGCAGCTTGCCGGGACGCGCCAACTCGGGGTGCAGTCGGGCGTCGTACACGATGATCTCTTTGCCGGGCTGCGGCTCCGGGGCCCGGAAGAGATGAACGGGTCCGCTGAAGGGTCCGGTCGGCGCCGAGGCGGTGTAGGCGACGACGTCGGCGTTGAACACGAGGTTGCTGTCGACGGTGACCAGGACGTACTGGTTGCCGACCTTCTGCACGCCGAACGCGGTGGTGGTGCCGGCCATCAGCCGGCCGGCCTCCGACTCGGCGGCCGACCAGCCGGTGCCGGTCCAGAACTGCCACGCCCCGGCCAGCCCGCCGGCCGGCACCTTGGCGAGGTAGACCGGCTTCACCGGCCCGGAGTCGTTGACCAGCCGGGTGCCGTAGATGTAGGTGGTGTCGCCGTCGGCCAGGATGGCCGAGCCCCAGGCGATCCGGTCGGCCACCGGCAGCGGGGTGAGCGAGCGCAACGTCAGTCCGGGCAGGTCGAACGACGCGAGGGCGGTGCCGGTCAGCTTCAGGTCAAGGGGGTTCGGCCCGGACCGCTGGTAGTGGTTGTAAAGCACCCGGAGGGTGGAGCCCTCGACGGTGCCGTCGCCGACCCAGTAGCCGGCGTCCGCGGGATCGCCGTCGCCGCCGGCGCCGACCAGCGACAGCGGTTCCTCGACGGTGCCGCCGGTCAGCGTCGTGGTGAGCGCGGCGCCGTCCTGCACCACGATCGAGTTGTGGATCATCGGCTGGAAGTCGGGGCGCGACCCGTCGGGATTGACCGCACCGACGAACGTGTCCGAGAAGAGCCACGCCACCCGGCCGTCGGGCAGCGGCACCGAGGCCGTGCTGTCACCGCCGTTCCACCTGCCGCTGGTGTCGCCGTAGCCGTGGAACGCGTCATTGAGCTGGGTCGCCGACATCCCGCCCGCGGGGACCTCCGCCCTCGCCGCGGCACCCGGCGTCAGCAGGATCGCCACCGTCACGAGGATCGCCACGGCGGCCCGCCACGGCGCCGCCGGGAACAACGGCGGACGGCCGAGCATGACCCCCGTCGAATGTCCATTGTGGTCAGTCGTCATGCTCGCCATCCTCGAATCATGGGCCATCGATGCGTGCGGCTGGGCGTGGCGATCCGGACACGGACCGCAAATATCTGGACAGCCGGTTCAGCCGACGCCGATCCACGGCCGGGTCAGGTGGGCGGTCGCCAGCACGGCACCCCGGGTGCGCGCCTCGGCCAGCAGCCACTCCCGGCTGCGCCGCGCCGCCTCCGGATCCGCCTCGAACCGGTAGCCCACCTCGGGATCGACCAGCTGCACCGCGTGCACCAGCACGTCGCCGGTGACGATGAGCTGGTGGCCGCCCCCGTCCACGACCACCGACTGGTGACCCGGGGTGTGGCCGGGCGTCGGCACCACCCCGATCCAGCCGCCGGCTCCCCGGCCCACGGTGGCCAGGCGGGCGGCACCGTCCGCCTCGTCGAGCTGGCCGGTCGCGCGCAGCGGGTCGACCACGTACGTCATCGCCGCCTCGTCGGCGGCCAGGACCGCCACCTCCCGCCGCTGCACCACGTAGCGCGCGTTGGGGAACATCGGCGTTCCGTCCGGCGCGACCGACCAGCCGAAGTGGTCCTCGTGCAGGTGGGTCAGGACGACGGTGTCGACGTCCGCCGGGTCGATGCCGGCCAGGTCCAGTTCGACGGGCAGCCGGCCCGGCACCGGCGCCCAGCCCGAGGCCGGGCTGTCCGCGGGGCCGACCCCGGCGTCGACCAGCGTCAGCCGGTCCCGCGGCCCCCGGATGGCGAAGCACCGGAAGTCCAGGTGCCAGGTCTGCCCCGGGCCGAACGCGCCCGGGTCGACCGCCCGGGCCGACTCCCAGTCCTGCGGCGTCGCCTCCGGAAACGCCTGCTGGCGGTCGAGGAAGAACGGCCCCGACGCGTCCAGCAGCGGCGTCACCCGGAACGGGCCGACCGCCCGGGATCCGGGCATCGCTCGACCGGTGCGGCGCAGCTCGCGGGCCCGGGTCACGGCCCGACCCGCGTCCACCGCGCCCGCCGGGCCGGCGACGCTCAGCGACCCGGCCACGGTCACGGCCGTCGCGGCGATCAGGAACCGTCGGCGTCCGAACTCCGCGGATGTCTCACTCACTGGTGGCTCCTCTTCCTGGCAGGTCGCCGGGGACCGGACCGGTCCGCTCCGGCGGAATCGGCGACGACGCTAGAGCCGGATTCCGCCGGGTGGGCCCGGCGGGGACGGCCGTGACCCGATCCTGGCGACGGCTGTCCCGATCGCGCCGCCGGTGCGGCCGGGCCCGTTCCTAGAATCGGATCGGCGCCGCGCGGCGGGCCCGGCTGACACACCGGACGCCGGCCCGGCGGGCCGCGCGGCGAACGAGGCGGGGAGGGCTGCGATGCCGGTCGAGGCGCCGAGCGTGGCGATGCTGGCGTACCCGGGCGCGGGCAGCTTCGACTACGTCACGGTCAACGAGATCTTCGGGGTGGACTACTCGTACCGGTTCGGCTCGTGGTACCGGACCAGGACCTGCGCCGCCGCACCCGGACAGGTCGAGCTGGACGGCGGGGTCACCGTGTCCGCCCCGTACGGGCTGGCCGAGGCGGAGACCGCCGACCTGCTCGTCGTACCGGGCTGGACGAGGGAACACGAGGTGCCGCCCCAGCCGCTGCTGGCCACCCTGCGGCGGGCGCACCGGCGCGGGGCCCGGATCATGTCGATCTGCACCGGGGCGTTCATCCTCGGCCACGCCGGCCTCCTCGACCACCGGCGGGTCACCACCCACTGGGCGACCGCACCGCTGCTGGCCTCGCTCTTCCCCGCCGCGACCGTGGACCCGCGGGCGCTGTTCATCGACGACCGCGGCGTCCTCACCGCCGCCGGCATGTCCGCCGGCATGGACCTCGCCCTGCACGTGGTACGCGGGGACTACGGCGCGGACGCGGCCGCCGCGCTCGCCCGCCGGCTGGTGCTCGCCGGCTACCGCAGCGGCGGGCAGGCCCAGTTCGTCGAAGCGCCGCTCAGCCCCGAACCCGGCGACCCGCTGCCCGAGCTGCTGGACTGGATCCGCGGGCACCTGGACCAACCGTTGTCGCTGCGGTCACTGGGCGAACGGGTGCACATGAGCCCGCGGACCCTGGCGCGGCACTTCCACCGCCTCACCGGGATGAGCGCGCACCAGTGGCTCACCCGGGAGCGGGTGCTCGCCGCCCAACGCATGCTGGAGGCCGGCGACGAGCCGATCGGGCGGATCGCCACCCGGACCGGGATCGGGTCGACCGCCAACCTGCGGCACACCTTCCGCCGAGAACTCGGGATCTCGCCCCAGGCGTACCGCGCCCGGTTCCGGGCTCGCCGGGCGCCGGCCGCCACCTCGTGAGCGTCGGCCCGACCCGGTGCGCTCGCCTCCCGCTCGTCGGACCGGGCACCTCCGTACCCGGCCGCGGGTGGCGCCGCAGGTCAAGGTGGAGCAGCATGGAAACTGTCAAGTTGGCGACACTTCGTCGATGCCACGGTCACGGCCCCGGCTAATACCATAGGCCCATGTCACCAAAGGTCTCGATTGTCGTCACGGACCGCCACCGTGATCCGGGCCCGAGAGCCGGCGCCGACGTGACCTTTCTGCCGCTCGCCGAGGACGATGGCGTCCCGGTCTACCCCGAGTCGACCCCGGCGCTGATCCGGGAACTGGTAGCCGCGGGCCTGGTGGTGGACACCTGGCATCCCGCCGCGGAATGCGATTTCGTCTCATCGCGCGGCCTGGTGACCGACACTCTGCTTCAGATCGGCGTCGGGATCGGCTCCTCCGCGGGGTGGTACGCCCTGCAGTCGATGCTGCGCCGACGCACCGGTCAGGTCACCGTGCGCGCCGTCGTCGACGACGGTGTCCAGCGGCGGCGGGTGGAGGTGACCGGCGAGGCGGCTGACGTCGTCGAGACGCTGGAGACGCTCGACCCGTTCAGGTCGGAGCCCTCCTGATGGCGCTGGCCGCGGTGTCCCGCCGAGGCCCCGCCCGCGAGCGATGACATGAGGCCCGTTCGCGAGGCGTCGCGGCGCTACTCGCCAGCTGTCGCGGAGGAACGCCGCCGGCTCGTCGGGCAGATCGCGACCGTGATGGAGGCGTCGTCGGTCATCCGTGACCCGAGCAGCCGACAGTTGCTGCTCCAGGAACTGAGTCATGCGTTGGCCGGCGCCCTGGGCTATCGGGAGCTGAGTCTGCTCCGGCCCCAGATCGTCGAGCTGGTGACGGTGTGCGTGGATCGCCCGGGTGGGTTGCGCTGCCTCGTCGAATGCATGGAGCTGCTCGAACCCGGCAGCGACCACACCGTCGCGCTCCTGCGACTGGCCGACGAGTGGCACGCGATCGAGCTGCTCACCGACTACGACATTCCCTGGCTACGGAGCGTGCTGTCCTTGGTCGACGTAACCGGGGAACTGCGGCGGTTCGTCGCCGAGACCCGCGCGGCCCCGGCCCCACCCTGGTGCCGGACCGCCTGGGATCTCTTCACGCACCTCGCGTCGGCGAACTCCCATGGTTCGGTGCCGCCGTGGCTGCCGCTGCTGGAGAGGCTGGTGACCGCCGTACCGGAGGCGTCCCTGGACCGGATGCACGAGTTCGTCGCGCAGGTGGCCCAGGACTGGGGAGTCACCGATCAGGTCGACGCGTCCCAACCGGATCCTCCGACGCCCGTCGGCACGGCGTACCTGGTCATCCAGTTCGAGAAGTACGGCGGTGACGACGAGACCTACATCGTCTCGCACTGGTACCAGTGGGCGTCCCCGGTGTGGCAGCCGATCCGCGGCGAGGACCGGCACGTCCCGTACGGCGAACTCGAGGCGGCCGTCGACCACGTCATCAACGAGACCGAACGCCGTTGGGCGGATCAGGCCGGTGCGGTGACCATCGAGTTCGTCCTGCCCTGGCAGCTGCTCAACGAACCGGTCGACACCTGGCGCAAGGAACTTCAATCGCCGCTGCCGAGTCCCCTGACGACGGAGTATCCCCTGGTGATCAGGAGCCTGGAGCGCATCCGGGCCAGCCAGTGGCACCGGGTCTGGCGCAGCCGCTGGCAGGGCCTCGCCAGCAACGACAGCGACCGGCAGCTGATCCACTGCGCGTCGCGGCACCAGGTCGATGTCCAACTCAAGGCGACCCTCAACCGCAAGAGCAGCGTCGCGGTCCTGGTGCTCAGCGAATCCCCGACCGCGAACAGCGACGGTGAACGCCAACTGCTCGTCGGGCTGCGGTCGGGAGTTCCGGCAATCGTCTGGCATCGCAACTCACCATCCACTGAGGACCTGTGCGAGACTGTCGCGTCGATGATCGGCGATCAGACGTCGGGCCGAGGGGTGGTCGAGCTTCCGCACCGTGCCGCGCGTCTCCGGCAGCTGGCGTGGAGTGAGGACCCCAAAGGGCTCGGCCAGCACATGGGACACGGCTTGGTGATTTTGTTCGACGACCCGGATCGGCAGCCAGGAGGAGCAGCCTCTGCCGACGGCGACAGGCGAAAGGTCTTGGCATGAGCGGCATCGACCACGGGACGTGGTTCGCCGCCGGCGGGGCCCGCTGCGGCCGGCGCTCACCGCGGCGCATCTCGAGATCGGCGGGTCCGCGATGAGCCGGCCGGCGCCGGCGGCCATCACCCCTGGGAGCCGTCAGGCCGAGGGCCTCGGGCTCGAGCCGGCGCACCACGGCCGGGAGCTCATCGTGGTCCTCGACCACGACCCGGTGCTGGATTTCTGGGCCGACGAGGTCTCGACGTTCATCGCGGTGCTGCGGGCCCAACGTGCCTTCGCCTCGGTTGAGGTCAAGCGTCTGGCCGTCGAAGACGGCGCGGTGTGGGTGACCGGCGAGCCCGACGCGGTCAACGCCCCGCCCGCGAGCCTGGTCGGTGCCGCCGGCCAGCGGGTCATCTTCCTGGTGACGCACGGCGGTTCCGACGCCTGGCGGGCCGGGCTCGTCCACCCCGTGCTCGTCTCCTGGGCCGACCGCGCGACCGTTGCCGTGGTCAATCTGCTACCCCAGCAGCGCTGGCGCGAGCGGGGCATGGAAACGACCGAGGTGAAGTGGCGCCTGGACGGCGCGGGATCGGCCACTGCCCGGTCGTCGTGGCAGGTGAGCGGCCCGGACCTGCGTTCCCCGGACGAACCGGACGACGCCCCGCTGACGGCGGTGCCGGTCATCGAACGTGGCATGGACTGGTTGCAGCGATGGAGCCGCCTGCTGGCTGAGCCGGCGACGGGCGAGCTGCGGATGCCGGCGCTGCTCCTGCCGCCCGACGGGCCGCCCACCCGCCGTCCGGGCCGGTCGCTCACCGCTCACGACCTCGTCGCCCGATTCCGGGCCACCGCGTCGCCGGCCGCGTTCACGCTGGCGACCCGACTGGCGGCCGCTCCACTCAACGTCCGCGTGGTTCGCGCCGTGGCGAGGACCATGGTCCGCTCGGGACCGGAGCAGTTGACCGAGGTGCTGACGAGCGACCTGGTGCGGCCGGTTCCGCGGGCGGCGGCGAGCGGCGACACCAGCATCAGGTACGAATTCGTGCACGGCGTGCGCGAGCGGCTCCTCACGCTCGGGTACCGCGACCGCACCGTCGAGGTGCAGCACCTGGTGGAGTACGAACTCGCGCACGACGTGGAGGCGGTGCGCAACCTGACCCTACGCGTCAAGGATCCGCGGAACGCGTCGTACGAGCGGGTCACGCCGGCCGCCGAGCCGTACCTGCGGGTCGAACTGGCTGTCCACCTCTCACTGGGCGGGCCGAACCTCGTCGCCGCCGCGCGGCTGGGTCAGTCGCTCGGCTCGCCCATCCCACGGCAGGTACGTCGAGTACTGCAGCCACCTTCCGTTATCGCTCACAGGACCATGGAGTCCGGAATGTCTGACAGAGTGAACTCGCCGGACCCGGGGGGCTCGTTCGGCACCGCACCCCAGATCACGCTGGACGCCGAGCGGGGCATCTTCCCGAGTAGGCGACCGACCAACGACCTGCAGCCGGTACAACGGCTCGACGGGCAGTTACCGGCCATCGTCGGCAACCTGCCGCTGAGAAACACGAACTTCACCGGCCGGCGGGAACTGCTCGACTCCCTGCACCAGCGCCTGAGCGCCGGCACCACCGCCGTGCTGCCGGAGGCGCTGCACGGTGCCGGTGGGGTGGGCAAGTCCCAGCTCGCCATCGAGTACGTCTACCTCCATCAGCAGGACTTCGACCTCATCTGGTGGATCCCGGCCGAGCGACCGGCGCAGATCCAGTCCGCGCTGGTGGAGCTGGCGGCACGCCTGGAGCTGCCGGTCCCGTCCACCGCCAACACGGCGGTGCCGGCGGCGCTGGAGGCACTACGGATCGGCCGCCCGTACTCCAACTGGCTGCTCGTCTTCGACAATGCCGAGGACCCCGACAGCGTCGAGCAGTTCTTTCCCAAGGGCGGTCCGGGCAGCATCGTCGTCACCTCGCGCAACGGGGCGTGGCGGGAGGTCGCGAACAGCCTCCCGGTCGACGTGTTCGAACGGCAGGAGAGCATCGATCTGCTCCGCCGTCGCGGGCCGGACCTGGCCGTCGACGACGCCGACCGACTCGCCGCGGCCCTGGGCGACCTTCCCCTGGCCATCGAGCAGGCGGCTGCCTGGCGCGCAGAGACGCGCATGCCGGCCGACGAATACCTGGAACTCCTCGACGCCAGCCGGCCGGTCCTCGACGAGGAGAGCACCCAGCAGGACTACCCGGAGCTCGTCGCCGCGGCGTGGAACGTGTCGCTCAACTGGCTACGCGGCCAGGACCTGCCGGCGCTCCGGCTGCTGCAGATGTGCTCGTTCTTCGCGCCCGAGCCGATCGGGAAGGTACTCCTGTCGAAGCCGCGCGCGCTCCGCATCCATCCCGATCTCGATCTCCTCGTCCGCAACCCGGTCCGCCTCAACCGGGCGATCCGCACGATCGGCCGCCTCTCGCTGGCCCGGATCGACCACCGGACGAACTCCTTCCAGATGCACCGCCTGGTCCAACGCGTACTGATCAACCAGATGGATCCGCAGGACCGGGAGGCCCTGCGGCACGGCGCCCACATGCTGCTGGCCGGCAACGACCCCGACCAGCCCGACGACGCTGACCACTGGCCGCGGTACGCCCAGCTGTACCCGCACATCGTCGCCTCCGGAGCGGAGCGGTGCTCGAACGAACTCGTGCGGGACATGGTGCTGAACGAGGCGAGCTATCTCTGGCGTTGGGGCGACCACCTCGCCGCCCGGGAGCTTTCGCAGCGAGCGTGGACGGCCTGGAGGGCGGACGGCGACGAGGCCGACCCCGACAGCCTGCGCATGGCCAGCTGGCTCGGGTTCATGCACTTCGTCGTCGGTGATTACGCCGCCGCCGCCAGCCTGAACGCCCAGACGCTCGAGCTCTACCGGCAGACCCTCGGCGAGGACCAGGAGGAGACCCTGAACGCGCTGGGCGCGGTGGCCGCCGACCACCGGGTGGCCGGTGACTTCGCCGGCGCGCTGGACCGCTCCCTCGTCGTCTACGAACAGGCGAAGCAGATCTTCGGTGAGGAGGAGCCGTTCACGCTGCGCGCCGCGCACAATCTCGCGGTCAGCATGCGGCTGTCCGGCCTGTTCGGTCGGGCGCTCCAGCTCGACGAGCAGTCCTACCAGCGCCGGGTGCAGATCTACGGCACCGACCACCTGGACAGTCTGAGCACCTTCGGCGGCATCAACCTCGACCGGCGGGAACTGGGTGACTACGTCGCGGCACACGCGAACCAGGAGACCGTCGTCGCCACGGCCCGCCGGATGCTCCGGTACGACGACCACCCGGAAGTCCTGCGGCAGAGCCACATGCTGGCGAGTTTCCGGCGCAAGGCCGGTCACCACCACGACGCCCTCGACCTGTCCAGCGATGTGCTGCGCCGCTTCCGCACCCGTTACGGCGACGACCATCCGGACACGGTGCTCGCCACGCTGACGTTCGCCATCGACCAGCGGCTGACCGGCGACCTCCGCGCCGCCAGGGAGGCGGCGGAGGTGGCGGTGGAAGGGCTGCGCCGGCTGTACGGCGAGGACCACCCGCACACGGCGGGCGCGCAGGTCGACCTGGCGGTGACGCTCCGGCTGCTGGGCGAGTGCGAACAGGCCCGGGAGCTGGACCAGGCGGCGGTGGAGCGGCTGACCAGCCGGCTCGGCGATTCCCACTCGCTGGTACTGGCCGCCCGGATCAACCTGGCGAGCGACCATTACGACCTCGGCGACGTCGCCGCGGCCCGCGCCCTCGACGCCGACAGCCTCGAGCAGTGTCGTCGGGTGCTCGGTGGCGCTCATCCCACCACGCTGGTGTGCGCGCTGAACCTCGCCATGGATCTACGCGACCTCGGGCGCGACGTGGAGGCGAGCGAGCTGTTCGACACGAGCCTCGAGCAACTCCGCCAGACCCTCGGCGCCCGGCACCCCGCGGTCGCGGCGGTCGGCGCCGGCGTACGGGCCAATTGCGACATCGACCCGCTCCCGCTGTAGCGGCAGGCGTTCGATCCGGCGGGTCAGATAGCCAGCCAACCCGCCGGATCGGCGCTGTCGAGCTGCCGATCCCGTAGCCCCTCACCAACCCAGCCGGCCAACGCCAGCGGATCGGGGACAACCGTGGCGGATCCGCGCGACCGCAGGCCCTGGACCACGGCCAGGACGAGTTCCGGGCGGCCCAGCAGCGCCCGCGTCGCCGGCTCGGCGGGCTGATCGACCTGGGCGAGGCCGAGACCGACCCAGCCGTGCACGCTGAGTGGGTCCCGCGTCAGCTCGCCGAGATAGCCGGCACGCGCCCGCTCGACATCGCCGGCCACGAGGGCCAGATCGGCTGCGGTCGCGCCGGCCACCCTCTCCCCCACCTCGTCGGGCGTGGTGCCGAGCCGGTTGAAGGCATCCGGGTCGAACAACAGATATCGGCGCAGGACGGCCCGCGCGTCGAGCAGGCCCACCGGCGGCTCCGCCCGCACCTTCGCGGCGCCGACGGCGAGGAGCGCGTCCGCCGGCGGGGCACCCTGCTGCCAGGCGGCCACGAGCGCGTCGAGGTCGGCGGGGTTCAGTTGGATGTTGTGACCCCGCCACATCGCGTGGTGGTCCAGCGCAGTGGCGTGCGCCGCGTCGCGCTCGGCGGCCGGCACGTCGTCGTCCTGGCACGCGTTCAGTTCCGCGTGCAGGGTGTCGACGAACCGCTGACCGTGCCCGGTCAGCCGGCCCGACGTCGCGAGCACCCGCAGGACGCCGAGGGCCTGCCGCCGCCACAGCGCGAACTCGAAGTCCGTGGCCGCCCGCTCGCCTGGCGGCGCCTGCTGGCGGTGGACCCGCCAGAACTGGGTGATGCCGGCGAACGCGTACGCACCCTGAAGAAGGCCGGGGAGCGGTCGGGGATCGTCCCGCCAGGGGGCGTAGTAGCGGAGACGATCGTCTGCCTCGCAGAGGGTGAGCAGGTGGGACAGGGCACCAAGCTTCTGGTGCTGAGACTCGTGCACCAGGGTCACCGCCAGTTGCAGCGGGTCGTCCGGCTGGGAGAGCAGGATGCCGCCGAACGCCTCGGTGCCCGACGCCGACAGCGGTCGGAACCGCTCACGGCGCGGCACCGGCGTCAGGGTCCGTACGATGCCGGAGATCGCCTGGGCAGGGCCGGGCCGCTCGCGGACCAGCAGTGCCCAGGCCCGCGCGAGATCCGCACGCCAGTCGCTGATCTGGGACTCCGACAGCGGATGCGGCGGCGAGGGGCCCCGCAGGTCGCGGTACAGGTCGCGATCGAGCAGCTCGACCCGGAGGTCGGCGCCGTCCGCGCGGACCTCGATGACGACGGGTTCGTGCCAGTCCCGGTCGCCGGGTCGGCACCGCACGGTCCGGGCGCCGGTCTCCAATTCGGCCTGTCCACCGCCGGCCCGAACCCGGACGACCTCGACATCCGGCGGGACCGACGCGGTGCCCACGGTAGGCAGCACCGCGGTGCGGTGGCGCGCCGGGATGTCCAGTTCGAAGGAGACGCCGGCCCGAACGGCGCTTGCCGCCGCGAGGGCGTGCAGGTAGCCGACGTCCAGCCACAACGGCACCGGGTCGGGGCGGTCGTCACGCAGCCGACGCAGGGTGTGCGCGGCCCAGCTGCCGACCTGCGGACGGGCCAGAATGTCCTCGGTGGTCCCTGGTGCGGCGTCGTATGCCCGGACCAGGAGCTCCCAGGCCTCGCTGACCGGCGCGAGCGGACCGGAAGCGTCGGCTCGGGTGGCGCAGCCGTCCAACAGAGCGCGCAGCACGATCAGCCGCCAGCTGCGCTCGGACCGCCAGAGTGCCGCGATGCTCTGTTCGTCTCCGGCCCCGGCGGCCAGGGCCTGGAAGTGTTCTTGTTCGAGGTGGGTCGGACCTAACGGGAGGGAATCAGACGACATGCTCCTCCGAATCCGGTCCGGCGGACCGTATCCGGCTCGGGAAGGAGCCGCTGTAGCCGCTGATGCTGCCCCCCGAATCGGCGATTCTTTCCGATACTCGCGAGATCGCCGCAGTCATGCCGGTGAGGTCGACGGATCGCAGCGTCGCCACGGTCACCGCCGACAAGTCAAGCAACTCAGACTCGATACCGGCGAGGCGTTCCTCCATGTACGGCAACCCCCCAAATGATGACAGTCGATAGCGCCATTATTACTTACCGCTGCAGGCGGCGAAAGCGCCGAGCGACCGGCGCCACAGGCCGAATCCCGCTGACGCCTTCCGATGTGGACGCTCGCGGAAACCAGCGTCGTGCGGTCAGGAAGACGGCAGCAGCCGCGCGGCGGCGTCCTCGACCCGGGCCATCGCGGCGTCGTCGGTGGCGAAGAAGCGGACCGCCTCGACGAGTTCGGACAGGGCTCCCGGATACCGCAGACACGTTCGCACAACGCTGATGGCATCGTGCCGCGCCGCGCTACTGCGCCGGATGGCCGCGTACACCTGGCCACGCAACAGGGTCAGGATCTCCTCGCGGTCGTTCGGTCGCAGGAACTCCGGCACCTCGAGCAGCGCGTCCACCAGGGGGCCCAACATGGCCGGGGTCGGTGACGGGGGCACCGGCGCCGCGGGCGCCACGGTCCCGGCTTCGGATCGGTGCAGAAGCAGACCCTCGTCCCCGAGGGCGTTGCGGTGCCAGAGATAGGTCGGGGTCTGCGCGGTCAGACCGCTCGCCCGCATTACGGCGAACCGTTCCCGCAGGGTGGACATGAGCCGCTCGGGTTGGGCGAGCCGACCGGCCTCGCCGTTGTCGAGCAGTCGCAGGATCTCCCGGCTGAACAGTCCGGTGCGCCGTACCCCCAGGTTGGCCGCGACCTGGCCGAGGCCGGCGGCGAACAGGACGTCCTGTCGCCGGCCGGCGACCGGCGCCCCGACGGGGAATGTCTCGCTGCCGGGCACGGACACGCCCTGCGGTCGATCGTGCAGCTGACACGCATCGATGATCCAGACCTGCTGATCGAATGCCGGCACGAGGTCGGAGGCGAACGTGGCAAGCATCGAGTCGAGGTCGAGGGAAGCGGCGTCGGTGGCGGTGGCATCGGCGTAGTAGAGCCGCCGGCGACGGCCGGTGTCGACATAGCCGTGGCCGCCCCAGATCACGTAGAGGGTCGATGCCTGCCGCGCCGGCAGTTCCCGCAACAGCACCTCACGTACGGTCGCCCGGTCGGCTGGCCGCAGGACGACTCCCGGCGGGACGGCGTCCGGGGCGGGACAGGGCGACGACAGCACGGTCACCTGCCCGGGCGGCACGTCCCGAGCCACAAACCAACGGGCGAACCGGAGGGCGTCATCGGCCGGCCCGACCAGGCTCCACTCGCGGCCCGCCGCATACTGGTCGATGCCGACCGCAACCACGTGCACATCACGCGGATCGTGGTCGGGGCCCATCGTCCACTCCTCATCCACGTGTGCGTACCCGGGGGCCCACCGGGCCGTTCGCAGGAGCATGTCCGGGATCCCGCGTCCGACCCCGCCGGCCGTGTTCTCGTCCCAGGGGACGGTGGCGGTTCCGCCTGAGGCTCTCGCAACAGTAGTGAGCGGTGACCATACCGGCCATCCGCCTCGCGTGACGTGCGGGCGCGGTTCGCTCGACGGCCGCGGTGGCGGCTCCCGCGAGGTCAGCCGACGCCGGGGAGGGCGGGAAACCGCCTTGCGCCGGCATCGCGTCGCGGGCCATAGTCGCTCCATGATCTCTTACCGGAAGGGCGGCGACGCCCTGGCGCGTTGAGCGTCCCCACGCGGCGCGACGACGCCGCGAATCCGCCACAGGCCGTTCGCAGCGGCAACCCGCACGACCTGTGGCAGCAGGCCGTCCGGATCCGCCAGGAATGGCTCGACCACGCCCTGTCCACCGAGCCGGCTGACCCGTCGACCGCCGAGCGTTGCCTGACCGCCATCTACGCCCGGGCCTCACGGCCGCGACCCCGGTTCGAATGGGTCGACTCGCCGGACAAGGCGCGCCCCCTGATCACCGGCTGGCCCACCCTCGATCAACTCTCCGAGCGCATCCGAAACCCACGGCAGCACGGGACACCGCCGCTGGCGAGCGACATCGCCATGATCGCCGCCCAGCTGCGCGGTGCGCTGAGCGCGGGCGTCACGCACGCCGATCCGGAGCTGTCGCCCGTACGCACGGGCAAGACCAAGCAACCATGGCCCGAACTGGCGCCGGTAGCGGCGCTCGACCGCGGCGTGCCGCTCGCTGTCGTGCTGCACCAGGGCGTACGCACGGCCCTGCACCGGAGCCTCGCGCACGGGTACTACCTGCCGGTGCGGGCGGCGCTGGCGGGCGACGGCCCGGTGCCCGTCTGCTGGTACGGGCAGCAGGACGCGTACTGGATCGCCTACTACGACGTGCTGCACCGGCTCGGCCTCGCCCGGTACGGGCCGGGCGAGGCGGAACACCTCGACGCCTGGGCCGGACTGGCCCGCTCCTGTGGCTGGTGGTGGCCCGGCGAGGACGTCTGCGTGGTGGTCGACCGGCCCCGAGAGGTACGCACCGAGCCGGTCCCCGGGGCGGTGCACGACCAGGTCCGGCTCCAACCTCGTGGCGTGCGCTACCGCGACGGCTGGCAACCACTCCTGAGCAGGTGAGCTGAGTCGCCGGACGGGTGCCGCCGTAGCAGTCCGACCGGCACCGCGGTCGGACAGTACGGTGGTGCGGTGCCTTCCATCGCGCGAATGCCGATCACGGCCCGTAGGGTGCGGCTGCTCATGCCGGTGGCCGCGCTGCTGTTCCTGGGCCTCGCGCTGCTGATCCGCGCTCTCGACGACGGGGCGCTGCGGCAGTACTCGGGCACCGCGCTGTACGCGTCGATGGTCTGGGCCGGGGTGCTGTTCCTGTGGCCGCGGCTGGCGCCGGTGCCGGCCGGGGCGGTCGCCACCACGTTCTGCTGGATGGTGGAGTGCGCGCAGCTGACCGGGGTGCCGGCCGAGTTGTCGGCACGGAGCCTGGCGGCGAGGCTGGCGCTGGGGGTGCGGTTCGATCCGGTCGACCTGGCCTGGTACCCGGTCGGCGTGGTTCCCCTGATGCTGCTGCACCACCTGGTGCGCGCCCGGGCCCGTCCGGAGCGGCGGCCGCCGCCCGACGTCGTGCCCGCACCAGCGTCCGTCCCGTCCGACACCCGCCGGTAGCGGCCTGCGGAGCGGGCCGGTCAGACCCGGCGGGTGAGCCGGTTCACGGCCTTGCCTGGTCGGCGAAACCGGGGGCGGCGCCCTCGGCCAGCTTGAGTCGGGTCCAGACGTTCATGTTGATGACGATCCCGATGATCTCGAGGATCTCGTCGGCCGAGAAGTGCTCGGCGAGCGCGGCGTGCCGGGCGCCGACATCGTCGGCGACGGTCACGTCCGCGACGCGAGTGAGCGCCTCGGTGTAGGCGAGGGCGGCGCGGGCCGCGTCGTCGTGGAAGTCGGTCTCCCACCAGGCGGTCAGGGTATCGATCACCGGTCGGGGAATGCCGGCGTCCCGGGCCGCCTCGTAGTGGAGGTTGAGGCAGTAGGTGCAGTTGTTGATCTGCGACACCCGCAGCCGCAGGAGCTGGGCGAGCCGGCGGTCGACACGCAGGTCGGCCTGGTAGCCGAAGGCGTCGGCGCCGTGGCGGGCGAGCCGGGTCAGGTCCTCGTTGGCGGAGCTGTCGGCCCGCCGGTTGGTGATGGTCACCTCGCTCACCTCGTTGCTCCCCTCCGCGTCGGCGATCCACCAGGGAAAATACCCGGTCCGCGGGCCGGCGGGACGGCGCCGGGCCGAGGGAGCGGCGCGCACCTTCTGGTTCGACCAGTCTAGAGGTCTGCCAGGCGGTAGCCGTCGCCCGATATCGCTACTCGGGCGACAATGTCCCGATCGTCGTAGAAGCGGAAGTACCAGTCCACCTTCGGCGTCCTCCGGCGCAGTGCGACGGACATCAACTCGAAGTCGCTGCCCGCGGACGAGATGGCCAGGTCTCGAGCGCGCTCCAGGGCGCCTGGGACATCATCGGGCAACGGCGAGTCCGAAAGAGGAGCTGTGCAGGTCAGATGATCAATACGGCTGTCCTCAAGCAACCCGTCCGGGGTACAGATGAGCCGCTTGAACGCGTACCGGAAGCCGCTTCGATCACCCTCCCGCACCGGTTCCCCGGTCCGTCCGCAGAGCTCTATCACCCATTGCCCCGCCCGCCCATCCGGCCGCATGAGCCCGGCCGCCGCGGATGCGGCGACGCTGAAGCTGTCCGTCACCCCCGTGTTCGAAAGGAATGCCAGCTGCCATTCCTGTGATTGCCCCAGATCGTCCATGTACTTCTGCACCGCGGCCAGCGCCTCGGCAACGGTCAGACCGTCGGGGGCAGCTTGCCTATCCGGAATGTCCCAGATATGGTTATCGATGGCGCGTAGCTGGTTTGCCATGGATATGACATAATTGCCGTCGTTGTCCGTGTGGACCGTGAAGAAGGCGGCGTTCAGCATCTCGCTTCGCATGCGCGGAGCGCGAACCGCCGCGGTGGCCGCGTCCACGCCGACGGTCACGATGCTCTCCGGCAGCGCCGGGTCAAAGATGGACACCGTCCAGGTTGGCAGCCGACCGTTCCGCTTGTCGCGTTCCAGTTTGGTCAACACCAGGCAATCGTCGGCCCGGGAAGGTCCCTCGGCCGGCCCGAATATGGCCGCGAGCGCCGCCGCCACCGCGGTGGGAGAATCTACGAAGGCTTCGGTCAGCGGAAGCGGACGAAAGCGCGAATAGCGCCGGGAGATGTGGGTTGTCTCCCCGGGGTTCTCCTCAAGGAGTCGTCGCGCCTCTTCCTCGGACAGCCCGGGACGATGGTTGAGCGCGCAGGAGAACACCACAACGGAATCCGGGAGCGGCGTGGGGTCCACGTCGTTGAGATAGAGCGCGGGCAGCGGGTGGACGACCCCATCGACGACAGCGAACGGTTCGATCCGGCCATCCTCCGGCGTGAAGAATTCCGTGATCCACATGCGGCTGGTGCCGTCGGCTGTGTCGGCGGTTTCCCATTCCCGACGGTTGGCCAGACAGTAGAGCGTGGCGACGCCCTGCTGGGACAGGCCGAACAATTGGCCCGCCGGGCCTCGCTCGGACCTGACCTTGGCGACAGCCTCCTTCCCGGTGAGAAACCACGAACGATCCGGTACTCCCTCGATGGCGGCGGTCAGCCGGAAGAGTTCCCGACGGTATGCCTGCGGGCGCCGGAAGTCGGCGAAGGCCATGGCGGTGAACCGTTCCGCGCCCGAGCCGGGGACGGTGTCCAGCAGCGCCGGCAGTACCCGGATGCCGGCCCCCTGGGCGATGCCGATCTCGCGTTCCACCCAGCCGGAGGCCATCGACGCGGCGGACACGACGACCACCATGCAGTCCGACTGGAGGATTGCCGCCTCGATCCGGGCGAGATCGTCGCCGACGTCGAGCATGCGCTGGTCGATCCAGGCGGTCGTGTCAGCGCGTTGCAGATCGGCCGCAAGACGCTGGACGAAGGGCCGGTCGGCGCTCGCGTACGAGAGGAAGACCTTCCGTTCGGCCTCGCGCGGGGACATGTGTCCAGTCTGCTGGATCTCGACGTGGGATCGACCAGCCTAACGGGTGGGCCCGCGCCAGCCGATCTCGCGACCCGGCCGTCAACTGGTGTCGTCGCGCAAGATCCGCGGTTGGGACCGGCGGTACCAGCGCACCGCGGGTCGGCGCAACGCGCGCCACCATCACGTGGTGGCCTCGCCGCCGAGCATCGCGTCGACGTTCTGGACTCCGGCCAGCTGACCAAGACCCCGGATGTATTCGAGCATCCCCAGGCGCATACGCTCGAGCTCCTCACGGCACTGCTTGTTCTGCGGCCACTGCGACTCCGGCAGACCCGGATTCGCCTTTTCCCATTCCAACAGCAGGGAATGCCACTTCGACATGAACGGACGCATCTGGACGTTCAACATGCCGATCGCCAGATGCTCCACGGTCTGGACTCCACCGGCCCGGGCCGTCGGCCGAGCCTCGAGCAGGATCGTGCGAACCGATTGGAAGAGTGCGTACAGAGAGTTGAGTGCCTCGCGAATCACGCCAGTGCCGTCGGCCAACGGCTGGGCGGAGACCCGGGTCGTTGACTCGACGAAGAGCCGCCATGCCACACCCTCGTTGCTCGACGTGACCGCGAAGGTGAGGTCGGTCAGGTGCGGGATCGACACCTTCAGCTCGGTGAGTCGGGCCGACCGGGCATACCCGTAGAACACCAGCGCCGCAATCCCTCCGGCCATAGTGCCGCACAACGTGTAGAGGCCCGGGCCATGCAACCGGCTACCCCAATAGACGGCCAGGCCCACCACCGCGCCCGCCACCAGCCCCACCCCGAGGGCGAACCAACGTGAGTAGATCCACCGTCGTCCCATGTCGCCACCGCTCCTCAGCCGACTTCCGCTCGATGAGTATGACGGCCGGTCTCGTCGACAAGGGAGAGCGGCATCGGGCGGGGCCAGGCGGTAGCAGAAGGTTTGGTCACGCGCCCGCCGTGGTGGTGCGGAAGAGGGCGATCGCGGTCCGGTCTGACGTCGGGACGGAACCGCCTGGGCGGACATCAATGCCTGCGTGAAGTCTTAGATCATCGTTTGGCGCGCGTCCGGTGATGCGCTGCGCGGTCTGCTCCTGGTAGCAAGCCCGCACTGGTGAGCGGCTCGCTCGATTGAGGATGTTATCGATAACATGCTATCTTTTGCCGCGCGGGCGAAGGGCACGCTCGCGCTCACCGATCCAGCCGGCAAGGCGCACCGAGGGGCAGGCCACCCACACCGCCTCGCCGGTGGGTGACCAGTCCGGGCGCTCCGCGGGGCCAGCCGACCACACGTGGTCGCCGGTCGACGCCGGTCCGGTCACCTGCCCCTCCTCCATGCCGTCGCGGACGATCCCGGCGCCGACGCACGGCCGCACCCGCGCGGGCACGCCGGGCCCGGACCACGAGCACGCCGATCGGAGCGGAACGGGCGTCGCCATGCCCACCCGGCGTCGCCCGGGAAAGCCGCCGGCACCTCGCTGACCCGCCGGTCGACGGAGCGCGTCCCGCCGTCACCCGGATCGGCCTCGCACCACACCACCGGTACCCCCCCGACCAATGGCAAGGAGTCAAGCAGAAATGAAGCGGAGACATCTTCTCTCATCCATCTCGGCCGCGGCGGTTCTGCTCGCCGCGACCGCCGGTGGCGCGTGGAGCGCGGGCTTCGGCAACGCGGCGGAGGCCGCGACGAACGGCACTCTCGCCGCGACCGCGGGCTGCGGCAAGGCGCCGACGCTCACCAGCGGTACGCGCACGATCCAGAGCGGCGGGCAGAACCGGAGCTACATCCTGCGGATCCCGGACGGGTACGACCGGAACAACCCGTACCGGCTGGTCGTGGGCTTCCACTGGCTGAACGGCTCGGCGAACAACGTCGCCTCGGCCGGCTACTACGGACTCGCGCCGCTGGCGAACAACAGCACGATCTTCGTCGCGCCCCAGGGCATCGACGCCGGTTGGGCCAACACCAACGGGCGGGACCTGACCCTCTTCGACGACATCCTGCGGCAGGTCGAGGGCGACCTCTGCGTCGACACCACCCAGCGCTTCGTGCTCGGCTGGAGCTACGGCGGCGCGATGAGCTATGCCGTGGCGTGCGCTCGGCCCACCGTGGTCCGGGCGGTCGCGGTCCTGTCCGGCGCCAACCTGAGTGGATGCAACGGCGGCACCTCGCCGGTGCCGTACTTCGGCATCCACGGCACCCACGACAGCGTGCTGAACATCTCCATGGGCCGGTCGCTGCGCGACACGTTCGTGCGGAACAACGGCTGTACCGCGCAGAACCCGCCCGAGCCGGGCCTGAACACGCTGCGCCACATCACCACCGTCTACTCGGGCTGCCGGGCCGGCTACCCCGTGCAGTGGGCCGCGTTCGACGGGGACCACACCCCCAGCCCGGTCGACGGATCGTCCAGCCCCAACGACTCCCGGACCTGGACCTCGGGGGAGATCTGGCGATTCTTCACCCAGTTCACCTCCACCACGCCGCCCACCACCGCTCCCCCGACCACCGCGCCGCCCACCACCGCGCCCCCGACCACCGCTCCGCCGACCACCGCTCCGCCCACCACCGCGCCCCCGACGACCGCACCGCCGGGCAACTGCGCCGCCACCTACCGCACGATCAACACCTGGCCCGGCGGCTACCAGGCTGAGGTCACCGTGGCCAACAACACCGCCAGCACGATCAACGGCTGGACCGTACGGCTGACCCTGGCCAGTGGCCAGGCCATCAGCAGCCTCTGGAACGGCACCAACACGGGCACCACCGGCAACGTCACCGTGCGAAATGCCGACTACAACGGCACGCTGGGCGCGAACACCTCGACCACCTTCGGGTTCACCGCGACCGGGGATGGCGCCACCCCGGCCAGCAACATCACCTGCACCAGTCCCTGACCGGGGCACTACCCGGGGCCCGGTGCCGGCTGGCACCGGGCCCGCGGGGCAGGTGGGCCGGGATGGCCGCGGGACACCGCGTACCGCGCCGACGCCACGCCCGGGTCGCGGCCGCTGGTCAACCGCCGCGACCGTCCGTGCGGCACCGGGTGGCCTCGTGCGGCTCCGCACCCGCCCGGCACCGTGGCGGATCAGGCGCCGCGCTCCGCCGGACGCCGGGAAGACCTACGTGACGCGGTAGGCGGTGTAGCGGACCCGGTCGGCCTCGCGGATCGCCGACGCCACGAAGAGGGACTGCTCCAGGACGGCCAGCGCGGGCACCGAGGTCTCCAGTCGTACGCCCAGCCGGAAGTAGTACTCGGCGGGGTCGACCGGGTCGCCGCGGAGCAGCGCTTCGAGGATCTCCGGGCGGCCGCTGCGGACGCCGAAGGTACGGATGTAGACGTGGCCGCCGTCGGCGGTGCGCGCCGAGTAGCGCGTGTCGATCTCGATCCCGCCGTCGGGTCGGACCAGTTGCCAGTCGGCGCCGCCGGGGAGGATGTCCGCCGCGAAGAGGCCGGTGACCTGGCCGCCGACGATCGGCACGACGCGGCGGTGACCGGCCCGGGTCACCCCGTGGTCCTCCAGCGCGCCGAGCCGGGCCTCCACGTCGAACGCGGCTTCCAGACCGGGAACCGCCGGCGCCCTCACGGGGTGCCGGCCGGGAGGTCGGCGCGGCGGGGGCGGGGATCGGGGTGGCGGCTGTCCAGGTCGGCGCGGTGCGCCGGCCGCCGTGGCGGCGTACTCATGAAGCCTCCTTGGTCCGCGTGAGGGCGTCGCGCAGGCGTTCCAACGCGGGCACCGCGGCGGCGAGGGCCGCCCGGTCCGCCGCGGGCAGGGTCGCCGCGGCGCGGGCGACCAGGTCTCCGCTGGCGAGGTCGAAGCGGTCGAACAGGTCGAGGGCCTTCTCGGTGGCGAGGACGTCGACGTGCCGGTGGTTGCCGGGACGGGGGCGGCGCTCGACGAGTCCGTTGTTCTCCATGGCGGTGAGCAGGTTGCTGACCGTCGAGCGGCTCAGGCGGAGTCGTTCGGCGAGTTCGCCGGGACCGGCCACCGTGCCCCGGGGCAGCGCCCGCACGATCTCGATCTGCGCGTCCGGGATCTCCGGCAGGTGCTCGGCGGCCCGGGCGGCGGCGAGCAGCGTACGGCGCAGCGGCGAGATCACCGAGGCCAGTCGCGCCGCGTCCAGTTCGGTCGGGTCCGGGCGGGTCACGGCAGGATGCCCGAGAAGGCCGTCGGCGTCAGGGAGGCCCGTTCGTTGAGGGCGGAGGGCAGGAAGCCGGCGGCCTTCTTGTACCCGGTGGCGATCTCGGTGAGCTCGTCCGGCGGGATGACGTCGTGGATGTGCGCGAACCCGGCCGGCGCGCGCTCGTGGGCGAGCACCATCACCTGTTCCGGGCCCTGCCGCCGGTTGCTCAACACGAGCGCGGTGGTCGCCGGCCGCCGGTCCGCCTCGTAGGCGTCGAGCGCCGCCCGGAGCGTCGGCGCGCCGGCCAGGTGGAAGGCGAGGGTACGCGCGTCCAGGATCGCCTGCGACGCGCCGTTGGATCCGTTCGGGTACATCGGGTGTGCGGCATCCCCGAGCAGCGTCGTGTTGCCGTGGGTCCACCGGTCGATCGGGTCCCGGTCCACCATGGGGTATTCGAGGATCTCGTCGGCGGCGGCCAGCAGTTCCGGCACGTCGAGCCACGGGAACCGCCAGTCCGCGAAGAGCGAGACGACCGGCGCGGGGTCGACCGCCCGGTTCCAGTCCGCGTTCGGCCCGGCGAAACCGGGACCGCGCCGCTCGGCGACCACATTGATCAGGTCGGGACCGATCGGGTACGCGACGAACTTCTGTTCCGCGTCGCCCGCCATGATCATGGTGCGTCCGTCCAGGAATCCGGGCGCCCGCGCCGTCCCCCGCCACAGCGTCAGCCCGTTCCAGAGCGGCGCTCCCTCGCCGGGCTGGTACTGCCGGCGCAGCGCGGAATGGATGCCGTCCGCGCCGATGATCAGGTCGGCCGCGACGCCGACCTCCCCCGCCGCCGTCTCGAAGCGCGCGACACCGTCCCGGACGCCGACGAGTCGGTGCCCGGTACGCACCGCGTCGGCCCCCAGCCGTTCCCGCACCACGGTGAGGAGTTCCAGCTGGAACCGGCCGCGGTGCACGGAGAGCTGCGGCCAGCGATATCCGGCGTCGAGCCCGCGCGGCTCGCTCCAGATCAACTGTCCGTGCCGGTTGTAGTAGGCCAGCGTGCCGGGTGCGACGCCCAGGCTTTCCACGCGTTCGCCGAGGCCCAGTTCGGTCAGCTCACGGACGGCGTGCGGGAGCAGGTTGATCCCGACGCCGAGCGGGCGCAGCGCGGCGGCGCGCTCGTAGACGGCGATCTCGCGGAACCCGGCCCGGTGCAGGCTGAGCGCGGTGGTGAGGCCACCGATACCGGCACCCACGATCACGATGGCCACGCCGTCGCTCCCCTCCGCCGCCGCACAACCAACCGCACAGTTTGGTCACAAAATCGTCGCGCGTCAAGACGTTTCTCAATGGAAAGTACGACCGGCCGGCGCTCCCGAATAGCAATGCCACCGGCGATATCTGAATTCTTGACAATCAATCTGTTCTGCCTGACGCTGATCGACGCGGCCGGACGGTCCACGTCACCTCGCCGGCCCCAACTCGTCGGGATGCACCAGCGCTGCGCACGGAAGGGCCCGTCCATGAAGAAGGTCACCGCCCTCGCTGTTCTCGCCAGCATCGCGATCGCCCTGACGGGTTGTACGGATTCCGATGCCACCTCCCCGACTCCCGGAGCGAGCGGCGACCTGCGGAAGGTCCGGGTGGCGGCGCTGCCCATCAGCGAGACCGCGGCGCTGTGGGGCGGCATCAAGGCGGGCATCTTCCGGGAGCAGGGGCTCGACGTGGAGGTGCTGCCCGCGCAGGGCGGCGCGCAGGCCATCCCGGCCCTGATCAACGGCGACATCGATTTCGCCATCGGTCAGCCGTTCGGCCCGTTCCGCGCCGATCTGCAGAACCTCGGCGTGGTGATCGTCGGAAACTACGCGTCGTCCTACCCGGACGGTGACGACATCAACGCCGTGGTGGCATCGGCGAAATCCGGCATCACCCGGCCGGCCCAGCTCGCCGGGCGCAAGGTGTCGGTCAACAGCCTGGGCGCCGCCGGCGATGTCACCATCATGGCCGCGGTCGAGAAGGACGGCGGCGACCCCACCAAGGTCAAGTTCGTCGAGGTCGCCTTCCCGGACGCCCCGGCCCAGCTCGCGGCCGGCAACATCGACGCCGCCTGGGTGACCGAGCCGTTCATCACCCAACTGCGCAAGCGCGGCGACGTGCTCGTGGTCGCGCCGTATCAGGCCACGGTCCCGGGGCTCGCCACCCTCACCACGATCACGTCGGCCAAGCTGACGAAGTCGGACGCCTCGCTAGTCGCGGACTTCTCGGCGGCGATGAAGAAGACGCTGGCCTGGGCCAAGGATCCGGCCAACGAGGCAAGCCTCCGACAGGCCATCAAGGACAATCTCGAGCTACCGGATGCGGTCGCGGACTCCGTGCGGCTCCCGGCGTTCGGGTGGGAACTCGACCGGGCGAGCCTGGAGCAACTGGCGGCGCTCGCCCAGAAGTACCACGTGCTCGACCGGCGGCCCGACCTCGACCGCCTCATCCAGCAGCAGTAGCCGGCCGTGCGCAAGGTTCTGCTGGGCGCCCTCGGCCTGCTGGGGTTCCTCGTCGGCTGGCAACTGATCCCGACGCTGGGACTGGTCGACCCGCAGTACCTGCCGTACGTCACGGACGTGATCGGGTGGCTCTTCCATGAGCTGCGGGACCTGGCGTTCTGGCGGCGGCTCTCGTACACCATGACGTCGTGGGCGATCGGCCTGGCGATGGCGACGCTCGCGGCGGTCGTGCTGGGCGCGGCGGTCGGGATGGTGCCGTTCCTGCGGCGGGCGACGCACACGACGGTCGAGTTCCTGCGGCCGGTGCCGTCGGTCGCGCTGATCCCGCTCGCCGTGCTGATGTTCGGCCTGCACCTGCGCGCCGCCCTCGTCATCATCGTCTATGCCGCGTTCTGGCAGGTGTTCGTGCAGGTCATCTACGGTGTCGCCGACATCGACACGGTGGCCCGGGACACCGCTCGCAGTTTCCGCCTCACCCGCCGGGAGCGCCTGCGGTACCTGGTCCTCCCGGCCGCGCTGCCGTACCTGCTGACCGGTCTGCGCCTCGCCGCGGCGGTCGCACTCATCCTGGCCGTCACCGCGGAGATGGTGATCGGCAACCCCGGCCTCGGGCGCATGATCGAGCTCTCCCGCTCCGCCGGGGACGCCGTCGGCCTGTACGGCCTCGTCGTGGTCACCGGGATGCTCGGTCTGCTGGTGAACGTCGTGTTCCGCTTCGTCGAACGGCGCTCGTTGGCCTGGCACCAGTCGGTACTCGCGGAGGAGGCCGCCCGATGACCGCCCTCGGCGCAGGAAAGGCCCGGCTGCCCGGCCCGGTCCTGCGGGCCGTCGAGAACGTCCTGTTCGCGCTCGGCCTGCCCGTGCTGACCGTGGTGCTCTGGGGCATCTGGTCCGCCGGATCGACGAACCGGTTCTTCGTCGGCCCGCTCACCATCCTCGACGCGTTCCGGCGGACCTGGATCGGCCCGGCGTTCGTCGACGACGTCCTGCCGAGTTTGTACCGGCTCGCCCTCGGCCTCGTCGCGTCGATCCTCCTCGGCGTCGCCGCCGGCGTCGTCATCGGCCTGCTCCGCCCGCTACGCGAACTCCTCGAGCCGCTGCTGGAGTTCTTCCGGGCGCTGCCGCCGCCGGTGCTGATCCCGGTCATGATGCTGCTGCTCGGCATCACCGACACGATGCGGGTCGTCGTCATCGTGTCCGGCGCGGTCTGGCCGATCCTGTTGAACACGATCGACGGCGTCCGGGCGACCGACAGCGTGATGCTGGAAACCGCCGACTCGTTCCGGATCCCCCGCTGGGAACGGCTGTGGGCGCTGGTGCTCCCGGCGGCGAGTCCGCGCATCATGACCGGCGTACGGCAGGCGCTCTCGGTGGCGCTGATCCTCATGGTGATCTCGGAGATGTTCGCCTCGTCCGCCGGCCTCGGATACCGGATCGCCTACTTCCAACGGAACTACCTGGTCGCCGAGATGTGGAGCGGCATCCTCCTGCTCGGCCTCATCGGCGTCCTCCTCGCCGTGGCCTTCGGTCTCGTCGAACGCCGCGTCCTGCGCTGGTACCACGGAATGAAGGAGATCACCCGTGCCTGACGAGAGCCCGCTGCTGAGGGTCGAGCACCTGCGGAAGGTCTACGCCTCCGCCCAGGGCGAGGTCGAGGCGATCGGGGATCTCAGTTTCACCATGGCTCCCGGCGAACTGGTGTGCGTCGTCGGTCCCTCCGGTTGCGGAAAGACCACCCTGCTGAAATGCCTGGCCGGACTGCTCCGGCCCACCAGCGGCCTGGTCGAGATGGAGGGCTCACCGGTGACCGGCCCGAGCCCGGCGATGGCCGTGGTCTTCCAGGAGTACGGCCGCAGCCTCTACCCGTGGCTGACGGTCCAGGGCAACGTCGAGCTTCCGCTGCGCCACAAGAAGCTTTCCCGCGCCGAACGCCGCCGGATGGTGGCCGACGCCATCGAGGCGGTCGGCCTGCCCCGGTCCGCGGACAGCCATCCCTGGCAGCTCTCCGGCGGGATGCAGCAACGGGTGGCGATCGCCCGCGCCATCGCGTACCAACCCGAAGTGCTGATCATGGACGAGCCGTTCGCCGCGGTGGACGCGCAGACCCGCGCGGACCTGGAGGACCTCGTACGCGAGCTGCACCTGAGCCGCGGGATCTCCACGATCTTCGTGACGCACGACATCGACGAGTCGGTGTACCTGGGCCAACGGGTCCTCGTGCTGTCCAACTCCCCGACCCGGGTGCAGGAGGACCTCGTGATCGACCTCCCGGCGGAGCGCGATCAGCTCACCACCCGGGCCCTGCCCCGCTTCACCGAGCTGCGGACCCACGTCTACGCGCAGATCCAGCGGGCCAAGCGCGGGGCGGTCACGGCGCCACCGGTGGCGCCGTGACCGTACGGCCCGGGCGGGGCCGTGCTCAGAACACGCGCGTCCGGCTCACCCCGGACCGAAGGCCCGCGATCGGGCCGGCGGCACCCTGGAAGTTGGCCCAGATCGTCGTCTGCTCGCCGACCTCGGCGTACCAGACGAGCTGGGTCTGGTCGGGATCGCGGACCGGACGGGTCACCCTGGTCCAGTCGTCGACGACCTCGGTCCGCCGGGGCGGATCGTCGACCTCGGCCCGGCTGGCCACCTCCTAGCCGCTCAACCCGTTCAGGTAGACGTCGCCGAGGTGCCGGCGGGGCGCCCCCTTCGGGTAGACGATCCAGTCGCCGGTCACCTCCTCGGCGAACGGGTTGAACGAGCCGAACAGCGAGTTGTCGACCACCGCCCGCCACACCGTGCCACCCAGTGGTTCCCAGCCGTGATCCGTTCCGATCCCTTGATCACCACGTGTTCGCCGGACGCCGCCTGGTAGGTGATGCGGCGGGCGTCGCTGAGACCGCCGTAGCGTGGCTTCACCCACTCGCGGTACTCCCCCGCGTGCACCAGCACGGTGTCACCGGGCTGGGCGACGCCGGCCGCCCGGTTGATCGTCCGGAACGGCCGTTCGGCGCTGCCGTCGGCGCGATCCGAACCGCTGGTCGCCACATGGAATACGGATGCCATCCGGTGGGCCCTTCTGGCCGAGGGGTGCCGATGTCAGGGGTCGACGCCGGGGCGGGGCGCCACGGGTCGCCGCGCATAATCATGGACCTGCCGATGTCGTCGAGCCCAGCCCGATCCCGAGCACCGGAGCGTGTCCGTGGTAACCCCGTACGAAATGGAGGACGTGGTCCCCGATCTCACCGGCTCGGTGCGGCTTCCCCGCCGTCAGGCCGGCAGCTCGCCGCAGGGCCTGGCGATGACCTTGATCGCGGACTACACCGCGCGTACGCGCGCCTGGCTGCCCTCGGCGTCGATCGTCGCGCTGCTCGCGGAGACCGGGGTCAGCACCGCCGGCGCCCGTACGGCCATCAGCCGGCTGGCCCGCCGGGGCGTCCTGGAGAACTGCCGGGACGGGCGGCACAGCTCGTACCGGCTGACCCAGCCGGCCGCCGATGAGCTGCTCAGCGGCGGGGCGTGGATCGCCGGATTCGCCGCCGGCGCCGACTCGTGGGACGGGTGCTGGACGCTGGTCGCCTTCTCCCTGCCCCAGGAGGCGAACGGTCACCGGCGCGCGCTGCGCGACCAGTTGCGCTGGCTGGGCTTCGCGTCGCTTTTCGACGGGCTGTGGGTCTCCCCCGACGCGCTGAACCCGACCGTCGAGACCCGCCTGCGGACCTTCGGCGTGGGTGCGATGAGCATCTTCCGGGCGCGTCACGTGGACCTGGCGAGCCCGAGCAACCGGTCCCCGCTCGAGGCCTGGGACGTGGCCGCCATCGCCCACCAGTACGAGACCTTCATCCAGCGGTGGCAGCCGCTGCTCCCGCGGGTGCGGGCCGGGCGGATCACCGGCGCCCAGGCGGTCGCGACCCGCACCGCGGTGATGGACACCTACCGGCGCTTCCCCGTCCTCGACCCGCAGCTGCCGATCCAGCTCATGCCCCCCGGTTGGCCCCGGGCCCGCGCCCGGGAACTGTTCGTCGCGGTCTACGACGGCCTCGCCGCGCCGGCTCAGCAGCATGTCCGCGCGGTCGTCGCCCGGTTCGCCGACGCACCCGACCCGGGTATCCGCGCGCACACCACGCGGGATCTCAGCGCGGCCGCCGGGTAGCGGCCGTTCCGGTCCAGATCGGCAGGTCGATCCGGGACGGGTGGGCGCCGTCGTGGGAGATCTCCTGCTCCGCCCGTACGGTGGTGGTCGCGGTGGCGGCGGGTTCGCCGGTGCCGGGATTGCGGGCGTAGCGCGGGTGCGCTCCGGAGCTGACCTGCACGGCGACGCGGTGGCCGGCGGCGAAGCGGTGGAACGCCGGCCACAGCGGCACCTCCAGCGTCACGAAACCGTCCTCGTCGGGCCGCGGGTCGGTGGCCGCGGTGCCGATGCCGCCGATGCGGCGGATGCCGTCGCACACGCTCATCGAGCGGCCGTCGGGGTGCACGTCGCAGATCCGGATGAACAGGTCCGCGCTGGCGGCCGTCGAGCGGAACCGGACCCGGGCGATCGGCTCCCCGGCGAGCACGATCGCGTGCTCCAGCGGTGGGCTGCGGAAGACGACCACGTCCGGGCGGCGTTCGTGGGCGCTGTTGTCGACCGGCCCGGGGTTCGGGCCCATGCTGGGACCGCCGAGGGCGGGGGTGGGCCGGTCGGGGTCGTAGGTGTATCGGGTGGCGCCCGCGTCGGGGACGGCCGGGTCGAGCAGCCCGGACGGGTGCAGGTGCCACCGCTGCGCGGCGGTGCCCGGCGGTGGCCACGCGGGCAGGTCGTGCCACTGCTCCGCGCCGGTGAGAAAGGCGCGCACGGGCGCCGGCCGGGTCGCGGGCGCGCCGGCGAAGTGTTCCTTGAGGAACGCGATCGACTCGGCGAGGAACGGGCTCTGCTCGCCGCGGTGGCCCCACGGGCCCACGGTCAGCCGCGGCGGGCGACCGGCCGCGACGAGTTGGGCGTAGTTCCGCAGCTGCCAGGGCAGGAAGATGTCGTACCAGCCGGTGGCCAGGTAGACGGGCGCGGTGACGTCGGGCACCGAGGCGGTGTGCGACTGCTGGGTCCAGAAGTCGTCGGTGAGCGCCTCGTGCGTCACCCAGTCCTGGTACCAGCCGATCGGGTGGCCGGCCACGGCGGTGTCGCCGCGGGACAGCGGCAGCACGTCGAAGGCCTCGGCCAGCTTCCGGTCCGGCCGCCGCGCGAGTCGCGCCCTGACCAGGGCGCCGCGCACGCCCCGCAGGTCCATCAGGCGTGACCAGCCGAGCGAGCCGCCCAGCGAGAAGGCGCCGTTGGTCCAGGTGATCGGGCCGAAGTCGGCCATCGTGACGTTCAGGCACAGCGCGTCCGGGGCGTTCGCGGGGTCCTCGCGGCACATCCGTCCCGCCACGGCCCACTGGGTGTAGCCGAGGTAGCTCTCCCCGTACGTCGCGACGGTGCCGGTGCACCAGGGCTGGCGGCGTACCCACCGGTGGGTGGCCATGCCGTCGCGCTGCTCGTCGAGCTGGGGTCGGAAGCTGCCGCCGGAGCCACCCGTGCCCCGGCAGCTCTGCACCAGCACGGTGAACCCCTCGCCGGCCAGCGCCTGCGCGTGGGTGAGCGAGCCGTGCCGGCCGTACGGCGAGCGGACCACGATCGTGGGCAGCGGCGGTTCCACCGGGCCGACCGGCAGGTAGAGGTCGGCGAGCAGCTCGACGCCGTCGTCCATCGGCACGCGCAGCCTGCGCCGCACGGTGACGGCGTACGGGGGTTCCGTGGCCGGGTGGCGACGGGCCCGGCGGAGCCGGCCGGACAGTCGGCGGCGGAGACTTGTCATCACTCGTCCTCGGTCGGGGAGGTGATCAACGATACGACCGGTCCGTGAACCCGGTCGCGGCATGGAATCCGTGCCGGGCGGGCTGCGCAGACGCGCGCCCATGCCGCATGCTGACCCGGCGCCGGCCGCCGGGCCGCGCACGCGCGTCGTGCCCGTACCAGGGAAGGGATGGAGCGATGGAACCGGTGCCCGCGGAGGGCGACGCCCTCAGCTGCCGCAACCCGATTCTCCCGGGCTTCTGGCCCGATCCGAGCATCTGCCGGGCCGGTGACGACTACTACCTGGTGTGCTCCAGCTTCGAGTACACGCCCGGCGTGCCGATCTTCCACAGCCGTGACCTGTGCCGCTGGCGTCAGATCGGCAACGTGCTCGACCGTCCCGGCCAACTCGAGTTGCCCGTCGACACGCCGGCCTCGCGGGGCATCTACGCGCCCACGATCCGCTACCACGACGGCCGGTTCTGGATGGTCACGACGAACGTCACGCTCGGTCGGCACCTGATCGTGACGGCGACCGACCCGGCCGGCCCCTGGTCGGATCCGGTCTACCTGGACCTGCCCCACGTGGACCCGTCCCTGGCCTGGGACGAGGACGGCAACTGCTGGCTGACGGTGTCCGGGGTGGAGTCGTACCGGATCGACCCGCGCACCGGAGAGGTCTTCGAAGGGCCGGTGGCGATGTGGTCGGGAACGGGTGGCCAGTATCCCGAGGCGCCGCATCTGTACCGGGTCGGCGACTGGTGGTACCTGCTGGTCTCGGAGGGCGGCACGCACACCGGCCACGCGGTGAGCGTCGCCCGCGCCCGCTCGCCGCGCGGGCCGTTCCAGCCCGGGCCGGCCAATCCGATCCTGACGCATCGCGGTACCGACCGGCCGGTGCAGGCGACCGGACATGCCGACCTGGTCGAGGCCGCCGACGGCAGGTGGTGGATGGTGCTGCTGGGCATCCGGCCCAGGGGCCAGTGGCCGCCGTACCACGTCCTGGGGCGGGAGACCTTCCTGGTGCCGGTGCGCTGGGTCGACGGGTGGCCGGTGGTCGACCCGGTCCCGACCGACACCGGCCCGGCGGGGACCAGCCGGTGGGACGACCGGGATGACTTCGACGGCGACCGGCTGGGGGTGCAGTGGATCTCCCCCCGGAACCGGTCGGCCTCGGCGTGGTCGCTGACCGACCGGCCCGGCTGGCTGACCCTGCACGCCACCGGTGAGAGCCTCGACCGGAGCGGCGCCACCATCGTCGGCCGCCGCCAACAGCACCATGACTGCCGGGTCAGCGCCCGCATCGATCCCGGCACCGGCCGATCGGGCCTGACCATCAGGATCGACGAGGCGCATCACTACGACCTGGAGATCGCGCGCGGGCAGGCCCGGGTCGTCGGCCGGGTCGGGCCGTTTCGTCAGGTGTTCGGGGAGTGCCCGGTGCCCGCCGGTGCGGTGACCGTGGCATTGACCATCCGGACCGACAACGTGCTGCCCCCGACGGTCACCTCGTCCGACGCCCTGGCGCAGGCGGGCCACGTGGGCGTCCTCGCCGCCGGGAGTGACACGATCAGCTTCGAGGTCGAGACCGAGGGCGGCTGGGCGTGCCTGGCGGAACTCGACGGGCGCTACCTGTCCACCGAGGTCGCCTCCGGGTTCACCGGCCGGGTCATCGGCATGTACGTCACCGAGGGAACCGCCCGGTTCGACTGGTTCGATTACCGGTCGGCACGTTGACCGGCCGGCGCCTCCGCCGACCCACTCCCGGGTACGGCGGAGGGCCGTCCACGGTGTCGTCCGCTGACTGGCCGCGGCCGCGTGCGAACAGCGGCCCCGCGTCGCCGCCGCTGCCGTAGTAGTTGTCAGGGCAGTCGCACCACGCCGGCCTGGATGGGCCCGTTCTCGGCGTAGTACGGACCGGTCACCACGAGGACGAGGCCGGGCTCGCGCCACGATCCGGTGCTCGCCAGCGGCATGGTGTACCGGCTGTAGCCGCCCGGGATCGCGCAGGGCACCCGCTGCCAGCTGTCCGGGTCGCCGAGGTCGCGGTTGAGGAACAGGTCCTGGTCGCTGTTGGCGGTGACCGCGATCGTCCCCTTCGGGCCGCCGGAGTCCGACCACGAGACGACCGGGGCGGCCGACGGGACGTAGCCGTCCTGGTCGTGCAGCACGAGGGCGGGTGCCGGGCCGAACGCCTCCGGGTCCCTCGCCAGCTTGTAGTGGACGGCGTAGAAGTTGTCGCCGGTGTCGCCGCCGCCCTCATACATCATGATCCACAAGCTGTGGTGCACCTGCGCGACGGTGGTCATGCCGGGGCGTTGGCTGTAGTCCGTACCGACGGCGTCGTTGACCACCGGGCCCCAGGTGCGCAGGTCCCGGCTGGTCTGATGGGCCAACTTCTGCCCGTACTTCGGGTCCCGCTGGTCGGAGTAGTAACAGATGAGCCGGTCCCGGTGCAGCAGCAGGAACGGCTCCCAGACCGGCGTGTAGCCGTTTTCCGGTACCGGCGCGCCACCCTCGGTGACCGTGCTGAGGAACGTCCAGGTGGCCCCGCCGTCGACGCTCGCGTACAGCTGGATCGTCGTGCTGGAGAAGTCGTCCAGCGAGTTGCCGGCACACAGCACCGCGCCCTTCGGGAGGCCGGCGAAGGCCCGCGGCAGCACGTACAGGAACGGCTGCAGCCACCACCCCGCGGCCTCGTCGGTGCCCGGCACGTTGCTGTGCCGGTGCCAGGTGTGACCGCCGTCGTCGCTGCGGAAGATCGGGAACCCGGGCGCCCCGAACTGCTGGAAGGTCGCCAGCAGGGTGTTCGATCCCTCGATCCGCACGGCGCGGGCGTACGACGCCCCGTTTCCGGGGTCCGCCACCACCACCGGCCCGAACGGGCCCGCGCCGCCCGACCCGGCGGGCGGCGCCGGCGCCGCGAACGCCGGCTCCGACAGGCCCAGCGACAACCCGGCGAGCGCGAGCGTGCCCTGCCCCAGCAGCGCCCGGCGCGACAGGTGAAGGCCCCGGACCGGCCCTCCCGGTCCAGCGGTGGACGGGCTCAGGTGGGATCGGATGTCATCCCGCACAGTTACCTCCCAGTGGGCGACACGACGTACTGGAGCGAGTTGACCGGCGGTACCGGACCCGGGAACGGCGGCGACCCCTCATCCCTTGAACGCGCCCTCCATGATTCCCTGCACCAGCCGCCGCCCGACGAAGACGAACAGCACCAGCAGGGGAATGGTGGCCAGGAACGAGCCGGACATGGCCAGGCCCAGGTCGATGTCCCGGTTCTGCTGCAGCGCCTTGATGGCGATCTGGACGGTGTAGTTCTCCGGCGACTTCAACACGATGAACGGCCACAGGAAGTCGTTCCACGCGTAGACGAAGGTGAACAGCCCCAGCACGAATGCCGCCGGGCGGACCAGCGGGAAGGCGATCCGCCAGAAGATCTGCCAGGTGGTCGCGCCGTCCACACGCGCCGCGTGCATCAGCTCGTCGTCGATGCTGCTGCCGATGTGCTGGCGCATCCAGAAGATGCCGAACGCGCTGACCAACCCCGGCACGATCACCGCCTGCAGGGTGTCCACCCAGTTGAACTCGGAGATGATCAGGTACTGCGGGACGATGGCCAACTGCGCCGGCACCGTCATGGTCAGCACGACGATGAGGAACAGGGTGTTGCGGCCCGGGAAGGACAGCTTGGCGAAGGCGAAGCCGGCCAACGCGCAGAGCACCGCCTGGCCCACGGCGACCGTGCCGGCGACGATGAGGCTGTTCAGGAGGGACTGCACGAACGGCACGATGGTGAAGACCAGCTTCGCCAGGTGCAGGAAGTTGCCGCCGGGGGTGAGGTGCGGCGGCAGAGTCGTCGCGGTGGCGGTGTCCGTTGTCGCCACCACGAACATCCAGTAGAGCGGAAAGACACTGACGAGTGCCATGAGGGTGAGCAGTGCGTAGACCGCCATCGGGACGCGGTTGGCGTGGCGCCGCCGGACCCGCGCGGGCGTGGCGGTCGAGGGTGCGGGCTTCATGGGCGCTCCGAGCGGATGCGGGTGGCCAGCAGGTAGTTGAACGCGGAGAAGGCCACCACGATGACGAAGAGTGCGACCCCGACCGCCGCGCCGTAGCCGAAGTGGAACTGCCCGAAGGACTGCTCGTAGAGGTACAGCGTGACGGTCTGGCACTGCCGGGCCGCCCCGCAGGTCAGTCCGCCCACCGGGTTGACCAGCAGCGGCTCGGTGAACACCTGCAGCCCGCCGATGGTCGACGTCACCACGGTGAACGCGATGATCGGCCGCAGCGAGGGGATGCTGACGTGCAGGAACTGCTTCCAGCCGTTCGCGCCGTCGGCGGCGGCGGCCTCGTACAACTCCCGGGGCACCGCCTGGAGCGAGGCGAGGTACAGCAGGGTGTTGTACCCGGTCCAGCGCCAGGCGATCATCGTGGCGATCATGATGTGGCTGCCCCACAGCGACGCGGTGAAGTCGATGTGCTCGAAGCCCAGCAGCTCGAGGAACCAGTTGATCATGCCGTAGTCGCGGTCGAACATCTGCGCGAAGACGATGGTCGTGGCCGCCACCGAGGTGACGTAGGGAACGAGCACCGACATCCGGAACAACGTGGCCAGCCGCAGCCGCGCATGGTTGAGCAGGTGCGCCAGGCCGAGCGCCAGGAGCAACTGCGGCACCGTCGACAGCACCCAGATGCTGAACGTGTTGCGCAGGGCGCCCCAGAAGCGCGGGTCGTGCATGAGCTCGGTGAAGTTCTCCAGCCCCACGAAGCGGTGCTCGCCGATGGGATTCCAGTCGAACAGCGAGATGTAGAAGGTGAACAGCAACGGGAAGAGGCCGAAGATCAGGAAGAGCACGAAGAACGGCGAGATGTACGCGTACGGCGCCAGCCGCTCCCGTACGCTCTGTTGGATCCGCCGCTTCCGGCTGGGTGTCCGGAGGTCCGGTGCGGCGGCGGCCGGGCTGAGCATGGTGGTCAAGGCGTCACCTTCCCGAGACGCCGCAGCCGGGCGACACCCGGCTGCGGCGCATCAGTCGTCCGTCAGCCGCGTACCGCGTTCTTGACATTGGTCAGCGCGGTGTCCCAGGCCTTGGCCGGGTCCACCTTGCCCTGTTCGACGCTGGTGAGCGTGTTGAGGAACTCGGTGCCGACCGGGCCGTCCTGGGGACCGAAGTAGAACGGCTTGATCCCCAGCACCGACTGCGTGTAGATCTTGCCGATCGGCGCGTTGCTGAAGAACGGGTCGGTCTTGCCGACCAGCTGCGGGTCGGTGTAGACCGACGGCGTGGTGGGCAACGATCCCAGCATCAGGAAGTGATCAAGCTGGCCCTTCGGCGACTGCATCTCGGAGATGTAGTTCCACGCCGCCTTCGCGTTCTTGGCCCGCTTGGGGATGGCGAGGAAGCTGCCACCCCAGTTCCCCGAACCCCCCGGGATGGTGGCGATGTCCCACTTGCCGTTGGTCTCGGGCGCGTTCGTCTTCATCTGGCTGAGCATCCAGGACGGCGAGCACACCACCGCGTAGTCACCCTTCTTCATGGCCGCGGTCCAGCCGGTCGAGAACGACCCCTGCTTGGCGGAGATGCCCGCGCCGAAGGCCTTCAGCGTTATGTCGAACGCCGCCTTGACCTGCTCGTTGTCGTAGTCCAGCTGGCGGTCGGCGCTGTAGTAGCGCTCGCTGCCCTGGTTGACCGCCTGGAAGAAGACACTGGTCGGCGTGTTGTCCACGAACGGCTTGCCAGTCTTCTGGACGTACGTCTTGCCGACGTTGATGAACTCGTCCCAGGTCGGCCAGAGCTTGGCGACCTCTTCCCGGTCGGTGGGCAGGCCGGCCGCCTTGAACAGGTCGGTACGGTAGGCGACCGCCAGGCCACCGACGTCGGTCGGCACGCCGATGATCTTGCCGTCCTTGGTCGTCGACTGTGCCATCACCCAGTCGAGGTAGTTGCCCTTGATGTCGTTGGCGCCCAGCGTGGTGAGGTCGACGAAGTTGTCCGGAGACTGCATGAACTTCGGCAGGTCGTCAGCCTGGATCAGCACCAGGTCGGGCACCTTGCCACCGGCCAGCGCGGTGGTGAGCGCCTGGGCGGTCTCGGTGGTGCTGCCCACCTCGGTGAGCTTGATGTGCACATCCGGGTGCGCCTTGGTGTAGACGTCGACGTCGTCCTTCTGGTGGATGTTGGCAAACGACCAGAACTCGAAGGTCTTCGAATCGGACGAGTTGGAGTCGCCGCCCGATCCCCCGCAACCGGCGACGAGGAGCGCGACGGTGGCGAAGATGGTTGCGGTAATCCGGACGCGTTTCAACGGCCCTCCATACGCTGATCGTGAGCCGCCGCGGTCCGGGTGGCCACGGCGGATCAGGGTGGCGGTCCTACCCGCAGTGGGCACCGCGGACAGGCGCTGACGAGTCGCCGCGGCGACGGGTCAGCGGTGGCCCCGTCGTTGGCGAGATCGCCGGTCGGCGCTGTGAAAATTATCGAGACTTTTACATGTCACGATTTCGTGCGCTGAGGCTACTAAGTGCCACGTCATCCGTCAACGACCGCACTGCCAGCGGGACCACGGGCCGATGGCGCAGCTTCCTTACCGGACGGTGCCGAAAGTTTCGGCCTGCACTGCCCGGGCACCGGGGGTCCCGCGGCACGTTCCGGGCTGGCATGCTCGGCCTCGCCGCCGTCCCGGGCGGCCCATCGGGCAGGAGCGCGAGATGCGGGTGCTACCGGAGCTGAGGTTCCTGGCCGCGGCCGAACACTGGCAGGAGGCGCTGCCGGTGGGCAACGGCCGGCTGGGAGCCATGGTGCACGGCCGATTCCCCGACGAACGGATCAGCCTCAACGAGGACACCTTCTGGTCCGGCCCGGGTGAGACGGCACCGCCCGACGTACCGCCCGGACTGCTTGATGAGGTACGCGACCTGGTCCGAGCCGGACGGTCGGTGGCGGCGGGATCGCTGCTGCGCGGCACCCAGGGCGCCGACGCCGAGGCGTACCAACCGGTCGGTGACCTGCGGATCAGCCACCTGGATCCGGCCCCCTCGGCCGGCACGACCTACGCGCGCTGGCTGGACCTGCGCGACGGCGTCGCGGTGGTGGAGCGCGGCCCGGTCCGGCAGGAGGTGTTCGCGAGCGTCGGGCACCAGGTCCTGGCCGTGCGGCTGTCCACCACGGACCCGGACGGCCTCCGGCTGGACCTGCGGTGGGCGACGCCGCAGCCCCGGGCGGAGACGCGGGGGTACGGGCCGGCCGGGCTGGCACTGGTGCTGACCGCACCGCGCCACGTGGTGCCCTGGCCGCGCACCGACGGGGTGGTGCCGGGCGACGCCGACAGCCCGGCGATGCGTGCCGCCGCCCTGTGTACGGCCACGGTCGAGGGCGACGCGGCTGCCGTGCGGATCGAGGAGCGGGCCGACGGGCCGGTGCTCGCGGTACGGGCGGCCACCGCGGTGACGGTGTTCGTCGCGATCCGCACCGGCTTCACGACCTGGGACAGCCCACCCGGCCGGGACGTCGAGGCGTGCCTCGCCCGCTGCGCCACGGAGCTGCGGGCGGCGGGCGCGGCCGGGTGGGCGGCGCTGCGCGCGGCGCACGTGGCCGAGCACCGGACGCTGATGGACCGGGTGCGCCTGGTCCTCGACGCCGCCGCGCCGGAGCTGCCCACCGACGTCCGGCTGGCCCGCCGCGCCGCCGGCGACCCGGATGAGCAGCTGTGCGTGCTGGCCTTCGCCTTCGGCCGGTACCTGCTCGCCGCTGCGTCCCGCCCGGGAAGCCAGCCCGCCACCCTGCAGGGCATCTGGAACGACCAGGTGGCGCCGCCGTGGAACTGCCAGTACACGGTCAACATCAACACCCAGATGAACTACTGGCCGGCGGAGACCACGGCGTTGGCCGAGTGCCACCAGCCACTGCTGCGACTGGTCACCGACCTCGCGGTGGCCGGTCGCGGCACGGCCCGCGAGATCTACCGGGCGCGCGGCTGGACCTGCCACCACAACACCGACCTGTGGCGCATCACGGTGCCGGTGGGCAAGGGGCACGGCGACCCGAAGTGGGCGCAGTGGCCGTTGGCCGGGGCCTGGCTGTCCCTGCACCTGGCCGAGCACTGGCGCTTCGGCCGGGACCTCGGCTTCCTGGCCGAGGTGGCGCTGCCGGTCGCGCTGGACGCGGCACGCTTCGTGCGGGACCTGCTCGTCGATGCCCCGGACGGCCACCTGGTGACCTCACCGTCGACCAGCCCGGAGAACGAGTTCGGCACCGGCGACGGGCCGGCCAGCGTCGACGCGGGTACGGCGATGGACCTGACGCTGGTCCGCGAGCTGTTCGAGTTCGTCCTGGAGGCGCAGGCGGCGCTGGAGGCCGCCGGTCTGCCGCTCGGCGACGCGGCGGTGGCCGGCCGGCACGAGGTACGCGCCGCGCTGGCCCGGCTCGCGCCGCTGCGGGTCGGCTCGCGCGGGCAGCTCCTGGAGTGGTCGGCCGAGTACCCGGAGGTCGAGCCGCACCACCGGCACCTGTCCCACCTGGTCGGCCTCTACCCGGGGCAGACGGTCGCCCGCGACCCCCGGCTGCGGGCGGCGGCGCGAAGGTCGCTCACCGAACGCGGTGACGCCGGAACCGGATGGTCGATCGCCTGGAAGATCGGCCTGTGGGCCCGGCTCGGTGACGGCGACGCCGCGCACCGGCTGCTCGGCGCGTACCTGACCCCGGCCGGCGGCGAGCACCAGGGCGGGGTGTACCCCTCGCTGCTCTGCGCCCACCCGCCGTTCCAGATCGACGGGAACTTCGGCGTCACCGCGGCGATCGCGGAACTGCTCGTGCAGAGTCACCTCGTGCATGACGGCGTCCCCGTCATCGAGCTGCTGCCGGCCCTGCCCAGCGCGTGGGGCGCCGGCTCGGTGGCCGGCCTGCGGGCCCGGGGCGCGGTCACCGTCGCGGAACTCGCCTGGGTGGACGGGGCCGTGGTGGCCGCGACGCTGGTGGCCACCGCGGACACCACCGTCGAAGCCCGGTGGCGCGACCGGGCCGGGAACCGGCACACCCGCCGGCTCACCCTCGCCGCCGGGGAACGCGCGACCCTCGCCTAGTGCCGTCCGCGCACCTCGGGACGAGGTGCGGGGAGGTGACGGTCAGGCCAGGTCCAGCGCCACCGTGAGGTACGCGTGCGTGGGCAGCTCGACCGCCAGGCCGCGCGCCCGGCCACGATACAGCGACTGGCGATCATGTCGATCCGCGCGCCGGGCGGCGCCGCTCCTGGGCGGCCTCCGCACTGAAGCCGCCAACCCGGGCCGACCCACCGACGTTGAACTGCGGCCGTCGCGACCGGCAGGCGGCTCAGTCCAGGCGTTTGTGGCCGAATACCACCGTGAGTTCGCTGAGCTGTCGTGGGCTGAACTCGATCACCGTCCCGTTCCGGATCTCGCGCAGCCTGGCTGTCTCGTCTTCTGCGAGGTCCTTGGTCCCGAACTCCTTGTCGAAAGCGTCGCCCATCCCATGGCGAGGGGTGTAGACCACCTGCCTTCGGACAACCGGCAGTCTCGCGCAGGTGGCCTCGATATACGCGTTGAGGTGGCCAAGTATCGCCGAGACCTGGCTCGTCAACTCCCGACCAGCGTCGATCTCGAAGGTGTTCGTCTCGTGCGGGCTGAGCAGAACGGCCGCGTACCGCTCCCAGTCGATCTTGAGCCGGAGGTAGCCCACTTCCGTGTCGCCGCCCGGCTCTTCCGGTTCGCCGTGCAGGACAACCTCGAAACCGGCCAGAAGCCGCTTGACGATCCCCTGCTCGATGATCACGAGGTTCCGCTCAGGAAGGCCGACCGAGCCGGCGAGCCTCCGCGCCACGCCGCCCAGCAACTGCACGCGCGTCTTGGTGGCCACCTCCGCGCTGACACGGGCGCGGACGCCTCCCGCGCTCATCGGCGTCTCCACCGGTAGTCCCCAGGCCGACCATCCGGACCATCCCGTTCTCTCAGCACCGCGACCAGCTCGTCCACCGTGATCGTCGAGGTGGAGTTGAACTCCTCGCGGATGGCCACTGGATTGATGAATCCCGCAGCTTCAGCGGCCGCCATCGCCCGCCGACCGATGCAGAAGTTCAGCGCGGCGGAGAAGGCCGAGATGGGTAGGTCTGAGAACGCCCGGGCAAGCTTCATCGCCTGCTTGAAGTCCAAGGACGGCACGGCGCTGGCGAGAGCGGAATGAACCATGATGGCCCGTTCCTGCTCGGTGGGCCGCCAGGTGAAGACGTCGACCCGGCCTGGCCGCAGGAGCGGGCCGTGGACGACGGACATGTCGTTGCCCGTGATGATGAGCGGAATCCGCCGGGTCGTGTCCATCCGGCACAGCGCGACATCATCCGCAAGATTCATCAAGAACCCGGACAGGAGTTGCGAGTTCACTGTGTAGAAGCTGCTTTCCCGCCGGCCGGCAGGGCTCAGGTCGAAGTCCTCCAGGAGAAGCACCGGCAGGGCTTCGGGGAAGGTCTCGGCGCTCTCCGCGGCTCGGGAGTAGTAGTCCTTGAATCTCGACACCGACTCCGACTCGTACGTGCCGCTCAGCTCGGTGGAGGAGAACCGCATGACCGCGAAGTTGCTGCTCCGCAACGTCTCATACGCCTGGAAGGACTTCCCGTCACCCGGATGCCCCTGGATCAGCAGGATGAGCGGGTAGTTGCTGCTGCACGAGGCGGAGACGGCATGGGTGAGCACACGGCGCTTGAACCGCTCTGGTATGGCGGTCATTGACCGTCCTCTCCGGGGTGCTCGCGAACCGTCAGCCGGTCGTCCTCAGTGGCTTCCAGCGCCGCCTCGGCGAGGAACCGCGCCAGCCGGTCCGAGTCCGTCAGCCCGTCATACCGCGCGTCTCGGGCCGGTTCGGGGACCGGCTCGGGGACCGGCTCGGGTTGAGAGGTCCCGTCCTGCTCAGCGGAGCCCACGCCAGGCGCCGGAACGCTCGTTGCCCCCGCCGGCTCAGCTGGACGGACATCGCCCCCGCCGCCGGTCCGGCCGTCATCGACGTTCGCGGCGCCGTGATCCGTCCCGGGCGCAGACGGCGTCACCAGCGGTGGCGGAGGCTTTTCCCAGTCGTCGGGTGGAGTGTTGGCGCGATGTGCTCGGACACCCCGCTGGATGAACGCTGCGATGACGGTTGCGACAGCTCCAATGAGAGCAACAACGAGAGCCACGACGGTGGTTTTGTCCATGCCCCTGCCCGAAGCGGTCCGCTGCCGGAATTTCGGCCTTGGTGGCAAGGTAGATCCATCCGTGTCCGGCTGGCACCGGCCGGACAGTCACCTGTCGCTCGTACTATGCGGCGGGTTGTCAGCCCTCTATCGACTGCTCGCTAGGCGAGGTTGTCGCTCGGTATCACGGTCGCCTCCAACCGCAGCCCGGCGCCGGCGAGGGCCGCGCCGTCCACCTTCGCCACCGCCGCCAGGAGGTGGGGTGCTAGCCGGCGTGCTGAGCGCCGGCGGGCGGCCATACATCGATAGCCTTGATTCCATGCGGCGTAGCTGCTACCGTCCGTCGCCATGACGGTGTCGAGACGGGTGGCTCTGGCCGGAGTGGCCGTCAGCGCGACGGTGCTCGCGGTGCTGGCCCCGGTACTGGCCGGTAGCGCGGCAACCGTTCCCTGGTCGGCGGGCGGATGCAGCGCTACGGCACACATCGACTCGGCGTGGGGCAGCGGGACGACCGGCGGCGAGATCGTCACCGTCACCGTCGTCAACACGTCGGCGACGGCCGCCACGACCTGGACGGTGAGCTGGACGCTCGGGAGCGGGCAGCGAATCGTGTCGGCGTGGGGCGCGACGGCCTCCACCTCGGGCAGCACGGCGACCGCGGTCAACGCGGGGTACAACGGGGCGCTGGGGCCGGGCGCCTCGACGACGTTCGGCATGCAGCTCGCGGGCACCGGTCCGGCGCCGGTGCTCAGCTGCGGCAACGACGCCGCGCCGCCGGCATCCGGTTCGCCGAGCGTGACGCCGCCGGCCGGTGCCGACCTGACGATCACCACGGCCGACAACGGGACCACCGTCACCGTCTTCGCCGGGCAGGCACTCGGCGTCGTGCTGCCCGCCGACTACCGGCCGCCCACCGTTTCCGGCGTGGCGCTGGCGCAGCAGTCCAGCACCGGCGGGTACCCGACCGGGCAGCCGGTTTCCGCGTTGTACCGCGCGGTCGCGCCCGGCGACTCGGACCTGAGCTCGCAGACCGACAACGCGTGTCACCACACCACGCCGCCGTGCGGCGCACCGGTGGCGCTGTGGCTGGTGCACGTCAAGGTCCTCCCGGCCCCGAGCGGCACCGGGCAGACCGTCACCGTCACGCAGATCGACAACGCGCGCACCGTCGCCCTGCGCGTCGGCGACACCCTCGAGGTGAGCCTGCCGAGCATGTACCGGCCGCCCACCGTCGCACCGAGCGGCCCCCTGGTCCGCAGCGACCTCACCGGCGGCTACCCGACCGGCCAACCGCTGCTCGTCCGCTACGTCGCCGTCGCGGCCGGCCAGGCCGACGTGTCGACGATCAGCGACGGGGACTGCCTTCACCTGCCGACACCGTGCCCGTCGCCGCAGGTGAAGTGGGTCGTCCACGTGACGGTCACGGCCTGACCGCTCGTCGCACCGGGCCCGGCCGAGGGTAGCCAACCTGTCACCGGGCGAGGGCTGCGTGGTGCGGAGGTGGCGCGACCGTGCGCGGCGCCGCGTCCGCTCGCTGCCCGAAAATGCCACGGCCGTTTCTGCTACGAGATTTTCGATAAAAGCCCACTGCCGCTCGGGCCAGGATTCCGCATTGATGATGATTCGTATTCATCGGCGGCAACGGGTCAGCGGGGCACGAATCTTGCGGGTACGGTCTCGTCATTCGTCGCTCCCTGGAGCGGCCGTGGCGGGGAAAGGCGCGCGCTATGAGACGACTGAGGACAGGCTTGCTCGCCGCGACACTGGTCGCTGCCACCGCCGTCATCTATTCGCCGTCCGAGCCGGCCCACGCCGCGGTTTCGCTGGTCTCCGATCCGGCGGCACTGGTCAATCCCCTGATCGGCACGCGATCATCGGCGGGGAAGGACGCCGGCAACACCTCGCCCGGACCGAGCCTGCCGTTCGGCATGCTGCAATGGGCGCCGGACACCGCGCCACGGGCGCCCGGCGGAGGCTACGACCACGCCGCGACCGCCACCTCCGGTTTCAGCGTCAACCGGATGAGCGGGGCGGGTTGTTTCGCCTACAGCAATCTGCCCTTTCTGCCCGTCACCGGCGCACTTCCCACCGACAAGGACAACGCCACGGTCGGCTTCTCGCACACCGGTGAGTCGGCGTCGGCGGGCTATTACTCGGTGAACCTGGCGAACAACGTCCGCACCGAGTTGACCACGTCGGTCCGCTCGGCGCTCGGCCGGTTCACCTTCCCGGCCGGCCCGGCCGCCTCCTTGCTGGTCAAGGCCAGCGCCGGGGCCGCCGCGTCGAGCGCGAGCGTGACGGTCGCCAGCTCGACGGAGATCACCGGATCGGTGGCCGACGGCAGGTTCTGCACGAAGGACAACCACTACACGGTGTACTTCGCGGTGAGTTTCGACCGGGCGTTCACCAGCAGCCAGAAGTGGGCGCCGAGGCCGTTCGTCACCGGCGACGGTGGAATCGCGCTGACGTTCCCGACCGGCTCCGTCGTCCAGGCGAAGGTGGGCATCTCCTACGTCAGCGTGGCGAACGCACGAGCGAACCGTGACACCCTCGGCGGCTGGGATTTCGCCGCGTGCCAGGCGGCGGCGCGGAGCGCCTGGAACCAACTGCTGGGCCGGGTGCGGATCGGCGGCGGCACCACCGACGAGCAGAAGACCTTCTACACCGCGTTGTACCACTCGCTGCTGCACCCGAACGTGTTCAGCGACGCGAACCGCCAGTACCGGGGCTTCGACGGGCAGGTCCGCACGCTGCCGACCGGCCAGGACGACCAGTACGCCAACTTCTCCGGCTGGGACGTGTACCGGTCCCAGGTGCAACTCGTCGCGTTGCTGGCGCCGAAGCGGGCCAGCGATCTGGTGCGGTCCATGTTGAACGACTACGACCAGAGCGGGCGGCTGCCGAAGTGGTCCGTGGCCAACGACGAGTCGTACATGATGGTCGGTGACCCGGCCGTGCCGGCCATCGCCTCCATGTACGCCTTCGGGGCGCGCGAATTCGACACGGGCAAGGCGCTCACCGCGATGATCGCGCAGTCCGAGCGGCCCGGCAACGCCCGGCCCGGCACCGTCTACCTGGACGACCCCGGCTACCTGCCGGACGACGGAGGGTACGGCTGCTGCAACCACAACGCCACCACCGCGACGTCCCTGGAGTACCACAGCGCCGACTTCGCCCTCGCGGCCTTCGCCAAGCAGGTGGGTGACACCGCGACGCACGCCCGGTTCGCGTCCCGGGCGCAGGGCTGGCGGTACCTGCTGAACCCCGCCAGCGGCTTCGTCCAGCCCCGCCGCCAGTCGGGCGAGTGGCGGCCCGGCTTCGACCCCACGGACCCCTCCTACGACGACTGGGCCGAGGGCAACTCCTGGCGGTACACCCTCATGGTGCCGTTCAACGTGCGGGGCCTGTCCGCGGCCAAGGGCGGCAGCGCGGCACTGAACCAGTACCTGGACACCCACTTCGTCACGCTGAACGACACCCTCGGCTCCGGGGCCTGGATGGGCAACGAGCCGAGCTTCGGCGCGCCCTGGTTGTACGCCTACACCGGCCAGCCCCACAAGACCCAGCAGGTGGTCCGGCGAGTCCAGACTCAGCTGTTCCGCAACACCCCCGACGGCCTGCCCGGCAACGACGACCTCGGCTCGATGTCGTCGTGGTACGTGTGGTCGGCCCTCGGCATGTACCCGGCCGTGCCCGGCGCCGCCGATCTCGTCCTGGGCAGCCCGCTGTTCCCGCAGGCCGTGCTGACGCTGCCCGGGGGTGCGACGTTGACGATCAACGCGCCCGCCGCGCAGGCGTCGGCCCCGTTCGTCCAGTCGATGCAGTACAACGGCACCACCTGGAACAGGGCCTACCTGCCGACGACGGCACTGGCCGCCGGGGGCACCCTCGACGTCGCCCTCGGCACCACCGCGAACCCGACCTGGGCTGCGGACGCGGCCGCCGCGCCGCCCTCCTACGACACCAATGCGGTCGCCGCGGCGGACAACGCCGGCAGCAGCGCCGACGGTGCCCCGGGCGGAAGCAACTACGACCAGTGGACGTCGAGCTACTCCGCCGAGGCGCTCGCCGCCGCGGGCGTCGTGCCGGGCAGCCGGTTGGTCCGGGACGGCGTCACCTACACCTGGCCGAACGTCAAACCCGGCCAGTCGGACAACGTCATCGCCCAGGGCCAACGGCTCACGCTGCACAGCCCGCCCGGGGCCACCACGATCGGGGTGCTCGGCAGCGCCGAAGGAAACGTCGACGGCGCCGCCGGCACCGCGACGATCCACTTCGCGGACGGCACGAGCCAACAGGTGCTCCTCGGCTTCAGCGACTGGACCCTGGCCGCGGGCCAGGTGAGCGTCCGGCCGGGCACCACCGTCGCGGCCACCATGCCGTACCGCAACCAGGCCCTGGCCGGCGGCAAGGAGGCCATCACCACCTACCTCTACTCGGCGTCGTTCGCCGTCAGCCCGGCGAAGACCGTCGTCGGGATGACGCTGCCGGCCACTGCTCCGGGCCGGCTGCACGTGTTCGACGTCGGCTTCGGCGGCCACCGGAACAACGCGGGCATCAGCGACGACGCGTACCCGGGCGGCGCCGACGTCGACGGCGCGACCTACAGCTACTCCCGTCAGGCCCTCACCGCCGCCGGGCTGAGCGCCGGCGCCACCGTCACCCGTAACGGGGTGACCTACGTCTGGCCCAACCTCGCCGCCGGGAGGCGCGACAACTACCGCGCGGACGGTCAGCGGCTGGCCGTGACCCCGGTGGCCGGAGCCACGAAGATCGGGTTTCTCGGCGCCGCCACCGGCTGGCCCGACGGAACGGCCGGCCAGGCGACCATCAGCTACACCGACGGGACCTCGCAACAGGTCACCCTCGGCTTCAGTGACTGGACCCTCGGCGGCGGCACCCGCACCGTCGGGCACGGCAACACCGTGGCGGTGCAGACCTCCTACCGCAACAGCGCCCGCTACGGCCGGCAGACCCTCACCACGTACGTCTTCGCCAGCACCTTTCCGCTCAGCGCCGGCAAGACGGTGGCCGCGGTGACGCTGCCCAGCAACACGCTGGGACAGCAGCACGTCTTCGCGGTCGGCACCGGCTGAGCCGGCGCCGGGCCTCGCCCGGTGGAGGTCGGATCACACGCCTGCTCCACCCGGGTTCGTCCTGACAGCGCCGGGCGATGATCCGGTCGGTCTATCGCCAGACTGTTCTGGCCGTGTCACCGTGGGTCAACGACGGGACAGCGACGGCTTTCCCTTTCTCCGAGTCGATTGCCACGCCGTGCGCGAAGGCCGTTTCGCATCCGGACGACGAGAGGACGCCGATGGTCGAAGCCAACCAGGACCTGCATGAGGTGATCCGACCGCTGGATGAGCGGATCGTCGAGGTGCGGGCGAGGGTGCTGCGCGAGTCGGCGGAGGGCGGGCCCCCGGCTCCGGTAACCGAACGGTCCGCGCTGATCGCGGCGATGTCCGCGGCGGCGCTGGCGGCGGCCAATGCCGATGCGGCCCAGGTTCCCGTCGCACTCGGCAAGACCAGGGTCGACGGGGCGGCGACGGCGGCCGCCGAGGCCGTCTTCCGGCGATCCGCGCTGCAGATCCGGGTGACCGCCGGCGAAGGGGAGCGTGACGGCAGCCCCGGTGCCAGCAGCGGGCAGACCCTGGGCCGGCAGGCGGGTGCCGACGGCGCCGTCGACGGGGTCTTCGACTACGTCGACGGCACCACGCTGGCGGTGCTGGGTGAGCCGGGTGCGCTCGCGTTGGGTGGCCTGGGCAGCGGCCTGCGGTCGGTGCCCGACCTCTCCGCGTACGCCGTACTCGCGCCGCACCTGATCCTGCCCGAGCTGGACGTGCTGACCACGCCGGAGGCGCACGCGCTGCCGATCCTCCGGCGGATCGCCGACGCGGCCGGGAAGCCGCTCGACACGTTGACCGTCTTCACCCACTCGATCGCCGAGAAGCCGCTGCACCGCACGCTCGTGGACCTCATGCGGCCCGCCGTGGGTCGGGTGATCGTGCCGCCGCTGGTGACGATCGAGCCGCCGTACCTCCTCAGCCTCGCCGGTCTCGCCGAACCGCGAATCGACGCCATGATCGGCAGTATCGGACTGTCCGAGTTGGCCTTCGCCGCACTCCTGCTCGACCTCGTCGCGCCCGAGCACGGTTTCGTCTTCCGGGTCGCCTCGATGGCAGGGCCGCGACGACACCCGGCGTCGGTGACGCTCGACCCCCTCTTCGCCTTCAACGCGGAGGAGGAGCAGCAGTTCGCGGCACACGGGTGGCGTACGGACCGGCAGTACACCAGCGCCGACCTCGTTCCCGCGGGTAGCGCCCGGCTGGCGGCGATCTTCGCCGTGACGGACGAGCCGATGCTGAGACTTACCGGAGCGAGCCAGCCGAGCGGCGGCCGCACCCAGGGACTGCTCCTGGAGCCGGGCGGGCAGGTGACACGGATCGACGTCCACTACCGCTGACCGCCCGGACGATCAGGCCCCCTCGGCGATCCCCCGCCGCCGCGTCGCCATCGAAGGTAGGTACCAGTGAGCTACGACACGACCATCCTCGCCTCGCCGAATGACGTGCCGGCGCCCCCGACCACCGACCGGCTCTCGATCAGTGGCTGCACGGTCATCTGCTACCACGCCCACCGCCTGGCATCCCCGACACACCTGGCGGCGGCATTTGAGCGCGGCGCCCTCCAGGCGATCGACGACGACAGGTCGTACGCGAGCAAGCTGCGACCGGGGGCGGGCCTGGAGTATTCCAACCTCATCGATGCGGGACCGATCCCGGCCGCGCTGGCCCGCATCGTGCACAGCAGCCACGCGTCGCGATTGCAACAGTCCGTGCTGTGGCTCGGCGAGGAGTACGTGGTGTCGGCCATTCCGATCCTGTTGTCCATGCCGCGTCCCGAGCGTGTCGGGGTGGAGCTGAACGCGCCGCTCACGGTGGACCGCCTGTTGGGGTTCCTGTCCCTGCTCGCCGATCCGGGGGTCGCCGGGACGCTCAGGCAGCAGTCCGCGGCGGCCATCGTGGCGCAGATCGGCATCAGCGCCGACGAGATCGAGCGCAGTTGGTCGGTTCCCGGGTCGTTCGCGATCCAGATCTGGAACCTCGACGGCACCCAGGGACGGGAGACCACCAGCCTGTACGAGGGCATCCGCGAGTCGGCGGAGTACGCGTGGGAGATCTCCGCGATCCTGTCCTACAGCTCCGACCACTTCAATGAGGACGGACTGTGGTTGCGCCGGAGCCGACAGCAGATCTACGGGCTGGTTCGATCCGGCTTCGGCTTCTTCGACGACCACATGGTCTTCGTCAACGCCGACTGTTGCCTGGAGATGGCCCATCTGCCGGCCTGGCTGCGGGACCGCTCCGACTTCCGGTTGCGGCAGTACGGGTACGACTCCTCCTCGATCTTCGTCTGGTGCAGTGGGGTGCTGCGGGCCGCGATCGCCGAGGACCTCAGCGAACGCTACCGGGATGCGCTCGGCGAACTCACCACCCGTCAGGACGTCACGGCCGGCGAGCAGGTCGACATGATCCGTCTGCACATCCGGCACACCCGGCTGTTGGACCGGATCGTCAACTTCCGGGAGCAACTCGTTGAGGCCCGCAACCGGGCGCTGGACGAGCAGATCATCAGCAACCGGTCCAGCAATCGCGCCTTGAACGCACTGACCAGGCACATGGACAAGTACGGGGCGCTGGCGGTCAGCCTGCACCGCGTCCACGAGGAGCGCGAACGCTCGCGCCGGGACTCGCTCATCGCCGTGCTCGCGGTCGTCCTCGCCGTCGTCCAGATTCCCAGCTTCGTGGAGCAGATAGGAGACTGGGCGGACGAGCACGCCTGGGGCCGACTGGGCGTTTCCGGCGTGCTCATCGTCGCACCGCTGGTCCTGGTGTGGCTGGCGCTAAGGCGCGCCACGCGGTGAGGCGTCCGGTGCGGATCCCAGCAGCACCACCGGTCCGGCCCGACGCAGTCGCCCGAGGTCGTCGCGGTGCCGCAGCACCAGCTCGCCGAGGCGTCGCACCGCAGGTGCCAACGCGCTGTCGTCGTGGGTGACGATCTGCGCCTCCGCCAGCTCGGCGGCGAGCCGGGTCAGCAGGCGCTCCCGGAAGGCGTTGTCGGTGCTGGCCAACGAGCCGGAAAGGATCAGCGTCGGCCGCGCGCCGTCGGCACCGACGGCGCGCAGCACGGTACGGACCCCGACAAGCACCTCGCCTACGGCGCTGTCGACGAGAGCGGTCGCCACCGGATCCCCGCGCGCGGCGACGGCGAGAACGCTACGCGCAAACGACGCCACCGTGGGCCGGGCCGGTGTTTGATAAACCTTGCGGAACAGGTCCTCGCGCAGCGAACCGGATGGCGACCTGCCGCACCAGTCCCCGGCCGACGCGGTCAGCGCCGTCGCCGGGCCGCGTCCGTCCAGCGCTTGGGCCACCGCCCGCAGCCCCTGCAGGCCGAGGTCGAACCCACCGCCCTCGTCGGTCAGCAGATAGTCCAGTCCGCTGGCCACCGCGAACCGGTCGGTGCCGTGACGGGCCAGGTACTCCGTGCCGGTCCCGACGATCACGGCGACGGTCAGCGTCGCCTCGACGCTGAAGAGCAGCGGCAGGATGTCCCCCGTGACCGCGACCGGAGCCGCGACGCCGGCCTGCCGCAGCGCGCCGTCGAGGAGGTGAGCGAACTCGTACGCCGCCTCCGTGGTCGAGGCGGCGCCGTGCGACGCCACCGCGAACATCACGGCGTCCGGCCGGGTGTTGGCGGCCGCGAGCGCCGCGGCGACGAGGTCGTGGAGGGTGCGTGCCGCCTGCGCCGGGCCGACGCTACGCGGGTTGGTGCTGTCTCCATCGGCTCGACCGGGACCCGGGCCAGTCACCACCACCGTGGTGCGGCTGCCACCACCCTCGATGATGATCCAACAGTCCGCGTCGGCGTTTCCCGGCTGCAGGATCGCCCCCATCGCCGAATAATATCCCGATGCGCAGCGTGCTCCTGACTCGGTTTCCGGACGACGCGCCGGCACCACCGGTCGCGCCGGGCCGGAAGGGAACGGGTCAGCGGCCGTTCCGGCTCAGGATCGACGGCTGAGGTGGCCATGGACAGCGGACCGGACAGCCGTCTTTCCGTACCGTGGCAGGAGATCCGCCGCCGCACGGCCTACGAGCGCTTCGGCCGGGCCATCGTCGAGGTGGACTACCGCCTCCCCTCCGGCCGGGAGGAGACCTTCAGCATCCGCACCGAGCGAGACACCGTTGCCGTGCTCGCCCTCACTCCCACGAACGAGGTGATCCTCACCCGACAATTCCGGCCCGGACCGGGACGGTTCGTCTACGAGTTGCCCGGCGGCTACCTGGAAGACGGTGAGGATCCTTCCGACGCCGGCGCGCGCGAACTGTTGGAGGAGACGGGCTACGCGGGCCGGGTGGAAATCGTCGGGCAGTGCTACGGCGACTCGTACTGCGCGGCCCGCAAATACTGCGGGGTCGCGCGCGACTGCCGCCCGGAGCGCGCGCAGCAGTTGGACGCGGAGGAATTCGTCGACGTCGTACTCGTGCCACCGGTCCGGTTCCGTGAGCTACTGCGGGTCGGCGAGACCATCGACGTCGACCTGGCTTATCTGGCCCTCGACGCGCTGGCCATGCTGTAGCGTTTCTTGCCGGCCACCGGTAAACGACCGGTACGCGAGGAGGACACATGCCGCCCAGTGGCAGGCCGCCGCGGGCACTCGGTGTCATGTTCGACCGTTCCCACCGGCCGACGGCACTCCCCGACTTCGTACGCACCCTCGACGCGATGCGGGTCGACGATCTGTGGCTGGTCGAGGACATCGGCTGGGCCGGCTCCGTTGCGCTCACCGCGACGGCACTGGCCGTCAGCTCCCGGTTGCGGGTCGGCATGGGCATCTGCCCCGTTCCGCTCCGCAATCCTGTCGTGCACGCCATGGAGCTCGCCGCGCTCGCCGAGCTGTACCCCGATCGCCTGGTGGCCGGGCTCGGACACGGCACGGCGGCTCGCCTGCGCCGCATCACCCGCCCGGCCCGGAGCCGGCTCACGCTGCTCGACGCCACGTTCACCGCCGTACGAGGGCTGCTCGCCGGCGAACACGTCACGCTCACCACCGAGACCATCGCGCTGACCGATGCCTGCCTGGAACACGTGCCTCCGGTGCCGCCTCCGCTGTACGCCGGAGTCGTCGGGCCGCGTTCCCTCGCCCTGTCCGGGCGGATCGCCGACGGCACGATCCTCGCCGAGGGCACCACACCGGAGATCCTCGGCCGTGACCTGGCGCACGTCAGGGCCGGCGGAGCGGGTGGCCCGCACGAGATCGTCGTCTACCTTCACCTGCTCGTACACCCCGACCCGGATCATGTCGCCGCGGTGGCCGCGCCGATCGTGAGCAAGTTCGCCGACCTGCACCGGGCCGCGCCCAGCCCGGCGATGGTCGCCGCGGGGACACCGGAAGCAGCGGCACAGCGCATCGCGGCGCTGTGGGAGGCCGGCGCCGACACCGTCGTTCTCCGCCCCGTCGGCGACGACCACCTCGGCCAGGTGTGCCAGGTCCTCGACGCGCTCGGGCGCTGAGCACCCGCCGTTCTAATACCTGAGGTCGGGGCCGACGACCGGGTCGCCGGACGCGGCCGGCCGCAGCACCGCCCGCACGACCCGGTCGATCTCCTCATCGGTCAGGTCCGCGGAGGTGGGCAACCAGGCGCACGACCGGGAGACCGCTGCCGCGACCGGCCACGGCCGGGGTGCCCGGTCGCGATACAACGCCAGCTCCGGCAGGGCCGGCCAGATGCCCCGGACATCGACACCGGCGACCCGACCCAACCGCACCAGCCGCTCCCGGGTGGCCGGATCAGTCGCCACGGTGTGCAGCCAGCACGACGCCCGCACCCCCGGCCGTACCGGCCGGCCACCGAACCCGAGTCCGTCGGCGTGGGCGGTGTACCGCTCACCGACCCGACGGCGGGCCGCCACCAGTTCCTCCCAGCGTTCCACCTGGGCCAGCCCGAGCGCGGCGGTCAGGTTCGTCATGCGCCCGTTGCGGCCGGCGACCTCGTGGACGTAGGGCCGCTGCGGGGTCATCCCGTGATGAGCCAGCAGGCGCACCCGGGCCGCAAGCTCGGCGTCGTCGGTGGCAACGCAGCCACCCTCGCCGGAGGTGACGGCCTTGTTCACATGGAAGCTGAACACCGACGCGAGGCCGAAGCTGCCCGCCGGGGCGTCACCGACCGCGGCACCGTGCGCCTGCGCCGCGTCCTCGATCACCGGCAGGCCCAGCCGCGCCAGCGCCGCGTAGTCGCACGGATGGCCCAGCACGTCGACGGCGATCACCGCTCGGGTGTGCGCCGTGATCAGCTCCCCCGCCGCCGCCGGGTCAAGTGTCCAGTCGGCCGGCGAGACGTCACACAGCACCGGCGTCGCGCCGACGGTCAGCACGGCCGCCGCCGGCGCCGCGAAGGTGAGCGCGGGCACGATCACCTCGTCCCCAGGGCCGATGCCCAGGGCCGCGAGCGTCAACTCCAGGGCGGTCGTACCGCTGGACACCGCGACGACGTGCGACCGCCACAGCCGCTCGGCGAGGGCCGCCTCGAACCGCTCCACGTACGGCCCGGTGCCGGACACCCAGCCGGAGGCCAGCGCATCCTGGACGTACGCCTGCTCACGCGGCCCGAGGCTCGGACGGGACAGCGGAACCAGGGTGGTCACTTCCGCACGTCCAGCTGCAGCGCCTTCGCGCCGCCGGATTGGCCTTCGTCGCCGGTCGCCGCCGTCATGGCGAGCACGTCGGAAAGCGTGCGGGTCAGCGGCCGGCGCGCCTGCCAGCCGATCTCACGGTTGATGCGGGTCGGGTCGCCGACCAGTGACCTGGCGTCGATCCGGCGTTGCAGCGCCGGGTCGGGAAGGACGCTCAACTCCGTGCCGGCCAGCGCGCACAGCTGGCGCGCGAGATCGGCGATAGTGGTTCCGACGCCGGTACAGATGTTGTACGTACCGCCCGGGGCGCCCAGCTGCGCGATCCGGGTGAGGGCGACCACCGCATCGCGCACGTCGACGAAGTCACGCTCCGCGTCCCAGTTACCGATGGTGATGCTGGACAGGCCGGCGGCCCGCGCACCGAGGATCCGCCGGGACAGCGCGGGCACCACGTAGGACGAATGCTGCCCGGGTCCGATGACGTTCGTCGGTCGGACGACCAGCACGGGCATTCCGTAGGCAGCCGAATAGTGCCGCGCGAGCGTCTCGGCCATGGCCTTGCTCGTCCCATACGGTGAGAGCGACTGCACCGGCCGGGACTCGTCGACCGGGCCGTCGAGGGCCGCGCCGTCGTAGACACTGGCCGTGCTCATCACCAGCACCCGCGCGGTCGGCGCCGCCAGCCGCGTCGCCTCGAGCACGGCGGCCGTGCCCAGCACGTTGGTGGACCAGGTCTCGGACGGTCGGGCCCACGACTCGGTCACGCTGGCGACCGCCGCCAGGTGGTAGACGGTATCCGGGCGCACCCGGGCAATGATCGAGCGCAGCCCCTCGGTGTCCCGGACATCGCAGTCGACCAGGTCAATCGGTGTGACGTCGGCCCCGAGCTGGTCGAGGAGGCGGCAGAGGTGCGTGCCGATGAACCCGGAAGCTCCCGTCACGAGCACCTTCATCGACGCCCATCCCCGCTGCTCGTGCTGACCGTGCGATCGAGCATAGCGATCTATACGGACCGGGACGAGTCTGTCGCTGTGCCGGATGGACAGAGCCGCTCGACGCCCGGTCTGCGTACCGGACCGGGCGGTGTCGCCTACCGGACGTCGAACACGCCGCGGGCGCCGCGCTCGGCGTCGACCATCGCGTGGTTGACGAAGGGGTAGTGCCCGGCAGCGGGGAACGTCAGCTCGACGAACCCCCCGGCCGCCGGGCCGAGCTGGAGCACCTGCGCGCCGCCCGGTTCGGTCGCCCGGTTCTCCCAGTGCCCCTCCCGGTAGACAGTGTCGAACTGGGCGCCGACGACGTGGAACGAGGTGTCCCGGTTGGGTCCGGCGTCGAGCAGCCAGACGCGGACCCGCTCCCCGGGGCGGGCGGTCAACGGGCGGTGGTCGTACTGGGCGGCGTAGCCGTTGAAGACCACCGCGTCGGGGCGCTCCGCCTGCATCTTGGCCAGGTCACCGGGCTGGCCGTCCGGCCCGAGGTAGAGCTCCGACTGGACCAGCACGTACTCCCGGTCCACCCGGGGCAGGTCGGGCGGGTCGATGATCACGGTGCCGTACATGCCGTTGCCGATGTGGTGCAGCATCGGCATGGTCGAGCAGTGGTACATCCAGATGCCGGCCCGGGTGGCGGTGAAGCGGTAGGTCAGCCGCTGCCCGGGGTCGATCGGGCGCATCACCTCGTCCGGGGCGACCGCGCCGGCGTGGAAGTCGATGCCGTGGTCCAGCGTGCCGTCGTTGACCAGGGTGATCTCGAACGTGTCGCCGACCCGGCCGCGCAGCACCGGGCCCGGCACGGTGCCGTCGAAGGTCCAGAGCCGCTGGCGTACGCCCGGGGCGACCTCGCGCACCACCTCCCGTACGTGCAGTTCCCGACGGTGCAGCCGGCCCGGCGGGGTGGGCGGCGCGACGGCGTCCCGGGCGGTGAAGGCCGGCCCGGGGTCGGCCAGCACGTCGAGGCTCGGCTGCGGCGCCACCGACCCGGACGGGGCCTGCGGCGCGGCCGCGCCGGTCGGGACGATCCGCAGGGTCATGCCCGCCTGCCGGTGTCCCGGCAGCGAGCACCAGCCCTCGGTCGGGCCACCGATGATGCCCGCGTCGAGGCGGGCCGACCCGCCCTGGCCCAGCAGGGCCGTGCGGGCGCCGTTCTCCAGGACCAGGTCGTGCCGGCGGTGGTCCCGGTTGCGGAACTCGACCACCAGGCGGTCGCCCGGCGGCACCTCGATCCGGGCCGGGTGGAAGCGCATGCCCTCGGCCACCACCTCGACGGTGGTGGTGTGCCCGGTCGGGGTGACCGCGGTGGCGGCGCCGGTCGCGGACGGGCCGGCCGTCATCCGCTGCGCGGCCACGCCGACCAGCACGGCGACCAGGACGAGGGCGAGGCCGGTGGCCACGCCGCCGAGCGGGCGGGCCGGGGTGGGCGTGCTGGTCACGGGGTCATCTCCGGGCGGTGAGCAGGACCCGGGCGGCCGGTACCAGGAACTGCACCAGCGCGGCGAGGATCAGCAGGGACGTGGTGATGCGGACGTACGGCGGGCTGGGCAGCACGAAGACCACCAGCGCGGCGTTGGTCATGGCCACCCGCTGCGGACCGTGCCGGTCCAGCAGCGCGGCACGGGCCCGGACGGCAGCCGGTCCACCGCCGAGGACCACCGGCAGCAGGTACGTCAGCGCGCCGACCAGCACCTGCCCGACGAAGCCCACCAGCAGCGGGACCAGCACCCGGCCGAAGCGGTCGGCGGCGGCGCCGGGCTCGGCGGCGGCCAGCAGGGTGACCGCGTCGACGGCCAGGGCGACCAGGAGCCAGCCGGCCGCCGCGCTCAGCGACCAGGTGGCGAAGGCGTACGGCGGGCGCGCCCGCGCGACGGCCAGCGCGGGCCGCAACGCCACCAGGACGCCGAGCACGAACAGGCCCAGTCCGACCGCGGCGACGGCTCGCCACCAGGCGAGCAGCCCCAGGCCGAGCAGGACCAGCCCGACCGAGGCCAGCGGAAGGGCGACGGCGGCGAGCCGGGCCGCCCCGTCGGCCATCCGGGTGCGCAGCATGGTCGGCCAGAGGGTGAGCAACGTGCCCAGCACGGTCAGGGTGACCCAGCCGAGCAGGTTGACGTGCGCGTGGAACAGCAGCAGCCGGGGCCGGTGGGCGTCGCCGGCCACGAGCATGCCGGCGCCCACCGGTACCCCCGCGAGCAGCGCCAGGCTGGCGGCCAGGTAGTAGTGGACGGTCACCCGGAACCGGGCCGGCAGGGCGCGGCGCAGCCGCCGTGCGAGCCACGCCAGGTGGGCGGCCACCGCGGCGAAGACGAGGGCCGCGCCACCGACCCCGATCCAGGGCCGGTCGGCCGTCCCGCCGACGAGGACGGCGCACACCCCGAGGTTCAGCCCGGCCAGGCGTACCGCCTCCGACCGGCGCCGCTGTGGCACCGGGGCGCGCAGCACCGCGGCGGTGAAGTGCGCGGACCAGACGAGGATGGCGTTGGTGACCGCGCCGAGCAGCAGCAGGTGGATGGCCAGCCAGCGCCAGGACGGCAGGAACGGATGGACGAGGCCCAGCACGACGAGCCCGCCCAGGTAGGCGACGGGCAGCAGGCCGGCCCGGCGGTGCCAGCCGGCCCGGCCGGTGCCCGCCGTCGGCCCGGTGCCCGCCGCCGGACCGGTACTCGCCGCCGGAGCGATCGGCAGGGGCGACGGGACGGCGGCGGTGGATGCGGCCGGGCCGGCGCCGGCGGCGGCCGTGGGACCGGCCGTCGGGGCGGGGCCGGCCAGCGGGGTGCGACCGGCCGCCCGGGTGTGATCGGCCGCCGGGGCGCGACCGGCTGCCGGGGTGTGATCGGCCGTCGACGCGGGGTCGACCCGCGCGGCGGCGGCTCGGGGGCGGCTCATGCGCGCACCGCCGGTACGGGCGCGGCGGTCGGCCGCCGCCGGACGCCGGTCAGGGTGGCGGCCGACGCGCAGCCCAGGAAGGTGAGGACGGCCAGGACGTTGACCACGCCCGCCCAGCGCCAGACCGGTTCCACGGCCAGCCCGTCGCCGAGCGCGAGCCGGGCCAGCAGGCTGCCGTGCAGCAGGGCGAGCGGCACGTAGAACCAGGGCCGGTAGGGCAGCGGGCGGCGGAGCACCGCGGGCAGGATCACCGGGGCGTGCACGAAGATCATCGACATGGCGAAGCCGAGGAAGGTGGCGTGCAGGGTGGCGTCGTAGCGGGGGCCGGCGGTGACCGGGCCGGCACCGGCCCAGAGCAGGCCGGCGACCGCGAGCCAGGCGTACCCGGTGAGCAGGCCGACCGCGACGAAGCGGGGCAGGCCGCGCCCGCGTACGGTGCGGCGGGCGACGTCGTACGCCGCCAGCCAGCCGACCACGGCGAGCAGGCCCAGGCCGAACAGGTGCGCCCCGGCGTCCGGCCACAGGGCGGTGGCGGTGACCCCGGCGGTGAGCGCGCCGAGCGCGGCCAGGAACCAGCGGACCCCGTGCGGCGGCAGCGCGAGGTGGGCCAGTTCGAGGCGCTCGCCGGCGATGGTGGCGACCACGAAGGTGGCCAGCCACGGCACGATCTCCGGCACGGCGGCGCCGGCCAGCCAGAGCAGGGTGGCGGCGTACCAGGCGAACGCGCCCAGCCCCTGCGCCAGCAGGGACGGGCCGGGCTGCCGGCGCCAGAGCCGCCGGTAGACCAGCAGGAGCAGCACGGCGGCGAGCATCAGCAGCAGCCGGGCGGCCAGGCTCGGCCCGGTGAGCAGCAGGGCCACCGCACCGGCGCCCGAGCACGCCGGGGCGGACAGGGCCCACCGGGCGCCCAGCGCCACCGCCCGTTCCAGGGCGATCAGCGTGCCGACGAAGCCGAGCACCATCAGCGGGCCGTGCACCTGCGCCAGCGACGCCCGCGGGGTGGGCAGCGGCAGGCCGAGCAGCAGCAGCGCGGCGTACAGGCCGCTGAGCAGGGCGAGGCCGCCGGCCGCGAGGAGCGGGAGCCGCGGCCCCGTCCGGGCGGTCATCGGGGGGTCGGGGCGACGGCGGGCCGGTGGCGGCGCCGGGCCGGCCCGGGCTCCGGCAGGGCCAGGCGCACCACGCAGGCGTCGGGCGCGCCGAACGGCTCGACCACGGCGCCGGCCGGCGGTGCCCCGGCGTGCTCCAGGGCACCCCGGACCACGCCGACGTGCAGGTTGCAGATCGCGTCGGGGTTGCGCTTGACCAGTTCCAGGAAGGGACAGGTGTGCAGGTGGATCTCGGTCCGGCCGTCGCCGGTGTGGTGCAGCCGGGGGCTGAAGCCCAGGCCGCGCAGCACCTCGAAGAGCGTGTCGAGCGGGTCCGCGCCGGGCGGGGTGGCGGCGGCCAGGTGGCGGCCCCAGTCCTGGCCGGCCCGGGTGGCCTCGGCGCGGACGTCCCCGCCGGTGCGCCGGGACAGGTGGTCCAGCAGGGCGGCGGCCAGGGCCCGGTACGGCGCCGGCGCGGGGGCCTCGTTCCCGGCGGCGAGCCGGTAGCGCCACGCCGGCCGGCCGGGTTGCCCCCCGCTGGCCCGAGCCTTGACCAGCAGACCGGCGCCGACCAGTCGGTCGAGGTGGGCGCGGGCGGTGGACGGGTGCAGCCCGGTCCGCTCCCCCACCTCGGCGATGGTCACGCCGCCCTCGGCCGCCCGGACGATGCCCATGATCGAGACCCGGCTCTCGGTGCCCAGTGCGCGGTGCCGGTGTGAGTCGATCGTCTCCCCGACCGGCCCTGTTCTCAGGGTTTCCACGGTAGATAACGTTACAACGTCGTTCGACGTCAAAACCACGGGAGTCACCATGTCCCACGCACGCTCCACCGCCGACCGCGCCGCCGCCCGGGCGGTTGTCGGCCACCACGGCCAGCTCGCCGCCGCGCTCGACCGGTACGTCCAGGACCTGCTGACGGCGGCGGTCCAGGGCGACACCGGCCGGGCCGACCAGGTCCGCGACGACCTGACCGGCTGGCTGCGCGACGAGTTGCTGCCGCACGCGCACGCCGAGGAGACCGCCCTCTACCCGGTGGCCGCGGCCCGGCCGGAGGCGACCCTGCTGATCCGCGGCATGCAGGCCGAACACCAGGCCATCACCGACCTCGTGGTCGCGCTCGAGGCGGCCGAGGAGCCGGTCCGGGCGGCCGCCACCGCGCAGGCCCTCGCCGGTGTCCTCGCCGCCCACCTGATCAAGGAGAACGAGCTGGTGGTGCCGCTGCTGGTGGACGCGGCGGACGTGTCGCTGGCGGCGCTGCTGGACGGCATGCACGACCTGCTCGGCTCCGCCGAGTCGTCGGCCGGCGGGTGCGGCGGGACCTGCGGGTGCGGCGGGGACCGGGGGGCGGCGGACGCCCCGGCCCCGACGCTGACCATCGACCCCCGGCTCGACGTCCGGACGCTGCCGCACGACCGGCGGCACGCCACCGTGCTCGCGGCGCTGGACGCGCTGCCGGACGGCGGGGCGCTGGTCCTGGTCGCGCCGCACGCGCCCCGGCCGCTGCTGGCCGAGATCGAATCGCGCTACCGGGGTGGCATGGCCACCGAGTGGCTCCAGGACGGACCGGAGACCTGGCAGATCCGACTGTCCCGCCAGCCGGCCGCCGTCTGAGCCGCCTGCCGCCGCCGGGACGGCCGGGTCAGGGCCCGCCGTCCCGGCCCGTCGGGCCGTTCGGCCCTGTCCGCCGCGATTAGCGGCGAGCAGCCTGGGCAGGGACCGGGACGGCGTACGGCCACCCGGAGGGGGAGGCGATGTTCGGTGTGCAACTACTGCGGATGCCGGGACTTTCCCCTGATCGGCCAGCTCTCGACCGAGCACGAGTCGATCTCCGACGCGGCCGGCCGGTTGCGGTCCGCCATCCACCGCGCTGACCCGGACGCCCTGCGGGCACTCGACGACCTGCTGGCCCTGCTCACGCCGCACACCACCGTCGAGGAGGGCGGGCTCTTCGCCGAGCTGCGCGCCGAGGGCAGCCTCGCCGAGGCGGTGGCCCGGCTCTGCGGCGAGCACCGCGACATCCACGGCGTCCTCGGCGCGGTCGACCGCGCCGCGCCGGACTGGCCGACGGTGCTCGCCGCCCTCGACCGGTTGCACCGGCACATCGACAACGAGGAGCACGGCCTCTTCCCCGCCGCGGTGATCGCCCTGCCGATCCCGGCCTGGGACCGGATCACCCCGACCGCCACCCCGGCCACCGGGCCCGCCCGGTGAGCCGCCGTCCCCGCGCCGGCCGGGCCGCCTCGGCCGTCGACCGGCGCCGGTTGGCGGGTCGCCGCTTCGCCGTGCCGATGGCCGGCGCCCACGTCCGGCGGGACTTCGACGAACGGTGTCGCCCGGCCTGAGCCGGCCTCCCCCTCCCGGTCCACGGCAGCGACCGGTCCCGGGACGCCGGCACGCCGGTCCTGTCCTGCGGGCCGGTCGCTCCCCGCGCCGGCCCCCTCTCCCGGGGAAACGACACCCATGCTCGACGACATCCGCGCGGCGATCCGCCGCGACCCCGCCCTGCACGGCATCCGGATCGTGGAGGCCCTGCTCTATCCCGGCCTGTGGGCACTGTGGAGCCACCGGCTCGGCCACCGCCTGCACCGCTGCGGGCTGCCCCTGCTGCCCCGGGCGCTCAGCCAGCTCACCCGGCTGCTGACCGGGATCGAGATCCACCCCGGCGCGGTGATCGGGCGCCGCCTCTTCATCGACCACGGCGCCGCGGTGGTGATCGGGGAGACCACCCGCATCGGTGACGACGTGACCATCTACCACCGGGTGACGCTCGGCGGCCGCGGCTGGTGGTGCGACGGCAAGGGCAGCCGCCGGCACCCCACCATCGGCGACCGGGTGGTGCTCGGCGTCGGCGCCTCGGTGCTCGGCCCGGTACGGATCGGCGACGACGCCCGGATCGGCGCGCACTGCCTGGTCCTGCACGACGTGCCACCCGGCGCCCGGCTGCGCGCACCGGCCGCCGTCCCCCTGACGATGGTCGGACCCCGGCCCTGAGCGAGGAGCGACAGAATGATCCACCAGGACGTGACCGCGCTGATCGGGCGTACCCCGCTGGTGCGCCTGGACCGGGTGGCCGCGGGGCTGCCGGCCACCCTGCTCGGCAAGCTGGAGTCGGCGAACCCGGGCGGCAGCGTCAAGGACCGGTTGGCCCTCGCGCTGATCGAGGCGGCCGAGGAGAGCGGCGAGCTGGGACCCGGCGGCGCGATCGTCGAGGCGACCAGCGGCAACACCGGCGTCGGGCTGGCCATGGTGGCCGCCGCCCGCGGGTACCGGGTCACCCTCACCATGCCGGAGAGCATGAGCGTGGAGCGGCGGGCGCTGCTGGCCGCGTACGGCGCGCGGATCGTGCTCACCCCGGCCGCCGAGGGCATGTCGGGCGCGGTCCGCCGCGCCTGGCAGCTCGCCGACGCCGAGCGCGCCTACCTGCCCCGGCAGTTCGACAACCCGGCCAACCCGGAGATCCACCGGCGCACCACCGCCGAGGAGATCTGGGCCGACACCGGGGGCGCGGTGGACGTCCTGGTGGCCGGGGTCGGCACCGGCGGCACGCTGACCGGCGTCGGCCAGGTGCTCCGGTCGAAGAACCCCGACCTGCGGGTGGTGGCGGTGGAGCCGGCCGAGTCACCGGTCCTGTCCGGAGGCCCGCCGGGGCCGCACGGGATTCAGGGCATCGGCGCGGGTTTCGTCCCCGAGGTGCTCGACCCGACCGTCCACGACGAGGTGTTCCGGGTCGACACCGAACAGGCCCGGGCGGCGGCCCGCCGGCTCGCCCGCACCGAGGGACTGCTGGCCGGGGTGTCCAGCGGCGCCGCCGTACACGCCGCCCTCGCGGTGGCCGCCCGACCCGAGCACGCCGGGGCGACGATCGTGGTGGTGCTGCCCGACACCGGCGAGCGGTACCTGAGCACGCCGCTGTTCACCCCGCCGGGCGAGGACTGAGCGCCGTCCGGCGCGCGGCCACCAACCACGCGCCGGTCCGGCCAGAACCGCCACCGGCTGCGCGCCGGACCGGTCACAGCCGCAGGCCGAGCAGGAGCAGGGCCGCCCCGATCAGCAGCACCAGGCCACCGAGCCCGATGACCAGGGCGGTCACCTGCCACGCCTGGTACGCCCCGAGCAACGCGCCGCGCAGGGTCTCCCCCATGAACGCGGTCTGCCGCAGCCGGTCGAGCCGTTCGTCGCCGCGGCCGGCGCCCAGGCACTCCTGGGCGATCTCCGCGTAGGTGCGGCCGCCGGTGGCCTGCGCGACGTGCCCGGCGATCAGGTCGGAGTAGGCGCGGGCCTGCGGGCCGGTGCGTACCGGGGCACCGGCGAACGGGGTGAGCGCGCCGGACAGACCGGTGGCGGGGAAGGCGATCCGCTGTCGGGCCAGCTCCCGGACGACGCTGCGCCGGCCGAGGACACCCTGGGCGATCATGACCGGGCCGGCTGCCAGCAGCAGCACACCCGCCACGGTGAGCACAAGTGTGGTCATGCGCTCACCCTGCCCGGTGGGTTCACCCGTTCGGGAGGGCAGCAGGTCCCGAACCGGAGCGGGACTCAGGTCCCGCCTCGGCGAGTTCCGCGCCCGCCGGGTCCGGGAAGGAGCCGGGCCGGTAGCCGCAGGACGGGTCCTCGGCCCAGACGTCGCCGGTCACCGCGTACGCCCGGGCCCGCGACCCGCCGCAGACGGTGCGGTACTCGCACGCGCCGCAGCGGCCGGCGAGCCGGCCCGGGTCCCGCAGGCCGGTGAACAACTCCGAGTCGCGGTAGATCTCCACCAGCGACCGTCGCCGCACGTTGCCGGCGGGCAGCGGCAGGAAGCCGCTGGGGTGCGCGTCGCCCCGGTGCGAGACGAAGGCGAAGCCGTTGCCGGCGCTGACCCGCAGCGGCGGCCGGCGGACCCGGCCGGGGCGCCCCAGCAGGCCGAGCGCCACCGACCGCTCGCGCAGGTCCCGGTAGAGCGGACCGAGGCCCAGCGCGGCCACGGGGTCGGCGCCGCGCGCGGCCAGCGCGTCGCGTTGCAGGCAGACCCGCCGGAAGTGGTGCGCCTCGGTGGTCTTGACCGGGACGGTCTCGCCGAGGTCGTAGAGCAGATGCAGGACGTCCTCGGTCTGCGCCGCGTCGAGGCTCGCCAGGGACCGTCCACGGCCGGTCGGGACCAGGAAGAAGACACTCCACAGCAGCACGCCACGGTCGCGGACCTGAGCGGCGATGGCGGGCAGGTCGCGCACCGTGTCCCGGGTGACGGTCGTGTTGATCTGGACCTTCAGCCCCAGCTCGGTGGCGTCCCGCCAGGCCCGCGCGGTGAGGTCCCAGACGCCGGGTACGCCACGGAAGCCGTCGTGCGCGGCGGCGGTGGCGGCGTCCACGCTCAACGAGATCGCCCGCGCGCCGGCCGCCCGGATCCCGGCGAGGGCGGCGCGGGTGAGGGTGGTGGTCCCGGAGGGCGACACCGACACGGGCAGGCCCAGTTCGGTGCCCCGGCGGACCAGCGTCTCCAGGTCCGGTCGCTGGAACGGGTCACCGCCGGTGATCACGAAGAGCGGCGCCGGCCGGCCGAACGCGGCGACCTGCGCCATCAGGGCCACCGCCTCGTCGGTGTCCAGTTCGGCCCGGTCCCGCAGCGGCTGGGCCGAGGCCCGGCAGTGCAGGCAGGCCAGCGGGCAGGCGCGGGTGGCCTCCCAGATGACGATGAACGGGGCATCCCCCGCGTCCCGCCTCGGCACCCGCACCGAGGTGCCCGCAGGCCGGTGCGGGCCGTCCTGCTGTCGTGTCCTGGTCAGCGCTGTCATGGCACCGAGGCTGGCCGGTGACAACGGCCGCGACCAGGGACGCTGGTCCCGAGGCGGGGGTCGGTCAGTGGTCCGCCGGGGCGGCGACGACCTCCTCGATCCAGCCGAGCGCGGCGATGGTGGTGGGGAAGCCGCAGGTGGTGATGGCGGCGAGGGCGACCGCGCGAACCTCGTCCACGGTCGCCCCGTGGTGCAGCGCCTTGCGCACGTTGGAGCGCACCGCGCCCTGCGCCTCGGCGCCGACGGCCAGCGCCAGCTTGATCAGCCGGTCGGTGCGCTCGTCGAACGGGTTGGTCTCGCGCACCGTTCGCGCCAGCGTCCCCTGCGCCTCGGCGATCTCCGGGAAGCGCTCCAGAAACCGCAGGTAGACGTTCGGCAGGTGGTCCTGGTCCATCTTTCCTCCGCTGCTGGCCCGACCCTGGCAGCCTAGCCAGGACGCCGCGGCGACGGCGCCCTGGTCGCGGAATCGTCAGCGCCCGAGGCGGACCGGGGCGTCCCGCACCGCGGCCGGGGCGGGCGGCGGGGTGGGCGGGGCGCCGCGCCGCACGCGGTAGACCACGTACGGCCGCCAGAGGTAGGCCAGCGGCGCCGACCAGACGTGCACCAGCCGGGTGAACGGCCAGAGCGCCAGCAGCAGGAAGCCGCCGATCGCGTGCAGCTGGTAGACCAGCGGAGCGCCGCTCATCAGGGCGGGATCGGGCTGGAACCAGAAGATGCCCCGGAACCAGACGGCGATCGTCTCCCGGTAGTCGTAGCCCGCGCCGAGCAGGTTCGTGCCGACGGTGGCGGTCATGCCGAGCGCCGCCATGGCGGCCAGCGCGGCGTAGAGCACCCGGTCCATGGCGGTGGTGACCCGGCGGACCCGGCCGTTGACCAGGCGCCGGGCGATCAGCAGCAGCAGCCCGGCCACCAGCATCGCGCCGGTCACCGTGCCGCCCCAGACCGCGGTGAGGTGGTAGACGTGCTCGCTGACGCCGACCTTCGCGGTCACCGAGGCGGGCACCAGCAGCCCCATCGCGTGCCCGCCGATGACCCCGAAGGCGCCCAGGTGGAACAGCGGCGAGCCGAGCCGCAGCAGCCGGTTCTCCAGCAGTTGGCTGGTCCGGGTGGTCCAGCCGAACTGGTCGTGCCGCCAGCGCCAGACGTGCCCGGCGACGAAGACCGCGAGGCACAGGTACGGCAGGACGATCCAGACGAGCGTGGTCATCGTGGTGCCTCCGAAGGGGAGCAGGCGGGGTAGGGGGCGAGGGCGTGCAGGTCCGGGCCGAGGCCGAGGGAATCCAGGCCGACCGTCTCCACCGGCGGGCCGTCGACGGCGAGCGCCGCGACCGCCGCCCGGTCGGCGTCGGTGAGGTCCGGCAGCACCGCGCAGACGGCCTCCAGCAACAGCCGGTACGGGCTGCCGGACTCGGCCAGCGCGGAGCGCAGCAGTTCGAGGCCCTTGCGGTGCTGGCGCAGCGGCGCCTCCCCGTCACCGGGGCCGACGGCCGCGGCGAACTCCAGCACCACCGGCAGCAGGTCGGGCAGTTCGCCGCCGGTCAGGCGCAGCCCGTGCGCCCGGTACCGCTGCTTGAGCATCAGCAGCGCCATCCCCCGCTTGCGGGTGTCGCCGTGCAGGTAGTAGGTGAGGTAGAGGCCGGAGCGGCGGCGCAGGTCGAAGGTCCGCACGTAGTGCCGCTGCGCCTCGATCGGGCTGACGGTCAGCAACCAGTCGAGGAACTCCCCGAGCTGTCCCCGTACCGTCTCGTCGGTGACCCGGGCGGCGGCCGCGCGCAGCTCGCCGGCCGCGTCCAGCAGTTCGTCGTCCGGGTAGGTGAGCAGCAGCGCGACCAGTTCGAAGATCCGGGCCCGGTCCGTGGCGGCGGTCATGACCGCCCCCGCAGCGGGTTGATGGTCAGGCCGCGCCGGCCGTCGGCGCGCCGGGAGAGCAGCCCCGGCCGGCCGGGCCGTACCTCGTCGCCGTCGACCAGGTGGAAGCTCTGCACGGTGGCCTCGGTGGTCATCCCCGGGCCGCCCGCGCAGTCGAGCGAGCAGTCGGGGTGGGCGGCGGCCTGGGCCTCCAGGGCGGCGGCGTCCTTGGTGTGCGCGGCGGGGATCACGTAGCGCTCGTCGTACTTGGCGACGGCGAGCAGCCGGTACATGGCCTCCACCTGCTCGGCGGTCATGCCGATGCCGTCGAGCAGGTCCGTGGCGATGGTGCCGTCGAGGGTGCGGGCGCGCATGTAGGAGCGCATGGCGGCCAGCTTCATCAGCACCCCGGCGACCGCGTCGACGTCCCCGGCGGTGAACAGCTCGGCCAGGTACTCGACGGGGATGCGCAGCTCCCGGATGGTGTGGAAGACGTCGTCCGCGTCGACGTCGTCGCGGCCGGCCGCGCCGACCGCGTCGAGCACCGGCGACAGCGGGGGGATGTACCAGACCATGGGCAGCGTCCGGTACTCCGGGTGCAGCGGCAGCGCCACCCGGTACTCGCTGATCAGTCGCCACACCGGGGACCGCTGCGCGGCGTCCAGCCACTCCTGGGGCAGCCCGGCCTCCCGGGCGGCCCGCCGCACGGCCGGGTCGGCCGGGTCGAGGAACACCGCGCGCTGGGCGTCGAGCAGGTCGCGCTCGTCGGCGACGGAGGCGGCGGCGAGCACGGCGTCCTCGTCGTAGAGGACGATGCCCAGGTAGCGCAGCCGGCCCACGCACGTCTCCGAGCAGATGGTCGGCTGGCCGGCCTCGATGCGCGGGAAGCAGAAGGTGCACTTCTCGGCCTTGCCGGTGGCGTGGTTGACGTACACCTTCTTGTACGGGCAGGCGGAGACGCACATCCGCCAGCCCCGGCAGCGGTCCTGGTCGACGAGCACGATGCCGTCCTCCGCGCGCTTGTACATCGCGCCGGAGGGGCAGGCCGACACGCACGCCGGGTTGAGGCAGTGCTCGCAGATCCGCGGCAGGTGGAACATGAAGGTCTTCTCGAACTCGAACTTCACCTTCGCGGCCGCCTCGCCGGGCATCCGGGCGAGGTTCGGGTCGCCGCCGGCGTGCTCGTGCGCCCCGCCCAGGCTGTCCTCCCAGTTGGCGCCCCAGGTGACGGCCATCGGTTCGCCGGTGAGCGCGGAGCGGGGCCGCTTGACCGGGGTGTCCGTGAGCCCGGCGGGTGCGTTGACCAGGATGTCCTTGTCGAAGGTGGCCGGCTCGTAGTAGTCGTCGATCGAGGGCAGGTCCGGGTTGGCGAAGAGCCGGCCGAGCCGCTTGAGCCGGCCCCCGGAGCGCAGCCGCAGCCGGCCCTTGCCGTCGAGCTGCCAGCCGCCGTGCCAGCGGTCCTGGTCCTCGTAGTGCTTCGGGTAGCCGATGCCCGGCTTGGTCTCGACGTTGTTGAACCAGACGTACTCGGTGCCCTCCCGGTTGGTCCAGGTCTGCTTGCAGGTCACCGAGCAGGTGTGGCAGCCGATGCACTTGTCCAGGTTCATCACCATGGCCACCTGCGCACGGATCCTCATCAGTACTCCACCTCCTGCGTGCGGCGGCGGATCACGGTGATCTCGTCGCGCTGGCTGCCGATCGGGCCGTAGTAGTTGAAGGCGTAGGTGAGCTGGGCGTGCCCGCCGGCCAGGTGGGTGGGCTTGATCAGCAGCCGGGTCAGCGAGTTGTGGTAGCCGCCCCGCCGGCCGCTCCGCTCCGCCTTCGGCACGTTCACGGTGCGTTCCGGCGAGTGGTACTGGAACACCGTGCCCTCGGGCATCCGGTGGCTGACCACGGCGCGGGCCACCACGACACCGTTGCGGTTGTGCGCCTCGATCCAGTCGTTGTCGCCTACGCCGATCTTGGCGGCGTCCTCGACGCTCAGCCAAATCACCGGGCCGCCCCGGGACAGCGCCAGCATCAACTCGTTGTCGTGGTACATCGAGTGCACCGACCACTTGGCGTGCGGGGTGAGGAACCGTACGGTCACGCCACCGTCGACCAGCTCGCCCGGCCTGCCGAAGTGCCGCGCCATGTTCAGCGGCGGCCGGAAGGCCGGCAGCTGCTCCCCCAGCTCCGCCACCCAGTCGTGTTCGACGAAGAAGTGCTGCCGGCCGGTCAGGGTGTGCCAGGGCTTGTGCCGTTCCACGTTGAGGGTGAACGGCGAGTAGCGGCGGCCGCCCTTCTCCGAGCCGGACCATTCCGGGCTGGTGAAGACCGGCTGCGGCGCCCGCTGGGTGTCCGGGTAGGTGATCCGGTCCTGCTCGTGGCCGGCGACCAGGTCCGCGAACGGCTGCCCGGTCCGCTGCTCCAGGGCGGCGAAGCCGGCCGCGGCCACCCGGCCGTTGGTGGTGCCGGACAGCGCAAGGATCGCCTCGCACATCCGGTCGGCGGTGGCCAGCGACGGTCGCCCGGCGTACGGCCCGTCGGTGACGACCCCGTTCTGGTGTCGCAGGTACTCCAGCTCCGGGGTGACGTCGACGGTGAGCGCCTTCGTGGTGGTGCCGAGCGTGTCGAGCAGCGGCCCGACGGCGCGCATCTTCGCGCCGATCCGCGGGTAGTCCCGCTCGATCTCGACGAGCTTCGGCATGGTCGACCCGGGCACCGGCGGGCACTCGCCGGCCTTCCAGTCCCGTACCCGGCCACCCGGCGTGGCCAGCTCGTCCGGGGTGTCGTGCTGCAGCGGCACGGCCAGCACGTCGCGGCGCACCCCCAGGTGGGTGACGGCCAGCTCGCCGACCTTGTCGGCCAGGGCGAGGAAGGTGTCGTAGTCGGTGTGCGCGTCGTTGGGCGGGTCGACCGCCGGGCTGAACGCGTGCACGAACGGGTGCATGTCGGTGGTGGAGATGTCGTGCTTCTCGTACCAGGTGGCGGCGGGCAGGACCACGTCGGAGTGCAGGCCGGTGTTGGTCATCCGGAAGTCGAGCGCGGTGAGCAGGTCGAGCTTGCCGATCGGCGCCTCGTCCCGCCAGGCGACGTCGCGCGGCCGCTGGCCCGGCTCGCATTCCGTGGCGGTGGCCGACGCGTCCACCCCGAGCAGGTGGCGCATGAAGTACTCGTTGCCCTTGCCGGAGGAGCCGAGCAGGTTGGCCCGCCACAGGGTCAGGCAGCGGGGGAAGTTCGCCGGGTCGTCGGGGTCCTCGGCCACGCTGCGCAGCCGACCGGCCGTCAGCTCGGCGACGATGTGCTCCTGCACGCTGACCCCGGCCGCCGCCGCCTCGTCGGTCAGCTCCAAGGGGTTGCGGTTGAACGCCGGGTGGCCCGGGCTCCAGCCCATCCGCTGCGCGGCGGCCACCGTGTCGGCGAAGCTCATGCCGGCGAACCGGCCGGTGCCCAGCGGTGAGGACAGCTCGTCGGCCGGCACCCGCTCGTAGCGCCACTGGTCGGTGTGCAGGTACCAGAACGGGGTGCTGGCCTGGTGCCGCATCGGCCGCTGCCAGTCGAACGCGAAGGACAGGTGCTGCTGGCCGGTGACCGGGCGAGCCTTCTCCTGCCCGACGTAGTGCGCCCAGCCACCGCCGTTGACGCCCTGGCAGCCGGTCAGCGTCACCAGCGAGATGAACGCCCGGTAGGTCATGTCGGAGTGGAACCACTGGTTGGCGCCGGCACCGAGGACGATCAGGGAGCGGCCCCGGCTGCGCTCGGCGTTGCGGGCGAACTCCCGGCCGATCCGGGCCGCCAGGGCGGCCGGTACGCCGGTGATGCGCTCCTGCCAGGCCGGGGTGTTCGGGGCGTCCGCGTCGTCGTACCCGGTGGGCCACTCGCCCGGCAGGTCGCCGCGGCGCACCCCGTACTGGGCCAGCACCAGGTCGTAGACGGAGGTGACCAGGTGCTCGCCGACGCGCCGCACCGGCACGCCGCGGCGCATCGTGCTGCCGCCCTCGGTGTCGCCGACGTCGAAGCGGGCCAGGTCGACCGGCACCGCCTCGTCGGCGAGTTCGAGCAGCCCCAGGGCCGGGACGACGTCGCCGAGGTCGAGGTTCCAGCGGCCGGCGCCGGCCTCGCCGTACCGGAAGCCCAGCGACCCGTTCGGCGCGACCAGTTCGCCGGTGCGCTCGTCGACCAGGACCGTCTTGTGTGCGCCGTCCGTCTCGCCGAGGTCGGCGGCGGTCAGGAAGCGGTCCGCGGTCCAGGCGCCGTCGGTGGTCGGCCGGAGGGTGACCAGGAACGGCAGGTCGGTGTAGCGGCGTACGTAGTCGACGAAGTAGGGCACCGTGCGGTCCCGGAAGAACTCGGTGAGCACGACGTGGCCCATCGCCATCGCCAGCGCCCCGTCGGTGCCCGGGTGGGGGGCGAGCCAGTCGTCGGCGAACTTCACGTTGTCGGCGTAGTCGGGGCTGACCGCGACCACCTTGGTGCCCCGGTAGCGGGCCTCGGCCAGGAAGTGGGCGTCCGGGGTGCGGGTCACCGGGATGTTCGAGCCCCACATCATCAGGTACGTGGCGTTCCACCAGTCGCCGGCCTCGGGCACGTCGGTCTGGTCACCCCAGATCTGCGGCGAGGCGACCGGCAGGTCGGCGTACCAGTCGTAGAAGCTGAGCAGGGTGCCGCCGAGCAGCGCGTGGTAGCGGGTGCCCGCGGCGAACGAGGCCATCGACATCGCCGGGATGGGCGAGAACCCGACGACGCGGTCCGGGCCGTACGTCCTGGTGGTGTAGACGTGCGCGGCGGCGACCATGGTGATCACCTCGTCCCAGCCGGCGCGCACGAAACCGCCGCGGCCCCGCTGGCTCTTGTAGGCGCGCGCCTTGAGCGGGGTCTCCACGATGTCGGCCCAGGCCAGCACCGGGTCGCCCAGGCGGCGCAACCCGTCGCGGAACATCTCCGCCAGCACCCCGCGGACGTAGGGGTGGCGCACCCGCGACGGCGAGTACTCGTACCAGGAGAAGGACGCGCCGCGCGGGCAGCCCCGGGGCTCGTAGTCCGGCGAGTCGGGCCCGGTGCTCGGGTAGTCGGTGGCCTGGTGCTCCCAGGTGATCAGGCCGTCGGTGACGAAGACGTTCCACGAGCAGGATCCGGTGCAGTTGACGCCGTGGGTGGAGCGGACCACCCGGTCGTAGCGCCACCGGTCCCGGTAGAAGCGGTCCCAGTCGTTGTCGTCGACCTGGTGCAGCGTACGGCCGTGGTCGCCGACCGTCTCCCGGGTCAGGAAACGGCGGGCGGCCAGCAGCGGCGCCGTACCCGGCACGTGGTCCGTCGTGGGGATCGGGGCGGGGTCGGGCGAGCGGCGCGATGGCACGGTGGTTGCTCCTCAGCGGCGGGCGACGGCGGCGGCCGGTGTCGCGGTGACCCGGGCGGGTCACGCCGACCAGCCTGCGCGATCAAGAACCGGTGATCGGGAGGCGCGGGTCCCGAAAGCCCGGGACCAAGGTCCGCAGCTGGACAGAACGGCGGAGCGGCGCGTTTCGGACACGGCGGGATTCCGCGCAGCCCGCGTCACGTGTCCGGTCCGGGACCATGGTCCACCCCGGACGGGCCTGAGGTCCCGGTTTACCGCCGGCCGGTGAGGTTAGCCTCGCCTCAGGGTCGGCCGGTCGGCCGGCCAGCGGGGAGGATCGATGAACGGGAGCGCGGCGAGCAGCCGGCCGACCGGGCCGCGGGGCCTCGACGGCGTGGAGGTGCCCCTGGCCGACCTGCGTCCCGGGGCGGAGGCGATGGTGGTCGGGGTGGCCTCGGCCGTCTCCCCCGCCGTTGCCCGGCGTCTCGCCGATCTGGGCTTCACCCCGGGCACCCGGGTCCGGGTGGAGCGGCGGGCGCCGCTGCGGGACCCGGTCCTGTACCGGCTGCGGGACTACGCGGTCTGCCTGCGCCGGGCGCAGGCCGCGTGCGTACGGGTGGTCGGGGTGGGCGGGTGACCGGGCGCTGCCACGGCGGCGTCGCCGCGCCCGCGCCGCCCGACACGGTCCGGGTCGCCCTGCTGGGCAGCCCGAACGCCGGCAAGACGAGCGTGTTCAACGCGCTGACCGGGCTCACCGCGAAGACCGGCAACTATCCGGGGGTGACCGTCGCCCGGTACGTCGGCACCTGCCGGCACGGCGACGCCCGCTACACCGTCGAGGACCTGCCCGGCCTGTACAGCCTGGTGCCGATCAGCCCGGACGAGCAGGTGGCGGTGGACGTCCTGGACGGGCGGCGGGACGGCACCGACCGCCCGGACGCGCTGCTGACGGTCGTCGACGCCACCACCCTGCGCCGCTCGCTGGGGCTGCTGGCGCAGGTCCTCGCCCGGGGCCTGCCGACCTGCGTGGTGCTCACCTTCACCGACGAGTTGGCGCGCGGGCAGGGGCACCTGGACGTGGCGGCGTTCGCCGCGGCGCTCGGCGTGCCGGTGGTGCCGGTGCTGGGCCATCGGGGGCGGGGCGTGGCGGCGCTGCGCGACCGCCTCGCCGGCTGGCGGGAGTGGTCGGTCCCGGTGGTGCCGCCGCCGGTCGAGCCGGCCGAGCGGGACGCCTGGGTCGACTCGGTGCTCGACTTCGCCGGCTACCGGGCGCCGCAGCCGCACCGGGCCACCCGGCGGATCGACGCGGTGCTGCTGCACCCGCTCTGGGGCACGCTCGTCTTCCTCGCCGTGATGACGCTGTTCTTCCAGACCGTCTTCACCCTCGCCGCGCCGCTGCAGGACGCCGTGGAGTCCTTCTTCGCGCTGCTCGGCCGGCTGGTGGACCGGCATGTGGACAATCCGTGGCTGGCCGGGTTCCTCGGTGACGCGCTGATCGGCGGGGTCGGCGGGGTGCTGGTCTTCGTACCCCAGATCGCCCTGCTCTTCCTCCTGCTCGCCCTCCTCGACGGGGTGGGCTACCTGCCCCGGGCCGCGTTCCTGATGGACCGGGTGATGGCCCGGGTGGGGCTGGAGGGGCGGGCCTTCGTCGCGCTGCTCTCCTCGTTCGCCTGCGCCATCCCCGGGATCATGGCGACCCGCACCCTGCCGTCGGCCCGCGACCGGCTGGCCACCATGCTCGCCGCGCCGCTGATGACCTGCTCGGCCCGGCTGCCGGTGTACGTGCTGCTGATCAGCCTGCTGGTCGACCCGTCGGCACGGTGGGGGCCGTTCGGCGCGCAGGGCCTGGTCATGTTCGGCATGTACCTGCTCGGCGCGGTGTCGGCGATGCTCGCCGCCGGGTTCGTCCAGCGCGTCGTGCACCGGCGGGGCACGGCGATGCCGTTCTATCTGGAGCTGCCGCCCTACCGGCTGCCGTCGGCCCGGTCCGTGCTGGTGGCGATGTGGGACGCCGCGAAGTCGTTCGTCCGCAAGTGCGCCACCATCATCCTGGTCACCACGGCGGCGCTGTGGCTGCTGCTCAACGTCCCGCAGCACTCCGGCGCGGAGTTGCGGGCCGCCGGGGTGGACACCGGCAGTCCCGCCGCGGTGTCGGCGTACGCGGTGGACCACAGCTACGCCGCCGGCCTGGGCCGGCTGGTGGAGCCCGCCTTCGCCCCGCTGGGCTTCGACTGGCGGGTCAGCGTCGGGGTGCTGTCGGCCCAGTCGGCCCGGGAGACGTTCGTCGCCACCCTCGGCCAGGTGGCCGCCGCCGAGGACCCCGAGCACCCGACGCGGGCGCTACGGCACCTCACCTACCCGGACGGCCCGCACGCCGGCCAGCCGGTCCTCACCCCGCCCACCGTGGTGGCGCTGCTGGTCTGGTTCGCGTACGCCCTGCAGTGCATGGCCACGGTCGGCGCGATCCGCCGCGAGACCGGCAGCTGGAAGTGGCCCCTCGCCGCGTTCGGCTGTCTCACCGGCCTCGCCTGGGTGCTGGCCCTCCTGGCCCGGACCCTCACCACCGTGTTCCTGTCCTGATCGAGCGAGTCATCGGCACGGCGCCGCGGTGCCTGATCGCGGCGCGGAACGGAGGGCCGGCATGAGCGTCGTACCCCTGCACCCCCAGGCGGACCCGGCCCGGCCGGAGCGGGTCCGGTGGATCGTGCCCACCGGCGCCGTGCCGGTGACCGGCGCGGTGGCCGCGGCACCGGCGGCGCTGGCCGGGTTGCTGGCCGACGGTGTGCTCACCGCCGTGCTGGTGGAGGCCGGCGCGGTGGTGACCGATCTCGCTCCGGGCCGCCGCTGGGCCGCCGACGGCGCGCGGGTCCGCACGGCGCTGCACGCGGCCCTCGCCGAACCCGCCGGCTGGGTCACCCGGTCCGGCCCGGCCCCGGACGACGACGCGACGCTCCGGGAGTCGGTCCGGCGGCTGCTGGACGGGCCGGTCGGTGACGTGGCCCGGTCCCACGGCGGGCGCATCGACCTGGTCGACGTCCACGACGGGCAGGTGCGGGTCCGGCTGGCCGGTGCCTGCCAGGGCTGCCCGGCGGCCCGGCACACCCTGCGGCACCGGCTGGAGGCCGAGCTGCGCCGCCACCACCCGCGGCTGCGCGGCGTGGTCGACCTCGCGCCCGCGCCCTGGACGGGACGGCACCGCGACACCGTTCAGCGCCGGCTCGACCACGACTAGCTGAGAACATCCGGCCCCAGGTCCCGCCCGGGCTGGGACTTCCGACCCTGACCGGCCCGGTTCAGGGGCCGCAGGATCGACGAGACAGCAGGCGGCCCCTGCTCCTGCGGTTCCTGGGCCGACGGCGCCCGCCACGAGGGAGATGAGCGATGACAATGACCCGTGACAGACAGCAGGTGGCGGGCCGACCGGCGGCGCAGCCCGTCCGGAGCACCGCGGCTCCGCTCCAGCTCGCCGTCGCCACGCTCGGCTTCCTGGTCAACTTCTGGGCGTGGGCGCTGCTCGGGCCGCTCGGTCCCGGCATCAAGGAGCGGCTGGGGTTGAGCTTCACGGCCCAGTCCCTGCTGGTGGCCGTCCCGGTGGTGGTGGGGTCGCTCGGCCGCGTGCCGGTCGGCGCGCTCACCGACCGGTACGGGGCACGGCTGGTGTTCCCGCTGGTCACCTTGGCCACCATCGTTCCGGTGCTGACGCTGACCACGGTCTCCTCGTACGCCGCCCTGATCGTGACCGGCTTCTTCCTCGGCATCGGCGGCACCGCCTTCGCCGTGGGCGTCCCGCACGTCTCCGCGTGGTATCCGCCGGCCCGGCGGGGCTTCGCCATCGGGCTGTTCGGCGTCGGGATGGGCGGCACGGCGATCGCGAACTTCACCACCGTCCGGCTGGCCGACGCCTACGGTGAGCGGGCGCCGTTCCTGCTCGTCGCCGCCATCCTCGCCGGGTACGCGGTCCTGGCGTTCCTGCTGCTGCGGGACGCCCCGGGCCGGGTCCGACCGACCGGCTCGGCCTGGCAGCGGCTGGCCGGCGTCGGCCGGCTCACCGTCACCTGGCAGCTCTGTTTCCTGTACGCGGTCGGCTTCGGCGGCTTCGTGGCCTTCAGCGTCTACCTCCCCGCCTACCTGCGCACCACGTACGAGCTGAGCCCTGCCGACGGGGCGCTGAGGACCGCCGGGTTCGTGGTGCTGGCGGTGGCCGCCCGGCCCGTCGGGGGCTGGCTGTCCGACCGGCTGCACCCGGTGCCGGTGCTGGTCTGGTGCTTCGCCCTGGTGGCCACCCTGGCCGTGGTGCAGGCCTTCGAGCCGCCGCTGATGCCGGTGGGCACCGTGGCCCTCCTCGGCATGGCGGCCCTGCTCGGCGCCGCCAGCGGAGCCGTCTTCGCCCTGGTCGGCAAGGTGGCCCCCGCCGCGCAGGTGGGCGCGGTCACCGGGCTGGTCGGCGCGGCCGGCGGCCTCGGCGGGTTCGTGCCGCCGCTGGTCATGGGCTGGGTGTACGGCGTGCAGGGTTCGTACGCGATCGGGCTCATGCTGTTGTCGGACGTGGCCCTGGCCGCCGCGGTCTTCACCGCCGTCAAGATGAGCGGACTCGCCCACCGCCCGCAATAGCCGGGCGTGCGTGGCCACCGCACGTCGGCGTGCACCGCGACCGTCGCGTCCACCCCGCGGACGCCGCATCACCGGGACCGCACCCCGGGTGCTGCCATACCCACGCTTGTCGACCCGTGCTCCATGACGGCTTGAACCGGGTTCGAAACGCTGGTCCGCGACCGCACGGCGGCAGCGGGCCAGACGTGATGAAGGGGGCTGCGATGAGCGCCGACTCGACAGGTGCCGACCAGGTCAGCGGGGAGAAGGCTCAGATCCTTGCCCTGGTCAGGAAGTGCCACCACGAAGGGGTCCGGCATGGCTTCGTCCCCGGGGTGACGCCCATCCTCTCCTCGGGTGCGACGTTCGACGAGGACGACCGGGCGGCCCTGGTCGAGGCGGCACTGGAGATGCGGGTGGCCGCGGGGGTCAGCGCCCGCCGGTTCGAGCGGGAGTTCGCCGCGCTGTTCGGCCTCCGCAAAGCGCACCTGACCGAATCGTGGTGGCGGCCGCTGGCCGTCGGCACGCGCACCGGTGCAGCTCAGTAGCCGCCGTACAGCCACCGCGGCGCCGCGCCGCCGGTGGCCCGCCCGACGCGGACCGGGCCACCGGCGCCTCGGGCCTTGGCGGGTGGGCGCCCGGCCGGTGGTGGTGCCGGCCGGGCGGCGGTCAACCGGCCGTCACCTGGTCGGGGGCGACAAGGCCCAGCGCCGCGCCGAGCCCCCGGGCCACCGCCCGCGAGTCGGCGAGCCGGGAGCCGCGGATGAGCAGCGCGGTGGAAACCGGCCAGGCGCTGTTCTGCTCCCGCATCAGTTCGGCGGTCGCCAGGCCGGCCGGCTCACTGGCACCGAGGATTCGGTCGGCGCTCGGGTCGTCGAGGACGTACACCCAGATCCGAAAGGCGCTCGGGGTGTCGGTCACCCCGGGACCCGCCAGGGCCGCCCGCCCGGCCCGCTGGGGCAGGCGCGGGGCCGGGCATCCGAACTGCACCGCGCGCGCCGGATCGACCACGGTCCGACCGTACGCCCCGGCCCAGTCCGGCTCGGCGCGTACCAGGGCGAGGCCGGCCAGCAGATCGGTCCGGACATCCGGGGCACCGGCCCGGCCAGCGTTCTCGACACACATCCGCAACGTCGAACGGGTCGTCACCAGCAGCCCGCTCGTGGTGTCGACATGGGCGTGGTCGTGGTGGTCGTGTTCCCGGTCGGGGCCGGGCACGGCCATCGCCACCACCGCCGCCACGGCCGCTGAGGCGAGGCAGGCCGTCAGGATGGTCAGCACCCGGTTGCGGGCAGACACGTGGCCCACGGGGTCCCTCCTCCCCGCTCAGGCCAGCACATTTGCGACCGACTGGAAGTCGGCCGGGCTGGGATACCAGTAGGGCCAGTTGCCGCAGCTGTAGCCGACGACCGTGCTGTGCATCAGGCTCGGCGGGTTGCAGACGCCGTTGTCGTCGGCGAGGCCGAACACGTGGCCGAACTCGTGATTGATGAAGCCCCGCCCGACGGTGTCCAGCCGCCCGCCGGAGCTGAACACCAGGTAGACGTACGCCCACCGGCTGTCGTAGTGGCCGTGGGCCGCGTCCCATACCGGGTTGTCGTGCACCACGCAGTTGTAGTAGCCGGTCGGGCCGCCGCAGGTGCCGCTCCAGTCCCAGCCGTAATGCACCTCGATCTCGATCGTGGCGCGCGTCGAGGTTGGATACGAGGTGCAGTTGGCGCTGGTCGGCCAGAGGTCGATCCGCCAGCCGCCGACGCCGTCCCAGACGCGCCCGCTACCCATCTCCGTGAGCGTCTGGTTGACGAACGCCCGGCCGGCGCTGTTGCTGACCTTGGAGGTGTCATGCGACTCGATGCAGAACTGCTCGTCGTTCGCGCCAGCGGACGATCCGCTGGTGGCGTAGTGGATGTTGTGCAGGTGACGGCTGGGGGACGGGTTGGGGTGCGAGGCCGAGGCGGGCTCGGCTGGCACCAGCAGCGCGGCGAGGAGCACGGCGACCCAGGTCACCGGCACCCACACCGGCAGCCGCGTCCCGCGATTCGGTTCGGACACGGCACTCTCCTTTCGCGTGGGGGGCGCCGAGCTTTTCAGCCATCGATCTATTCCTGGTATATGCCGATCGGTATCGTTCGATGACATGGAGGCGGGCCTGAGGTTCGGGCTGCTCGGCCCGGTGCAGATCGGCGTCGACGGCGAGCCGGTGCCGCTCGGGCCGCCACGGCAGCGCGCGGTGCTCGCCGCGCTGCTGCTGCACATCAACCGGGTCACCCCGGTGGAGTCCATCATCGACCTGGTCTGGGGCGACGACCCGCCCCGCACCGCCCGCAAGAATGTCCAGCTGCACGTGTGGCGGCTGCGGCAGCTACTCACCGACCGGATACAGTCGGCTCCACCGGGCTATCGGATCACCGCCGCGCCGGCCGAACTGGACCTGTCACGTTTCGAGGCCGAACTGTCCGCCGGGCGCGCCGCGGCGCACGCCGGTGACCTCGACCGAGCCGCCACGTTGTACCAGGCCGCGCTCAAGTTGTGGCGCGGTGCCCCACTGGCCGACATCGCAAATCTCGGTGGCTTGGCCACCAGCGCCGCTCGGCTGGAACGACGGCGGCTCCTGGCGTACGAGGAGTACCTCGACCTCGAGCTGGACCTGGGCCGGCACCAGGAGATCGCCCCGATCCTCGACGACCTCGTCACCCGGTATCCCCTGCACGAACGCTTCGCTGAACAACAGGTCGCGACCCTGCACCGGCTGGGTCGCCGCGGCGAGGCGATCGCGGCGTACCAGCGCTGCCGGCAGGCCCTGGCCGACGGGCTCAACGTGGCGCCGGGGCCGGTCCTGAGCCGGCTCGCCGAACTGGCCCGGCAGCCCCCTTCGGCTGGGGCGGCGGCACCGGGAACGCTGTGCATACCGCGGCAGTTGCCGCACCCCGGCCCGCGCCTGGTCGGGCGCCAGCGGTCACTGGCCGCGGTTCGGCAGGCGCTCACCGCCGCGCCGGACGGCCGACCCTCGATCTGCGTCGTCACGGGGCCGGCAGGTGTTGGCAAGTCGGCGCTCGCCACCTGGGCCGCACACCAGGTCGCCGGGCATTTTCCCGACGGGCAGCTCTACGCCGACCTGCGCGGCGCCACGGCCGGGCCGCCGCCGCTGGCCCCCCGCGAGGTGCTGGCGCGGTTTCTGCGAGCGCTCAGCGGTCCCGAGGTGGCCGTCGCCGCCGATCCGGACGAGGCGGCGGCCATGCTCTGCTCGCTGCTGGCCGATCGACGGTTGCTGGTGGTGCTCGACAACGCCCGCGACGCCGCGCAGATCCGCCCGCTGCTGCCCGCCGGACGACACTGCGCGGTCCTCGTGACGTCCCGCCGGCACCTCACCGAACTGGACGCCGTGCGGCACCTCGAACTCGGCGTGCTCGACGACCGCGACGCCGTGGAGTTGCTGCGCCAGCTCGCCGGCGCCGCGCGGATCGATCGCCAGCCCGCCACCGCGATCCGGCTGGCCCGCCGGCTGGGCGGCCTGCCGCTGGCACTGAGGATCGCCGGTGCGCGGCTGGCTGCCCGGCCGCACTGGAGCCTGGCGATGCTGGACGACCGGCTGGGCGACCGGCGCCGCCGGCTGCCGGAGCTGCGGCTGGGTGACATCGCCGTACGGACGAGCTTCCTGGTCAGCTACCAGCACCTCACCCACCCGCTGGCGCCCCGGCTGTTCCGGCTCGTCGGCGCCGTTGACATGCCGGAACTCACCCCCGCGACAGCGGCGGCCCTGCTCGACGTCGAACCAGCCCATGCCGGCGAGGCGCTGGATGAGCTCATCGACGCGCGCCTGATCGAGGAGACCGCCGAACACCGGTACGTCCTGCACGACCTGATCCGGCTCTTCGCCCGGGAACTGGCCACCGAGGAGAGCGAGGCGGGCCGGACGGCTGCCGTGACCCGGGTGCTCGAGCAGCACCTGACGGCCGTCCGCCACGCCGTCGGGCTGCTCCGGCCGGGCACGCGGGCCGCGACCGCCGACGAGCCGGCCCGCTTCGCCGGCCCCGACGACGCTCTGGCATGGCTGCACGCCGAACGGCCCAACCTGGTCGCGGCCGTGCGTCAGGCTGCCGCCGCGCCGGCCACCGCCCGGTACGCCGTCGAACTGGCCGACAGTCTCTTCCTCTTCTTCGAGATGTGCGGCCACGTCGAGGACTGGATGACCGTGGACCAGGCCGGCCTCGCCGCCGCCGAACGGCTCGGCGACGACATCGCCCGGGCGCGACTGCTGCACGACCTGGCGGTGGCCCGCTTCCACCTGCACGACACGGGCGAGGCGCACCGGCTGCTGCGGGACAGCTTGGCGGTCAGCCGCGCCGCCGGGGACGACGACGGGCAGTCCCGGGCACTGAACCAGCTCGGTGTCCTACACGGGACGGCCGGCAGGTACGACGAAGCGGTGGCCAGCTTCGAGCACGCCCTGCGACTGCGCCGACGCCTCGGCGACCTGCGCTCCTGCGCGGCGACCATGGGCAACATCGGAATGGTTCACCGGCTGGCCGGACGGCACGAGGAGTCGATCCGATGCTGTCGCTCGGCCGCCCGCCTCGCCCGCCGCAGCGCGGCTCCGGAGATCGAGGCAAACGCGTTGGGCAACATCGGCGAGGTGCAGTGCCGGCTCGGCCGCTACCGCGCGGCGTTGGACTACCTGCGGGCGAGCCTGGCCGTTGCCGGAGTGCCGGTCAACGAACGTAACCGGGGCAGCGTGATGGGCACCCTCGCCGACGCCTGCCTGGGTGACGGGCAGACCGGCCCGGCGATCAGGTACGCCGAGCTGGCTGTCGAGGCGATGCGCCGCGCGGACTTCCGGCAGGGTGAGGCGACCGCGCTGCGCCGCCTCGGCACGATGCTCTGCGACCACGGCGACACCGAGCGGGGCGTTCAGCAGCTCCGACTGTCGCTGGCGCTCTTCACGGATCTCGGCGCCGGCGAGGCGGATGACGTTCGGGCGCAACTACGTCTGCGGACCGGGGGCTGGTGTTCTGACGAGTAGTTGCCGATGTCACGAGCCGATGTCCGGGCGGGAGAACTCGATCATCAGGTGGTGACGCAAGACCTTTCGCTCGGCCGCGTCGCGCGGGGTGCTCGCGGGTCCATGAGTAGTTCGGCCAGGTATGCCAGCCCTCGGGTGCCCCGCAGCGCGGTGCCCTCGGGATCCACCACAACGGGTACGACGGGCCCGGCGGCGTCCAGCCAGTCGGTGCGCCATCGCCGCGAGCGGCGCCAGCCGGTAGTGGTCAGTGGTATTCCGTTGGGGGCCGTCGTCGCGCCGAGGATCCGGGTGGTGTGCAACGGCGCGGGGTTGCCGAACCCGGGCGGGGGCAACTCCGGCGAGCTGAGGTAGGGCCCGATGGGGTAGGGCGGATAGGTGAGGCTGGCGACGAGGGCGCGCACGTCGTAGGCGTTACTGAGGTGCTGGCCACGCACCCAGATGGCGTCGAACAGCAGACGACGCAGGTCGTGCTCGACACCGTCGGTGACCGCCTCGGCGTATGCGGAGACGGCTGCTAGCGTGTTGCTGACCAGGGTGAGGGCCGCCTCGGGCGGGTGCTCGCCGGGCAGGGCGAGCAGTTGGCTCTCGACCAACTCGCGTTTCCACCCGTCCGGGTCGGCGGCGACCGGGCTACCGGTCATCGACAGCCTGGGGTTGTGCTCGACCGCCCGCCAGGCGACCTCCGCGCGGCGCTGTCGCAGCAGCGCGTCGACGCGTTGGCTGGCCAGGTAGGAGTAGGGACAGTTGAAGTCGCCGTAGACGATCAGACGCATCGGTGCCTCCCGGGGGACCGGGTCGCGGCGGTGGCTACGTGCCCTCGCCGGTCAGGGTTGTCGGGCGGGGATGTCCGGCGACCAGTGGAGTGTCCACTGCCAGCCGGCCCAGTTTGGCGGCCCCGCCCGGAGATCCGAGCGGGGCGTCGGCTCCCGGCAGCGGCTCAGCGAAGAACCGGGCGTTGTCGTCGGTGAACACCGACCACCGCTCGGGAAGGTCGTCTTCGTAGAAGATCGCCTCGACGGGGCAGACCGGTTCGCAGGCGCCGCAGTCGACGCATTCGTCCGGGTGGATGTATAGCGCCCGGTCGCCTTCGTAGATGCAGTCAACCGGGCATTCCTCCACGCAGGCCCGGTCAAGCACGTCGATGCACGGCTCGGCGATCACGTAGGTCATGGCGCCTCCTGGAGTTTTTACTATCAGCATCGTATAAAACGATGAGGGTGCAGGGCGAGGTGATGTACAGCGCACTTGGCCATTTGCTGCCCGACACCCGTTCCGCGACGAGCAGTCAGGCGGCGGCACCGACCACGCACCCGTCGATTTCGGCGACGACCGGCAGCGTCGCCAGGTCACGGCTGACGGCCGGCGGGGCGGGTCGGACGGCCCGCCCTGCCGGGCCTTCCGCATCTACCCGCCGGTCCGCCGGTGCCGTGCAATGAGGGCATGGCTGATGGGATGAGCCTTCGTCTCCTCGCCGGCACCGGCCGGGAACGTCCCTGGACAACCGCGGTCACCTCCCGCCTGGAGGCCTGACCATGAGAGCCCGTGCGGTACCGACGTCGCCGCTCTCCGCCGAGGCCGTCGCCGACTGTATCCGCGCCGCCACGCGGGCGCCGTCGATCCACAACACCCAGCCGTGGCGGTTCCGGGTGGACCGGCGGGACATCGAGGTTTCGGTGGACCGTGACCGGCAGTTGGCCGTCCTCGACCCCACCGGCCGGCAGATGTTCATGAGTGTCGGCGCCGCGGTGTTCAACCTCCGCCTCGCCCTGCTCACCCACGGCAGGGTTCCGGTGCAACGGCTGCTGCCCGACCCGACGCGCCCCGACCTGGTGGCCCGCATCCGGGCCTGCCCCACGACCGTACCGACCGCCACGGCCGCCGTCCTGGCGGCGGAGATCGACCGGCGACACACCAACCGGCTCCCGTTCCGTCCCACCGCCATCCCGCGGCCGGTCCTCGACGACCTGATCGGCGCCGCCGCCGCGGAGGGCGCCCGGCTCACCCTGGCCGAACCGGTCGTCCGCGACGCCATCCTCGCCCTGACCGGGACGGCCGACGAGCGGCTGCTGAAGCAGGCGGCGTACCGCGACGAGCTGGCAACGTGGACCGGTGGCCGCGGGTTGCGGCGGGACGGCGTGCCGGCGTACGCATACGGGCCGCGGGACATCGCCCAGCGCCTGCCGCTACGCCAGTTCGGCCGTTGCCGCGGCACGGCCGCCTTCGAGCGGCCAACCCTCGTCGTGCTGCTGACCTGCGGCGACACGCCGTACCACTGGGTGCGCGCCGGGCAGGCGTTGCAGCGGGTCCTGCTCACCGCCACGGCGCGCGGGCTCGCCGCCTCGCCGGTGAACCAGGCCCTGGAGATCCCCGACCTGCGGCGGCTGGTCACCGACCAGGAGGCCGGTTGCTACGCCCAGGCGATCCTGCGGCTCGGGTACGGCGAGCCGGTCCGACCCACCCCACGCCGCGAGGTGCACGACGTCCTGGCGGCGGAGACACCCCGGCCGCCGGGCGATCCCGCCGCCGGCGGGCGTCCACGGGAAGACCAGGAACCGAGAGCGGAAGGGGAGGATTGCCATGGCGCGGGTACGCCTTGACAACGTGACGAAGGTGTTCCCGGGCGGGACCCGGGTGCTCGAGGGCGTGGACCTGACCGTGCCCGAGGGCGAGTTCCTCGTGCTGGTGGGACCGTCCGGCTGCGGCAAGTCCACCCTGCTGCGCGTCATCGCGGGCCTCGAGGAGGCCACCTCCGGGACGGTCTCGTTCGACGACGAGGTCGTCGACGACCTCTCCCCGAAGCAACGCGACGTCGCGATGGTGTTCCAGAACTACGCCCTGTACCCCCACCTGTCGGTGCGGGACAACCTCGCGTTCGGTATGCGCCTTCGGCACGTCCCCGCCCCCGTCCGCGAGCAGCGGGTCCGCGACGTGGCGCAGCTGCTGAGCATCGACGAGCTGCTCGACCGCAAGCCCAAGGCGCTCTCCGGCGGGCAGCGGCAGCGGGTGGCCGCCGGTCGCGCCATCGTCCGCAATCCCCGCGTCCTGCTCATGGACGAGCCGCTGTCCAACCTGGACGCGCTGCTGCGCGTCACGATGCGCGCCGAGCTTCGGCGCCTGCACGCCGAGCACCGCACCACCACCATCTACGTCACCCACGACCAGGTCGAGGCGATGACGCTCGGCGACCGCATCGCGGTGCTCGAAGGCGGCCGGGTGCAGCAGGTCGGCACGCCACACGACCTCTACCACCGGCCGGTCAACGCGTTCGTCGCCGGGTTCATCGGCTCGCCGAGCATGAACCTCGCCGTGGTGCCGGTGCACGCGGGTGCCCCGCCGACCATGGCGGTGGGCGGGCAGCTCTGGCCCGTGCCGGGCCTGGGGGAAGCGGGCCTCGCCGCGCTCGCCGGGGGCCCGCTTCTGCTCGGCCTGCGGCCGGACGCGTTCACCTGGCCGGCTCCGGACGGTGCGCCGGCACTGGACGTCACCGTGACCGCCGTCGAGTTCCTCGGCAACGCCACCCTCGTGCTCTTCGAGCCGCCCGGCCGGGTGTGGCGCCCGGCGGACGACACCGATCCGACGGTCGACCACTGGACCGCCCGGCTGGACGGCGACGTCCCGGTCCAGGTCGGCGGCCGCTTGCGGGTGGGGGTCGACGTCGAGTCCGGGTACCTCTTCGCGCCGGACACCGGCCTGGCCCTGCCGTACGAGGAGGCGATGGTCGCGGTGCCGGCCTGACCGCCGGCGCGGGTCACACCCGGCGTCGGCGCCCGGCGCGCGCCGGCCAGGGCGACCTCGACCGCCGCGCCGACGGCGCAGGTCGGCCCGGCCGGCGCGCGCCCCGGTGCGGCGAGCGGTGACGGCCCGACCCCATCGACAGGTCGAAGGGCCTGCCGGGGAGGGCCCTCCGCGGCTACCCGCACCGCTGACGACGGGTGTGCGATGAGGGCACGGACATGGAGGGAGTGAGGGAGATGACCGACAACTATCTGATCGTCGTCGGCGTGGACGGCTCCGATGGCGGGCGGCGCGCCCTCGACTGGGCGACCCGCGAAGCGGCGAGTCGCGGTGGCACGGTGCAGGCGGTGATCGCCTGGCGGTGGGACGGGGCCGAGTCCGGCCCGGTGACCGCTGCCAACCCCGCCGACGAGAGGCAGCACGCCCGCGCCGTCCTCGACCGCGAGATCCAGGCACTCGCGGCCCGTCGAGGCTCGGTGTCACCGGTCGCGGCCGAGGTCGTGGAGGGCAGGGCCGCCGACGTGCTGACACATGCCGCTCGCGGCGCGGACCTGCTCGTTCTCGGCAGCCACGGTCACAGCCGGTTCCGGCACACCGTGCTCGGATCGGTGAGCGAGGAATGCGTACGCAAGGCGGGCTGCCCGGTCGTGGTCATTCCCGTACCCGTGCCGGCGCCGCCCGTCCTGGCGGAGTTGGCCGTGCCGAGCTGACCGCCACGTTCGGCCACCCCTGGTGTGCTGCTGCTCGTGGGCGCCACCAGGAGGCCGACCCGGCGTTCTTCATTCAGGTGCACGCGCGCGGCCGGTTGCCGCAGGTGCCCGACCGGCTCACCACGGCATGCGCGGGTGCTCTCCGGCCGGCCGGCACTTCTCACGAACAGGAGCGAACGATGGGCAAGACATGGAGTGAGCTGCCCCGCTGGCAGCGCAGGGCGACGGCGGTGCTCGCACCGGTCGAGGTGGTGCTGACGGTCGTGGCCGCGATCGACCTGGCCCGGCGTACGGAGCAACAGGTGCGCGGCCCCAAGGCGGTCTGGTGGCCCGTGCTGTTCGTGCAGCCGGTCGGGCCGGTGGCCTACCTTGGCTGGGGGCGGCGCCGGCCCGGCAAGTGACCGGCACGGCTTCGAGACGAAGCCCATGCCCGAGTGGCGCGGTCGGCGCGGATGGCCGGTGCGCTGGACCGCGTGCGAAGGCGGCGACGCGGGTCGGCCGGTCGCAGCGGGCGCCGGGACGACGGTCCCGGCGCCCGCTGCGGCGATACGTCCGTCCTCAGCTCACTCCGCCCGGGCGAACCGCTCGGTGAGATCGACGAGCCGGTTGAGGTAACCCCACTCGTTGTCGTACCAGCCGAAGACCTTGACGAACGTGCCGGCGGCCTGCGTCAGGCTCGCGTCGAACACGCACGAGGACGGATCGCCGACGATGTCGCGGGACACCAGGGGCGCCTCGGTGTAGCGCAGGATCCCCCGCATCGGCCCGGCCGCGGCGCCGGCCATCGCGGCGTTGATCTCGTCCCGCGTGGCGGCGCGGGTCAGCTCGCAGGTGAGGTCACTGATCGAGCCGTCCTCGACGGGAACGCGCAGCGCGACGCCGTCGAGCCGCCCGGCCAGCTCGGGCAGCACCAGGCCGACGGCCTTCGCGGCTCCGGTGCTGGTCGGGATGATGTTCACGGCCGCGGCGCGGGCCCGGCGCGGGTCCTTGTGCGGCGCGTCGAGCACCAGTTGGTCGTTGGTGTACGCGTGCACGGTGGTCAGGTAGCCGCGCTCCAGCCCGAACGTCTCGTGCAGCACCTTCACCATCGGCGCCACGCAGTTGGTGGTGCACGAGGCGGCGGAGAGGATCCGGTGCGCGACCGGGTCGTACTGATCGGCGTTGACGCCGGGCACCAGCGTCGCGTCGGCGCCCTTGCCCGGAGCGGAGATCAGCACCCGCTTCGCCCCCGCCTTGAGGTGCAGCGCGGCGTCGTCGCGGGCGCGCAGCTTGCCGGTCGACTCGATGACCAGGTCGACGCCGAGGTCACCCCACGGGAGGTCCTCCGGGCTGCGCTGCCGGAAGGTCGGGATGGTCGCGCCGGCCACGGTCAGCGCGGCGTCGCCGACGCCGACCTCGTGCGCGAGCCGGCCGAACGTGGAGTCGTGCACCAGCAGGTGGGCCAGCATGCCGGTGTCCCACAGGTCGTTGATCGCCACCACCTCGTAACCGGCGCCGAACATGCCCTTGTCGAGCAGGCAGCGCAGGTAGTTGCGGCCGATCCGGCCGAACCCGTTGATCGCGATGCGGTAGGTCATGGTGGTCCCTCCTCGTGGTGGAGAGGTCCGTCACCGGCCGAGGCGTCGTGCGTCCTGTGCACGGGCCGACCGCTAAGCCGTGTCCCGGCCGGCGGCGGGCCTCCACCATCCAGCCTCGCGGCTGGTGCGCTTGCGAGGCAGAGTCCGCGGGCACTCGGGCCAGGGACCTATGGCCCGGCTCCGGCACAACGGGCAGGTCGGCCCGTCTTCGGTCCCGGCACCCCGAAACCGTCCGGCGGCGGTCAGGCGGGCACGCCGGCCGGCTCGTCGGGGGTGGGTTGCTGCGCGACCAACTTCTCGGCGCGCGACTTGATGCCGAGCAGCATCCTGCGCTCCATGACCCAACTGCCGGGCTCCATCACCGTGCGGTCGAACGCGGTCCGCAGCAGCGACGGCTTCGCCGTGACGATGCGGTTGCGGCTGACGAGCCGGGTGCCGCCGTCGCGTTCCGGCGTCAGCCGGAAGCTCCACAGCCAGCGGTGGTCGTCGGAAAGGAACGCCAGGGCGCGTTCCGGCTCCAGGAGGGCGCAGCGCAGCACCGGGCCGTCCGCGCCGACCGGCAGACCGTCGCCGACCTTCAGGTCCTGGAACTGCGGCAGGATCGTGTCGGCGCTGTGCATGTCGAGGCCGAGCAGGTTCTCGATCCAGTCGTAGGTGTACGCACCGCCGCGGCCGCTGCCCATCTGCACCAGCCACGGCCAGACCGCGGCGGGCGGTGCGGCGACGGTCACCGCGCGGGTGGTTTCCAGGTCCGGCCCTTCGATCAGCTCGTCACCGGGCATCTCACCGACGATCTCCAAGTTGGTGGCGCCCCAGAAGCGGATCCAGCGTCGCACCGGCACCGGGTAGGCGGCCGCCGCGACCGCGGCGATCAGTGCCGCGCCGCCGACGACCCGCGCTGCGTGCCTGTTCATCACGGCCTCCGTCCGTCGTCCTTCCCGCCGATCGTCACGCCGCCCGCCCAGGGACGGCAGGGCCGGAGGTCGCCCGGCGCGGGGCCGGAGGACCCGACAGCTAGGGGTTGCCCGCCGCGTGGCGCAGTGGGGCGAACGCCTGGTCGGCGTCGGCGACCGCCTCGGGGTGCACGTCGCGTGCGGTCCGCCCGTCGGCGATCTTCTGCCAGTTGGTCCGGGCCAGTACGCGGTGCACCGCGATCACCTGGGCGGCTTGCAGTCGGCCCCGGACACCCGGGTCGAGGGCGGCGGCCAGTGCCTCCTCGTCCTCGAGCATGTACCGCAGGAGCCGTCCCGCCAGGCTCGGCGTCATGAACACCAGCCGATGGAACGCCACCACCTCGGGATCATCGTTGAGGCCGGCACCACACCGCACATGTTACGCACACGCCGAGCCGCATCCCGTCGTACCGCCGGTCGCCGAACGCAGCGGCGTGACCAGCGGAAAGACCTCGATCGACCGCCGCCCGCCGGGTGCCGTGGCGGCTATCGCGGGTGGTCGTCGCTGGCGGGCGGGGAGGCGCCTGCCGCACACTCGCCCGCAGCACCGGCGGCCGCAGGGCGCGGTTCCGCCTCCCCTCATCCCGCCGAAGGGAGCACGCCATGCGCCGGCTCATCCTGGCGTTCGCACTGGTGATCCTCGTGGCGACGCCGGCCGCGGCGGCCACCGTGACCGTCACCAGCGACTCGGTGAAGGTCCTGTTCCTGCGTCCGAACCTGGACCCGGTGCCCGACGTCGACTACGCCGCTCCTGATTCCGACCGGGCCGGGCGGTTGGCCCGCTACCAGACCACCGGCCTGCGCGACGAGATCGACACGCTGATCCAGGCCAGTGAGCCGGGGTCCACGCTGTACGGATCGGTGTACACCTTCAGCGACCGGGCCATCACCGGCCACCTGCTGGCCGCGCACGATCGAGGAGTGAAGGTACGCCTGCTCATCGAGATGTGCACCGGTGGCGACCCGGCCGCGTGCCGCCAGTCCGCCGAGGTCGACCAGCTGGTCGCCGGCCTGCCGGCATGGGTGGCCGGCGCCGCCGGCTCGTGGGTCAAGCGTTGCTTCGCCTCCTGCGCGGGCGGCGGCGTGGGCGTCAACCACAACAAGTTCTGGGTGTTCAGCGCCCTCGCCGACGAACGCACCGACGTCACCGTCGTGGCGTCCAACAACCCGACCCTCCCGCAGCAGCAGATGTTCCAGAACCTCGTGGTCGTCTCCGGAAACGCCGCGCTCGCCACTGCCTACCGCCGCTACGTGGACCGGAAGCTCGCGGTGACCGGCACCGGCAAGAGCTACGAGACCGGCCACTCCGACGCCGGGCCGTTCCGGCTCTGGTTCTCTCCCCGGAACTCCCCCAGCACCGCCGAGGACAACGAGATCGCCACTTCGTTCAACCCGCAGAGCGCCCGCCACGACATCTTCGCCGCCGCCATCGACGACGTGCAGTGCTCCGCCAACGCCACGGACGACGTGATCCGCCTCGCCATGTGGGGCTTCCAGCAGACCCGCGCGGAGGTCATCGACGCGCTCGGCGACAAGGTCGCCGCCGGCTGCACCGTCGAGGTGGCCACCGGCGAACACGAGGACGCCGTGGACGACGTCACCGCGCGCGGTATCGGCGTCTACGCGATGGATCCGGGCGGTTGCCGCCAGTCGTTCTTCGATGTCGGCACCACCGTCAACACCGAGTGCCCCGAGGGCAGCATCCACTCCAAGTATCTGCTCGTGCAGGGCGTCTCCCGCAAGGACAACACACCGCACCGGTACGTCTACACCGGCTCGCACAACCTCACCAACGGCGCACTGAGGAAGAACGACGAGACGCTGATGCGCATCGACGACGCCACCGTCTACGACGGCTACGTCGCCGACTTCGCCGCCATCCGCCGAGCCGCCGTGACGATCGCCCCGTCGCGCTACCCGGAGGCCACCTACGCCACCGCCAACCAGCTCGCTACCGGCGACCAGCACCAGCCCGCCGTCGCCGCCCACCGGGACGCCGCCGGTCGCCACGTCAGCGTCGTCGCCTTCAGCTCCGGCTCGGTGGCGGGCACCGGCAACGAGATCCGGCTCTGCCGCTTCGTCGACGGGGTACGCCAGTCCGAGGTCGTCGTGCGCACCGGCGGCGCCACCAACTGGAACTACCGCACCCCGGACGTCGGCCTCGCGGCCAACGGCGACGCGGTCGTCGTCTGGGCGGACGACGGCAACGGCAACGGCGGTTACGAGATCCGCTCCCGCCGCGTCCACCCGGACGGCACGGTGTCGCCGGTCGTCGCCGTCAACGCCCGGGCCGACGGGGACCAGAGCAGCCCGTCGATCGCCGTGCTGCCCGACGGCCGGTTCGGCGTCGCCTGGCAGGACCGGACCACCGCGGGCGCCAGTTCGATCCGGTACGCGTCGTTCAGCGCCACCGACACCCGGCTGTCGCCGCTCAGCGACGGGTTCGACGTGCCGGTCCAGGCCACGGCCGGGGGCACCTACCGCAAGCCGGACCTCGCGATCAACGCCGCCGGGGACACCGCGGTCGCCTGGGAGGACGACGCCGACGGCAACGGCGGCTACAGCATCCGCGCCCGGACCGGGGAGTTCCCCGCGGCGTTCGGCACGCTCGTCGCCGTCCACACCGGCGCGCTCTCCGACGGCCAACAGCTCGATCCGGCGGTCGCCGTCGGCGAGTCCGGCACCTGGTATGCCGCCTGGACCGACAGCTACCCGGGCCGTACCGGTTACGACGGCAACCCGCAGTCGCTGATCTACCTTCGTGGCTTCACCGGCGCAACCGCTGCGTTCGCCGCCCGTACCGTCAGTGGGCCGATCTACCGGTGGGCGCACACCGCCTCCGGCGGGTACGGCCTCACCACCCAGACGGCCTACCAGTCGGACCGCGTCGGCCGCCAGGCACACCCCGACCTCGCCGTTGACGGCTCCGGCAACGCGGTCGTCACCTGGCAGGAGAGCGGCCAGTCGGCCGGGCTCAGCAGCGCCAGCAGCGGCACCGAGGTCTGGGCCCGCGGCGTCGGACCCACCGGTACGACGGAGAACCTGTTCCCTGACTATCGGCTCAGCGTGTTCACCGCCAACCGCCAGGAGGCGCCCGCCGTCGGTGTCGACCAGGCCGGCTACCTGACCGTCTGCTACGTCGACGACTGGGACGGCAACGGCGGCACCCAACTGAAGATCCGCTACGGCCTGCGCAACTGCGCGCAGACCTGTTGAGCCGGCGCACCGCCGCCGGCCTGCCCGTCAAGGGCAGGCCGGCGGGCTGATCGTGCAGACCATGGGGCGGCTAGCTGACCGGCACGGCCGCGGCCCGCAGCGCCCAGAAATTCGACCGGTACTGATCGTGGATGGTCGTCGACTGGACCCGCACCAGCGCCTCGTCGTTCTCGCGCAGCGCCGCGTTGGAGTAGTTGTGGCTACCGGTCATCACCCACTTGGTGTCCTTCAGGCCGGCGTAGGTCCCCTCGATCAGCAGGTACTTGGAATGCACGATGTAGGTGCCGTTGATCCGGTACAGCCTGATCCGGTCGTGGCCGGAGAGGATGGTGGGCACGTCGGCGTCGGAGTCGGTGTACACGACCTCTACCCAGCATTTCTGGTCGGCCAGCTCGCGCAGCTTGCGCGCGATCGGGTTGCGGCTGAAGTACCACATGCCGATCCGAATGATCGTGCGGCCGGTCTCGGTACCCGTCGAGCTGTTGCCCGTGCAGGTCACGTTCTCATTGAGCATGTTGTAGATCGTGTCGGTGTCCTGGGTGGTACCGGCGCGGGGGAAGAAGTAGGACTTGACGGTGCCGCTGGACTCGGTCCGGTAGTAGTTGCTGGTCTTCCGCTGGTCGGCCAGGTCACGGTGGTAGGTGAGGTAGGCGTTGTAGACGGCGGTGTTGCCCACCAGGGTCACCGCGTTGTTCCAGTAGCGCTCGGCGTTGTCGACGGTCAGGTTCGCCGAGCTCTGCACCAGCACGTTCGCCGCGCCGAGGGTGTCGGAGAACAGGAAGAACTTGTTGTGCATGATCGGCGTGCCGAGGTTGCCGATGCAGGCCCCACCGGTGGTGCAGATCGTCACCCAGGATCCGTTGGCCCGGTTCGTTCCGAGCTTGCCGACCAGGCCAGTCACCGCGGGATAGGCGCGGGACTGTCCGTCGAGCACGATCTGCACGCGCACTCCGCGGTCGTACGCCGCGGCCAACTGGTCCGCGGTGCGGGCCAGCGAGAAGTGGTACATGGCGACCCGGATCGTGGACCCGGCGGCGGCGCCCTCGATGAGCCGCTGGAGATGGTCGACGATGGCGTACTGCTGACCGACGACGGTGGGATTGTTGAAAACCGCGCCGGATGTCACTGCCGCCGAGGCGGGGGCGGCCGGGGTCAGGATCGCCACAGCGGCAAGGCCGCCGGCGACGACCAGCCCGGCGATTCGACGTAGGAGCATGGGGGGTTCCCTTCGGTGCTGTTCGGCGGGTACCGCCGGCACCCGGGTCCGGGCGACCGGCGCGTCCAGGATGGCGAACCTCCGCATATGTTCCGTATGCGCGGATGGGGTGACGGCGAGGCCGCACGGATACCGGCGCGGTCATCCGTCGCGCAGCCCCTCCCGCAGCCGCGCCGCCTCCGCCCGCTGCCGATCCGCCACGTCGCGACGGCCGAGCGCGTCAAGCGCGTCGCCCAGGGTCTCGAGCCCGTGCGCCAGCCAGTACGGCGAGCCGATGTCTCGCCAGATCCGGACCGCGGCCGTGGCGCGGCCGGCGGCGGCCCGCGGCCGGCCGACCGCGAGCTGCGCCTCCGCCAGCGTCCGGAGGGTCGCGGCCTCACCCCAGCGGTTCGCGAACTGACGGTGCCGGTGCAGGCACCGGGCGAGGATCCAGCGCGACTCGTGGTGCCGGCCCTGGCGGAACCGCGCCTCGCCCAGCCAGCAGGCGGCATGTGCCGCGGATGCCCGGTCACCCAGTCGCTCGCTGATCGCCAGCGCGTGCCCGAAGTAGACGGCGGCCGCGTGGTAACGGTGTCCGGCGCGCTGCACCTGCCCGAGGCTGCGCAGCGCCTGCGCCACGCCGGGCAGGTACTCGATCCTGCGGCTGACGCGGAGACACTCGTTGAAGCAGTCGGTGGCCTCGGCCAGCCGTCCCTGTTCGAGGTTCACCACGCCGATGCCGCTCGTGGCGTACACCGATCCGTGTTCGTTCCCGGCCGCCTCGGCCAGCTCGCGGGCCCGGACGAACTCCCGCCGGGCGCTGGCGTACTGCCCCCGCAACCGGTGCAGGTAGCCGAGACCGGCCGCGACCGCGGCGTCGTGGGCGGTCTCGGGCGCGGCGGCGGCCCCACCGCAGACCAGACGGGCCGCCCGGAAGTGCGCGACCGCCTCGGCGTACCGGTCCTGGATCGTGTCCAGCTCGCCGAGCCCCCGGTGCAGCCGGGCCGCGGTCCGCCGGTCGTCGGCCCGGTTGGCGGCGCTCAGCGCTCGCTGCTGCACCTGACGCCAGAGCTCGAAGTGGCCCCCGACCTGGAGCAGTGCCGTCATGGCAGCCGCCAGTTCGCCGGCCAGCGCGGTGGCGCCGGCGGCCAGCGCGCTGTCCACGACCGCGGCGAGGAACCGGTGCTCCCGCTCGAACCAGGGCGCGGGCTCGTCGGTCAGCCGTCGCAGGTCAGCCTGGGGCAGGCTCCACCGGGCCACCCGACGCTGCGGCGAGCCGAGGAAATCCGCGCCGAGCCGGGTGTCGGCCTGCTCGGTGAGTGCCACCGCGGTGCCGACCAGCCGGCGCACCGCCGCGGCACGGACCCGCGGCTGATCCGTCACGGCGACCTGGTCGGCGGCGAACAACCGGATCAGGTCGTGCATCCGGTACGTGCCGGGAAGCCCGCCCGGTCCCGGTGCCGCCACCGGCTCCACAAGCCGCGCCGTGACCAGCGCCTCCAGCACCCGCTCACCCTCGGTGAGCGGCACCCCGAGCAATGCGGCCAACGCCCACGCGGAGAAGTCCCGAGCGGGCAGCAGTCCCAGCCGCCGGAAGGCGCGAAGCCCGGTCGGATCGAGACTCTTGTAGGTCAGCTCGATGCTGGACCGCACCGCGATGTCGCCCACGGCGAGCTCGTCGAGACGCCGCCGGGCGGCCGCCAGCCGGTCAGCCAGATGCGCGACCGGCCAGTCCGGCCGGGCGGCCAGCCGTGCGCCCGCCACCTGGAGTGCGAGTGGGAGGTGACCGCACAGCTCCGCCAGCCGACGAGCCGCGTCGGCGTCGGCCGCCACCCGGTCGGGTCCAGCGAACTGCCGCAGTACGGCCACCGACGCGTCCGGCGGGAGAGTCGCCAGCCGGATCCGGTCCGCCACCGCCATCTCCGGCAGCCCTCGCCGGCTGGTCACCACCGCTGCGCAGCCACGCCCGCCCGGTAGGAGGGAACGCACCTGGGCCGGCGACACCGCGTTGTCGAGAACCACCACCACCCGCCGCCGGGCCACTGTCGAGCGGAACAGGGCCGCCGCCTCCGCCTCCTCGTCGGGTACCCGGGCCGCCGGCACACCGAGCGCCCGCAGGAACCGGCCGAGCACGTCGACGGGACGCAACGGTTCCAGGCCGGGCGTCGCCCCCTGGAGGTCCACGTACAGCTGCCCGTCGGGAAAGCCCGGGGCCGCCGCCGCAGCGGCCACCGCCAGCGCCGACTTGCCCACCCCGGCCACCCCGTCGATGGTGACGACGACGGGCCCACGGTCGACGACCTCAGCGAGCAGCCGGCGCAGTTGCGCCAGTTCGCGGTCCCGGCCGTGCAGTTCGCCGCGCGCCCCGGGAAGCTGTCGCGGCCGGGACACGGCGGGCGCGCGGCCCCGGGCACCGCCGGCCGGCGTGGCCCGGAGCGGCCGCTCGTCGTATCCGGTGTGCCCCTGTGCTTCCGACCGCAGGATCCGCTGGTGCAGGACCCGAAGGTCCGGTGCCGGCTCCACGCCCAGCTCGGTGGCGAGCACCTTCCGCAGTTCGGCGTACGCGGCCAGGGCGGCACCGGGCTCACCGGCCTGGTGCAGGGCGGTGATCAGCCGCATCCACAGGCGCTCGCGGACGGGGTTCTCGGCCACCAGAGCCCGCAGTTCGGGCACCGTCTCCTCGGGTCGGCCCAGGTCGAGCTGAATCCTGGCCCACTTCTCGGCCACCCGGAGCCGGGCCTCGTCGAGCGCCCGCACGTTCGCCTCGATCGCCGGGCCGTAGGTCATGCCGTCGAGGGTGCGTCCCCGCCACAGCCGCAACGCCCGACCGAGCTGCTCGGCCGCGACCGGCAGCCGACCGTCGCGTAACGCCTGGTCACCCGCGTCGGTCAGGGTGGCCAGCCGGTGCACGTCCAACTCGCCCGGTTCGATCCGCAACCGGTAGCCGCCGGCACGCTCGGTACGCAGCCGGGATTCCGATTCGCCCGGCAGGTGCAGGGCACGACGCAGGCCGGCGAGGTACAGCCGTACGTTCGGCACCGCCGCCGACGGCGGGTGCCACCAGATCGACTCCACCAGTTGCGCGGTGCTGAGCGGCCGGTGCGGGTTGAGCAGTAGTGCCGCCAGGACCACCCGTTGCTTGGGAGTGCCCAGCTCGAGCGCCGCGCCGTCCCGGCACACGCGCGGCCGCCCGAGCACCTCGAAGGTCAGGCCCGATCCGCCTCCCGACCGCTCGAAAGCAGAACCCGTCCCCGCCACCCTCGCGCTCCCCCCATTCGCCGACAAGCGTGAACCTAGGTCCGTCGGCGGCGGGGTGCGTCAAACCGCCGATTGAGATTGCGGCTACCGCACCGGTAGCAGCGAGTGCCCGGGTGTGCGCTTTCTGTGCGCTCCCACCGCCAGACTGCGGGCGCCGGATCCGACGGCTTCCACACCGCGGGAGACACTCATGTTCACCTCAAGCACACCGAGCCGACGGTGGTGCCGAGCCGCCGTGCTCAGCGCCGCGACCCTGCTCTCCGTGGCCGTACCCGGTGCGGTCGCCGCCTCCGGGACGTCGACGCCGGCCGGCGCGGGCGCCCCCGCCGGCACCACCGAGATCCGCATCCCGGTCGCCGCGGACACCTACGTCGTCCAAGAGATGCCGACCATCGGCTACGGCTCCGCGACGAAGCTGGCCGCATCCAACTGGTCCACTCCCTGGCATTCCGAGATCTACCTGCGGTTCCCGCTGCCCGCCACACCCGCTGGTCGACGGGTGGTGAACGCCCGGTTGGAGCTGGCCTTCCAGAAGCTCACCGAACAGCCGGCCGCGCTGCGGCTGCACCCGGTGGCCAGCACCAGTTGGTCGGAGTCGATCACCTACGCCAACCGTCCGGCCATGGGTCCGGCGATGACGACCGTCGACCTGACCGGGCAGGGCACCACCTCGGTGTCGTTCGACGTGACCGACGCGGTCGGCCAGGCCGCCGGCGCCCGATCGTTCGCCGTGACCAACCCGAGCGCCGAGTCAGCCGCCGTCGTGAACTCCCGCGAGCGCGGCACCGACGTGCCGACCATCGTCATCTCCTACGTCACGACCACCCTCTGCGGTACGTCGTACGCGCGGGAGAACGGCGAGAGCTGGCCCGAGGGCCTGGCCCGGGAGGAGGCTCTGTTCGGCCCGCTCGGTGCCGTCCGGTTCTTCCACGGTGGTCCGCCGCCGGCCTGGCCCGGCCCGCTGGACGTCGGCAGCCGCGCGCTGGTGGTCTCGTTCAAGGGCAACGCGCGCGACTATCTGGCCGGCCGCTACGACGACCAGATGCGCCAGTGGTTCGCCGGCGCCCCGCGAGACCGGGACATCTACTGGGTGTACTACCACGAGCCGGAGGACAACATCCGCGACGGCGAGTTCACCGCGGCCGATTACCGGGCCGCGTGGCGGCGATTGAGCGCGCTCGCCGACGAGGCGGGCAACCCGCGGCTGTTCGCCACCCAGGTGCTGATGCAGTGGACGGTGGTCCCGGCCTCCGGCCGCGACTGGCGCGACTACTACCCCGGTGACGGCGTGCTCGACGTTCTGGCCTGGGACATCTACAACTACGACGCGGCCAAGGGGCGGTATCTGGCCCCGGCCACTCTGGTCGACCCGGCCGTCGCGGTGAACACCACGGTGGGCCTGCCGATCGCCGTGGCCGAGTTGGGCAGTCACATCGCGACCGGCGACGACGGCACCGCACGCGCGGTCTGGGTACGGGCGATCAACCAGTACCTCGGCCAGCGGGGCTCGCGGTGGAACCTCTGGTTCGATCTCTCCTGGCCGACCGGGGACTACCGGTTGCGGGATCCCGCCGGAGTCTCCGCGTGGCGGGACTTCTGCCAGGGCGCCTGACCTCGGACTGCCGCGCCACCCGAGCGCCGTCCGGGTGGCGCGGTGGCGCGGCTGCCGTTCCGGCCGCCCCCGTGAGCCCGGCCCTCCGGGCAGTGCCGGGGCGCGCCACGCGGCGGACGTACAACCGGCGTGGTAGGCACGTTCACCGCCGGGATGATGACCGCGACGACCGTAGGGGCTACGGTGCGCTGATGCGGCACGGCCAGGGCGGACCGCCGGGTGGGCCGCCGAGCGGCGGACCGGCGCGGCCGAGCTCGGCCCCCCGTCGCCGGTGGCGGCCCCGTCCGGCGGGGCCGGACGGCCTCGGGCGCCTGCGCGGGCTGGACAACCGGCATCCGTGGCTGCTGGACGGCGCGCTCGCGGCGGCGGTCGGCGTCGTGAGCCTCGGTATCGGCGTCGGCGACGCCACCGGCCTGTACCGGGACTTCGACGCCCTCGGGTGGGTGCTGACCGGCCTGGCGACCCTGACCCTGGTGGCCCGGCGGCGGGCTCCGACGACCGTGCTGCTGCTCTTCTGCGCGATCTGGACGGCACACATCACGCTGGGCTATCACCCGGTGGTGAACAGCGCGGGGTCGCTGTTGGCGCTCTACACGGTCGCGGCGGCCCGGCCGATCGGTCCGACCGTCGCTGCGGCGTCGGTGCCGGCGCTGGTCTGGCTCTACGGTGGCGTACTGGACCGGCAGGGCTCGCTCGTCGCCGCGGCCACCCAGGCCCTGCTGTGGCCGGCGGTCGTGTCCTACCTGGGTAGCGCCGCCCGCCGCCTGCACGAGCGGGGCGAGCAGCTCACGACGCTGACCGAGGAGCTACGCCGAGACCGGCAGGAGCTGGCCCGCCGGGCGGTCAGCGACGAACGGCTCCGCATCGCCCGGGACCTGCACGACGTGGTCGCCCACCACCTGTCGGTGGTCTCGATCCAGGCGGGACTGGCCTGGTACGTCCTGGAAACCGATCCGCCGACCGCACGCTCGGCGCTGCGCACCGCGCGGGACACCGTCGGCGAGGCGCTCACCGAGATGCGCGCCATGCTCGGGGTTCTGCGGCCGGGCCTACCCGATCCCGCCGAGCTGGACGCGCCACCCGCGCCGGGGCTGGCGCGGGTCGATGACCTGCTGTGCCGGATCCGGGCCACCGGCGTACCGGTCCGCACCGTGGTGACCGGTCTCCCCCGGGCCCTGCCACCCGGGCCGGATCTGTGCGCCTACCGGTTCCTTCAGGAAGCCCTGACCAACGTGCTGAAGCACGCCGGCAGCGCGGCCACGGTCACGCTCGACTACCAGCCCGACCGGTTCACCGCCACGGTGGCCGACGGTGGGCCGGCGCACCCGGTCCGAGGACTGCCGCAGCCGAGAACCGGTGGCGGGCGCGGCCTGACCGGAATGGCCGAACGCGCCCGACAGTACGGCGGCACGGTCATGGTGGAGGGCGGCGACGACGGCTTCACCGTGACGCTCACCCTACCGGCGTCGCCACCGGAGCAGCCGCGGCCTGTTCTCTGACCCCACGCACCCGTTCCCGGGTGGTGGCGGGCCGGCAGGCCGGGCGGGACGGCCGCCGGTTGCGCGGAACATCCACAATGGTGAGATGACGCGCGTGCTCGTGGTGGACGACCATGTCCTCATCCGCAGCGGGCTCGCGGCCATGCTGCGGGCGACACCGGGGATCGACGTGGTGGGCGAGGCCGACAGCGGCGAGCAGGCCGTGGAGTTGGCCGCCATCGCGCGACCCGACGTCGTCCTGATGGACGTTCGCATGCCCGGCATCGACGGGATCGCCGCTACGGAGCGGATCGTCGCGACGGGCGACCCGGCGCCGAAGGTCATCATCCTGACGACCTTCGACCTCGATGAATACGTCTACGGCGCGTTACGGGCCGGGGCGTCCGGCTTCCTGCTGAAGGACACCCCACCGGAGCAGTTGCTCCAGGCCGTGGGCACGGTCGCGGCCGGGATAGCGCTGTTCGCGCCCAGCGTCCTCAAACGTCTTGTCGAGTCGTACGCGACCCGGCCGCGCTCCGGGGCCGGGGCGGCACCCGTCACGCCGGCGGACCTGCACGCCCTGACCACCCGGGAACGGGAGGTGCTGCGCCTGGTCGGGCAGGGCATGTCGAACCTGGAGCTCGCCGAACACCTCGTCATCTCCGAGGCCACCGTGAAGACCCACCTGAACCGGATCATGGCGAAGCTCCACCTGGCCAGCCGGGCGCAGGCCGTCGTGCTCGCCTACGAGAGCGGGCTCGTGACACCCCGACACCGACCCGCCTGACCGGCCGGTCCACCGACGTTCGCCGGAGTTCCTGGCGAACGTCGGTGGACGGCGCACTACACGGAGCCCAGGACACCCCACCCGACGCCGTGAATCTCCAGCATCTTGCCGTAACCCTGCAGGAACCTACCTCCGGCGATCGTCGCCCGACCACCCAGGTTGCGTACCGGATGGGAGATGAACCGGTTGGCCCGGGCGATGACCCGGCCGGAAGAGACGACCTTCGAACCGTATCGTCCCAGCGTGCCGCCGGCGGCACCCATGCCCAACGAGGCCACCCCCATGGCGCACACCTGATCGAGTTTCTGATCGCAGGAGCTGGCCGTGCCCACGGCCGCCATCGCGAATCCGGCGTATCCGATCAAGGCGCAGACGGTACAGGCGAAGAGGCCCACCACCCCTGCCGCCACGGTGGCCCACTGGAACCACTTGCTGTTGGTCACCGAGTGGACTTTCTCCCTGACCTTCTGCCACCACGGCTTCTTCTTCGCCGGTTCCGGCCGCGGTTGCTGCTGTTCGGCGACCATCTTGGCCATCATCATCGCGGACGCGGCCATCTGGGCCAGGCGGGTGCCGATCTGGCTGAGCCGGTCCAGCGCGCCGGCGAGACTTCTCAGGCGCTTGGCGGTCTTACGGGACGGGTTCTTCACCCACACCCGGATCAATCTGTTGATCTTGACGACGCGTTTCACCACCTCCTTGATGTACCGGACGATGTACTTGGTGACGTAGTAGGTGTACGGGTGCCACGGTGCCGTGAGCCAGAGGAAGATGAGGAAGACCCACACCGTGACGAGCACCCGGATCGCCTCCACCACCTTGCGGATGATCGTGTGGTAGACCGTCTTCCAGGTGGTGACGGTACGGGTGACGTAGTACGTGCCATCGGGATCGGTGAAGGTGACCGGGCTGTTGTTCGCGTAGGCGAACCCGTTCATCTGCTGCGGATCCTCGTAGTCGATGTCCGGGTCCACCGAGATGAACCGACCGGTCGTCGGGTCGTAGTCCCGGGCGCCCAGGTGGGTCAGCCCGGTCGTCGTGTCGTTGTCACCGCCGACGAAGCCGCGGTTGCCGGCGACCGGCGCGACCTGTGGGCCACGCGTGTTGCCGTACGGGTCGTGCCGCTGGCGGCGCACCTCCTGGGTGCCCTCCTCGACGGCGAGCTCCGCGGTGCCGTGCTGGTCGGAGACCAGCCAGGTGAGCCGGCCGTCGCGGCCGTTCCGCATGGCGATCGTCTGCCCGTTGTGGCTGTAGTAGCGGGTGCCGACCCGGCCACCGCCGGAGTCGACGGTCACCTCGGTGTCCCCGAGGTGAAGCGTCGCGGAACCGTCGGGATGGCGGCTGATCAACCGGTTGCCGTCGGCGTCGTAGCGGTAGCTCGTGGTCGCGCCCTTCTCCGTGACCGCGCTGACGTTGCCCTCGGCGTCCCACTCGAAGGTCTGCCCCACCCCCGCCCGGGTGCGGTTGACCAGGTCGCCCGACGCGTCGTAGTCGTAGCTGTTGGTGGTGGTGCCGCCGCCGCTCGTGGTGGTGGTGACGCCGCGCACCGCGTGCGGCTGGGCGGTCCCCGGTGCGTTGTACGAATAGCTGCTGGTGGTGGTGGACCCGCCGGCCGTGACCCGGGTCTCCCTGGTGCGGTTGCCGGTCACGTCGAAGGCCCAGGTGTGCCAGTAGGACGCCGGGCCGCCGAGCCCGGTGGCCGTGGGCGCGACGCCGCAGTCGCCGTTGCCGGGCGTCCACGCCTGGGTGAGCCGGCGCAGGTAGTCGTAGTCGAAGCACTGCGTGTCGGTGGTGGATCCGGTGGCCGGGTCGGGCGCGTCGCTGATGCGGCGGATGTTGCCCGCGTCGTCGTACCGGTAGCTGACGTCGGAGACCAGCGCGGCACCCGTCTCCCGCCGGGTCGCGGCCCCGCTGAGCCGCCGGCTGCCGACCTCGTAGCTGAAGTCCCGGTACACCTTCCTGCCGCCGGCCGACAGGGTGAGCTGGTTCTGCTCGCCGTACTCGGTGTAGCCGGTGGCCGTCACGTAGCTCGTGACGCCGGTCAGCGTCGTCGCCAGGCCCAGGGAGTCGACGCCGTAGGTCAGCGTCTCCTGCGGCAGTCCGCCCACGGCCGGCGACGTGGTGCTGTTCACCTCGCCGTCGATCGCGTACGACTCGGTGGAGGTGTACGTGCCGGCCAGCTTCCCCTCCGCGGCGGGGATGGTGGTCGCCTGTTCCGTGGGGCGGCCGGCGGCGTCGTACTTGGTGAACGCCCTCGTGTACGGCTGACCGTCGACGTAACGGGTAGCGGTGGCCGGCAGGCCCGGCACCGCCGTGCCGTCCGGCAGCCGGTCGTACGTCCATTCGGCGAGCATCGGTCCCGTCGGCGAATCCTGACGCATCGCGGTCTTGCGGCCCAGGGCGTCGTACTCGTAGGCGAGGGTGACGCCGCGGGCATCCGTCGTGGTGAGCAGTTCGTCGCTGTCTCCGTAGGTGTAGCGGGTGGTGCCCTGGTCGGGGTCGTCCACGCGCGACTTGCGCCCCCGGGCGTCGTAGGCGAAGCGCCAGGCGTTGCCGGCCGGATCGGTGACCGAGGCCAGCTCGCCGCGCGGCGTGTAGGCGTAGCTGGTCGAGTCGTACGGCCCGGACGCGGTGCCGCCCCGGTACTGCCGAAGCTCGGTCAGCCGGCCCTGACCGTCCAGGACGCGGGTGGTCGGCGTGTCACCCGCCGGCGGGATGACGTCCTGCCGGTCGAGATGATGGACGTAACTGGTCCGCCACTTCTCCACGCCGAGCGACTTGACGATCTCGTTGGTGACCCGGCCGGCGTCGTCGTAGGTGGTCAACGTCTGCGCGGGCAGCAGATCCTCCTGCGGGAGCAGCAGGTCGGTGCCCGGTGGCGCGTCGTTGTGGTAGGGACCGTTCTCCTTGACCTTCCGCCCCTGCGAGTCGTACACGATGTCGGTGACCACCCGCCCCCCGGCCGGGGACGGGTCCTGGGTCTGCCGGACCCGCATCTTGCCGTCCAGCAACTGGTACTCGGTGCGGTAGCCGCCGTTGGCCTCCAGGGTGGCGGTGGTCAGCACGTTGGGCCCGTCGTTGCGCACCAGGTACTGGTACTGGCGGGTGGGGCTCTGGCTCTTGTCCCGGCCGGCCTCCCAGGTCTTCACCACCCGGCCCAGCGGGTCGTGTTCGGTGGCGGTACGGGCGCCGCTGGCCGTGGTGGTCCCGGTCGTGGCCCCCCACGCGGGTTCGATGTCGCTGATCGCCTGCTGGCCCAGTTGGTTGCTCACCGTGGCCCTCGTGGTCGGGCCGTTCGTGGCCGGGGTGTAGCCGAACCTCTGCACCCGGTCGTGGACGTCGCGGATCTCGGTGGGCCGGCCGTGCACGTCGTAGCTGCCGCGCATCGCCGTCCGGAACGTCGGCGCACCGTCCGACCAGCCGGTGAACTCCTCCCGGCGGGTGACGTCGCCACGGGTGGGCGCTCCACCCAGGATGTCACTGCCGTCGTAGTAGAACCGCTGGTCGTCGAGCACGTCCTGGGCTCCGGCGGGCTGCCGCCCGCAGTCACCCACGGTGACCCGCTTCTCGGCGGGCGCGTCGAGGATCCACGCCGACGCGTTGCGCGCGTAGCTGTAGGTCGTGCAGGTGTCGTCCTTCGGGTCGGCCAGATCGCCCTGGTCGTACTCCTGCGTCAGGGTCCCGTCGGCGGCGTAGCTGTGCACCGTGGCGGTCTGCCGCCACTGCCCGCTCTCCGTCTCACCCTGGCTCATCTTCTTCTGCTGGACCTGGTAGGCGCGGGTGGTGCCCCAGGACCGGGCCCGGGTGGCCGTCGCCGTCGAGATCCACGGGTCGGTGATCGTGCGGGACAGGATCCCGCCGCCGGTGCCGGCGTAGATGATCGTCTCGCGCGGCATGCCGGCGAACTGGTCGGTGTCCGGCCATGAGGCGTTGGTGGAGTCCACCACCGCCACGTCCTTGGTCACGCCCGCGACGGCGGTCCGGTCACCGTCCATGCCCCGGAAGTACAGCATCTCGGTCATCGATCGCGACTGGTCGACGCGGCCCTTGCGGATCCGTACCCGGCCGTAGCCACGCCACTGGCTCCACGTCTTGCGGTCCTCGGGAACCAGTCCGTCCTCCTCGTCGTGCCGCCACGCCGCCGGCCCGACGTACTCCACCTCGGACACCTCGGGCTCGAAGCCGTTGGTGCGGTCGGACTCGGTCACCTGCGTCACCACGTACTTGTTGAACCAGTCGGTCCGCTCGCTGAGCCCGTCCGGCGTCCACCGCAGCGGGTAGCAGCGCAGGCCGTTGGTGTCCGGCGCCGGCAGCCTGGTGCCGTAGTTGCACTCCTGCGGCGAGTAGTTCACCCGGATCTCGTCGCCGCTCTCGCTGCGGATCGCCTTCATCCGCCACCAGTTCATCGCCGGGATGTGGTCGGTGCCGTCCACCCGGTTGGGCAACTGCTGGCCCTCGAAGGTCACCGGCGGCATCGCGGCCGAGCCGTTCACCAGGCCGGTCTGCCGCACCGCGTTCAGCCACAGCCGGGCCTTCGTGCCGTCTCCCGGGTCGGGGAACAGCGGGGTGAAGTCCCAGCGGTCGACGTCACGCGGGGCGCTGCCGCCCCACACCTGGGTTGTCACCGAGGCCAGCCGCTTCTGGGTCCAGAAGGTCGGGGCGTACCTGTCCTTGCAGCTCGTGGTGGAGGAGCAGGACTGGTCCCAGGGCACGTCGGGCCAGTTGGCGGGGTGCGCCGTGTCGCAGGTCGTGCCCGGTATGCAGCGGTCCGCCACCGTGAACAGCACCCGGCCCACGTACGGAGTGGTGTTGACCGCCCCGGCCCGCTGCCCGTACTCGATGCGGTCCAGCCAGCCGCCGCGCACGTAGCTGGACACCTTGCTGGCGGTGAGGTTGCGGGCGTAGTTGTTCTTCTCCTGCTGGTAGAAGAAGCTCATCGTGTTGCCGTGCGGGTCGACGACATAGTCCAGGTTCCACCGCCACCCCTGCGCGCAGTAGGAGGTGTCGAACGCCGTCTGGTGGCACGGTTCGCCGGGGTGGTTGCCGAAGATCGGCATGGTCCACACCGACCGGGTCTGCGGGTTTCCGGACGCCCACACCGGCAGCTTGTTGAGCCCGAAGTAGTACTGCACGCCCTGCCGGTTGGTGAACCGCCAGTACTCCCCCGTCTTGGTGCCGTTGCCCAGGTTGACGTCGTACAGGCGCTCCACCTTGGAGCCGTCGTCGACGCGCGGGTGCCAGGTCCTGGTGGCGTCGTCGAGCACCAGCTCGCCGCCCGCGCCGTTCAGCGAGAAGAACAGATTGTCGTTACCCCAGCACAGGTCGCCGGTCTTCGTGGTGTTGTTCGGCTTCTGGCCGTTGACCGCCTTCATGTCCGAGGCGCACGGCGTGTACCGACGCTCCACGTAGCCGCCCGGGGACAGGTCCATCCCCTCGCCGACCCAGGACGGCTGGTTGTTCGTCCCCGACGTCCGCCCGTCGACGTTGCCGGAGTTGTAGGTGAGGGCGAGCTCCGGGGCCGGTCCGTTGAGGGCGGGCGGGACGGCCATGGAGTAGGTCCAGGTGAAGTCACCGGACGGTCCACCGGCCTGCCAGGTGGCCGAGGGCGACATCGACGAGGCACCGAAGTCGCCGGCGCCGCCCGACGGTGCCGCCAGCACCGCGAACAGACCCGACCCCGCGGCGGACGGGGCGTCCGCGCCCGGTACCCGCACCGGCACGTCCCCGCTCAACCGGCCCGAGCCGTTGTTGGCCGTGGCCACCGGCACGCCACGGCAGTCCGGCCGGTCCGGCGTACTGGTCGCGCACTCGGGCAGCGACACCAGCCGCAACCGGGTCGCCCAGTCGCCCCCGAAGGTGTCCCGGAACGCCGTGTAGTCGACCTCCAGCGACACCCGACCGGCCCGGGGCACACCGTCCGCCCGCTCGACCCGCAACAGGAGCGCGTCGCCGCGGCGTCCCCACAGGTCCACCCGAACCCGCCCGGGCGTCGTGTCGACGGTGGCCGCCGACTTCGGCTGTCCGTCCGGCGCGGCAGCCGCCGCGCCGACCGCCACCGGTAGCGCGCCCGCCTTCGCCCGGTCGGCCCGCCGGCCGCTCGGCGCGGAGGGGGGCACGTCCACCGTCGCGGTGCCGGCGCCAGGCCACGCCGTGGCGGTCGGGGCACGCCGGACCGCCTTCTGTTCGGCGGGATCCGGTGCGGCCGGGCGGGTGCCCGCGCGTACGGCCGGCACGGACCTGTCCCGTGCCGGCGTCGGCCGCACCGCCGCCGCTGCCGCGGTGGCCGGCAGCACGGCCGCTAATGAGTCGATGAGGACGAATACCAGTACGAACGCGATGGCCCGGGACCATCCGGGCCGTCTTGGATAGGACACAGGCACCATCGGCGACGCCTCCCCGCGCGCGGCATACGGCCACTCTTGGCCGATCGCAGCATCGCAATGCGTGTGCACACGATCCGCACAAGCGGCGCACACGGCCGACCGGGCCGGCCGTCGCCGGCCCCGGCGGGGTGCCGACCCGACCATACGATGCTCGCGACCAACCCGGGTTCAGCGGAATGAGGTGGTGGACGTGGCGTCATCAACGGCGGCGGTGCTCCTGGCGACTCTGCTGGTCGGCGCGGCTCCCGCGCTCGCCACGCCGTCCGGGCCGGGACCGTCGGACGCGCGCGCCGTCGCCGGGGCGGGTGGCGGGTCCGGCGCCGCGACGGACACCGAAGCCTCCACCGCGACCGCCGCGACCGCGCTGGCCCGGCGGACCGGGCGACGCATCGAGATCACCGGCGAACGCACCGAGACGACGCAGGTGTTCGCCAATCCGTCCGGTACGCGGACCATGGAGCAGCACGTGGTACCCGTGCGGACCCGCCGCGACGGCCGCTGGGTGCCGATAGACACCCGGCTGGTCCGCGCCGCCGACGGCTCGGTGGCGCCCGGTGCCACCGTCACCGACCTACGGCTGTCGGGCGGTGGCCGGGCTCCGCTGGTGACCGCCACGCAGGACGGCCGACAGGTGTCGTTGTCCTGGCCGCACGCGCTGCCCGTGCCGGTCCTCGACGGCGACACCGCCACGTATCCGGCGGTGCTGCCCGGGGTGGACCTGCGCGTCACGGTGCACCCGGTGGGCTTCTCCGAGGTGCTCGTGGTGCACGACGCCACGGCCGCGCGCAATCCGGCGCTGCGCCGGATCCGCTTCACCACCGGCACCCGAGGGCTGACCCTGCGAACCGGACCGGACGGTGGGAGCAGCGCGGTGGACCTGCAGGGACGGGCGGTGTTCACCTCGGGTACGCCGATGATGTGGGACACTCCGCCCGCCGCCCCGGCCGCCGGCGGCGTCTCCGGCGCCGCCCTCCGGGAGCCCCGCCGCTGGGCGATGCGCACCGAACTGGGCCGCGGCGAACTGGCGGTGCTGCCCGACCCGGCCCGGCTCGCGGGCCCGGACCTCCACTACCCGCTGTACCTCGACCCGTCCTTCAGCGCCACCCAGTACCAGTGGACGCTCGTCAACAAGGCCAGCCCCGGCACCTCCTACTGGACCGACGACTTCTACCGCAAGGACGTCCGCGTCGGCAAGGTGTACGGCAGCAGTGACGGACCGTGGCGCAGCTTCTTCGAGATGAACGTCGCGCGGCTGGCCCGGGCCACCATCTCGCGGGCCTGGTTCTCGATAACCATGACCCACACCGGGAGTTGCGCGGCAACCAGCGTCGAGCTGTGGCACACCAGGACGATCGACCCCGCGGTGGCCCTGACCTGGACCAACAGCGGGACCGCCTGGTTGGACGGCAAGGCGCTGGACACCCGGAGCGGCAAGGCCAACAACTCGGCGTGCGGCCAGCCACCGCTGCTGATGGAGTTCGGCCTCGGCAACGACAGCGTCAAGACCCTGGTCCAGCAGACGGTGGGCGGGACGGCCCCGCAGGAGGCGCTCGGTTTCGGGTTGCGTATTCCCAGCGCCAGCGAGGGCGACCAGAACTACTGGAAGCGGTTCGACAAGGCGACGGCCCGGCTCATCGTGGAGTACAACAACGCCCCGTCGGCACCCACCGGCGTCACCACCGTCCCGCCAAGCCCGTGCGGCACCGCCGCCGCCCCGACGCCGCTGACCACCACCACCCCGTCCCTCACCGGTGTCGGGTACGACCCCAACGGCGACAACGTCTCCAACGCCCTGGAGATCCTCTCCGGCGACGCCGTGCTGACCACCATCGGCTCCGGCACGGTCGCGTCCGGCACCGCCGTTCCCTGGCCGCCGGTCCCGGCCGGGGTGCTGCCGGGTGACCAGCCGGACACCGTGTTCAGCTACCGGGCCCGCACCTCGGACAGCGGCCTCCTGGCCGGGGCGTACTCGGCACGCTGCTATTTCACGGTGGACACCGCGCGACCAGGTGCGCCGACGACATCGTCGACCGACTTTCCGGCGGGCAGCGTGGGCCGCTCCGTCGGCGAGCTCGGCTCGGTGACCTTCACCAGGAATGCCGCCGACGCCGACGTCACCGGTTTCCGGTACGGGTTCAGCCCCGACAGCACCACCATGTGGGTGGCCGTCGGGGCGGACGGCAGCGCGACCGTGCCGGTCACGCTGTGGCCGTCGATCGCGGGGGACATCGGGGACGTCCGCCGTACCTTGTACGCGCGGGCCGTCGACCGGGCCGGGAACTCCAGTGGCCTGACGGCCGGATGGGACCTGGTCGCCCGCGGCCGGGCCGTCAGCGCCCCGCCGGTGGACGGCGACACCAACGGCGACCGGCGTGCCGACGTCACCGCGGTCGTCGACCAGGGGTACGGCCGCACCACCGTGTGGAACGTGTTGAACGCGTCGGCGGGCGGTCGGCCCACCGGTTACCTCGGTTGGGACACCGACACCAACGGCGGATTCCCGGTCGACCGGATCCAGAGCGCCAACGGTGACGTCAACGGGGACGGCCGCACCGACACGGCGGTCCTCCGCGAGGACCCCGACGGCTACCTCCGGCTGTTCCTGCTGCTGTCCGACGGCACCCGGTTCACCGCGGCCAGCCAGCCGGCCTGGTCGGGCACCGGGTTCCACGTCAGCCACCTCAAGATGGTGGCCGGCGACTTCGACGGGGACGGCGACGCCGACCTCGCCATGCTGCAGGGGCTGGCCGGCGACCAGAGCCGGCTGTGGGTGCAGTACTCGGCCCGCGGCGCCTTCGGCGCACCGGTCCTGGTCTGGGACAGCGGCCCCGGGAACCTGCCCTTCGCCCAGGCCACCCCGGTGGCCGGTGACTTCACCGGGGACGGCTACGCCGACATCGCCGAGATCTACGACGCGGGCGGCAGCCGTACCAGGGTGTTGCTGCACGCCTCGACGCAGGCGGCCTTCGCCGCGCCCACCCAGATCTGGGACAGCGGCGCGGGCGTCTTCGCCGCCGGCCGCGCCCGCTTCGCGGCCGGCGATGTCGACGGCGCCGGGGGCGACGAGATCGTCGCGCTCTACGACGACGGTGCGGCCACGGCACGGTTGTTCACCATCGGCAACCGCGGCGGTGCCTGGTCCAGCGCGGTGTGGTGGAGCAGCGGGGCCGGCGCGTTCGACGCCACCCGCGCGACGCTCGTCGTCGGTGACTACACCGGCGACGGGTACGCCGACGCCGGGGCCCTGTACGACCTCGGGGGCGGGGTCCGGCGGATCTACACCCTCGCCTCCACCGGATCCGGTTTCGCCGACAAGCAGACGTGGTGGGAGGGGCAGATCGGCAACGCCCAGCCCGAGGTGTACGTCGAGGGTGGCCGCAGGTACCGGCTGCGACCGGTGCACAGCGGCAAGTGCGTCGACGTGCCGGGCGGCAGCACGGCCAACAGCACCGCTCTCGACCAGTACGACTGCGTCGCCACCGCCACCTGGGAACAGTTCCGCCTCACCCGGGTGGGCGCGGCACCCTACTTCCGGATCGGCACCGACGCCGGCAAGTGCGTGGACATCGAGAAGTGGGGCATCCTCGACAACGCGCGGGCTCTCCAGTACACCTGCGACGGTGGCGGGTTGCCGCAACCGAACCAGCAGTTCAGCCTGACTCGCGTCGCCGGCAGTGGCCTGGACACCGTGGTCACCATCCGGAACCTGCACAGCGACAGGTGCCTGACCATCAGCGGCGCGAGCACCGCCAACAACGCCGCCCTCGTCCAGGCCGCCTGCGCCGCCACGCCCGCTGCCCACCAGCAGTTCCACCTCACCGTGGAGCCCTGATCGTCCAGGGCGCGGCACGAGCCCGGGGCCGGGTCGCGCGGCCCGTCCCGGACGGGGCATAGTGGCCCGCGGCGCATCGGCCGGTGTTGCCTGCTCTCGGGAAGGTGGTTGGCAGCAGTGACGACGCGCTCACGTGTCCGATGGAGCCGGGCGGCCGCACTGATCACGTTGACCGGGGGGACGCTCGTGGGGCCGGCGGCACCCGCGACGGCCGCCTCGGAGACCGTCCGCATCCTCAGCGTGTCGGCGGAGAACGTGAAGCCCAACGAGACGGTACGCGTGCGGTTCCGGGTCACCAACAACGGAAGCCGGGCCGAGACGGCCATCGTGGTGGTCGGCGGCGGCCTGCGCTGCGCCTCCGGATGCCGGGCGGAGCCGAACCTCGGACCGGGCCAGAGCCAGACCCTCGACACGACGCTCGTCGCCCCCGAGGCCCGTCCCGGTGAGGTCACCGGCCTGAACATCTCGATCGGCGTGCGGCTCGCCGGGCAGAACAGCTATGACCACACGATGGTCTACGTCCATGGCCCGGGTACCTCGGCCTCCGGCGGGGACAAGCCGGCGGCCGGGGTGACGGGCGTTTCCGGCACCGTCCGCGACGCCGGCGGTCAGGCGATCGGCGGTGTGGACCTCACCATCCGGGACAGCGCCGGGCACGAGTACCGCACGACCAGCAGCCGTAGCGGCCGGTTCTCGATCGCGTCCAGCGCCGGCAGGACGATCGCCGCGGGACCCATCACGGTCCGTGCCACCCTGGCCGGCTACCGCACCGCCCGCGCGAGCGTGCGTGGCCGCGCCGGTGACGTCGCGACCGTACGGCTGACCCTCGCCGCGGTGGCAGCGCCCACGACGACGTCGCCGTCGCCCGCCGCGGCGGCGAGCCCGCTCGCCGCGGCGGGCGACGGCACCGCCGCTCCGCCGACGTTCAAGGCCGTCAGCGACGAGGGCGGCGGTTCGTCGCCGTTCCTCCTCCTGGGCGGCGTGCTGATCGCCGCGGGCGGCGCGCTCGCGCTGCTGGTGATGCGCCGCAGACGGGCACCCGACGCGGTGGCGGCGGCCGAGGTCCCCGCGACCGTCCCGCTGTCGGCACCGGCCGGTGGGGGCATGGCCGACGCGCCGACCGCGGTGCTGCGCACCGTGCCGGTGGCCGGCGGCTTCCCGGGCTCGTCCGGCGCGGCCCCGCCGGATGGCAGCCACCCGACCGGCTACCTCGGTTGACCGGCCGGCCCGGGCCCGGTCCGGAGGTGCGCTCCTCGGCGGCTCGGACGGGGGTTCGGCGTCCGCGCGATCCGGCGCTCAGCTACCGGCTCCGAGCTGGCGCGTCCGCGGGTTCCTGAGCCGCGCGGCGCCACCCGTGGCGATCGGCCGGCGCGTCCTGGGCAGGCGCACCGTGAAGCGGGCTCCCCGCCCCGGACGGCCCTCGGCGTCGATCGTGCCGTGGTGGCTCGTGACGACCTCCTGGAGCAGGGCCAGTCCCAGGCCGAAGCGGCGGTCTCCGGAGCCCGGGCCGCGGTGGAACCGGTCGAAGATCCGCCGGGCGTCCGCCTGGTCGAAACCTTTCCCGGTGTCGGCGATCACCAGCTCGGCGACGGTGTCGACGGCCCGGAGCGTGACGTCGATCCGGCCGCCTGCCGGGGTGTGGGCCAGCGCGTTCGCGAGCAGCTCGCCGACGACCCGGCGCAGGGCCGATTCGACGCCCGGCACCGGCAGGGGGCCGTCGGGGGCGTCCAGGGTGAGGGTGACCTGACGCTCGGCGGCGCGTTCGGTCTCGGCGGCGACCGTCGTGCCGATCAGCGAGGTGAGATCGACCGGCGGATCCGGCTTCCGGTCGGCGGGAGCGGCGGCAAGCCGGGCGGAGAGCAGCAGGTCGTCGACGATCTCGCCGAGCCGCCGGGTGGTGCCGATCAGTCGTTCCAGGTCGTCCACGTTGGTGGCGGTGCCGTTGCGCGCCCGCCGCGCGATCAGTTGGGCGCGGGTGTGCACCTGGGCGATCGGGGTTCGCAGTTCGTGGCTGGCGTCCGCGACGAAGCGGCGCTGTCGGGTCAGCGCCTCGGCGAGTGGTGCGACGGCCCGGCGGCCGACGAGCACACCGGTGAGCATGGCGGCGAGCAGCCCGACCGCGGCCGCGAGGCTGAACGCGAGCAGCAGGTGCCGGCGGTCGGACAGCTGGAAGCGGGCGTCGAACACCGCCTGGACCACACCGTCGCCGCGGGCCGCGGTGCGCACGTGGTAGGTCGTGCCGTTACGCGTGACCGTGGTGAGCTCGGTGGTCCGGGTGGCCGTTACGGTGTCCAGCGCGTCGTCCAACGGGAAGCCCGGCGGCGGCGGGTTCAGGCCCGTGTACACGGTGGCGCCGTCGTACTGGAAGATCCAGCTGCACGCGGGCGGACCGGCGATGGTCCCGTGCTCGGTGCCCCAGGTCAGCTCACGCCGGATCTGCGCCTCCTGGCTGTGGACCAGGACCGCGTACGAGATGCCGCCGGCCAACAGCAGCAGGCCGCCGATGGTCAGGCCGACGAGCAGGCCGATCCGTAGTCGGGCCCGTCGGACGATCGCCTGCTCGGCCGCCTCCATCAGAGCGTCCCGAGGCGGTAGCCGAGCCCGTGCACGGTGCGGACCACCGTACGGCCGAGTTTGCGCCGCAGGTAGTAGACGTAGGTGTCCACGATCGACGCCCCGGCGGCCTCTCGAAGACCTTACGGCGCAGCACGGCCCGTGGATGTACGGCGTTCGGCCGGGCTGCCAGCACCCGTAGCAGTTCGAACTCGCGGGTGGACAGCGCCACCCGGGTGCCGTCGGCCAGTATCGCGTCGCGCGGCCCCAGGTCGAGCAGTCCGGCGCCGATCCGCAGTACGTCGGTCGGCTCGGCGGTGCGCCGGCACAGCGCCCGGACCCGGGCGCTCAGTTCGTCGAGGTCGAAGGGTTTGACAAGGTAGTCGTCGGCGCCCGCGTCCAGCCCGGCGATCCGGTCGTCGACCGTGCCGAGCGCGGTGAGCATCAGGGTCCGGGCCGGGACCGCCCGGGCGCGTAGCCGGGTGACCAGGTCGAGGCCGTCGAGTGCGGGCAGCATCCGGTCGATGACCATCACGTCGTAGGATCGGGTCAGCCCGAGATGCAGCCCCCGCTGGCCGTCGAAGGCCCGGTCGACGAGGTAGCCTTCCTGGCCCAGCGTCTCGGTGAGCAGCTCCGTCAGGTCCGCGTCGTCCTCGACCAGCAGCAGCCGGTTCGATGTTCCGCCCCGCATATGTTAACGATCCCATAGATGAGCACCGATGGAAGCACCGGTAACTGTCTCTTCAACTATCTGAAACCGCCAGCGCGGGCAGGGGTGCGGTATCGGGCCGTTGCGCCTCCCGGCGCTCGATCCAGCGCAGCGTCGGCGTCGTCATCAGCGTGGTGACCAGCGCGACCAGGACCAGCACGGTAAACAGGGACGGGTTCACGATGCCCGCCTCCAACCCGACGTTCAGCGCGATGAGCTGCATCAGGCCGCGGGCGTTCATCAGCGCGCCGACCCGCAGCGCGACACCCTGCGGCTCCCCGCGCAGCCGGGCCGCCGCCCAGCAGGCACCGAACTTGCCGACGATCGCCACCGTCACGCAGGCCAGCGCGAACAACAGCACCGGCAGGGAACCGAGCAGCCCGAACTCCGTGCGCAGACCCGAGTACGTGAAGAACAACGGCAGGAAGAGCGTCGCCGCGACCGGGGTGAGCGTGTCCACCACCGTGTCGGTGTTCTCGGTGCGCGGCATCACCACGCCGACCGCGAACGCGCCGAAGACCGCGTACAGCCCGATCTCGTCGGTGTACCAGGCGACCAGGAAGAGCAGGGCGACCGTGCCGAGCAGCCGGGCGCGGTCGTTGAGACCGCGATGGGTCATCAGCGCGGAGGTGGCGGCACGCCCGCCGAACCAGAGCACCAGTCCGAAGAGCACCGCTCCGCCCGCCGTGACGATCGCGGGACCGGCCCGGCCGGAGGCGAAGGCCAGCACGGCCGCCAGCATGATCCAGGCGGCCATGTCGTCGATCGCGCCACTGGCCAGGGAGAGGGTGCCGTGCCGGGTGCCGGCGTGCCCGTGCTCGGTGATGATCCGGGCCAGCATCGGGAACGCGGTGATGGCCAGGGCCACGCCGACGAACGCGGCCGACACCCCGAGTGAGGTCCCGTCGGTCCGGATCGGCACGGCGTCCGCGGTCACCAGGACCAGCAGCACCCCCAGCAGGAGCGGCGCGGTGACGCCGGCCAGCGAGATCACCCCGGCGGTGCCGGCGAGCCCGGTGACCCGGTGGGCGCTGAACGCGTATCCGGCCTGGAACATGAACAGCACCAGGCCGACCTGACCCACGACATAGAGGACCGGCAGCAGGGGGGCCGGGAACAGGGCGTTCTGCACGTCCGGCAGCAGGAGTCCGAGCAGCGACGGGCCGAGCAGGACGCCGGCGAGCATCTCGCTGACCACGGCGGGCTGGCCCGCCCTGCCGAGCAGCCAGGCGACCCCTTTGCAGGAGAGCAGGATCACCGTGACCGCGATGAAGAACCGTGGCGCCAGCTCCGTTGGTGTCATCGGACCGCCTTCTCGAAGTAGTTGGTGCACAACCGCTGCCGGCGGGCGTCGACGACCATCCAGGTGCCGAACACCAACTGCCGGAGACTGCGGCCCACGTCGGCCCACCGGTCCCGCAGCCGCATCGCGGCCAGCCGTAGCCGCCCCGGACCGCCGCATCCGACCGGTGTGAGGTATGCCGGGCCTCGGCTGGGCAGCGACCGGGTGTGGGAGGCCGAGGAGGCCAGGGCGTACCGGCGCAGCACCTCGCGGGTCGCGGCGCGCATCATCACCGGCGCGACGCCCCGGGCCGGGCAGGCCCGGTTCGCGGTGATCCCGTACGGGATGAAGTGCGCGTCGCCGCGCTTGAGCGTCAGCCAGCGGTCCGGGTCGAACCGGTCGTCGCCGGCGGCCCCGCCACGGTGGAACGCCAGGTAGTTGAAGAGCAGCACCGTTCCGGCGGGCAGGGACACCCCGGTGGGCAGGGTGATCGGCGCCGACGTGATCCGGTGCGCGACGCCGAAGAGCGGATGCACCCGCAGCGTCTCGTCGATCACCCGGTCCAGCGCGTCGTCGTCGTCGAGTCCCCGCTGGAGGTCGGGATGCGTGGCGAGGGCGAGCAGCACGTGCGCCGTCGCCTCGGACATCTGCACGACCGCGGTGTTGAAGAAGGCGCCCTGCAGGTACCAGGCCGTCTCCTGGGCGGTGAACGGCGGCGGCAGCGTGACCGGGCAGGTCTCCGCCCGGAGCCGGTCGTACAGGTACCTGGTCAGCCGGTCGCGCCGCCGCATGTGCCGCAGGCCGGTGCACTTCAGCCCGGTGACCACGTCGTCCGCGTTGGCGACGATCAGCGCCCGGGCGTCCGGCGGACAGGCCTCGCCGAAGACGAGTTCGTAGTAGACCTCGGCCCAGACCGGCATCATCAGGTCGCGCAGCCGGACGTGGCTGGTCCGGTCGGTCGGCAGCCGGTCGAGCACCCGCCGGGTGGCGGCGGTGGCGAGGTCGTCGCAGCGCTGGCGGCGTACCGCGAGCACCCGCCGGGTGGTGGCGGCCACGGTCCGGTAGCGCTCGCCCGGCTCCAGATGTTCCTGGTGCATGTGCGGTCCGGGCGCCAGCCAGTACCAGAACAGGTCCGACAACCCGGCGCCCCGGCTGCGTCCGTCCGCCGCCGGATCCGCGTACACCCGCTCGAAGTGCTCCATGCCGACCGTGGGACCCGGCACCGGAACGCCTTCGACGCCGTTGACCTTGACGAACACCCACTCCCGCAGCCGGACCACCGTCCGGGGCAGCCAGGACGGGACGGTCCACGCCACGCCGATCCCGGCCAGCACGATCAGGACGACGGTCATCCGCACGCCACCGTGGCGACGAGGTCAGCGTGCAGGTCGGCCGGCCCGGTGGCGCCGGCCAGCGCCAGCGCCCGGTTGAGGTCGGCGTGGAGCAGGTCGAGCACCTGGCGTACCCCGGCGGCGCCGCCCACCGCGAGCCCCCAGAGCACCGGGCGGCCGACCAGCACCGCGGTCGCGCCGAGCGCCAGCGCCACCAGGACGTCGGCGCCCCGACGGACGCCGCCGTCGAGCAGCACCGGCAGCCGCCCCGCCACGGCCGCGACGACGGCGGGCAGCGCGTCCAGGGTGGCCAGCGCCCCGTCGAGTTGCCGGCCGCCGTGGTTGGAGACCAGCACACCGTCGACGCCGTGCGCGACGGCCAGCGCCGCGTCCGCCGGATGCAGCACCCCCTTGAGCAGGATCGGCAGCGTGGTGACCTCGCGCAGCCAGGCGATCCGCGCCCAGTCCAGCCCGGCGTCCATCCCGATGGCGCGCACCCGGCCGCTCGCGTCGCGCATGTTCTCGCAGACCAGCCCGGGCGGCAGGTCGACGAAACCGTGCCGCAGGTCGCGTTCCCGCCGGCCGAACACGGGCGAGTCGACCGTGACGACCAGGGCGGTGCAGCCGGCGGCCTCCGCGCGCCGTACCACCGACGCGGTGAAATCGAGATCCGGCTGTGGGTAGAGCTGGAACCAGAGCGGCCCGCCGGCGGCGGCGATCTCCTCGACCGGCCGGGTGGCCGCCATGCTGACCACCATGATGGTGCCCGCCTCGGCGGCGGCCCGCGCGGTGGCCACCTCGCCGGCGGGGTGCGCCAGCCGGTGGAACGCGGTCGGCGCGATCAGCACCGGCATCGAGATCCGGCTGCCCAGCAGCGAGGTCCGCAGGTCGCGCCGGCGCACGTCGCGCAGGACGCGGGGCACCAGGTAGCGCCGGGTGAAGGCCGCTTCGTTGGCGCGGACCGTGCGTTCCTCGCCGGCGCCACCGGCGAAGAAGTCCCAGTGCACCGGGTCCAGGCGACGCCGCGCGTCGGCGGCCAACTCGGCCAGGTTCAGGGCCGGGCCGTCCAGCGCCGCGCCGGGTGACGGACGCATCTCAGTCCTCGGCACTGCTCAGGCAGCGGTCGAGGAACGCGGCCAGCGGCGCGACGTGGGTCTCCGGCCGATCCCATCGGTTCTCCAGGTTCTCCGCCAGGTGGTGGGTGGCGAGGACCTGGCCCGCCCGGTGGTGGCGCACGACCGGATGCAGGTAGGCCGCGTCGTGGGCCTGGCCGGCGGCATCCTGGGCGACCCGGCTGACCGTGATGTCGAACGGATCCACCCGGTCGTGCTCGGGACCGTACTCGAGGGTGACGACGAAGGCATGCGCGTAGTCGTGGTCCGCGGTGCGCAGGCCGGTGCGGGCGAAGTACTCGACCGGCACCTCGTCGTGGTAGCGCGCGTCCGGTCCGGCCACCGTGACCACGTCGGCGAGGAAGCCGAACTGCTGCCACAGGGCGGAGGTGCGGTTGACCCGCGCGACGATGGCGTCCGCGATCACCGCCGGGGTGGCGTCCAGCTTCTCCGCCGGCCAGGGCGTGTCCCCGTACCGTCGCTCCAGGATCCGGTGCAGCGCCCGGACGCCGTACCGAAAACCGTGGATGAAACCGCTGGTCGAGCGTCTGAAATCGCGTTCCTGGCTGAGCGTGCCGGCGAAGTGGAGGCCGGGCACGTTCACCGACTCCCACTCCGGGGTCTGCGCCGGGAAGCGGTCCCTGATCGTCAGCGCCGGCCGGCAGGTGTCGTCGAAGATCGACGCGTCGAAGGCGAAACCGGTGCAGGCGAGCACCCGGTCGTACCACAGTTCCTTGACCACCTCGTTCGCGCGGGAGAACGCGAACGTCACCCGGAAACCGGTGCCGTCGCGCTCGATGCGTCTGACGTGGCCGTCCAGGATCGCGTTGGCCGACTTCAGCTGGTAGGTGTCCAGGAAGTTGTTGTTCACCGCGCGCAGGTGCCCCACGTAGTGCGTGCGCCACGCCATCCGGACCGGACTCGGCCCGGCGATGTGGATCAGCGTGGTGGTCTCCATCAGGCTGTCCGCGGTCTCGAACGCGGAGTTGCCCTTGCCGATGATCAGCACCTTCTGGTCGAGGTAGTCGCGCGGGTCGACGGACATCTCCGCGTACTGCTCGGCCAGCTCCAGCCCGGGGATCTCCGGCCGGTACGGCCTGGAGACGCCGGTGGCGACGATCAGCCGGCGCGCCCGGAAGACCTCCTCCCCCGTCCGGACCTCGAACATCCCGTCGACCTTGCGGACCGACGTCACCCGGGAGTTGTACCGGACCCGCGCCCCCGTCTTCGCGGCGAAGTCCGCCAGGTAGCGGACCATCACGTCGGCGTCGGGGAAGTACCGTTCGGTGTACCTGGTGAACCGCAGCGCCGGGTCGTCGCTGAGCAGTGAGTTCCAGTCCAGCCGCAGGTTGAGCTCCGGGTCGTCCGAGCCGGTGTGCGGCTTGTTGATGGAGATCAGTTGCCGGTGCCGGGGAAAGGTGGCGAAGAACGCCCCGGGGATCTCCGCCTGTTCCAGGACCAGATAGTCGCGCTTGCCGTCGGCCTCCAGCAGCGCGGCCAGTTGCAGGCCGGCCGGCCCGGCCCCGACGATCAGATAGTCAAGCGTCATGTGCGCCCACCCTCAGGGAAGAGAAACGGAGAAATCCGCGACCACGCCGGCCGCGCGCCGCACGTCACCGTCCAGCGGCCGGTCCGGGTCGATCGGCGGTACGGCCGCGGCCACCGCGGCCAGCGCCTCGGCGCAGCCGGACGCGGTCGGCGTACGCGCACCGACGTGGGCGGCCTGGCGCAGCCCCACCGCCAGCGACCCGACGATGAGGTGCAGCAGTCGGGCCTGGTCCAGGGCCCGCAGCGCGGCCTGGGTGCCGAGCGGGATGACATCCTGGTTGTGCAGGTTGGTCGGCACGCTCTGCATGCTCGCCGGCATGGCGTCCCGGCGGATCTCGGTGATCAGCGCGGTCGAGGCCAGCTGCACCCCTTGGAGCCCGTGCTGCTGTCCCGGGCCGGCGGCCAGCATCGGCGGCAGGCCGCCGTTGCGGTTCGGGTCGACGAGCAGATCCAGTTGCCGTTCGGCGAGGTTGCCGACCTGCGCCACGACCATCGACAGCAGGTCGGCGGCGAACGCGGCCGGCTGCCCGAAGAAGTTGCCGCCGTGCACCACGAGGTCGTCGTCGGGAAAGAACAGCGGATTGTCGGTGACGCTCGCGAGGTCGGCCGCGACGACGGCGTCGACGTAGCGCAGGGCGTCCTCGGCGGCGCCGAGCAGTTGCGGCGCGCACCGCAGGCTGTACGGCTCCTGCAACGGTCGTTCGCCGGACGCGACGAGTCCGGCGCTGACCCGCCGCATCCGCGCGCCCACGTCGATCGCGCCCGGATGGCCGTACGCCCGCAGCAGCCGGGCGTCGAGGAACTGCGGGTCGCTGCCGAGCAGATCGGCGAGCAGGCAGGTGAGCACCTGGACCGCCCGGTGCGCGGTGCGGACCGCGTCCAGCGCCAGCGCGGTCGCCGCCGTGGTCAGCGAGGTGCCGTTGACCAGGGCGAGGGCGTCCCGGCCGTCCAGCGGCAGCGGTTCGAGGCCGGCCCGCCGCAACGCCTCCGCCGCGGGTAGCCGTACCCCGTCCAGACAGGCGTGGCCCCGGCCGCGCAACGCCTGGGCGGCCGCGCCGAGCGGGATCAGGTCGCCACTGGCGCCGACCGAGCCCAGCCGGGGCACCGCGGGGACGAAGGTGGTCGCGAGCATCGCCGCGAGGGCGTCGATGACGTGCGGGGAGACCCCCGACGCGCCCCGGGCCAGCGACGCGGCCCGCAGCAGCAGGGTCGCGCGGACCACCTCCGGGTCGAGGTCCGGGCCCTGGCCCGCGCCGAGGTGGGCGAGCGTGTTGTCGGCCTGGTCGCGCAGGTCGGCGCGGCCCGCGTACCCGACCAGGGCACCGAAGCCGGTGGTGGCGCCGTACACCGCGCGGTCCTCGCCGAGCACCGCGGACAGGAAGGTTCGGGCGGCCGTGACCCGGTCCCGGACCTGCGGCCCGACCACGACCTTGATCGGGTCGCGGGCGGCGCGAAGGTCGGCGATCCGCAGTGGGACATCGAGGTCCACCTCTGTCGTCATGCGATCGCACCCTAGAGACGAATTCTCAGAACGCTCTGAGATCGAGTCGCTACGTTGCGCCGCATGACGCTCGACTATCTGATCCTCGGAGCCGGACCGGCCGGGCTGCAGCTCGCGCACCTGCTCGAGCGCGACGGCCGCGACTATCTGGTGCTGGAGGCCGGCGCGGCGGCGGGCACCTTCTTCACCACCTATCCCCGGCACCGGCAACTGATCTCGATCAACAAGGTCTGGACCGGCTCCGACGATCCGGAGTTCAACCTGCGCGCGGACTGGAACTCACTGCTCACCGACGATCCGGCGCTGCTGTTCAAGAACTACAGCCGGCGGTACTTCCCGGACGCCGCGGACCTGGTGCGCTACCTCGCCGACGTCGCCCAGGGCCTGTGGATCAGGTACAACACCCGGGTCACCCGGATCGCCCGCGACGGCGAGCTGTTCGTCGTGCACGCGGGCGACGACACCATCACCGCCCGACGGGTGGTGGTCGCCACGGGCGTGTCCCAGCTGTACGTCCCGCCGATCGAGGGCGCCGAACTCGCCGAACGGTACGACACCGTCAGCGTCGACCCGGACGACTTCACCGACCAGCGCGTCCTCATCATCGGCAAGGGCAACTCGGCCTTCGAGACCGCGGACGCGCTCGTCGAGACGGCCGCGGTCATCCATGTCGCCGGCCCACACTCGGTGAAGCTGGCGTGGCAGTCGCACTACGTCGGGCACCTGCGCGCGGTGAACAACAACTTCCTCGACACGTATCAGCTCAAGTCGCAGAACGCGGTCCTGGACGGCACCGTCGAGCGGATCGCCCGGCGCGACGACGGCGGCTACCGGATCGACTTCCGGTACGCCCGGACCGTCGAGGCGATCCGGCAGATCGACTACGACCGGATCATCCTGTGCACCGGCTTCCGGTTCGACGCGAGCATCTTCGACCCGTCCGCCCGGCCGCGGCTCGTCATCAACGACCGCTTCCCCGAGCAGACCCCGGCGTACGAGTCGGTGAACGTGCCCGGCCTGTACTTCGCCGGCACCCTCACCCAGCAGCGCGACTTCAAGCGCTCGACGAACGGGTTCATTCACGGCTTCCGGTACGGTGTACGCGCCCTGCACCGGATCCTCAACGCCCGCCACCACGACTCGCCGTGGCCGGCCACGCCACTGGAGATCACCCCGGAGGCGATCGCCGATGCGATCATCGCCCGGATCAACCGCACCTCGGCCCTGTGGCAGCAGTTCGCCGTCCTCGGCGACGTCGTCGTCATCTCCGGCGACACCGCGCGGTATCACGAGGAGGTGCCGGTGGCGTACCTGCACGACGGCGGCCTGGGTCCGGAGCCGTTCGCGTTCGTCATCACCCTGGAGTACGGACCGGACCACGACCAGGTCGACCCGTTCGACATCACGGTGCCCCGGATCGCCGAGAACGACGCCGCGCACGCCCACGACGCCAGCTACCTGCACCCGGTCGTCCGGGTCCATCGCGGCGGCCGGGTCGTCGCGGTGCACCACCTCGCGGAGAACCTGGAGAACCACTGGAATCTGCCGGACGTGCACCACCAGCCGCTCGTGCTCTTCATCAAGAGCGTGCTCTCCGATGCCGGCTGAGATCTGGCCGCAGCCGGTGCTGGACCTGCTCGCCACCGGCGACGACCGGCCGGTCTTCGAGGACGGCGACCGGGTCGTCAGCACGGCCCAGATGTCCCGGCTGGTCCGTCGCATCGCCGCCGGGCTCCGGGCCGCCGGGGCCGGCCCCGGCGTCGGGGTGGCCCTGCGGCTCGGCGTCACCGCGGAGGCCTTCGCGGCGATCATCGCGGCGTTCGCGGTTGGCGCCCGGATCTCCGGGATCCGCCCCGACCTGACGCCGGCCCACCGCGCCTGGCACCTCGGCGGGAACACCCTGCTGGTCGACGACGCCCGGGCCGCCAAGCTGGCGCGCACCGCCGACGACGGACGTGCGCTGATCGCCGCCGGGCGCCCGGACGACGTCGCCCGGATCATCTGGACCAGCGGCAGCACCGGCACGCCGAAGGGCTGCGCGCAGACGTACGCGGCGATGAGCGCGGCCTGGGCGCCGTACCCGGAACGTTGGCCTCCGGCGATCGCCGACCTCGCCACCCGGCTACAGCGTTATCTCGTCTTCGGTTCGCTGGCCAGCCAGGTGATGCTGGAGTACGGCATCCTCACCCTGGCCGCGGGGGGCACCCTGGTCGCGGCCCGACCCCCGGGTTTCCCCGGCATGATCGCCCGGCATCGGGCGACCGCGAGCGTGATCACCGTCGGCAAGCTGTACCAACTCGTGCACGATCAGCGCACCGATCCGGTCGACCTGGGCAGCCTGCGGGCCCTGCTGGTCTCCGGCTCCCCGCTCGCGCCGGGCCGGCTCGCCGAGGCGCTCGACGTGCTCGGCCCGGTGATCTTCCACGGCTACGGCCAGACCGAGACCGGCATGATCACGATGCTGACGCCGGCCGAGATGCTGGCGGCCCCGGCCACGCTCGCCTCGGTCGGCCGCCCACCCCCGGTGACCGGGCTGTCCATCCGGGACGCCGACGGCCGTCCCGCCACCGAGGGTGAGCTCTTCGTGCGGACACCGGCGCAGGCCGCCGCGTACTGGACGGATCCGGTCGAGACCGCCGACGTCTTCGTCGACGGCTGGGTCCGCACCCGCGACCTGGCCCGGCTGGACAGCGACGGCTACCTGCACCTGCTCGGCCGGATCCGGGACGTCATCATCGTGCACGCCAACCTGGTGTACGCCGGCCCGATCGAGCGGGTTCTCGCCGCCGACCCCGCGGTCGCCGAGGCCTATGTCGTCGGCCGTCCCGACGACGTCACCGGAGAGGCGGTGCACGCCTACGTGGTGCCGGCCGCCGGCCACGAACCGGATGCCGGGCGGCTGCGCGCCCTGGTGACGGAGGCGCTGGGGGCGCCGTCGGCCCCGCAGACGATCCAGTGGATCGAGCGGGTGCCGGTGGGGCCGAGCGGCAAGCCGGACAAGCGCACCCTGGCACGCATGACGAACAGGTGATCTGGCCAGGTCGCGGCCGGACCCCACACGGCGTCCGGCGTGCCCGGTGACGCCGAACTCCACGGGCACGCCGCCACCCAGGGCGTCGGCGAATCACCCCCTACTGCGGCGTGCCCAGCAACTCCGATTTGACGCCGCGGCGGATCAGCCACATGGTCGGCGGCCACGCGGCGAAGAAGCCGATGATCAACCCGATCTGGATAACGAGCCAGAACACCGGACTACCCGGCCGCAGGGTTTCATGGAAGACCAGAAAATGCATTATCGCCAGCCAACCCAACAGAGCAACCTCGAAGACGGACACGGTCAGCAGGTCCGCCCGGAGAAATCTCCGCATCGCGGCCGACACTTTTCGACTGTTCCCAGGAGCCTCGGCAAAATACCGGAATGCGATGCCTATGGCCACTGCGCCTACATAGTCGCCGACCACCTCGGGCCACACCGTGCTGCCGAATATCTCGAGGCCAACGCCGTAGGTCACAGGCGTGGCAATGATGACACCCAGGGTGCAGTGCGTCGCACAATGATAGGTCTGAATTATCGTAGGCGCGTGTCGCGACGCCCTCGGCGCGTTGCCGTACCGGTCGAGCCACCGAGGAGACTGGGGCCTGCCCCACCTTCGGTAGCTCAGGACAGCAGCCGGGCCAAGGTAGAGGGCGGTTGCCGGCCAGACTATCTCCATGACCTTGACCGGCTGACGATATCCAAGAACAAACTGGTCACCAACGACAACGGCGGTGCTGATCAACCCCACAAAGAGCGAAGCCCACGCAAGCACAACAAGCCACGCCGGTTGCACAATAATCTCCGTTCGCTCCACCGCACCCAATGCGATGTCGATGGCGGCGGATTCGACGAACTCCGCCACCAGGCGCCGACATCGATACCGTCTCGTTCATGAGCACATCGGGCGCTGCGACATCGCTCAGCCCGCCCTGGGTCTGAACAATGCACCCGATGACGAGCAATGCTTCCCCCGGGTCACCGGCCGGCAATGAGAACGCCCAATACCTCTCCTCGTCGGGTGAGACCAAGCGGCCTACGCGCCGGGAGGAGGCGTGCAGCCTCAGTCGAGCAGGGCCCGGCAGTGTGTTCAAAGAGCCACCACCCTTGCGGTAACGCGGGCCTCGATCGCTAGGGTGCGGCGGTGACCGCTGGCGCCGAGCGATGGCTTGCCACGTGGTGTTACCAGCGCGGACAGGCCACGTGATGGCGGAGTACTAACCCGCGCCGGTGCGGCGCGTCGTGCTGAACCGACGCTGGTAGGCGGCCGGGCTGATCGACAGCTTCCGGGCGAAGACCCGTCGCATGCTCTCGTAGCTGGGGAACCCGGCGAGGGTCGCGGCCTGCGTTGCGCTGTGCCCCTGGTCGAGCAGCGCCCTGGCCATGTCGAACCGGATGTTCTCCACGTAGCGGGCCGGTGTCGTGGACAACTCGTCGTGGAAGAGCCGGGTGAGGTGCCGGGTGCTCACGTTGAGGTGTTTCGCGAGTTCACCGAGCGAGTGGTCCCCGCGCGGGTTCGCCGTCACCAGGTCGGTGATCGTGCGGAGAGCCGGCGACCGGGGCGGCGGTCCCTGCAGCGGTGCCGAGAACTGGGACTGGCCGCCCGCACGCTGCATGTACACCACAAGGGCGCGGGCGACGTCGCGCGCCACGTCCGGCCCGTGATCCTCCTCGACGAGGGCGAGCGCCAGATCGATCCCGGCCGTGACCCCTGCCGACGTGTACGTCGTGCCGTCCCGGACGTAGATCGCGTCGGGCTCGACGCGGGACGTCGGATACCGGGCGGCCAACTCGTGCGTGACCTTCCAGTGCGTGGTCGCGCGCTTGCCGTCGAGGAGGCCGGCGGCGGCGAGGATGAAGGCCCCGGTGCAGATCGACGCGACCCGACCGGCCGCCGTCGCCGGTGTCCGTACGGCGTCCGCCAGGTCGGCGGGGACCTGGGCGCGCGGGAACCGGTCGGACCCGGCCACCAGCAACGTGTCGACGGCCGGCGCCGGCGAGAGGGCCCCGTCGGCCGCCACCCGGACGCCGAGGTTCGTCGTGACGTCCGCACCGGTCGGCGAGAGCAACACGATGCGGTAGTCGGCGCCGAACCGGTTCGCCTCCTTGAACACCTCCGCGGGACCGGCGACGTCCAGCAACGTCACCCCGTCGTAGACGAGGACTCCGACCCGGTGGGTGCCGGCGGTCACCGCCGCGGCCCTTTCGGAGCCGGATCCGCGTCGGGGCAGCCGGAAGCCGGTGGCACCGACCGCCGTCGGGCCGGCGCAGCGGGAGGCTCGGACACCGCTCATTGGTAGCACGCCGCCGGAGGCGGCGGCGGGCACTTCGTGGTCAAGATCGCTCACGGTACGACGTTCCGGCGACCCAGCGCTCCCTGATCTCGGCCGATCGCGCCCTGTCCGGATATGAGGGATTCCTGGCCCGACGAGGGCGGCGCGGTACGACGATCGGTGGGCAGCATGGAGACCGGAGACAGCGAACGTGAACAGTTCCGGGGAAGGTCAGAGATCATGCCAGAGGTCATCGCGGGGTTGGAGATTCCGGAGACGGCGGCCGTCGCCGAGGCGACCAGGCGCATCCAGGAGACGACCAGCCCGCTCATCTACCACCATTCCCGGCGGGTCTTCCTCTTCGGCCTGATCCACGCACAGCGGCTCGGCGTGAAACCGGACCCGGAGCTGCTCTACCTGGCGGCCATGTTCCACGACAGCGGTCTCCTGACGCCCTTCTCCGACGTCGAGCAGCGCTTCGAGGTCGACGGGGCCGACCACGCGCGCAGGTTCCTCCTGGACCGGGGTTTCCCGGCGGCCGCCGCGCAGACGGTCTGGACGGCGATCGCGCTGCACACCACGCCGGGCATCCCCGACCGGATGGCCCCGGAGATCGCGACCACGTACCTCGGTGTCCTGACCGACGTGCTCGGCCTCGGCCTGGCCGAACTGGACCGCGATCAGCTCGACGAGATCCTCGCCGTCCACCCGCGAGGCGACTTCAAGAACGAGTTCCTGCGGACCTACGTCGAAGGGCTGAAGAACCGGCCCGAGACCACGAACGGCACGGTGAACTCCGACGTGCTCGAACACTTCATCCCCGGGTTCCGCCGGGTGACGACGGTCGAACGCATGCTCGGTTCGCCCTGGCCGAGCTGACCGCACCCACGACCACCCCGGAACCGACGAACGCCCTGGAGAGGATTCGAGCATGCGAGCGATCACCGTACGCGACCGCCAGGCGGGTACCGGCGGACTCACCCTGACCGACATGCCCTACCCGCACGCCGCCGAGAACGACGTCATCGTGCGCGTACACGCCGCCGGCTTCACCCCCGGCGAGCTCGACTGGCCGGCGACCTGGACCGATCGCGCCGGTCGCGACCGGACACCCAGCATCCCCGGGCACGAGCTGTCCGGAGTGGTCGTCGAACTCGGCTACGGGACCACCGGCCTCACCGTCGGCCAGCGGGTGTTCGGACTGACCGACTGGGCCCGCGACGGATCCCTGGCCGAATACACCGCGGTGGAGGCCCGCAATCTCGCTCCCCTCGCGGCCGACATCGACCACACCGTGGCCGCCGCGTTGCCCATCTCCGGACTGACCGCGTGGCAGGGACTGTTCGACCACGGCCACCTCACCACCGGCCAGACCGTCCTCGTCCACGGCGCCGCGGGCGGTGTCGGCTCGCTCGCCGTCCAACTCGCCCGGGAGGCGGGCGCCCGCGTGATCGGCACCGGCCGGACCGCCGACCGGGACGTCGCGCTCGACCTCGGCGCGCACACCTTCCTCGACCTGGACGCCGACGAGCTGCGGCACGCCGGCGAGGTGGACCTGGTACTCGACGTCATCGGCGGCGACATCCTCACCCGATCGACCGAACTGGTACGGCCGGGCGGCACCGTCGTCACCATCGCCGCGCCGCCCACCGTGCAGCCGACGGGCGGGCGAGCCGTCTTCTTCGTCGTCGAACCGGACCGCGTCCGGCTGGCCGACCTCGCCCAGCGGGTACGGACCGGACGACTCAAGCCCATCGTCGGCGCGGTGCGCCCGCTGACCGAAGCAACCTCCGCGTTCACCCGCGACCGCCGCACACCCGGCAAGACGATCATCCAGGCCGCGGACGAGCAGGGTACGCCGCAGTCGTGATCAGTGCGGACGCCGGCGGCCTGCGCACCGGTCCGGCGATCGCGGCGGCTGGACCAGGGTCGACCTGGTCGGACCCCGGCCTCCTCGATTCCCCCTAAACATCACCCTTTCGGGCAATACACCCCATCGGCCTGATACGTGCCCTTAACGTCGAAAAGGAGCAGGATTCGTGTTTCCCATCTTTTCGAACAGAAGGGCCCATCATGAGACGGAGAATGGCCGTTGCCGCGGTTCTCCTCGCCGGTCTGGCCGGTGTCGGAACGCTCCCAGCGCTTGCTCTCGCCGACGGCGGAGGCCCGGAATACCGGCACGACGATGGTGGTGGTCCGGGCCACCAGGAGGACGGTGACGACGCGGCCGTGTTTGTGCAGACGAACAAGGCCGAGGGCAACACGATCAAGGTCTACGAACGTGACGAGGACGGCCGGCTCGCCCCGGCGGGCGAGTACGAGACGGGTGGCCTGGGCGGGTTCACGGTGGGCGCGCCGGGCGACGCGCTGGCCTCGCAGGGGTCGCTGAGATACCACGACGGGCTGCTGTTCGCGGTGAACGCCGGCGACAACACGGTGACGGTCTTCCGGGTCGACGGCACCAAGCTCCACCGGCTGCAGGTGATCTGGTCGCACGGCCTGTCGCCGGTCAGCGTCGACGTACGCGACGACCTGGTCTACGTCCTCAATGCCGGGGGTGCCGGCTCGGTGCAGGGATTCCACCTGCACAAGGGACGTTTGTCGCCGATCGAGGGCGCACACCGGTCGCTCGGACTGCACAACGGCAACCCGCCCGGTTTCATGACCGCCCCCGCTCAGGTCGAGATCGACCCCGACGGCGACTTCGTGCTGGTCAGCACCAAGGGCGCCAACGTCATGTTCAGCTATGAGATCGGCCGCGACGGCGAACTGTCCCGACACCCGGTGATCAGCGACGCGGGCAACACCCCGTTCGGGTTCACCTTCGACACCGAGGACACGCTGCTGGTCACCGAGGCCGGCAGCAACGAGGTAAGCCGATTCGAGCTGGAGGACGACGGCCTGCTCGACCAGATCGGACCGTCGGTGCCCAACGGCCAGCAGGCGCCGTGCTGGATCCAGCGTGTCGGCGACTACTTCTTCGTCGCCAACGCCGGGAGCTCCACCATCAGCTCCTACAAGGTCGACGAGGACGGGAACCTGATTCTCGTCAGCGCCGTCGCCGCCGACACCGGCGGTGGCTCGATCGACATGACCGCCAGCGACGGCTTCCTCTACGTCCAGAACGCCGCCGCCGGCAACGTGCAGGGCTACCACGTCGGCCCGGACGGCTCCCTCGAACTCGTCACCGAGGTGACCGGGCTGCCGCAGTTCGAGAACGGCATCGGGATGGAAGGCATCGCCGCCTCCTGACCCACGTCCACCGCTGGTCCCGGTCGGTGACACGGCCGGGACCAGCGCTTGTCTCTGATACCGCCACCGAGTTCCCTCGGCACCGCCCGGCGGCTCACGGAAGTGACGGACGACGTATTCGACGCCGGCCGGCCGGCGACTTTCGGGAGTCGGCCGTCCCCGATTGGGTCGGCCGTCCCGATTGCGGAACCGCGCCGCCGACGGGCGGGAGAGCCGGCGAATATGACAGTTCCATGACGCTAAATCACAAACGCATGACATTTCTCAATCAGCATTGTCATATTCGGGCGCGAACGGCGGCAGCGGACCTGAGCACCGCCGGCGCCCGCGTCGGACCGCACAAAAACCCCCATGTGATGACGAACCAACCAGGGTGCCTGGGTACCGGCGCGTCCGCAGTGCGTACGGACGACCGAATTTGACCCCGGCATCGCGTCGTGCCTTGTGGTCATATCCACAATCTCCGTAGTCCCGGCTGGCATTTCCCGGATGACGTCGGTAGGTTTCCGTGCCAGCCCTTGTGGCCACCTGAATCTGACCGATGTTGATATCGACGGACGAGACGCGAAGATTGCCACCGATGGCGCGATCCGCCAGCGGTTGTCATCGGAGAGGGGCGACCGTGCCCGCACTCACAGTGAAGTCGCTCTACAAAATCTTCGGCAGTCGGGCTGATGAGGCGATGAGGCGGCTCGCCAGCGGTGCCCCGCGAGCCGAGGCGACGGCGGGCCTGTCGGCCATGGCCGCCGTGATCGACGCGAACTTCGAGGTGCGCGCCGGCGAGGTCTTCGTCGTGATGGGCCTCTCCGGCTCCGGCAAGTCCACCCTCATCCGGATGCTCAACGGCCTGGAGCGCCCCACCCGGGGCAGCGTGCAGGTCGACGGGGTGGAACTCACCACGCTCAAGCCCGCCGCGCTGCGCAAGCTGCGGCGGGAGAAGATCAGCATGGTCTTCCAGCACTTCGCGCTCATGCCACACCGGACGGTGCTGGAAAATGCCGGGTACGCCCTCGAGGTCGCCGGCCTGCCCAAGGCCGAACGGCGCGCGCGTGCCCTCGACGCCCTGCGCATGGTGGGCCTGGAGGAGTGGGCGGACAAGCTTCCCCACGACCTCTCCGGCGGCATGCGACAGCGGGTCGGGCTGGCCCGCGCCCTCGCGGCCGACACCGACATCGTGCTGATGGACGAGGCGTTCTCGGCGCTGGACCCGCTCATCCGCCGGGAGATCCAGGACCAGCTCCTGGAACTTCAGGGCGAGCTCGGCAAGACCATCATCTTCATCACCCACGACCTGAACGAGGCCATGCGGCTCGGCGACCGGATCGCGATGATGCGGGACGGCCGGATCGTCCAGATCGGCACCGCCGAGGAGATCCTCACCGACCCGGCCAACGACTACGTGGCGCAGTTCGTCGCCGACGTCGACCGGACCCGGATCCTGACCGCCTCGTCGGTGATGGAGAAGCCGCACCACGTGTTGGACGTCAACGCCGGTCCCCGGGTGGCCGCCCGCGCCCTGCGGGAGAGCCAGACCTCGGTGGTCTACGTGACCGGGCCGATGAAGCAGTTCCTCGGCACGGTCACCGAGGACGAGGTGCTGCGGGCACTGCGCGAGGGCCGGACCAGCCTCGACGGGTACGTCTCGACCGAGCAGGCACGCACGGTCACCGCCGACACGGCGGTCGCCGACCTGTTCGCCGACTGCGCGGAGAGTCAGCACCCGCTGGCCGTCCTGGACGACCGGGGCCGGCTGGTCGGGGTGATCCCCCGGATCACCCTGCTCAGCGCCCTGGCCAGCGCCACCCCGAACGACGTGTCCGCGACGGACGAGCCGGCTGACCAGCCGGCGCCGGCCGACGTCGAGCTGGTCGCCACGAAGGGAGAATCGGCATGACTGACACCTCGTCGCCACTCGACGCCGGGTTGCCCCGGGTGCCGCTGGGCACCTGGGTGGAGTCCGCCGTGGACTGGGCCACCGGGGCCCTCGACCCGGTCTTCGACGGGATCGCGGCCGTGGTCCAAGCCCTGGTCCAACCGCTCGACGACCTGCTCAACGGCGTACCGGCGGTGGTGGTCGTCCTGGTCCTCGCCGCGCTCGGCTGGTGGCTGCGCGGCTGGAAGTTCGGCCTCGGCAGCGCGGTCGGCCTCGGCCTGGTGGCCGGGATGCCGTACTGGGAGGAGACCATGAGCACCCTCGCGCAGGTGCTCGTGGCCAGCGTGCTCGCGCTGCTGCTGGCGATCCCGCTGGGCATCCTCGTCGCCGAGAACCGGCGGGCGTCCGCCCTGGCCCGGCCGGTGCTGGACCTCATGCAGACCATGCCGGCCTTCGTCTACCTGATCCCGGCGATCTTCTTCTTCGGCATCGGCACCGTGCCCGGCGTGCTGGCCACGCTGGTGTTCAGCATGCCGCCCGGGGTACGCCTCACCGAACTCGGCCTGCGCCAGGTCGACAAGGAGATCGTCCAGGCGGCCGAGTCGTTCGGCGCGCCACCGTGGATGGTGCTGCTCCGGACCAAGCTGCCGCTGGCGCTGCCGACCATCATGACCGGGGTCAACCAGGTCATCATGCTGGCCCTGTCCATGGTGGTCATCGCCGGCATGGTCGGCGCCGGCGGTCTCGGCGACGTGATCATGTACGCGCTCTCCCAGGTCGAGGTGGGCAGCGGGTTCGAGGGCGGAATCGCCGTCGTGGTTCTCGCCGTGGTACTCGACCGGCTCACCGACTCCGTGGGCGAACGGTTCCCCTCCGCGCGGGCGCAGCGCCTCGCGCGGCAGGCCGCCTGACCGTCGCCCTCCGCGCCGGCATTCCTGTTCCCGCGTACGCGGGCCTGCCGGCGGCTCCGAAAAAGGAAGGAAACCGCATGTTCACCACCATGAAGCGCGTCCTGGTGCTCGCGCTGACCGCCACCCTGGCGCTCGGCGCGGCCGCCTGCGGCGCGGAGTCGGACGACGCCTCCGGCGACAGCAAGAAGATCACCATTGGCTACATGGCCTGGGACGAGGCCATCGCCGCGTCCCACCTGTGGCAGCACATTCTCGAGGAGAAGGGCTACCAGGTCCAGCTCAAGAACCTGGAGGCCGGCCTGGTCTACGGCGGCATGGCCAACGGCGACATCGACCTCTTCCTGGACGGTTGGCTGCCCCAGACCCACGCCTCCTACCTGGAGAAGTACGGCGACAAGCTGGAGAAGCTCGGCGTCTGGTACGACGACGCCAGCCTGAGCATCGCCGTGCCGAAGTACGTCGAGGGCGTCGACTCGCTCGAGGACCTGGCCGGCAGGGCCGGCGACTTCGGCGGGCAGATCATCGGCATCGAGCCGGGCGCCGGCCTCACCAAGGCCACCCAGGAAAAGGTGCTGCCCGGCTACGGCCTGGACGGCGCCATGAAGCTGAAGACCTCCTCCACCCCGGCCATGCTGGCCGCGCTCGACGGGGCGATCGCCGACAAGAAGCCGATCGTGGTCACCCTCTGGCACCCCCACTGGGCGTACGCCAAGTACGAACTGAAGGACCTGGCCGATCCGAAGGGCACCCTCGGCGCCGCCGAGCAGATCAACACCCTCGCCCGGCAGGGCTTCGGCAAGGACTTCCCCGAGGTGACGAAGATGCTGCAGCAGTTCAAGATGAACGGCGAGCAACTCGCGTCCCTGGAGGACCTGATGTTCAACACGCACAAGGGTGACGGGAAGAAGGCCGTCGAGGAGTGGCTGAAGGCCAACGCCGACTATCTGAAGACGCTCGCCTGAGCCAACCCAACGCCCCGGGGACTCGCCGCTGCCGGCGGGTCCCCGGTCGCGTCCGTACACCGCCGCGGACGGTCCTGCCAACCCTGCGAGCTCATGCGGGCGGCGCACCGGCCCGCGCTGACCTGGCCGACGATTCGTACCCTCATGACCATGAAAATGCGCCCGCCGCTGCTGGTGGCGATACTCGGCGCGTCGATTGCGATGCTGCTGGCGGTGGTCGGGTGCGTCGCGGCCGGATTCGTGCTCGTCGGCGACGATCCGGCGGAGCCGCGCACGTGCCAGGAGTCCGTGCATGCCGCAGAGGCAAAGGTCCACACCAACCGCTGGGACCCTGCGGAGGACCTACCGGGCCTCGGCGATTACCCGGAAATCCACTGGCAGCTGCGGCACTTCCCGACGACAGCAGCCCCGCGGACGTGTGGCCCGCCCTGACGCCGTTCCTGCCCACCAGGCCGCGGTGGCTGCACAGCAGGTCGTACAACGAAACAGACCCATCGACACGGTGGCGGGTCGCGTTCCTCGACGCCGAGCACCAGGCACTCGTTTTCATGCTCAACGATCACTAGGGCCGCGGCGATGACCTGCTGGCCGGTCGCGGGCCGCCTCTGGGGGTTGAGGTACCCCGGGGGGCGGGACTCCTTCATTTTGACGATCGCCTGACGACGGCCGGGTTGCGTCTTCGCCGGATGATGATCGCGTGATCATGCTGCGACGCTCGTCGGCCTGGGTGACCCTCGGCTACGTGTTGCTGGTGGTGGCGGGCGGCGCGCTGCTGTGGCTGCCGTTCCATACCCAGTACGCCCTCGACGACTGGAAGACCGAACTGCGAGCCACCGGTGTACCGGCGCGAGCGGTTGTCCAGGACCAGGTGACGAAGTCCGGCGGCAACCGGACCAGTCCGTCGACCACCATGTATTTCCGGTACGAGTTGGCCGGCCGGACGCACGAGCAGGAGGTCGGCTGCGTCGAGGTGTGCCGATCGGTCGGCGAGGAGGTGTCGATCTGGGTGAACCCCGCCGATCCGAGCGACTTCGTCACCGACTTCGACCAGCTCAGCGGGCACCGGGGCCGCATTCAGGGCGGGCTGGGCGCCGCCGGGTTCGCGACCCTGGTCGTGGCGGTTCCCCTGCTGCTGTCCCGCATCCCGTTCCGGCGCTGGTTTCCGCCGCGTAAGCGGCGGCGGCGGTCTGGTGCGCCCGGCCACGGAGGTGCCGCGTTCACGATCCGCTCCAAGCACAAGCGGGGCGGTCGGACCTGAGCTGATCGGTGCTGGGCTCGTGCAGCACGGCCCTCACACGCGGTTGGGCGGACTGGTTGCGGTGCTCGCCCGCTTCGCTCCTGCCCTCCCCACGGCCCACATGCCGACGGCGGCGAGAAGACACGCAGTGGTCACCGCGACCAGCAGGACGTGGTACCCGGCATGCGACAAGAGCGTGGCGGCGAGCAGGGGCGCGGCGGCTTTGGCCGCGGTGACCGGTGCGGTGAGTCGTCCGGCGATGGTGGCGTAGGCGGTGGTGCCGTAGCGATCGGCGAGGAGTGCGGGGGTGGCGAGGCTGGCGATGCCGAAGCCGAGCCCGAATCCGGTGACGGTGACCACGGCACCCACCCGGCTGAGCGCGGTGAGCGGCATGGCGAGGACGGCGGCGGCCTGGATGGCGAACACCGCGGCGACGATGGTGGTGACCGGGAGCCGGCGGCGGGCGCCGGTGAGAACGAGCCTGCCGGTGACGGACAGGACGCCGAGCAGGCCGGCCGCGGTGGCGGCGAAGGTGGCCGGATGGCCGCGGCTGATGAGGTAACCGAGGAGATGAACGCCGATGGTGCTGGTGGCGGCGCCGTGGGCGATGAGGGCGGCGGCGAGGATCCAGAACCGGGGGTCGCGCGTCGCGGCGCGCACCGCGGCGCGACGCGAGGTCTGGTCCGGTCGCGTCGCGGGGATGGGTGCCCTGGCCCGCGGCGGTTTACGGATGGTGAGTGCGTGCAACGGCACGGTCACGACGCCGTGGATGGCGCCGAGCGTGAGCAGCGCGCCGCGCCACCCGAACTGCGCGACCAGCAGGCCGGTGAGCGGCATGAAGATGGTGCTGGCGAACCCGGCGACGACGGTGACCGCGAGCAGCGCGGTGGGCCGCCGGTCGGGGTTGAACCAGGAGACGACGACGGCGAAGGCGGGCTCGTAGAGGACCATCGCGCCGGTTATCCCGATGCCGATCATGACGGCGTACAGCTGCCAGATGGCGTGGATTTGAGACCAGGCGATCAGGAGTGCGGTGGCGGCGATCGACCCGGTGGTCATGAGGGCGCGTCCACCGTGCCGGTCGAGCCACCGGCCGACGGGGATGGCCATCAGCGCGCCGGCGAGGACGCTGGCGGTCAGCGCCCCGGTGACCGCCGTGGTGGAGGCGTCGAGGCTGGCGGCCATCGGGCTGAGCAGGACGGCGTAGGCGTAGTAGAGGGAGCCGTAGCCGACGGTCGAGGTGATGGCGAGGGCGGCGACGATGCGCCACCCGTGGCGCCCGCCGACCGTCGTGTCGGCGGGCGCCATCGTGGTGGTCATCAGCTGGCGCAGCAGCCGCCGGTCTGGCCGCTGGTCGGGGTGTCCAGGCTGATCAGGTTCAGCGGCGTGGACAGCAGGCCGCCGGAGATGCCGGTGGCGAGCCCCTTGCCGGCCGGCTGGGCTGCCGGGGTGGGGCCGCAGCAGCTGTCGGTGCCGGTGGAGTCGGCGGGGTTGCTGTTGCAGACGCCGGTTTCGGGCAGGTCGAGCTGGACGTCCCGGGCCGCCTGCCAGTCGCCGGCGAGGGCGGCGATGACGGAGCGGACCTGCTCGTATCCGGTGGCCATGAGGAACGTCGGCGCGCGGCCGTAGCTCTTCATGCCGACGGCGTAGTAGCCGGCCTCGGGGTGGGCGAGCTCGTCGACGCCGTGCGGGGGCACCGTGCCGCAGGAGTGCTCGTTCGGGTCGATCAGCGGGGCGAGCGCGCGCGTGGCGCCCATGACGGGGTCGAGGTCGAGGCGCAGCTCGGCGGCGATGGAGTGGTCGGGGCGGAAGCCGGTGGCGGCGACGATCCGGTCCACCACGACCTGCTCCTCACCGCCGTCGGCGTGCCGCACGATCACCGCGACGCGGCCCGCCGCCGGGGTGAGTGCGTGCACGGAGAAGCCGGTGAGCAGCCGGATCCGGCCGGCGTCGACGTGTTCGCGCAGCCGGGAGCCGAGCGCGCCACGGGCGGGCAGGGCGTCGGCGTCGCCGCCGCCGTAGGTGCGGTCAGGGCTGGCCGAGCGGATCGCCCAGGTCACCTCCGTGCCCGGCTCGACGGCGGCCAGCTCGGCCAGGGAGAGCAGCGTGTTGGCCGCGGAGTGGCCGGCGCCGACGACGAGGGTGTGCCGGCCGGCGAAGCGGTCCCGGCCGGCGCCGAGCACGTCGGGCAGGGCGTGCTCCAGGAACGCGGCCACGTTCTTCTCGCCCCGCGCGGGCAGGCCGGAGGCGCCGAGGACGTTGGGCGTGCCCCAGGTGCCGGAGGCGTCGATGACGGCGCGGGCCAGCAGTTCGTCCCCGTCGGTGAGGCGGATCAGGAACGGCGTCTGGTCGCGGCCCGCGGTGCGCAGCCGGTCCAGGCCGAGCCGGCTGACGGCCTCCACCCGCGCGCCGTAGCGCAGGTGGGGCTTGAGCTGCGGCAGCTCCGCGAGGGGCTGGAGGTAGTCGGTTACCAGCTCCGCGCCGGTGGGCAGGGCGTCCTCGGCCGGGGCGACCCAGCCGGCGTCGTCGAGCAGGCGGCGGGCGGCCGGGTCGACGTTGTACCGCCACGGGGAGAACACCCGCACGTGCCCCCACTGCCGCACCGCCGCGCCGGCGTGCTCGCCGGCCTCCAGAACAACGAAGGGCAGGCCACGCTCGTGCAGGTGGGCGGCGGCGGCCAGACCCACCGGGCCCGCGCCGATCACCACGACGGGCAGCTCGTTCGGGACTGTCATCGGAACTCCTCTATGTTGAAAACTGTCGAATCAAGAGCGTGCGGTTGGGCTGGGGCGACGGAGCCGATGGGGGTTCAGATGACGACGGGGCTGCGCCGCTCGATCAGGACGACATCGCGCCACCGGCCGTGATGCCGGCCGACCCGCTCGCGGGTGCCGATGACGCGGAAACCGGCCCGCTGGTGCAGAGCGAGGCTGGCGATGTTCTCCGGAAAGACTCCGGACTGGATGGTCCAGATGCCGGCGGCCTCGGTGGAGACGATCAGCGCGTCCAGCAGCAGCCGAGCCACGCCACGCCCCTGGGCGGCGGGGTCGACGTAGATCGAGTGCTCGACCACGCCGGCGTAGACGGCCCGGCTCGACGTCGGCGACACCGCCACCCATCCGACAACTGCGTGGTCCCCGTCGACGGCCACCAGGCGGTGCTCGATCAGCTTGGCCTGGTCGAATGTCGTCCAGGTCGGTGCGGTGGTCTCGAAGCTGGCGTTGCCGCCATCGAGGCCGGCCTGGTAGATGGCGAGGACACGATCGGCGTCGTCGGAGGTCATCGGGCGGACGGTGAGGTCGGCCATCAGCAGGCTCCGATCGGGCTGGGGGCCGGGCGGCCCATGACGACGTCGGCGGCCGACGGGAAGCAGCCGACGCAGGCGTCGTTGATCCGGTAGTGACGGGCGGTGCCGACCGGCTCGACGAGCACGAACCGCACCTCGGTGAGGATCTTCAGATGTTGGGAGACGGTGGACTGGGCGAGCCCGACGGCGGCGACGATCTCCCGCACGCTCATCGGGCGGGCGTGCCGGGCCAGGTACTCCACGATCTGCACCCGGGTCGGGTCCGCCAGGGCCCGGAACCACGAGGCGTACGTCTGCGCGGTCGCCCGGTCGAGGAGGTCGCCCACCACCACTCCTTCTATCGTTGATCGCCGATTGGCGATGAAAGTGTAGCGGGTGCGGTGGCGGCGAGGTGGGCGGTGGCGACAACGAGTCGGGCGATCGCGGCCAGGGTGGCCGGGTCGACCTTGTCGGGGGTGTCGGCAGGGCTGTGGTAGCCGCCCATCCCGGCGCCGATCCCGACCGCGGCGAAGCCCGCGCCGCCGTAGCGGCGGTTGTCCGAGGCCACCGGGCCTGCCATCAGGGGTACGCCGGTGTGCCGGCCGGCCTGGTCGAGCAGCGCCAGCAGACGGTGCGCGGGGCCGCCGGCCTCGACCGCCGCCGCCCGGTCCAGGCGACCGGCGCCGTCCACGTTGATGACCAGCGGTGCGGCGCCTTCGGCGCGGAGTTGCGTGGCGTGGTGGGCGGAGCCGAGCGCGCCGATCTCCTCCCCGTCGAGCAGTGCGACGGACAACCCGGCACCTGCGGGGAGCCCTGCGGCGAGGATGCGGGCGGTTTCGAGGACCACGGCGACGCCGGTGGCGTTGTCCGAGGCTGCGGGCAGGCGCAGCCCCGGGTGGTCGCCGACGCCGTCGTAGTGGGCGGTCAACAGCAGGTCGACGCCGCCGGCACGGGGCTGCCGGACTCGGGCGTGGATGTTGGTGCCGGTGACGTCGTCGCGGCGAAGCGGCGTGGCCCCGTCCAGCCAGCCGTCGCCCGCGGTCGCGGCGGCGAGGACGGCGTGGTGGGTGTCGGGGTCGAGAGTCAGTACCGGCAGCGGCCCCGGGTCCGGGCCGGCGAGCATGGTGAACTGCCAGCCCTCGACATCGACCGGGCGGCGGATCAACAGGCCGGCCGCGCCCTGGGTGTCGCGGTACGCGTCGAACAGGCTCATCTCGGCGGGCACCACCAGCCACCGCCGGGCCGGGTCGTCGGTGCCGGCGACACCGAGCGCACCGCGGCGCGGGTGGGTGGTGTCGGCGGAGGCGGGGTGGATCGCGACCTGCCGGCCGAACACCAGTTCCTCGGAGCCGAACCCATCAGCCCAGGTGACCCTGGGTGCCTCGTACACCTGCGGCACCGCGCGGACCGGGAAGTCCTCGGTACGCACCTCCCCGCCGAGGGCGGTGAGCTGGTCGACGAGCCAGGCGCGGGCCGCCGCCCCGCCGGCCGAGCCGACCCGCCGACCCGCCAGGGGGTCCGAGGCGAGGATCGCGATGGTGGCGGCCATCCGGTCGGCGCTGACCTGATCGAGCAGGTCCGCGAGAGCAGTGCGGGTGGTCATGAGCAGCAGCCCTGCCCGGTGGCGACGGCGTCGGCCTTCGCCTGGGTGCCGCAGCAGGAGTCGGCGGCCTGGGCGGCCTGGCGAGTACCGCAGCACGGGTCGCCGTCGGCGGTGGCGCCGGCCGGCGGGAGGATGCCACCGACGGCCTGGGCAGGGCTGCCGCAGCAGGCGCCGGAGCCGGTGACCTGCAGCGCGGCGGCGGGGTCGCCGGTGAAACCGCCGGTGGTCGGGGTGTTCTCGGTCATGTCGCGTCCTCTCCTCAGCGGGGGCTGATCAGCGGGTAGACGGTGGTGCGGGCGCGGTCGTAGCGGCGGCCGGCCCGCTCGGCCGCGGTGGACACCCGGGCGCAGGAGTCGCAGAACCGGACACCAGCCAGCGGTGTTGACCGGCGGCGCAGAGTGCCGAACATGGTGAGCCTCATTTCCACGGGACGCTTGTTTTGACGTCCGTCTAAGCAGAGAGTTGCACGCTGATTAGAGAGATGTCAACCTAGAGGCATGTCGAAGCAACAGGCGTCGCTTCCCGTCGTCGATCTCAACGCCGACGCGCCGTGCTGCCCACCGCTGGCGCAGCGTCGAGTCCCGGCCGAGACGGCCGCGGTGCTCGCGCCCGCGTTCAAGGCCCTCGGGGACCCGGTACGGCTGCAGCTGATGTCCATGATCGCCTCCGCCGAGGGCGGGGAGGCCTGCGTCTGCGACCTGACCCCCGCGTTCGACCTGACCGGGCCGACGATCTCGCACCACCTCAGGACCCTGCGCGAAGCGGGCCTGGTGGACGCCGACCGGCGGGGCACCTGGGTCTACTACCGGGCCCGGCCGCAGATCCTGCGCCAGCTCGCCGCCCTGCTGTCGATCGAGGCGACACCCGCGCACCGGGCCTGACCCCGCTCCCCGGTCACCGACGCCCGCCGCCTGCGGCTCGATCCCTCCGCGAGGCCGACCGCGGGTGACCCGGGTACGCGTGACGCTTCTCGCGGAGAACGCGGGTACGGCGTGCGGCGAGCGCGGCCACGACGTGCGCGGCGTCGCGTCCCACGCCGCGCAGGGTGTTCGAGGCGAAGGATCGCTGGAACTCCAGCCCCAGGTAGACCAGGCCGGGATGGGTGGCGGAGATCCCGCCGACCTGCTGCGGCAGGCCCCGGTCGAGGGTGGCCAGGGGTGCGAGGTAGTCGAGGTGCGGCCGGTAGCCGGTGGCGAAGATGACCGCGTCGACCGCTTCGTGCGTACCGTCGCTCCAGACGACGCCATCGGGCCTGAAGCGGATGAACATGTCTCGCCGGGCAAGTTCGCCGGAGGTGATGGCGTCGCGGTAGCGGCCGGCATCGAGCACGGCGGCATGCCGGACGAGCCGGGTGATCACCGCGCGCGGCAGCCGGTCGACGCCGGTGACGCGCAGCCAGTGATGCAGGTCCCGGCCCCGGATGCGCTGCGGCAGGAACCGGACCAGTTCCCGGGTCGCCAGGGTCACCCGGGCGTGCGCGGCGAGTTCGGCGGCGACCTGAACGGCGGAGTTGCCGGCTCCCACGATCACGACCCGCTTGCCGGCATACGCGTCGGCGCGGCGGTAGTCGGCGACGTGCCGCAGGTCCCCGCCGTACTCACCCTGCCCGGGCAGGGTCGGCCGGTACGGGTTGCCGAAGGATCCGGTGGCGGCGACGACCCCGATCCCGGCCAGCTCGTCGCCACTGTCGGTACGGACGAGATATCCGCCGCCGGGGCGGCTGTGCACGGCGATGGCCCGGGAGCGGGTGCGAACCTCGACGTCAAGGGCGGCGGCGTAGTGCCGGAGGTAGCCGACCACCTCGTCGCGGTGGGGGTAGCGGTCCGGGTCGCCGTCGAACGGCACGCCGGGCAGGGCGCTGTAGCGGGCGGGCGAGAAGAGGGTGAGGCTGTCGTAGTAGTCAGGCCACGAGCCGACCGGTTCGGCGCCGGCGTGCAGAACGACGGGCCGCAGACCGGCGTCCCGGGCGGCGCGGGCAGCGGCGAGGCCGGACTGCCCGCCGCCAATGATGATCACGGGGTCAGCTTGGTTCACGCCACGATCATATCGTCGTTTTGTTGAATGACAATATGATGACGGCGAGGAAAGGTGTGACCATGAGCCAGACCGCCGCCGACCAGCCGACCGGGCCGCAGCGCGCCGTCCCGGGCCTCGCGCCGCAGACACAGGAGTTCCTCAAGGCCCTCGGCAGTCCCACCCGGCAGCGGATCATGATGCTGTTCGCCCGGGGCGCCGAGATGTCCGTGGGTGAGGTGGCCGAGCGGGTCGGCATCAGCCAAGCCACGGCGTCACAGCAGTTGACCCTGCTGCGACGCGGCGGCGTGGTCACCTCACGCCGGGACGGCAAGACGGTGTTCTACCGGGCCGACCGCGACGGCGCCCTCGCCGCCCTGGCCGACCTGCAGTCGTACCTGGCGACCTGCTGCTGACCAACCCGCAGCGGGGGCAGCACTGCGGGCGATCCCGCGGGCGCGGGGGCACGGCGAGGGGGATGTGCGGCTGGCGGGAGTCGCCGCGCCGGCGCGGCGGCGGCATCGGCTTGACGATCGAGCATTACTCAGCGACAGTTGAGTCAATGGACGCTGAGCTTACTTCCCTGGTTGAGCGGGCGCGGATCCACGCCGCGCTCGGCGATCCGGCGCGGCTGGCGATCGTGGACGCGCTCACCCTCGGCGACGCCTCCCCCGGGGAGATCGCCCACACCCTCGACCTGCCGACCAACCTGGTCGCCCACCACGTCAAGGTCCTCACCGACGCCGGCCTGGTCACCAAGGGCCGCTCGGAGGGAGACCGGCGCCGCACCTACCTGCGGCTGCTCCCGGAGGCGCTTGCCGCCCTCGCCACCCCCCGCCTGACCGGCGTCGGACGGGTGGTGTTCGTGTGCACCCACAACTCGGCCCGCTCGCAGCTGGCCGCCGCGCTGTGGAAGCGGCGCACCAACAGCGCTGTCGCCTCCGCCGGCACCAAGCCGGCGCCACGGGTGCATCCCCGCGCGGTGGCCGTGGCTCACCGCCACCAACTCGACCTCGACCCGACCGGCACCGCCCACGTCACCGACGTCGTCCGCGCCGATGACCTGGTCGTCGCCGTGTGCGACAACGCCCACGAGGAACTGACCGGCGCGGCCCGGCCCCGCCTGCACTGGTCGGTGCCCGACCCGGTCCGGGTGGACACCGACGAGGCGTTCGAAGCCGCCTACGCGGACCTCGCCGACCGGGTCGACCGGCTCGCCCCCGCCGTCCTGCCCGGTGGCCCCCGCTGACCGACACCAGCGCCCACCCCCACCAGGAGATCACCCTCGACCAGCAGCTCGCCCCGCACACCGCCGCGACCCGCCTCAGAGCACGGGAGAGAACGAACTGATGACCATCGCACTCCGGCGGCGCCTGCTGGCCGAGTTCCTCGGCACCGCCCTGCTGGTCACCGCCGTGGTCGGCTCCGGCATCATGGCCACCACCCTCTCCCCCGGCGATGTCGGACTCCAACTGCTGGAGAACTCCACCGCCACCGCCTTCGCCCTCGGCGCGCTGATCCTGATCTTCGGTCCCGTCTCCGGCGCCCACTTCAACCCGGTCGTGTCGATTGCTGACTGGTTCCTCGGCCGACGTGCCGGCACCGGCCTCACCGGCCGCGACCTGGGCGGCTACGTCGTGGCACAGGTGTTGGGCGGGATCGCCGGGTCGGTGCTGGCGAACCTGATGTTCGACCTGGCCGCCGTCGACTTCTCCGGCAAGGACCGCGCTGCGGGCCACCTGTGGCTGGGTGAGGTTGTCGCCACGGCCGGGCTGATCCTGCTGATCTTCGCTCTCGCCCGCTCCGGCCGCGCCCCCGCCGCACCAGCCGCGGTCGGCGCGTACATCGGCGCGGCGTACTGGTTCACCTCGTCGACCTCGTTCGCCAACCCGGCGGTCACCATCGGTCGCGCGTTCACCGACACCTTCGCCGGCATCGCGCCCGCATCCGTGCCCGGGTTCGTCCTGGCCCAGATCGTCGGCCTCGCCGTCGGTGTCGGCCTGCTCGCCGCCCTCTACCCCGACGCGGGCGCCGCCGCCGACCAGGTCGTCGTCCCCACCGACGAGGACCTCAACGACGTGCCGGTCAACCCGCCCCGCGACTCGTACCGCATGGAAGGCACCTCATGAGCGACAAGCCCAGCGTCCTGTTCGTCTGCGTCCACAACGCCGGCCGTTCCCAGATGGCCGCCGGCTGGCTGCGCCACCTCGCCGGCGACACCGTCGAGGTCCGCTCCGCCGGCAGCGCACCCGCCGACCAGATCAACCCCGCCGCCGTCGAGGCCATGCGCGAGGTGGGCATCGACATCACCGACCAGACCCCGAAGCTCCTGGAGTACGCCACGGCGGAGTCCTCCGACGTCATCGTCACCATGGGCTGCGGCGACGCCTGCCCCGCCTTCCCCGGCAAGCGCTACGAGGACTGGCAGCTCGACGACCCCGCCGGCAAGGGCGTCGACGCCGTCCGCCCGATCCGCGACGAGCTCCGCGCCCGGGTGGAAAAGCTGCTCGCCGAGCTACGCCCGGCCGCCTGACACCGCCCTCGTCGCCGCCCGCCGGGCCACCCACCCGGCGGGCGGCTCACCCCCGAGCGGGGGCCCTTTCCTGTCCGACCCCCTGAGCTGATGGACAACCTCCGCAAGCAGGCCGACCAGTCCGGCGCCGCCGAAGGTACGCCCGGACCTCGGGCCTACGGCTGTCCGCGCAGGCGGGCGGCGATGTCGGCGACCGTCGCTTTCGCGGTACGGCCGGCACCCACCAGCGTGGCTGACGCCGGCCCCGTCCAATCGCCGTAGCCAAGCAGGTAGAGGCGGGCCTCGTCCACCGACCGGGTGCCCTCGGTGGCCACCTCCCCATGCCGCCATCCGGACAGCAGTGCCGCGAGGTGAGTGAGGTTGGGCTGGAAACCCGTACACCAGATGACGACGTCGCAGGGCTGCTCGGCGCCGTCCGCCCACCGCACGCCGCGATCGGTGAGCCGCCCGAACATCGGACGGGGTCGCAGGACCCCACGATCCCGAGCGTCGCGGACGCTGGGCACCATCACGATGTCCCCGAGGTCGCTGACACCGCCACCGGCACCACCGGCGGCCTTGCGGGTGGCCACACCGAACAGCACCCGACCGTCGACGTCGTCCGGCATGAACCGCGCCGGACGCAGGGTGACCCAGGTGGCCTCGGCGACCCGGGACACCTCGGCCAGGATCTGCGCCGCCGAGTTACCTCCCCCGACGACCACGACCCGCTGCCCCCGGAACTCCTCCGGAGAGGTGTAGTCCACCGTGTGCAGTTGCCGACCGGCGAACTCCCCGCGGCCCGGGATGTCGGGCACGTACGGGCACTCCCACGTCCCGGTGGCGGAGATGACGTACCGGGCCGACCAGCTCCCGGCGTCGGTCTCCACCGCCAGGCGCTCCCCGGCCGGCCGCACCTCGCGTACCCGGACCGGCCGGCGCACCCGCAGGTCGTACCGCTGCTCGTAGGCCCGTAGGTAGTCCACGACGTGCCCGGCGGTCGGGAAGTCCTCGCCCTCCTGCCGCGGCATCCCCCACCCCGGCAGCGGGCTGTACTCCGCCGGCGAGAACAGCCGCAACGAGTCCCAGCCGTGCCGCCACGCGCCACCCGGCTGCGACTGGGCGTCGAGGATGACGTGGTCCAGGCCGGCGCGGCGCAGGTAGTAGCCCGCCGCCAGGCCCGCCTGCCCGCCCCCGACGACCACCACGTCACACGATCCGGGCACGCCCGGCACCTCCCTCTGTCCGAGATCATCATGCCGTACCCCGGACATCCCGGAACGCCACCTGACGGCCCGGCCCGTCGCGCTCGGCGGCACCCTGCGCTGCGTGGTCGACCGAGCCGTGCAGGCCCGCCACGACCCGGTGTTTTCGGGGGGAACCGTCGCCGTCAACGTCGTCGGCTCCTGGGCCAATGTCGCCGCCGGACCCGGCGCGGCCTTCATCGGCGTCATACTCGCCGAAGCGATCTGGCAGTGACACGACCGAATGCCGATCGAGTCTGAGGGAAACGGCATGACGTCCGACCTGGCACCAACCCTCGCCGTGGCATCGGCGGCCGCGTTCTGCCTGGCGTGGCTGTCGGCCGTGGCGGGCTTCGGGGGCGGGGTGCTGCTTCTACCCGTGTTCACCGCGTTGTTCGGCCTCCGCGCGGCCGTACCCGTGCTCACGCTCACCCAACTGTCCAGCAACGGCAGCCGCGTCTGGCTGAATCGGCACGACCTCCGATGGCCGGTCATCGGGCGCTTCACTCTCGGCGCGGTCCCGTCGGCTCTCGCCGGCGGCCTGCTGCTCGCCGCCGCGCCGCTGGCTCCGCTCAAGCGCCTCCTGGGCGTGTTCCTCCTCGTTGTGGTCGCCTGGCGGCGACTCAACCCTCACCCGCGCACACCCTCGCCCCGCGCGTTCGTCGGCGTCGGAGCCGCCTCCGGCCTGGGCTCCGCCCTCCTCGGCTCCGTCGGCCCGCTCACCGCGCCGTTCTTCCTCGCCTACGGGCTGGTCCGCAACGCCTACATCGGCACCGAAGCGGCCTGCGCCATGACCATGCACCTCACCAAGCTCGTCGCCTACGGAGCCGGCTCCCTCCTCAACCCCAACGTCGTGCTCCTCGGCGCGGCGCTCACCCCCGCCACCCTCGCCGGAGCGTGGGCCGGCAGGCGAACCGTCAACCGGATCAGCGACCGCCTCTTCGTCGGACTCGTCGAGGCCGGCCTGGTCGTCGCCGGCCTGCTGTTCCTCCTCGGCTGGTGAACCCGGTCCGAGCCAACCAGACGCCGAGCGGAACAGCGAGCCCGTCGGTGCCGGAGTCGGTCAGGACCTGCCGGCGAGGCGAGGGCTTCCCGTGGAGCGGGTTCCCGTCCTGTCGCACGCCACCAGGCTCGTGCTGGCGAGTCGTGTCGTGACCGCGGTGGACCTGACGAGCAGCATCGGACTTGCATCTCGTACCTACGTACAGGCTTACCGTCGAGGCATGAGTGACCACCACATCACCACCGATGATGCCTGGGTGCCGGATTCCTGCACCCTGCCGACGGTCGAACGGCCACTGCGGGTCGCCGAGTTTGATCAGTTCTTCGCCGAGGCGGTGCGAGGTGCCGACCGGGTGTCGGCGCAGCACCTACGGTTGCGACTCGACGGCGCGGCGCAGGTGGAGGAGACGGCGCGGGATCTGACCGCGCGGGAATCGTCCTGCTGCTCGTTCTTCGCCTTCCACCTGTCCCGGTCGGGCCCCGACTCGCTGGCCCTGGACGTTCGGGTACCGGCCGGACACGTCGATGTGCTCGACGCCCTCGCCGCCCGAGCGGCCGCACGACGGTGCGACAGATGACCGGATCCGGCCTGCGCAGCGGCGAGCTGGCCGACGCGGCGGGAGTCAATCAGCAGACCCTGCGCTACTACGAGCGCCGCGGCCTGCTCGCCGCCCCGCAGCGGACGCCCGGCGGGCACCGGCTCTACCCGGCGGAGACGGTCACCCTGCTGCGGGTGATCAAAGCCGCGCAACGGCTCGGCTTCACCCTCAACGAGGTCGCCGACCTGCTCGACGCCAGCCGACACCGGCACGACCGGCGACCGGACGCAGGCCTGCCAGCCCGAGCCAGAGACAAGCTCGCTGAGGTCGAACAGAAGTTGGCCGACCTGGCCGTCATCCGCGACACCCTGCGGGCCGCCATCACGGCCGGCTGTGACGACCTGGTCGCCTGCGCCGGCAACGCCTGCTGCCCGCTGCCGTTTGCGGAACTCGCCGAAGGAAACGACCGTGCCGACCATTGCTGACCGGCTGCGCCGATGGCGAACAGCCGTAGCCGCTCCACGACGGCCGCGGTCGGTTCGGCGGAAGCACCCCATTCCTCGATGGACGAACTCGCCGCCCGGACCGTCGAGGCGGACCCGGTCCGCACGTGTCAACACATTCAACGACAGCCACATCCCGCTCCTTCACGCCGTGTTCGGACGGCGCCCGGCGCTGCCCGAGCCTGCATCGGAATGCGATTGCGGATCGCGTTCCCGATTCGCAATCGCGCCGGCCGGCCCGCCGCCTACACTCCGCCTGACTGCCGTATTCGATCGCGGCGAGCGCCATCCGTTTGGCAGTGCTTCCAGGGCTCCGGCGAGGCAGACGCACTGCCGGCACACCGGGTTCCCGACGTCAAGGAGCGGCGGTGACGAACAGCACCGGTACGTCGCCCGGGTCGATGGCGTTCCGATTCGTTCTCCTTATGGGGCTCGTCGACCTCTTCGGTGATACCACCTATTCCGGTGGCGCGAGCATGAACGGATTGTTCCTCGCGTCGGTCGGCGCGGGCGCCGCCGTGATCAGCATTGCTGGTGGGCTCAGCGAGTTCCTCAACTACCTGACCCGCGGGGTGTCCGGCTTTTTCGCCGACCGGATACGCAGGCGCTGGCCACTGGTCTTCGTCGGCTACGGCGTCAACCTGCTGGCCGTGCCGGCGCTCGCGCTCGCCGGTCACTGGCAGGTCGCCGCCGGACTGATCGTGGTGCAGGGCGTCGGGCGTGGGGTCCGCAAGCCGCTCGTGCAGGCCATGCTGTCCTACACCACCAGCCGGTACGGCAAGGGGTGGGTCTACGGGACGAACACCGCGCTGGACTACACGGGGCGCACGCTCGGCCCGCTGATCGTCGCCGGGCTGCTCGTCCTCGCGGCAGCCTTCCGGACGGCGTACGCGCTGCTCGTCATCCCGGCCGTGCTGGCGTTGGTCACCTTGACGATCGCCCGGATCCGGTTTCCCGCACCCGCCACCTTCGAACAGCAGCAGCCTCCGGCGCCGGCCCCGTCGGAGCAGCAGCAGACGGCCGGTGCGGCGGGGTTCAGCCGGTCGTACTGGCTGTACCTGGCGGCCGGTGCCTGCTTCGCGGCGGGCCTGATGAACTTCGAGCTGATCTCGTTCCACCTGTCGCGCAGCGGCGCGACCCGCGACAGCGTGCCGCTCTTCCTCGCGCTGGCCACGGCCGTCGGGGCGCTGGCCAGTCTCGGACTCGGCAAGCTGTACGACCGCATCGGCCTGGCCGTGGTCCTCATGGCCGTGGTCGCCACCGCCGCGTTCTCGCCGTTCGTGTTTCTCCTGCCCGTTCAGCTCGCCCTCGTCGGGATGGTGCTCTGGGGCATCGGCCAGGCGACCCAGGACAGCCTGCTCACCGCCCTCGTCGCCGGCGTCCTGCCGCCCGGGCGGCGCGATCTGGCCTTCGGCCTCTACTACGCCGGATACGGCGTGGGCTGGCTGGTCGGCGCTGTCGCCGCGGGTCTGCTCTACGACCACTCCCGGATCGCGCTCGTCGCGTTCGCGGCCGGCGCCCAACTAGCCTCCCTACCGATCTTCCTGGCCGCCCGACGACGTGCTGACCGCAGGCCAGCCGGACAATCGTAGGATCGGATGCCGATATCGGTTCCGTCACTCTTGACGGACACAGGGGGTGGACCGGGGTGCGGGAGTTCCAGCGGGGTGCGGTGCGGCTGCACATCCTGCATCACGCCGCCGAGGAGGAGATCCACGGCGCGTGGATGACCGAGGAACTGGCCCGCCACGGCTACGACATCAGCCCCGGCACCTTGTACCCGACGTTGCACCGGTTGGAGGCCGACGGGTTGTTGCTGTCCGAGCAGCGGGTCGTCGAAGGGCGTACCCGTCGGGTCTACCGGGCGACCGAAGCCGGTAGGCAGGCGCTTGCCGAGGACCGCCAAGCGTTGCGGGAACTGGCCCGTGAGGTCCTCGGCGACGACGCCGCCGAGTGACACGAGCGACCGGTTCCTACCGCCGCCGGCGGCCGGCAACCATCCGGCGGACGCCGTAGGCCGCGGCGCCGACAGCCAGCACTCCCGCGCCGGAGATCACTGAGGCGATCGGCAGGGCGAAGGCCAACGCCAGGCAACCGGCCAGCCCGAGGACAGGGACGATCCGGGGCGGGCGGTTCTCCGCCCGGGACAGGGTCCAGGCCGAGGCGTTGGCGATGGCGTAGTAGACGAGCACGCCGAAGGAGGAGAAGCCGATCGCGGAACGTAGGTCCGCGATCGCCGCCAGGACGGCGACGACGACCCCGACCAGCAGCTCGGCACGGTGCGGCACCGCGAACCGGGGATGCACGGCCGCCAACACGTGCGGCAGATGACGGTCGCGGGCCATGGCCAGAGCGGTACGGGAGACACCGAGGATCAGCGCGAGCAGCGAGCCGAGCGCTGCCACGGCGGCACCGACACGCACCACCGGCACCAACTGCTGCACTCCGGCGGCCCGGACCGCGTCCGACAACGGTGCGGCGGCGTCGGCCAGCCGCTGCGGCCCCAACGCCAGCAGCACCGCGACGGCCACCATCGTGTAGACGGCGAGGGTGATGCCGAGCGCGAGCGGAATGGCGCGAGGGATGGTGCGGGCCGGGTCCCGGACCTCCTCGCCGAGGGTGGCGATGCGCGCGTACCCGGCGAAGGCGAAGAACAGCAGGCCCGCCGCCTGCAGGACCCCGCCGATGGTGGCGTCCGCGCCGACGTTCAGCCGGGTCGCGTCCGCCGTCCCCGCGCCGAGGGTGGCGACCACCACCACGGCCAACACCACCAGAACGGTGCCGACGATCATTCGCGTGAGCAGTGCGGACTTCTCGATCCCGACGTAGTTCACCGCCGTCAGCGCCACCACGGCCGCCACCGCCACCGCATGTGCCTGGGCGGGCCAGACGTAGAGGCCGACGGTCAGCGCGATCGCCGCGCAGGAGGCGGTCTTGCCGACCACGAACGCCCAGCCCGCCAGGTACCCCCAGAAGTCACCCAGCCGCTGCCGCCCGTAGACGTAGGTGCCACCGGAGGCTGGATAGCGCGCGGCCAACCGCGCCGACGATGTGGCGTTGCAGTAGGCGACCACCGCCGCCAGCGCCAGACCGACCAGCAGGCCCGAGCCGGCCGCCCGCGCCGCGGGCGCGAACGCGGCGAAGATCCCCGCGCCGATCATCGCCCCGAGCCCGATCACCACGGCGTCGGACGTCCCCAGCCGCCGCCGCAGTTCCCCCGACGGCGCGGCCGTAGTCGACGACCTGTCCATGTGACCTCCTCCGGCGAGCGTGCACCCGTCCGCACATTACGGGGTCAAATATCGGCATGCGATATCGGGCATCGAGTCAGTGCCCGGGGCGCCGTGATTCGCCGCGGCCGGCGCGACGGCCGGGCGACGCCATCGCCGCCTGGATCCGCGCCGGCGGCCCCGGACTGGCCGACCCACCCGGCGGCGGGCAGGTCAGTTTCGGGTGATCTGCGGCAGCTCGGTGTTCGCCGGGGCCGGGCCGCCGTCCACGGATTGCGGCTGCGGCTGGCGTACCACCGGGCCGCCCCCGGTAACCGAGAGCAGTCGCCGGCCGGCCTGCTCCGGCCGTACCTGCGGGCCGCTGGGCGCCGGCCCGTTTGCCTGGTCCGCCGAGGCGACGGCACCTTCGTCGACCCGGATACCCAGACCGGGCGCGTCGCCCAGCACGAAGGCGCCGTCCTCCACGTACAGGTCCACCGCGATGCCGACCGGCGGTTGGAGGTCCTGCAGTTCGCTGGCGATGTGGTTGGGGACCGAGGTCGCGGCGTGCAGGAGTGCGACCGGGGTGTTGCCGATCGGGCTGACCGGCAGGTCGTAGGCATGGGCCAGCGCCGCCACCCGGAGGAAATGGCTGACTCCCCATACGGCGGCCGTCTGGACGATGTCCACGCCTCCGGCGGCGATGAGCGGACGGAACTGCTCGAGCCCGGTCAGGTTCTCCCCGGTGGCGACCGCCGCGCGGACGCCACGGCTGACGACGGCGAGGCCTTCGGCGTCCCAGCGCCGGACGGGTTCCTCGATCCAGGTCAGGTCCAGGGTGCGTTCGAGCTCGCCGACATGGCGGACCGCCTGCTTGCGGTTCCAGCACTCGTTCGCGTCCAGCATCAGGCCTGGCCGCATCCCCCGCGCCGCCTCGGTCAACACCTCGCGCACGAGCGTCAGCCGGTGCCGGTCCCGCTCGATGTCCAGGCCGCCCTTGAGCTTCGCCGCCCGCAGCCCTCGTTCGGCGTAGCTCTGATAGGTGGCGACGAGTTCGTCGTCGGTGAGGCCGATGTCCAGGCCGGAGGCGTAGGCGGGGACCCTGCGGTCGCGGCCGCCGAGCAGCCGCCACAGGGGCTCGCCGGCGGCCTGCGCCTTGATGTCCCACAGCGCGGTGTCGAACGCTCCGATGGTGCCGAACACCGCGCCGGCGTGGCCGGCTTTGAAGGTCTGTCGCAGCATGCGGTCGTAGAGGGCGGTGACCGATCGCGGATCCTCTCCGTCGATCGCGGCGAAGATGGCCTCGGCCTCCACGTGCGGCCCCAGGCCGACGCCGGTGATCCCCTCGTCGGTGTCGACGAGGATGACGGGAACCGGCGAGATGCCGTCGGGGTAGACACCGTTTGCGTCGCCGACAGCACGGCCCCATCGCTGAACCGTCGTGAGGGTCCGGTATCCGGTGATGCGCATGTCAGCCCTTCGTCGCACCGGCGGTTATCCCGTCGGCGATCTGGCGTTGCAGGAACAGGTAGGTCACCAGCACAGGTACCGCGGCGATCAGCACGCCGGCGGCGAAGGTGGGAATGTTGTCGGAGTACTGGCCGCGCAGCGACGTGACGCCCACCATGAGGGTGCGATGGTCGGCGGACGGCATCATGAGCAGGGAGATGAGCACGTCGTTCCAGCAGAACAGCGCGTTGAGGATGCCGACCGACAGCAGCGCCGGAGCGCCCATCGGCAGCATGATCCGCCGGTACACGCCGTACAGGCTGTTCCCGTCGATCCGCGCCGCGTCCATGATCTCGGCCGGCACGGCGCGGTAGTAGCTGGTCATCAGGAAGACGGTGAAGGGCAGGAACTGCGCGACGTAGGCGAGGATCAGGCCCGGGTAGGTGTCGATCAGACGGCCGTCGGCCATGATCCTGGCGAGCGGCACCATGATCACCTGGAACGGGATGAACAGCGCCGCGAGGCAGACCAGGAACAGCGCCGATGAGCCACGGAACCGCAGCTGGCTCAGTGCGAAGCCGGCCATTGACCCGATGAGCAGCAGCAGCGCCACGGCGAAGGTCACCACGATGACCGAGTTGAGAAGGTATCGAGCCATGCCGGCGGTGTTCCAGGCGGCGGTGAGGTTGTCCCAGTGCAGCGTGCGCGTCGGGGAGAACCGGTCCAGGATGTACTCGCGGCGGGTCTTCATCGCGACGTTGGTGGTGAACAGCAGCGGATAGACCGTCGCCAGGGCGAGGGCCGCCATCGGCAGCGCGACAAGCCACCTGCCGAGCCGGATGCGGGACATCAGTCCTCCCTTCCCGCGCGGCGCAGCAGGCTGATCTGCAGCAGGCCGACCACCAGCATGATCGCGAACAGCGCCGTGGAGGCGGCTGAGGCGAGTGCCGGGCGGTTCATCCGTCCCTGCTGGACCCAGATGTAGTACTCGGGCAGGTAGGTCGACCCTTCCGGGCCTCCACTGGTCATCACGTAGAGCAGGCCGAACATGGAGGTGAGCATCCCGATCATGGTGGTGACGACGACGAACTGGATGGTGCGGGACAGGCCGGGGATGATGACGTACCAGATGGTCTGCGGGAGGGACGCGCCGTCGACGCGGGCAGCATCCAGCAGCGCGGAGTCCAGGGTCGCGAACCCGGCCAGGAACACCACCAGCGCCATCCCGAACGTCGCCCAGACGTGCACGCCGACGACCGCGAAGATGGCCACGTCGGGATTGCCGAGCCAGTCGACCGGGCCGATGCCGAGGCCGCCGAGAACGGCGTTGAGCGGGCCGTCGAAGGCCAGCAGCAGGTTGAAGATCGCGCCGACGATCACCGGCGAGAGCACCGCCGGGAAGAAGTAGACGCTGCGGAAGACCCGGTGACCGGGTACGCGCAGGTAGATGAACGTCGCCAGCAGCCCCGGGATCGCGACCGCGACGGGCAGCAGCAGGACCAGCAGTCCCACGTTGCGCAGGGCGGTCTGAAACAGCGGGTCGTCGAGCAGTTCGCGGTAGTTGTCCAGGCCGACCGCGGTGCCGTTGCGGTCACCGTCACCGGTGAACGAGAAGTTGAGGCCGAGCAGCAGCGGCCACAGCCGCAGCACCACGATGATCAGGACAGCGGGCGCGACCAGGACGTAGGGGGCGAGGCGTTCGGAGCGCCGGCCGTCCCGGACCCGACGGGAGCGGGTCGCCCGGCCCGCTACCGGCTGACCGGGCTGTGTCCTGCCGGTCCGCCCCGATTCGACAGGGCGGACCGACGACGAACCAGGCGGTGGCACGAGCTCAGCCCACCTGGTCGGACTTGGCCAGTTGGTCCACCGCCTTGTCGACCGTGACCGAGCCGCTGAGCAACTGCTGGGACAGCCGCCCCATCAGGTCCAGGGTTTTGGACGACAAGGCCACGTGCAGCGCGGGCTTGCCATCCTTGATCTCCGACACGATCGTCCCGACCGCGGGACCCGCGCCGGACACGTCGATCGTGGTGTCCGAAGCGATCGCCCCCGCGTCGGCGTAGAACGCCTTCAGCGCGTCGCTCGAGGTCAGCGACCGCACCAGGTCGGCGGCGACCTTCGGGTCCTTGGTCCACTTCGCGACCGCGTAACCGATGCCGCCGTCGTACGGCAGGCCCGGGGTGGTCCCGGCCGTGACGACCGGCGCCTTCATCACGCCGACGTTGCCGGCGTCGAGGAACTCGGCGAAGTCCTGCCAGTGCCCGATGTCCGACATCAATCCGATGACGTGCGAGGCCTTGCCCGACTGGAACAACGCGAACGCGTCGTTGAACATCGCGGTGGAGTTGGGCCCGGCGTTGTTCAAGCCCTTGTCGTTGACCTCTTTCCAGAGCGCGAAGATCTGCTTGACGTTCGGCGAGGTCCAGTTGCGCTTGCCGGCGATCCAGTCGTCGTACTCCTGAGGGGTGAGGATGCCGGAGCCGAGGCCGGACAGGAAGAACTGGATGCCGTAGCCCTCCTTGTTGCCCTCCGCGAAGCATTTGACGCCGGTCGCCTTGGTGATGGTCTGGCAGTTGGCGATGAACTCGCTCCAGGTGGTGGCGGGGCGATCCGGGTCGAGCCCCGCCTTCTTGTAGAGCGACTTGTTGTAGTAGATGGGGTGGCCCTGGAGGGTCACCGGGGCGGCGTAGGTCTTGCCGTCCTTGGTGAAGGCATCCCAGCCCGCGAGGCGTTGCTTGTCCGCACCGACGTACTGGTCCAGCGGTAGGAGCGCGTCCACCCGGTCGCGGATCTGCCCGCCGCCATTGAAGAGCATGACGTCCGGTCCCTTGCCGGCCTGGATGGCGGCGCCCAGCAAGGTGTAGTACTGATCGAAGGGCTGCGCGACGAACTCGACCGTCACGTTGCGGTGCTTCTTGGCGAAGTCGGCTTTCGCCTTCTGGATGTATGAGGCCGCGGACGCGTCGCTCGACTTCCAGTCCCAGACGACCAGCTTGCCGTCCGATCCGCCGGACGAGGAGTCCGAGTCGGAGGCGCTTCCGCAGCCGGCCAAGGCCAGCCCGACAACCAGGACCGCCGACCACAGTGCTCGCTGCTTCATGGCTGCTCACTCTCCCGAGGGGGCCGGCCGGCCGGCCGTGGTGGAGGATTGGGCAGGAACATAACTCGTATGACGTATGATGTCAATGGAACGGCATATAGTACGTGGGCGGGTCCGTGCCCGCTCACGGGTCGCGGAGGGTGATATGACGGCATCAGCGCAGTCGGACGAGGGCGTCTCGACACCACCCCCGGCCTGGACCCGGCGACCGGCCAACCTCGCCGCGGCGGTCACGGCGGAACTGGTGGAACGGATCGTCCGCGGCCTCCACCCGTCGGGTTCGCCGCTACCGCCTGAGCCGGTGCTCTGCGAGACCTTCGCGGTCAGCCGCACCGTCGTCCGCGAGGCGGTGAAGATCCTCCAGGAGAAGGGGCTGGTGCAGGTCCGCCAGGGCGCCGGCACCATGGTCACCCCACCGGCGATGTGGAACATGCTCGACGAGCTCGTCCTGGGCGCCACCATCGCCGGGGACGAGAGCCTTGCCGTCCTCGACGACCTGGTCGTGACCCGCCGCCTGTTGGAGTCCGACATGGCCAACGTCGCCGCCCGACTCGCCGACGACGCAGCCATCGACCAACTACGCATCCTGGTCGACCAGATGGACGAGCTGGTCGACGACCACGTCGCCTACCATCAGCACGACCGCGCCTTCCACGACACCGTCATGCAGGCATCGGGAAACCGCATCGCCCGGGCCGTCGTACGCGCCCTGGAGAGCCAGGTGGTCAACACCGCCCGCTACATGGGTCGCACCGAGCGCGCCCTGTGCGTGGCGTCCAACGCCGGCCACCGCCGCGTCTACGAGCGGATCGCGGCGCACGATCCGGATGGCGCGGCGGAGGCGATGTTCACCCACATCACCGAGGCATGGGTGGTGCGCCGCAGTGGACCGGGCGACCCGACTCGTCTGCGTCGCTAGGCGGCTGGTCACGACGGGGCCGGGCGCAGCCGCAGGTGCGTGACGCCGCCGTCCACGTCGAGCGCGGTACCGGTCGTCGAGACCGCCAGCGGTCCGGCGAGATAGGCGATCGCGGCCGCGACCTCCGCCGGGTCGACCATGCGTCCGGTCGCCTGACGGCTGTCGAGCGCCGCCTTCTCGGCCACCGGGTCCGCGAACTTCTGAAGCATCCGGTCCACGAAGCCGGTGTGGACGGTGCCGGGGCACACGCAGTTGACCCGGATGCCCTCGCGAACGTGGTCGGTGGCCATGGCGAAGGTCAGCGCCAGCACCGCGCCCTTGCTGGCGCTGTAGAGCGCCCGCTGGGGCAGCCCGTTCAGCGCGGCGATCGAGCAGACATTGACGACGGCGGCGTGCTCGGACGCGCGGAGCATCGGCAGTGCCTCGGCGGTCGCTCGTGCCATGCCCACGACGTTCACGTCGAGGACCCGGTGCCACTCGTCGTCGTCGTTGTCCGCCACGGTGCCCACCGCGCTGATGCCCGCGTTGTTGACCAGGACGTCAAGGCCCCCATGGGTCTGCTGAATCGTCGCCATCGCCGCGCGTACGGACGCGCGGTCGGTGACATCACAGCCGATGCCCGTGACTCCGGCCGGCGGTTCGCCAGGTGCGAGGTCCAGCGCCACCACCCGGGCACCCCGCGCGGCGAGCAGCTCGGCCGTCGCGCGGCCGATGCCAGCCGCTCCCCCGGTCACGGCGGCGACCAGGCCGCTGAACTCACCCATCACGCCTGCTCGAACGGCTGCCGGGCCGAGCCCAGGCCGGTGATCCCGAGTTCGACCACATCACCCGCGCGCAGGTAGGGCTGGTCGGGCAGACCCATCGCGACGCCTGCGGGAGTGCCGGTGTTGATCAGGTCGCCGGGTTCGAGGACCATGAACTGGCTGAGGTACCAGATCAGCTGGTTGACGGGGAAGACCATGTCGGCGGTCGTGCCGTCCTGACGCTTGACGCCGTTCACCGACAGGCTCAGCCGCAGATCCTGCGGATCGCCCACCTCGTCGGCGGTCACGAGCTCGGGGCCCACCGGGTTGAAGGTCTCGCAGCTCTTGCCCTTGTCCCACTGGCCGCCGCGTTCGAGCTGAAACTCGCGCTCCGACACGTCGTGTGAGATCAGATAGCCTGCGACGTGCGCGAGGGCGTCGTCGGGTGTGTCGAGGTAGCGCGCCCGGCGGCCGATGACGACGCCGAGTTCCACCTCCCAGTCGGTCTTGGTCGACCCGCGGGGAATCAGCACAGTGTCGAACGGGCCGACGACCGTGCCGGGATCCTTCAGGAAGACGACTGGCTCGGTCGGGATCGCGGCGCCGGTCTCGGCGGCGTGGTCGCGGTAGTTGAGCCCGATGCAGACGATCTTGCCGGGCCGGGAGATCGGCGCGCCGACACGGAGGTCCGCCGCGCCGTCGAGGGGTTGCAGTGAGCCGGCGGCCACGGCGGCGGCGGCGCGCTCCAGGCCACCTGAGGCGAGGAAGGCCGGGCCGATGTCGTCGGTGATCGGGCGCAGGTCCACGGGAGCGCCGTCGAGGACGACGGTGGGGACTTCGCTGCCCGCCGGTCCGAGGCGTGCGAGCCGCATGGCATCTCCTTCAGGGCAGGTCAGGGTGGGCCGGAGGGGCGCCGGCGGTCGACGGTTGGCTCGGTCCGGTGCCGGGGGTCGCGGTCGGCCCGGAGGCCGGGCTGGGCTCGGTGAGGTGCCACACCTGGTGCATCGGAGCCCACCACTGTCCGGATCGGGGGTCGGCCAGTGATTCCTGGCAGGGATCGGTCAGCTTCCACCATTGCCGCGTGTGCGGGTCGGCCGCGATGCGGGCCTGATCGGCGTCGTGGTCGTCACCGACGTACTCGTAGTAGCCGAACAGCAGATCGCCGTGCAGGAATATCGTGTAGTTGCGGATGTTGGCGGCCAGCAGCGCCTGTTCGATTTCTGGCCATACCGCGGCGTGCAACCGAAGGTAGGTGTCCCGATGTTCGGGGCGCAGGCGGATGACGGAGCCGTAGCGCTGCATACCATTGGCCTTCCGGACAGGTCTGTCGATACATGCCCGGAGGCTCGCCGGGCGGGGCGGGGGTGACGGGGTCACGATCGCGGCGGTGGAGCCGGCAGCCGATAGGTGCGGCGCGCGGTCTCGTGCCAGATCGCCCGTCGCTCGGTCTCGCTGCACCCGGTGAGCAGCTCGGCGACCAGGTCGATCCAGCGCTGGTAGGTGGTGGCGAGGAGACAGACCGGCCAGTCGGAGCCGAACATCAGCCGGTCGGGACCGAAGACCTCCAGGGCGTGCGCGACGGCGGGCTCGACGTCGCGGCGGGTCCAGGTGCGCCAGTCCGCCTCGGTGACCAGGCCGGAGAGCTTGGCCGTCACATTCGGCAGTCGGGCCATGGCCCGCAGGTCACGGGCCCAGTCGTGCAGGTCCCCGTCGGCCAGTGGTGGTTTGCCGAGATGGTCCAGCACGAACGACACCTGTGGCAGGTCGGCGGCGAGGCGGGTCGCTGCCGCGAGCTGGTGATGGCGGATCACCAGGTCGAACACGACTCCCGCGTCGGCGGTCGCGGCGATGGCTCGCCGGACGGCGGCTCTGTCGAGGAAGGCCGGGTCGGTTTCGCCCTGGACCAGGTGTCGGACGCCGACGAGTTTGCCGCCGGTTGTCATCTTCTGGATGGCCTGGGGAGCGTCGTCCGCGGTGATGTCGAGCCAGCCGACGACACCGACGATGAGGTCGCTGACGGCGGCCGTGTCCAGCAGGTCGGCCGTCTCGGCCACGGAGTGGACCGCTTGTACCACCACCGTCTGGGTGACGCCGGTTGCGCGGGAGGCCGCGGCGAGGTCGGCCGGGCCAAAATCGGCGTCGATGGCGCTCATCGAATGCGGGTCTATCCAGGGCTGCGGGTGGCGGCTCCGGTCCCACAGGTGGTGGTGGGCATCGACGATGTCGGTTTCCACGTCGCCTCCCTCGTCATCGGGATTCTGGCTTGGTGCGCGTACCGGGCCGGCTACTCATGGGCCTTGCCACCGGTTATGCGGGAAACGACCAGCGCGACCAGGATGATGGCGCCGTTGAGGGCGCCGATCCACTGCGCAGGCACGCCGGCGAGGGTCAACACGTTTTGGATCATGAACAGCAGCAGGATGCCGGTGAAGGCGCCGAACATGGTGCCCTTGCCACCGTTGAGGCTGACGCCGCCGATGACCGCAGCGGCGAAGACGGTGAAGATGGCTCCGTTGCCCTGGGATGCCGCGACGGAGGCGAGGCGGCCGGAGAGCAGGAGGCCGCCCAGCGCGGCCAGGACGCTGGCGATGATCAGCGCGGCCCACAGCACGCGGTCGGTGCGGATACCGGCGGCCTTCGCGGCGTCGACGTTGCCGCCGATCGCGTACAGCGAGCGACCGAAGCTGGTGTAGCCGAGCAGAACGATCCCGGCGGCGAAGAGGGCGAGGCAGATCCAGATGGACGCGGGAACGCCGAGCCAGACGGCGGTACCGAGATACATCATCGACTCGGGCAGGTTGAAGAAGGTCTGGCCGCCGGAGATCCCGGTGAGCAGGCCGCGGAGGACGATGAGCATGCCCAGGGTGACGATGAACCCGTGCAGTCCGAACCGGACGATCAGCGCGGCGTTGGCGATCCCGATGAGCGCGCCCACCAGCAGGGTGATCGGGATCGACCAGGCGCCGGACAGCAGCCCGGTCCCATGGCCGGCTCCGACCGCGACGGTCATCCATGCTGCCACGCCTGGGGCCAGGCCGAATGTCGACTCCAGCGACAGGTCCATCTTGCCGGCCACCAGCACGATCGTCTGGGCCAGCACCAGCAGCGCGATCTCCGACATGGTCTGCGCGATGTTGATGAGGTTGTCCGGTTGCAGGAAGACCGAGTTGATGATCTGGCCGACGATCGCGATGAGCACGATCGCGGGGACCAGGGCGAGGTCTCGCAGCCGCGCTATGGCGAGCTTGCCGACCCGTCGACCGGGTGGTGGCCCGGCCGCGACGGCCCCGCCGGCAGCGGCCGCACTCGCGCTCGTCATGGTTTCAGGCATCGACGGTCAGTCCTTCCATGGCGGCTACGAGGTCGTGGTCACGCCAGCCCGTGGGCATCTCCGCGACGATGCGGCCCTGGAACATCACCAGGACGCGGTCGCAGATCCGTAGGTCGTCGAGTTCGTCGGAGGCGACCAGGACACCGGTGCCGGCATCAGCCACCTCGTCGACCTTGTTGAGGAGGAACTCCTTGGAGCGCACGTCGACACCCGCCGTCGGCGTGATGAGCACCAGTACGCGAGGGTCGTTGGCCAGGGCACGAGCCATCACGACCTTCTGCTGGTTGCCGCCGGAGAGCCCGGACACCTGCAGGTCCGGGCCGGGGGTTTTGATGGCCAGCTCGTCGATCAGGCGGCTGGCGATCGCGTCCCGGCGGTGGGCGCTCAGGAAGCCGGCCCTGCCGAGCCTTGCCGGGATGGTCATGGTGGCGTTGTCTGCGATCGACATACCGGGCACCAGGCCCTGATGGTGCCGGTCCTGCGGCACAAATCCGATGCCCGCGGCCACGGCGGCGTTGACGTCACCAGGGCGGGGTCGGTGACCGCCGACGGTGACCGTGCCCGTGTCGGGGGTACGAAGTCCGACGATGGATTCGGCGACCGCTGTCCTGCCACTGCCACCGGCGCCGGCCAGGCCGACGATCTCGCCGGACCGCACCCGGAACGCCACGTCCTCGTAGCTGCCGTTTATCCGCAGGTCGGAGACCTCGAGGACCACCTCGACAGGTCCGGCCGGCGCGGTCCGGGTGGGTGCCGCCCGCAGCGCCGCGGCTTCGCCGGTCATCGCGGCGACCAGGTCGTTGCGGGGCAGGCCGGCGACCGGAGCGGTGATGATGTGCCGCGCGTCGCGGAAGACCGTCACCATGTCGCAGATCTCGTAGATCTCCTGCAGGTGATGGCTGATGAACAGGAACGTGACGCCCTGCTGCTGCAGGTCCCGGATGTGGTCGAACAGGCGGGCGATCGCGGCCGCGTCGAGTTGGGCGGTGGGCTCGTCCAGCACGATGAACCGGGCGCCGAACGACAACGCCCGGGCGATCTCCACGAACTGTCGCTGCTCGACGCTGAGGTCGCCGGCTCTGCTGTCGACATCGACGTCAACGGACCACAGGGCCAGCAGGTCCCGGGCGCGCTGACGCAGGGCACGCCAGTTGATCAACCCACTGCGGCCGCGGTCGTACCGGTTCAGCAGGAGGTTCTCCGCCACAGTCAGCTCGGGAATGATGGTGGACTTCTGGTAGACGCAGGCGACCCGCTGCCGCCACGCGTCGCGGTCGGACAGCCGCGGTGCGTCCGCCCCGGCGAACCGGATCTGACCCGTGTCCGCCGCCTGCAGACCGGTCAGGATCGACACAAGGGTCGACTTTCCAGCCCCGTTTCGGCCAACCAGCGCGTGGGTCTCGCCGCTGAGCACGCTGATCCGGGCCCGGTCCAGCGCCACCGTCGAGCCGTACCGCTTGCTGATGTCGATCGCCTCCGCCACGGGCGGACCCGACCGGGCCCGCCCGTCGCCATCCCGGGCCGGTGACGAGCGTGGGGAAGGCTGCCCGTTACCGTTCATGTGCGGATATCCCTTCGGAGCCGAAGTCAGCCGATGTTGTTGCCCCAGAGGGATTTGTCGTCGGGCTTGAGGCTGGCCACGCCGCCGTACGTGCCGCCGTCGAGCGTGACCAGCGGCGCCGAGAGCTGGTCCTCCAGCAGGCCCGGGCGGACCTGCACGATCTTGCTGTCGTGGTCGGTGGGGCCGGCCTGGAAGGTTTTGCCGTCGATGGCTGCCTTGAGGTAGTACAGGGCGTACTTGGCGTACAGGTCCGCGGGCTGGGAGACGGTGGCGTCGATGTTCCCGGCGGTGATGTCCTGCAGCTCCTTGGGAATGCCGTCATTGGAGACCACGAAGATGTGCTTGGGGTCATCCGGCGGGGTGAGCCGGTTGCGCTGCTTGAGCAGTTGCAGTGTCCCGGCCAGGGCAAAGCTGGACTGCATGTAGACGCCCTTGATGTCCGGGTGCTCGGTCAGCCGGATCTGCAGCTTCTGGGAGGCGAGCGCCCCGTCCCAGTTGGTGGCCTCGCCGAAGACGGTGATGCCGGGGTAGTTCTGCTTCATGCACTCGTTGAACGCCTCGGTGCGGTCCCGGCCGTTGATGGAGGCCAGGTCACCCTGCAACATGACCACCTTGCCGGTGCCCTTGAGCTTGGTACCGAGGAAGTGGCACGCCTTCTCACCGTAGGCTCGGTTGTCCGCCCGCACGACCATGAAGACGTCTCCCTGGTCAGGGCGGGTGTCGACGGTGACGACCGGGATCTTCTTACTGGCGAGGCTCTGCAGGGTGGGCGCGATCGCGGCCGTGTCCTGGGGCGCCATGGCGATGCCCTTGACCCCCTGGCTGATCAACGTCTGGACGTTGGAGGCCAGCTTCGCCACGTCGTTCTGGGAGTTGGTCGTCTTCAGCTCCAGGCCCAGTTCCTGACCGGACTGAGGTACGTACTTGATGTAGGAGTTCCAGAAGTCGGTGTCCGAACGCGGGTAGTCGACGCCGACGATTGCGGCGCCACCGCCGCCCCCGGTGGATGAGTTGTCGTCGCCGCACGCGGTCAGCAGCAGCGCCGCGGACGTGACGAGGGCGGCGGCTGCGGCGGTCCTTCTCGGTTTCATCGCGGCTCCTGTTCGGACGGCGCTCAAAAGAGGGATTCAGAGGTGCTCGGTCGGTGTTCCCGCGAGGTTCCAGCGCGGGCCGTTCGGGTAGTGGTACGCGGTGACCGACTGGGGATGCATCTGGGCGCTCATGCCCGGCGCCTGCGGCGCGAGGTAACGGCCCTTGCGAACGGTCACCGGGTTGACGAAGTGCTGGTGCAGGTGGTCGACATACTCGATGAACCGGTCGTCGGTGCTGCCGCTGACGGCGACGTAGTCGAACATCGCCAGATGCTGGACCATCTCGCACAGGCCCACCCCACCGGCGTGGGGGCAGACGGGCACGCCGTACTTGGCCGCCAGCAGCAGGATCGCGATGTTCTCGTTGACGCCGGCCACTCGCGTCGCGTCCAGTTGCAGCACGTCGATCGCCTGCGCCTGCAGCAACTGCTTGAACATGACCTGGTTGTGGCAGTGCTCGCCGGTGGCCACCTTGATCGGCGCCACCGCCCGCCGGATGGTGGCGTGGCCGAGGATGTCGTCGGGTGAGGTCGGTTCCTCGATCCAGTACGGCTCGTACGGCGCGAGGGAGCTCAGCCAGTCGATCGCCTGCTCGACCCCCCACGCCTGATTGGCGTCCACGGCGATCCGCACCCCCGCGCCCACGGCGTCGCGGGCCAGTCCCATCCGCCGGACGTCGGCGGCGTTGTCCCCGCCGACCTTCAGCTTGATCAGGTGGAACCCGTCGGCCACCGCTTCCGTGGCCAGCCGCACCAGCTTCTCGTCGGTGTAGCCGAGCCAGCCCGGGGTGGTGGTGTAGGCCGGATAGCCCTCGGCAATCAACTGCTGCTGCCGCTCGGCCCGGCCGGGCTGCGCACGACGCAGGATCTCCAGCGCCTCGTCCGGGGTGAGCGCGTCGCGCAGGTACCTGAAGTCGATCATGCTGACCAGCTGTGCCGGCGGCATCTCGGCCAGCAACCGCCACAGCGGTTTGCCCTCCCGGCGCGCGTACAGATCCCAGGCCGCGTTCACGATCGCCCCGGCGGCCATGTGGATGACGCCCTTGTGCGGGCCGAGCCAGCGCATCTGGCTGTCCCCGGTCATCCTGGCCGAGAAACCCCGCAGGTCGCCGAGGACATCGTCGACCGGCAGTCCGACCACCAGCGGCGCCAGCGCCTGGACGGCGGCCTGCTGGACGTCGTTGCCCCGCCCGACCGTGAAGGCCAGCGCGAACCCCTGTGCGCCGGCGCTGGTGCGGAGGGTCACGTACGTCGCCGAGTAGTCCGGCTCCGGGTTCATCGCGTCGGACCCGTCCAGCTCCTGGGAGGTGGGGAACCGGACATCGACCGCCTCGATCGCGCTGATCACCTCGGTCACCGCAAGCCACCCCGTCCATTCGCTGAGCCTGCCGACGGTGGTCTCGTCATCCGCCGGTAACACGCGTGCCGTGGGATGTCTTTATAAGCCCGTCCCATGGGCTGCGTCTATACGCCGACCGGAACATGGGGATCTATGGGTAATTGTGCCGGCTCTGCCTGATACCGCGCCGCCGGGCGACGTCCCACCGGTTCCCAGACATGGGATCACCTGTTAGGTTTGCCCCCGCCACCACCCGCTGTCCGCTGGGCGAGCGGAACCCGACCGAGGGGTCCCGACATGTCGCTGACCGAGAAGGCGATGACCCGCCTGCGTGAGCTGATCCAGTCCGGCGAGTTGCCGCCCGGCGCCCGGCTCCCACCCGAGCAGCAGCTGGCCACGGAGCTCGGGGTGGGACGCAACATCATGCGGGAGGCGGTACGCGTCCTGGTGGCCGCCCGCGTGCTGGAGGTGCGCCGGGGCAACGGCACCTTCGTCACCAGCCTCGAGCCGCGGCTGCTGCTGGAGAGCATCGGCGGTGCGGTCGAGCTGTTGCAGGGTGACTCGATGCTCGAGCTGACCGAGGTGCGGCGGCTGTTCGAACCGGCCGCCACCGGCCTGGCCGCCACGCGCATCACGCCCGAGCAGCTCGCCGTGGTCCAGGCGCACCTGGAGGCGATGCGTGCGGCCGCCGACGACGTGGAACTGCTCAACCAGCATGACGCCGCGTTCCACCGGGCGGTCGTCGCCGCCACCGGCAACGAGACGCTGTCCACGGTGCTGGAGGGCATCTCCAGCCGGACGGTGCGGGCCCGCGTCTGGCGCGGGCTCGTCGACGCCGACGCGGCCGGACAGACGCTGCGGGAGCACGAGGCGATCTACCTGGCGCTCGCCGCCGGTGACGCGATCCAGGCACAGGCGGCCGCCCTGATGCACGTGGTCACGACGGAAAGCTGGCTGCGCCGCCACCTGGCCGAAGAGCGGTAAGGGCGTGACCGCGGTCGCCGCGGCCACCGGAGAACAGGGAAGGACTACCATGCGTTCAGCTCTGTACGCGGGCAACTCGACGATGGTGGTCGAGGATCGACCCGCCATCCCTCCCGGCACCGGTCAGGTGCAGATCGACGTCGCCTACACCGGCATCTGCGGTACCGACCTGCACATCCTGCACGGCGCGATGGACCACCGGGTACAGATCCCCCAGCCGATCGGACATGAGATGTCCGGCCGCGTCGCCGCCCTCGGCCCGGGTGTCGACGGCCTCAGGGTCGGCATGCCGGTCACCGTCATGCCACTGCGGTGGTGCGGCTCGTGCCCCGCCTGCCTCGCCGGGCATCAGCACATCTGTCACCGGCTCGAGTTCGTCGGCATCGACTCCCCGGGCGCCATGCAGCAGCAGTGGACCGTGCCGGCCGAGCTGGTCATCCCGCTACCCGAGGACCTTTCCCTGCTCCACGCGGCGTTGGTCGAACCCACCGCGGTCGCGGTGCACGACGTACGCCGCGCCGACCTGCGTCGCGGCGACAAGACGCTGGTGGTCGGCGGCGGCCCGGTCGGCATCCTGATCGCCCGGGTGGCGGACGCGGCCGGTGCCGAGGTTGTCGTCCTGGAAGTGGACCCGCACCGTCGCGCGGTCGCCGAGAAGCTCGGCATCCGCGCCCTCGACCCTGCGCTCGGCGACGTGGCCGCCGAGGTGGACGCCTGGACCGCCGGCGCCGGACCGGCCGTCGCCTTCGAGGTCTCCGGCTCTGCTGCCGGCCTCACCACCGCCGTGGACCTGCTGGCCACCCGCGGCCGGCTGGTCGTGGTGGGCATCCACAACCAGCCACGCGAGCTGGACGTGTTCCGGTTCTTCTGGCGCGAGCTGTCCCTGGTCGGCGCCCGGGTGTACGAGCGCGCCGACTACGAGACGGCGATCGGCCTGCTCACCGACGGCACCATCCCGGCCCGGACGCTCATCACCCACGTCGAGCCGCTCGCCAACGCCGCCGCCGCCTTTGCCGCCCTCGACGGCGGCGGCACCGTCATGAAGGTCCTGATCGACTGCCGGGAGGTCACCGCATGAATCCGTTTGACCTGTCCGGCCGGCTGGCCGTCGTCACCGGTGCCCGGCGCGGCATCGGCCTGGCCGTCGCCGACGCCCTCGCTGCCGCCGGCGCCGACATCGTCGCCGTCAGCGCCCACCTCGAAGCCACCGGCAGCGAGGTCGAGAAGCGCGTCCGCGGCCACGGCCGCGCCTTCACCGGACACCGGGTGGACTTCACCGACCGCGCCGCCGTCACCGACCTGGCCGACCGGCTCCAGCACGGCGACCGGCCGGTCGACATCCTGGTCAACAACGCCGGCACCATCAGACGCGCCCCGGCCGCGCAGCACGACGACGCCATCTGGGACGAGGTCCTGGCGGTGAACCTGTCCGCCCAGTTCGTCCTGACCCGCCAGGTCGGGAACAGCATGCTGGCCCGCGGCCGGGGGAAGATCGTTTTCACCGCCTCGCTGCTCAGCTTCCAGGGCGGCATCAACGTGCCGGGCTACACCGCGGCCAAGTCCGGGCTGATCGGCCTCACCCGGGCGCTCGCGAACGAATGGGCGGGCCACGGCGTCAACGTCAACGCGATCGTTCCGGGCTACATCGCCACCGACAACACCGAAGCTCTGCGAGCGGACCAGGACCGCAACGCCGCGATCGTCGCCCGCATCCCGGCCGGCCGCTGGGGACGCCCCGACGACCTGGCCGGCACCGCCGTCTTCCTGGCCAGCGCCGCATCCGACTACGTGCACGGCGCCGCCATCCCGGTCGACGGCGGCTGGCTCGGCCGCTGACCGCGCGCCCGCCCGACGAGCCCGGCCAGAACCGGGCCGACCGCACCGGTGGACCGCGGCCCCGACCGGTGCCGGCCGGCAGCACCGGCCAGACGAACGGGCCGACCCAGGAACCGCAACGAGCACCGGAGGTGATGTCGGTGATCCAGGATCAGCACCACACCCACGGCGGGGCGCCGGTGATCAGGCAGGTAGCGCTGCCCCGCCGGCCCAAGGTAGCGGTGAGCACGCTGAGCTTCGGCGCCGCGCAGGCCGGCAACCTGTACAGCGCCCGAAGCGAGGAAGACATCGCGGCCGCGATCGACGCCGCCTGGGACGCGGGCATGCGCTACTTCGACACCGCACCGCACTACGGGCTGGGCCTGTCGGAACGCAGACTCGGTGCCGCCCTGCGCCGCCGGCCCCGGGACGAGTATGTCGTGTCGACCAAGGTCGGACGACTGCTGACCCCGTCCCCGCACACCGCGCACCTGCGGGACACCGAAGGCTTCGACGTTCCGGCCGATCTCCGCCGGGTGTGGGACTTCAGCCGCGACGGCGTACGTCGCAGCCTGGAAGCGAGCCTCACCCGCACCGGCCTGGACCGGATCGACATCGTCTACCTCCACGACCCCGACGACCACGCCGAGCAGGCCATCACCGAGGCGATACCCGCCCTCATCGAACTGCGCGAGCAGAAGGTCATCGGGGCGATCGGCGCCGGCATGAACCAGTCCCGGATGCTGACCCGTCTCGTCGAGCAGACGGACATCGACGTGGTCATGTGCGCCGGCAGGTTCACCCTGCTCGAACAGGGCGCCCTGACGGACCTGCTGCCCGCCGCCCGACGACAGGACGTCGCGGTCGTCATCGCCGGCGTCTACAACTCCGGCCTGTTGGCCCGGGAACGTCCGGCGGCCAACGCCAGCTACAACTACCAGCCGGTCCCCGCCGACCTTCTCGACCGAGCCACCCGGATCGCCGAAATCTGCGAAGACCACGGTACGACGCTGCCCGCGGCGGCCCTCGCGTACGTCGGCGCACACCCGGCCGTCGTGTCGACGACGATCGGGTTGGGCAGCGCCCGGCAGGTGCACGAAACCGTCCAGCGGGCATCAGCCGCGATACCCGCCGCGCTCTGGCCCGCCCTGTACGAAGCCGGACTTGTCAGCTGGCTACCGCTGACCGCACCGCCAGGCGACCCGCTCCCCTGATCGCCGACGCTGGTGCCTGACCCGCTCTCCGCGGGTCAGGCACCCGGCAAGCGTCGGCTCAGCTGCGGGTCCAACGCTGGTTGTCGCCGCCGTTGCAGGTCCAGATCGCGACGGGGCTGCCGTTGCCGGTCGCGGCGTTGGTCACGTCCAGGCACAGCCCCGACTCCACCCCGACCACGGTGCCATCGGCGTTGAGCCGCCATTGCTGGTTCGTTCCGCCGTTGCAGGTCCAGATCTGCACCCTGGTGCCGGCGGACGTCGCGTGTCCCGGCACGTCCAGGCACTTGTTGCCGTACACGATCAGCTGGTTGCCGGCCGTGGCCGTCCACTGCTGGTTGCTGCCACCGTTGCAGTCCCAGATGTTCAGCAGGGTGCCATCGGTCTGGCTGGCGTTCGGCACGTCCAGGCACCGGCCGGAGCCGACCCCCCGCAGCACGCCGCTGGACCCGCCGGTGCCGCCGCTGCCCGGCGTCACGGTCAGGTTGTCGAACTGGGCGGTGATGCCCTGCCCGGTGGCGTAGCCGACCTGCCCGGCACCCGACGTGTAGTCGGTGACGGTGCCGACGGTGGTGCCGTTGATGCTGGCCGTGATGGTCGCGCCGCTGAACTTCAGCGCCAGGGTGTGCCAGCGCCCGGTGCCCAGCGCCGCGACGGTGCCACTGGCCAAGGTTCGCACCTGGCCGCTGGTGTTGTTGCTCAGGATCGACCACGACCCGCTGCTGTTGGCCCGCAGGTAGTAGCCGTTGAGGTTGGCCGGCGACTGGAACTGGTACGCGGCGGCCCGGCCGATGAGCTGGGCGTAGCCGGTCTTCTCCAGCATCACGTCGGAGGAGACGGTGTAGTTGGTCCAGCTCAGGTCGCCCAGCAGCGTGTACGGCTCGGCCAGCTGCGAGGTCCATTTGATCGGCGCCTGCTCCGACATCTGCCGTACGCACCGTCCGGACCGGCCACCGCCACACGCCACGATCTCGAACGAGCCCTGCGCGTCCATCAGGTACTTGGCCTCGCCGGCGACCGGGTAGCTGTCGAAGGTGTCGCTGTAGGGCAGCGGCAGCGTCCCCTGCGCCGGACTGGTCGCGCTGCCCTTCCCCTGCCCGCTCGTCGTGGTGATGCTGTAGACGTAGCCGGGCTGGACGGTCAGTGACATCGTGCCGCCGGACGGGGTGAGGTCGGCGCCGCGCACGAAGTGGTCCGCCGGGTTGTTGGACCGCACGTTGGTGGACCAGACGTGCACGGTGCCCTGGGACAGTCCCCCGCTGACGGTGAAGTTGAGGGTCTGCGCGCTGGTGGCGTCCATCGTCTCGATGATGGTGCTGTAGTCGCTTCCGGTGGGCGACCGCAGGGACACATAGCTGCCGTTGTTGCGGTTGCCGCCCAGGTAGCCGCTGGAGGAGTCGAGATAGCGCCAGCCCGGGGTGGCGAACTGGGTGGTCTGCGCCATCACCCAGGCGTTCTTACCGATCGAGTAGTAGCCCGACCACGGCTGCGGGGCGACCGCGACGCCCATGGTGGCCCACGGGATGTTCGGCGTGATGGCCGCGATGATCGGCCAGTTGATGTACGCGGTCATCTTCCCGTCGAGGTAGCCGCGGTTGATGCCCCGGGCGAGCGCGTTCGCACCGGCGTTGTAGTCGTCGGACCCGTTCTCGCTGGCCCACAGCGGCTTGCCGCTGTTCACGGCGTTGCTGGAGCTCGGGCAGTTGGTCTGGGCGCTGCGGTACCCGCACACGTAGTGCGAGCCGAAGACCGCCACGGCCCGGCCGAAGGCCGGATCGCGGAGGGCTTCATCGGCGGCGCCCCAGCCGAAGTCGTCCGAGGCGACGATCTTCACACCGGAGTACCCGCCGGCGTCGAGCGCGGCCCGCAGGTTCTTGTACCAGGTGGCGTTGAAGCCCTTCTCGTTCCACCCGCCGAGGTAGTCGACGGTCAGTCCGTGGGAGGTGGCACACCCGAGCCAGTGCAGCAGATAGTTGATCGAATCGGTGGTCCAGAAGTCGCTGCCGATCCAGCCGGGAGCACCCCAGGTCAGGCCCACCAGCCGGACGCCGGGGTTGCGGGCCCTGGCCTGTTCGGCGAGCCACCACTGGTACCCACGGTCGCAGTTCACCACGCCACGCGTGTGTTCGTGGCTCGGCTCGGCGCCGGACGTCGTGTTGGTGTCCCCGCCGATCTCAAGCTTGAGCAGCTGCACCGTCGCGCCGTAGCCGGGCTTGAACAGGTAGTCCAGCAGCTGGGTGCGCTGCGGTTCCGGATAGTCGATGAGCAGGCGGCTGTTGCCGCCGCCGCCGCTGATCGCGCCGACACCGTCGAACACCCGGCCCCCCGACGAGCCGTTGATGGTGATCGACGTGGCGGCCTGGGCCGGCGAAGCCGTCAGGAACGTCCCGGTGGTGGCGGCGACGATCACCATGACCAGCGCCATGGTGATCGTTCGGGCGCGGGCCAGTTGGGCGGTGACGAGGCGGCGCAGGGCGCCGCCGGGATGAGACCTCATGTGTCCGTCCTTACCTCAGGGTCCACTGCTGGTTGGTCTGGCCGTTGCAGGACCAGAGGATGACCTTCGTGCCGTTGGCCGTGGCCGCGCCGTTGGCGTCCATGCACAGCCCCGACTGCACGCCGCTGATCGTGCCGTTGGAGTTGACGTTCCACTGCTGGTTGGTCTGCCCGTTGCAGTCCCAGATGATCACCTGGGTGCCGTTGGCCGTGCCCTGACCCGAGGCGTCGAGGCACTTGTTGCCGTACACCTGTAGTTGCTTGCCCGACGTGTACGTCCACGACTGGTTGGCCTGGCCGGTGCAGTCCCACAACTGCACCTGGGTGCCGTTGGCCGTCGTGGCGTTCGGCACGTCGACGCAGCGGCCCGACTGGCCACCCACGAGCTGACGACCGCCGGTCGGCGGGTCCGACGACTGGACCCCGGCCGACGACATCACGGCCTGGGCCCCGGACGGCCAGTTGTTGTTGGTGACCGTCACGTTGCCGGAGACCACGTTGCCGCGGTCACCGTTGGTCACGTTGGTGCCGCTGCTGGTGCTCCAGTTGTTGGTGAGCGTGAAGTTGCCCATGTTCTCCGCGAACCAGTAGTTGGCCGTGGCCCAGGTGCCGATGGACGAGAAGACGTTGTTGGTGGCGGTGTAGTAGCGGGAACCCTCGTCGAAGTAGAGCCCGAACCAGCCGTTGGTCCGCAGGCAGTAGTTGTCGCGGATCAATCCGCTCGGATTCGCCGAGAGGGTGTAGATGCACCCGCCGTCGGTCATCTGCTGCATGACGTCGTGGACGTAGTTGCCGATGAGCCGGTTGTTCGACGCGGTGGTCGGCGTCGAGTAGCGCGGCTGGTAGTTGTAGAGGCCGCGGTCGGCGTAGTGGTTGCTGCCGCCGGCATCGTTCGCGCCCCAGCCGTACCCGATGGAGATGCCGGTGTACGGCATGTTGTAGACCTCGTTGTACGACAGGGTCGCGTTGGTGACGTACGTGGTGAAGGCGGAGACGACGCCGCGGTACTCCAGGCCGAGGTCGTGGATCCGGTTGTTGCTGATGGTGATGTCCCGGTTGACCATCCGGGAGTCGCTCGGGTGGTGGGCGTCGGCCCGCACACCGCCCACCACGATGCCGCCGGCCGCGTTGCGGGCGATCTCCGAGCGGCTCACCGTGATGGTGCTGGCGCCCAGTCCGACCCCGCTGGCGTGGGCGTTGGCGTCGTTGCCGATGCCTATCGCGGTTTGGCCGAGGTTGACGAACTGGTCGTTGGCGAAGGTGATGTTGTTGGCGGCGGAGACCTGCACCGCGGCGGGCATCTGGCTCCAGTTGGGCCGGGCGGCCTCGAACTGTTGACACCCCTCGTTGCAGGATCCGAAGCTGGGCCACGACCAGTTACCGGCGATGTAGGAGCCGGTCTGCTGGTCGGCGTAGCCCTGGTTGCTGCTGGCGCCGAGCCAGCTCGTGCCGGTGAAGGTGATGCCGGAGAACGAGAGGTGGTGGGCTGGTGCGTCATACGTGCCGCCCACGCCCACCAGCGACTGCAGGACCGGCAGTTCCACGCCGGCGGTGCTCATGTTCTGGCCGGACAGCGGGATGTAGTAGAGCGTCCCGGTGCCGGTGTTCAGGTACCACTCCCCCGGCGAGTCGAGGAATTCGTAGGCGTTCGTGAGATAGAGCGGTCCGGCCCGGTGCGGGCTGTTGAGGACGTCGTACCCGAAGTTGTTGTTGTTCCAGCCGGGTTGCTGCATCGTGATGGCGTTCCCGCTGATGCTCTGCACCGAGACGTACCGGTCGGTGAAGGAGTTGACGCTCTCCACCTGGATGCGGCTCTGGTTGGCGAGGTTGTTCAGGTAGGTCAGCGAGCTGTTGGAGAACCGCATCCCGGATCCGTTGAAAGTGAAGTCCGCGCGGTTGAGCGTGGTGCGGGCCCGTACGGCGAGGGCGCCGTTGACGTAGAGCTGCCGGGGATCGACGCCGGTGCCGACGTTGGCCCGCCAGATGTTCTTCCCGCTGTCGGCCACCGACCATCCGGTGACCGCGCGGGCACCGCTGATCACCGGCCGCGCCGACGGGGCGGCCTGCCAGCTCACCGTGTGACCGTTGGTCCCGGAGTCGGCCGCGGTGAACCGCAGCGGCGCCGACAGCCGGTACACCCCGTCGGCCAACTGGACGACGATGTCGTCGGTCATGTTGCTGGTGAGGGATCGCACCGCGGACTGGGCGGCGGACAGTGAGCACGGCTGGGCCGCGGTGCAGGCGGTGCCGGAGCCGGACGGCGCGGCATAGATCGTCGCCATGGCCGCGAACGCCGGCGGAGCGGGCGCCACCACGGCTCCCACGGCAAGCACGCTCGCGGCCGTGGCGCCGGTCAGCACCGCCCTGCGCAGTGCGGGACGGATGGATCTGAACATCAGGTCTCCTGAGGTGTGCGAAGGGCTTCGACTAGCGGCGACCCACGGCCACGACGTTGGCCCGGACCGAGTTCTCGGTGGAGTCGGACGGGTTGCCGGCGACGATGGCGCCCTCGTGGAGGGTGCCGGCGGTGCGGCTCGCGCCACCCGCGAGCAGCCGTCGGCGGCTGGTCCCTGAGCAGGATTCGGCCATCGCAGGTCCTCTCGAAGCAAGGTCGGTCGGTGGTGGGGGCGGGTGGTGCACCCGGGCGGTGTTAGCGCTAACAACAAACCGCCGGTGGCATCGGTTGCCGATCTCCGGTTGGGGGCGTCGACGTAAGACGTCTGATGACTGTGGAGACTGCCAGAATGCCCGCGACCATTCAAGAGGGTCGTTTTCCTATTCGACCGTCCCGGGCGCTGCGCCACTCGGCCGGGCCGCTGGCGGCCGCCCGAACACGGCGTTCATAACAGTTTTTCGGCGGTTTCTCTAAGGCCGGGACAGCCCTCGTGCGCCGACGGCGTGTTCCGGCCGCTCGCCGAGACACACCCCCGTCATGCGGTGGCACCAGCCTGACCGGTGGGTCAGCTTCCACGAACCCTGATCAAGCAGGCAGAGTTGGTCCGCGTCCGGGAAATGCGCAACCGGCGGACGCGCACCGCGGTCCCGTCACCTCTACGTCTTCACTGGCCCGATCCACACCGGAGTCCGCCGCCGAAACAGACAGGGCCAGCACTCCCCCGGAGTACGCCCTGGCCGACAAGGGCGACCTGGTGAGCACCCGCGGGTCATTCGGGGCGGCCGGCGGCCATCGTGGCGGCCAGACCGGCGACCGTGGGATCGGAGAACAACGTCCGGATCGGTAGGTCGATGCCGTAGTCGGCCCGGATCCGGGCCATCAACCGGGCCGCCGTCAGCGAGTGCCCGCCGAGGGCGAAGAAGTTGTCCCGCACGCCGACCGGCGCCGGCAGCAGCAGCAGCTCGGCCACGATCGCGGCCAGTCGGGCCTCGACCGGTGTGCGCGGGGCGACCCGCTCGGGGCTCGACGACGCGGTCCACTCGGGCTCGGGCAGGGCGCGGTAGTCGACCTTGCCGCTGCGCGTGAGCGGCAGCTCAGGCAGCACCATGTACGCGGCCGGGACCATGTAGTCGGGAAGCGTCCGCCGCAGGTGTTCACTCAGCCCGGCGGGCGGCTGTTCGGCGCCGTTCGCGGTGATGACGTAGCCGACCAGGCGCACGTCGTCACCGCCGCCGCGCACCGACACCACGGCCTCGGCGACGTCGGGGTGGCTTCGGAGGGCCGCCTCGACCTCGCCGCTCTCGATCCGGTACCCGCGGATCTTGATCTGCCGGTCGACCCGGCCGGCCAGCTCGATCCGGCCGGTCCGGCGCCACCGGCCGACGTCCCCGGTCCGGTACAGCCGGGCGCCCGGCCGCGGGTCGAACGGGTCCGGCCGGAAGCGGGCCGCGGTCATCCCGGGCGAGCCGTGGTAGCCGTGGGCCACCCCGGCTCCGCCGATGCAGACCTCCCCGAAGACGCCCGGCGGGACCGGTCGCTGCCGGCCGTCGAGCACGTACAGCCGGGTCCCGGCGATGATCGACCCGATCTCGATCGGGGCCGGCGATCCGGCGACGGCGTCGCCGCCGGAGTAGATCGTCGTCTCGGTCGGGCCGTACAGGTTCCACACGCGCGCTCGCGGGCCGGCGCACAGCACGTCGGCGAGGTCCCGGGGCAGCGGCTCCCCGGCGGTCATCCGCAGCGACACGGTGTCCGGGATGCCGCCGGCGTCGACGAGCATCCGCCAGCCGGCCGGTGTGGCCTGCAGGGCCGTCGCGCCGCTGTCGATCAGCAGTTCGCGCAGTCGGGCCGGGTCCTTGACCTGGTCGGTGTCGGCGACCACGACGCGTCCGCCGGCCAGTACCGGCGCGAGCAGCTCGACCAGGGCGATGTCGAACGCGAACGTCGACACGGCGACGAACCGGTCCCGCGGGCCGAGGGCAAGCTTCGGCGCGACCGCGTCGAGCAGCGCCGCGATGCCCCCCTGGGTCACGGTGACCGCCTTGGGCCGGCCGGTCGACCCGGAGGTGAAGATGGTCACGGCCGGGGCCGACGGCGGCCGGTCGAGTACCGGTTCGGGCTCCTCCAGGGGCGCGGGGAGCGCGGCCAGGTCGACGACCGGTATCGGCGGCGCCGCCGGTGGGAGGGCGGGTGCACCCGCGACCCCGCTGTCGACCACGATCGCGGCCGCCCCGGCATCAGCCAGCATCATGGCGATGCGCTGTTCCGGATAGATCGGGTCCAGCGGTATATGGGCCGCGCCGGTCGACCAGACACCGAGGATCGCGGGCAGGAGCCGGGCGCCGCGGGGCAGCAGGATCGCCACCCGGTCGGACGCGCCGACGCCCCGGTCGGCCAGCGCGGCGGCGATCCGCCGGGCCCCGTCGCGCACCTGCGCGCCGGTCAGTTCGCCGTCGCTGCCGGTGATGACGACCGCGTCACCGGCACACGCCGCGTGCAGCCGGGCCACCGCGGTCGCGTCCGGGTCGAGGTGCGGGCCGCCGTCCGGCCAGCGGTGAGTGACCAGGGCCGACAGGTCGGGAGACATGATCTCCGCGTCGGCGACGGCCCGGTCCGGGTGGTCGGCGAGGCAGCGCAGGATCGCCTGGAAGCCGTCGGTCACGAGTTGCCCGGTCGCGTCGTGGAACAGGTCGCGGTTGTAGGTGACCCGCACCTGGGGGCCGGCCGCCGTCTCGGTGACGGTCAGCTCGATCTCGAACTTCGTCGTGCCGTTCTCCACCAGCTCGGGTCGCCAGTGGAGCCCGCCGCGGTCGGGGACGGCCCAGGACTCCTCCATCGCGAACATCACCTGGGTCAGCGTGAACCGGGCCGGGTCGCGGTCGGGGCGCAGCAGCTCCACCATCCGCTCGAACGGCAGCTCCTGGTGGGCGAGCGCCCGCGCGGTCGCGCGGTGGACCGATCGCACCAGGTCGCCGAGCGTGGCGTCCCGGTCGATCCGGACCCGGATCGGCACGGTGTTCATCAGCAGGCCGACCATCGTCTCCGTCTCCGGCCGGGTCCGAGCGGCCATCGGTACCGCGATCACCAGGTCGTCACTGTCGGTCAGCCGGGACAACACGACCGCGTAGGCGGCCAGCAGGACGGCGAACATCGTGGTGCCCTGCCGGGCCGCGAGCTGCCGGAGCGCGTCGGCCAGGCCGTTGTCCAGTGTGGTGTGGATGGACCGGCCGGCGAAGGTCTGGCGGACCGGGTACGGCTCGTCGTTCGGCAGCGACAACGCCGACGGCGCGTCGGCCAGCTCGTGCTGCCAGAACCGGTCGGCCGGCGCGTACCCGCCGTCCTCGGCGTGCCCGAGCTGCCAGATGGCGTAGTCGGCGTACTGGATCGCCGGCTCCGCGACGGTCGGGGCGCCGTCGCGGATGATCGCCTCGTAGTCGGTGGCCAGTTCGTCGAACAGGACGCGGAACGACCAGCCGTCGGCCACGATGTGGTGGGCCACGACCGCGAGGACGTGGGCCTCCGGCGACATCCGGACCAGGGTGGCCACGGCGAGCGGCCCGGTGGCCACATCCAAGGTGATGCCGGCCATGTCGCGGATCAGCGCCTGGGCGGCCGGTACCCGCTCGCCGTCGGGCAGGTCCTCGACCGAGGTGCTCAGCAGCGGCCGCGGATCCGGCTCGTCGTCGACGATCTGCACCGGCACGCCGGCCTCGTGGCGGAACGTGGTGCGTAGGGATTCGTGCCGGGCCAGGGCCGCGTCCCAGGCTCCTCGCAGCGCGTCGACGTCGAGCGGGCCGTCCAGCCACACCGCCCAGGAGATGTTGTACGCGGGCAGGTCGGGGTCCATCTCGACCAGCAGCCACATCCGCCGCTGGGCGAACGACGTCGGAAGCTCGTATACAGTCACGCCTCAGCCTTCCTGACTCTGGTCAGCCGTCATCTGGTCCACTGCGACCAGGCGCAGTTCGCTGGTGTAACGCCGGCCGTCGGCATCGACGAGCCAGGTCTGATCCGGTTCCGGCAGCATCTCGACGACGGTCACCGTCGCCTCGGCCCCGCCGTGGTGGCGACAGCGTCGGACCGACCGGGAGATCAGGTCGATCGACGCGAGGCTGGTCAGGTCCGCGTAGATCGGCTTGCGCTCGCCGGCGAACCGGAGGAACACGTGCCGAGGCAGTCCGTGGCCGGTCACCCAGGCCCGGGCCTGCAGGTAACGGCTGCTCTCGTCGGCCGTCGCGGCGAACGCGAGGTCGGTAGCGGCGAACGTCCACCGCTCCCGGCCGACCACGAGATCGTCGATGGTGACCCGGGGCGTGTGGGCGGCGGGTGGCACCGGGTCGAAGCTGTTGATGATCACGCTCATGATCAGGTCGCCGAGGACCGGGAGCAGGTCGCGCTCGAATGTGCCGTCGCGGTGCCGGACCCGCAGCCCGGTCGGCGAGTCGATCACGTCGCAGTCCCCCACGGCCAGGGTCGAGGCCGGGTCGTAGCCGTTGGCGTCGTGCGACCAGACGAGCCACCGGTCGCCCGGGGACACCAGCGCACCGGCCTGCCGGGTGGCGCTGCCGCTGATCTCGGCCGTCTCGGCCTGCCAGACGACCGGTCCGGCGAGGTCGTGGCGCATGGCCGCGTGGTAGCCGCCCGGGTCGTCGTGCAGCTCCAGCCACGTGCCGTAGCGGGCGGTGATCTTGCTGGGGTGGACCTCGCCGAGCACCCAGGTGAGCCGGCCGCCGGCAGCGGCGTCGGCCCCGGCGATCATCAGGTCCGGGCTGTGGAACACGGCCGTCGGCCACGGCCGCGGCGGGGCCGGGAACCGGCCGGCCGCCCGGCGCCGCAGGTCGGCCGAGCGCAGCTGGACCCGCCGGGAACCTTCGGGCAGGTCAAGGATCGCCGACCAGTGCTCCTGCAGCGCCGCCACCGCAGGCTGGATGAGGGTCGGCGCCCGGTGGAACAGGGCGTCGTTGACGAGCAGCCAGAAGTCGGCGAACGGCACGACATCGGTGCCGAGCGCGGCGGCCCGCTTCCGGTAGGCCGCCTCGAACTGGCCGGTGTACACCTCGGCACAGGCGCCGACGAACCATCGGGCACTGTCGAGCACCAGCGCCAGCGCCTCCCGGATCCCGTCCAACGTGTCGGCGCCGAAGCGCACGGTGTCGGCACGCCGGCACTCCTCGTAGGCGACCGTACGGCCGGCGTACAGTTCACCGGCGCGTCGGGTGGGCGGGACGCCGGCCAGGCGGGTGAACGTCGCCTCCAGGCCGGCCATGGCCGCGGCCAGCCCTTCCGGGTCGCCGGCCGCGCCGGCCAGCTCGTCCCGGGCGGCGGTCAGCTCGTCGAGCGCCCGGGTGGCCGCCGCCCGGACGTCGTCGTCGGTCACCCGGGCCAGCAGCGCCCGCATGGTCCGCTCCGGATGGATGTCGGGCGGGGAGATCTCGACCTGCCAGGCCAGCCGGCGCTGGTCGGCCAGCCGGGCCAGCACAGCGAAAACCTCGTCGACGTCCCGCAGCCCGGCCGACCCGTCGGCGAGCACCCGCTCGGCCACCGCGCCGGCGTCCCGCCCACCGTCGACGGCCCGCAGGACCGCCGCCTCGGCCGGGGTCAGCGGCACCGGCGGCGCCAGCGGCACGCGGAGCTGGGTGCCGTCGAGACCGACGAACGGCATCCGCCGCGGCACGAGCCAAGGACGAAGGGCCATCGTGTGCTCGGCCAGGATCGCGGCCACCGCCCAGCCCTCCAGGTAGGTGATGCGATCCGCCAGAAACCGCCCCGCCGGGTCGTGGGTGATCCGGACGCCGGCGCCGTCGTCGATCCGCGACCAGCTCACCGGGCCGAAGAAGCCGATGGTGTCGTTCTTCGCGCAGTACCGCTGCAGGTAGCTGGCGATGAGCGCCTCGTGCTGGCGGGCCTTGGTGTCCCGCTTGGCCGGCTCCGGCCCGCGTCGGACCACCGGATCGAGGCCGGTCGTCAGCGCGTGCCGGTTCTGCCAGGCGACCGCTTCCCGCAGCGCCGGCCGGCTGGCCGCCTCGTGCAGGGTCGCGCACTGGCGTCGCACCGCCGCGGTGAACTCGGCGGAGTAGGCGGCCCTGGCCTGTTCGCCCACGGCGACGACGGCGTCGGCCGCCGCGGCCAGGTCGGCGGCCCCGAGGCCGGCCAGCAGGTGGGCCGGGAAGCCGGCCGCCCGCAGGCAGACCGTCCGCCACAGCGCCCAATCGCCGCCCAGGTGCACCAGATGCGGCGCAAGTTTCCGACCCGGCGGCGGCTGCGGGGCGCGAGCGCGGAAGGCACGGCGGTCCTGGCGGCCGATGGTGGCCGGTCGCGCCGGACCGGTCGCCGCCCGGTCGCGGGCGGCGTCGATCGCGGCGGCACAGTCGACGAGCGTGGGCTTCTCGTAGAAGGTGGCCATGCGCAGCTCGACGTCGAACACCTCACGGATCCGGAACATCAGGCGCGACGCCAGGAGCGAGTTGCCGCCGAGGGCGAAGAAGCTGTCCTCGCGGCCGATGTCGTCGCCGTACGGGCCGCCGGCGGGCAGCAGCCGCCGCCAGACGTCGGCCAACCGCTCCTCGGTCTCGCCCCGGGGCGGGGTGATCGGCCCGCGGGTCTGGACCTCCGGCGCGGGCAACGCGGCCCGGTCGATCTTGCCGTTGGCGTTGAGCGGGAACCGGTCGAGGACCTTGAACCCGGTGGGTACCAGGTATTCCGGCAGGCGACCGAGCAGGAAGTCGCGCAGCGACGCCGGCCGCAGGGTGCCCAGGTCGGCGCCGTCGGCCGGCGTCATGTACGCGATCAGGTGCCGCTGCACGCCCTGACCGGCCACCAGGACGACCGCGTCGGCCACGTCCGGATGCGCGCGGAGCACCGACGCGACCTCGCCGGGCTCGACCCGGAAGCCGCGGATCTTGATCTGGTCGTCGGCCCGGCCGACGAACTCGAGTGTCCCGTCGGCACGCCAGCGGGCCAGGTCCCCGGTCCGGTACAGGCGTGTGCCGCACCCGTGGGGATCGGGCACGAAGGCCCGCGCGGTGGCCGAGGCGTTGCCGACGTAGCCGCGGGCGAGGCCGTCCCCACCGGTGAACAGCTCGCCGGTCACACCGACCGGCACCGGCTGGCCGCTCTCGTCGAACAGGTGCACGGTGGTGCCCTGGATCGGCCGGCCGATGGGCACCGTCGACGCCACCTGGTCCGGGTCGGTCATGACGTGACACGTGGTGAACGTGGTGTTCTCGGTCGGGCCGTACCCGTTGACCAGCGGTCGGCGACCGCGGGCCGACAGCACGGCGCGCACCGTGGCCGGGTTGAGCGCGTCGCCGCCGGCCAGGAGGACGGGGACACCGGCGACGGCCTCGACATCCGCCTCGGCCAGCTGGTGGAACAGGCCGGCGGTGAGCCACGCGACCGTCACGTCGGCGGAGCGCAGCAGGGCGGCGATCTCCGGCAGCCCGAGCGGGCCGGGCGGCGCGATCACCGTCGTCGCGCCGGTCAGCAGCGCGCCCCACAACTCCCACGTGGACGCGTCGAACGCGACCGGGGCGAGGTGGAGCAGCCGCTGGCCCGGGCCGAGCGGGGCGAACGACGGGTCGTGGACGAGCCGGACCACGCCGCGGTGTGGCACGGCGACACCCTTCGGCACGCCGGTCGAGCCCGAGGTGAAGCTGATGTAGGCCAGGCTGTCCGGGTGGGACAGGTCCGGTGGCGGCGTCCGCTCGTCGGCGGCGTCGATGGGCCCGGCGTCGACGCACACCGTGTCCACCCCGGGTATCCCGGTCAGGTCGGTGGCCCGCGTCGCCAGCAGGAGCCGGGCGCCCGCGGCGGCGACCATGGCCGCCACCCTGGGCGCGGGGCTGCCCGCGTCGATCGGCAGGTACGCGCCGCCGGCCTTCGACACGGCCAGCAGGGCCACCACGAGGTCGGGGCCCCGCTCGATCGCCACCGCGACCGGCACGTCAGCGACCACCCCGCGGCGGCGCAGCCGCATGGCCAGGGCGTTGCTGCGCCGATCCAGCTCCGCGTAGGTCATGGATTCGGTGCCGAAGAGCAGCGCCGTCGCGTCCGGCCGGATCGCGACCTGGGCCGCGAACAGGGCGGGGATCGTGCGGCCCGGCTCGGCGGCGGGCACCGCCGGCCCGCGGCTCCAGCGCTGGAGCCGTCGCGACTCGTCGTCCGGCATGAGTCGCAGCCCGCCGATCGCGGTGTCCGGTCGGGCCAGGGCGTCGGCGAGCAGGTTCAGGTAGTGCTCGACCATCCGGGACATGGTCGACGCGTCGAACAGGTCGGTCGAGTACTCCCAGATCAGGTTCAGATCGTCGTCCTCGGGCCGGGACTCCCGGCCCACCCGCTGCGCCCCGCGCGGCACCACGATGACGTTGAGATCGGCCTTGGCCGAGCCGTTCGCCCGCTCGGTGACCGCACCGGTGAGCCCGCCGAAGTCGAGGTCGGGCACGGCCGAGTCGTGGAAGCTGAACATGACCTGGAACAGCGGCAGCCGTGCGGAGTCACGTTCCGGCCCGATCGCGTCGATCACCGTGTCCAGCGGGGTGTCCGACCAGGCCAGCGCGTCGAGCACGGTCTCCTGGACCTGGTCGAGCAGGTCGGTGAACGACATCCGGCCGTGCGGCCGGGTCCGCAGGACGACCGTGTTGACGATCATGCCGAGCAGCGGCTGGAGCTCGGGCAGGCTCCGGTTGGCCATGCCGGTGCCGACCAGCAGGTCCTGCTGCCCGGTGTACCGGTGCAGCAGCGCGGCGAAGGCGGCGTACATGGTCGAGAACAGCGACACCCGGTGCTGCCGACTGAACGCGCGCAGCGCGCGGGCCAGCTCGGCCGGCACCTTGATCCGCGGCGCCGCCCCCCGCAGGCTCACGACCGGCGGCCGCGGGTGGTCGGCCGGCAACTCCAGCCGGTCGGACGCGCCGGCGAGCCGGGTGGTCCAGTGGTTGACGTGGGCCTTCAGCACCTCGCCGTCCATCCACTCCCGCTGCCAGATCGCGTAGTCCGCGTACTGGACGGCCAGCTCCGGCAGGGGCGATGGCTGGCCGGCGGCGAACGCCGGATAGAGCGCCGACAGTTCGGACAGAAACACCGCGAGTGACCAGCCGTCGTGGATGAAGTGGTGTTCGACGTGGACGAACGTGTTCTCGCCGCCGCCGTGGCGCAGCAGCAGCCAGCGGGCCAGCGGCGCGCTGGTCAGGTCGAACGGCTGGGCCAGCTCGGCGACGACCACGTCGTCGGCCTGCTCGCGCGGCACGTCCAGGACGCGCAGCGGGGCGCCCATGCTCGCGACCGGCTGCTGCACCGCGACACCGTCGACGCTGACGAAGGTGGTCCGCAGCATCTCGTGCCGGCGCACGATCTCGTCGAGCGCGGCGCGGAGGGCCGCGGTGTCCACGTCGCCGCGCAGCGACACCGTGGCCTGGAAGTTGTAGGCGATGTTGCCCGGGGCCAGCTGCGCGAAGAACCACACCCGTCTTTGCTGGAACGACAGGGGAATCGGCCGGCTGCGGTCGGCCCGGGTGATCGGCGGCGGGGTCGGCGGGATCGGGGAGTCCAGGTCCAGGCCGGTGTCCACCTGCGGTCGGCCGGTCCGCTCGTCGACCAGGTCGGCGAACGCGGCGATCGTGCGGGCGCGGGCCAGCTCGGCCAGGCTGAGCTTCGCGCCGAGCTCGACGGCGATCCGGGCCGAGAGCCGGCCGACCAGCAGCGAGGTGCCGCCGAGAGCGAAGAAGTCGTCGTCGGCGCCGACCGCCACGCCACCGAGCAGGTCGGACACGATCCGGGCGACCGCGCCCTGGGTCGGCGTGCGCTGGGGTGCGGCCACCGCGGCCAGGCCGGCGGCCACCCGGTCGGGTGCGGGCAACGCGGCCCGGTCCACCTTGTCGTTGGCCGTCATCGGCAGCGCGGGCAGCACGACGACGGCCGCGGGCACCATGTACCCGGGCAGCCGGGCCGCCACGAACGCGATCAGCTCGGCCGGCGTGGCGTCCGCGGCGACGTAGGCGTGCAGCACCGGGTCGGCGGAGCCGGTGCGTCGGGCGGCCACGTAGGACTCCCGGACGGCCGGGTGCTGCCGCAGGACGGCCGCGATCTCGCCGGGTTCGATCCGGAATCCACGGATCTTGACCTGGTCGTCGAGCCGGCCGAGGTACTCGAAGGTCCCGTCGGGCCGGCGGCGGACCAGGTCGCCGGTGCGGTACATCCGCTGGCCCGGGACCGCGACGTCGGGCACGAACGACCGCGCGGTGGCGGCCGGGTCGTCCAGGTAGCCCCGGGCCAGGCACGCGCCGGCCAGGCACATCTCGCCGGGCGTGCCGTCGGGCACCACGTCGAAGCCGTCGAGCACGTAACAGCGCACACCGTCGAGGGGCACGCCGATCGGCGGCGGCACCGGCCCGCCCGGCGGCACCACGGCGGTCGTCGCGACCACCGTGCACTCGGCCGGGCCGTACACGTTGACCAGGGTGAACGGCAGGCCGGGCGGCATGCCGCGCTGCAGCGCGGAGCCACCGGTGTGCAGCCACCGGAGCGCGGTGTGCGCCGGCCACGGCACGTCGAGCACCGCCTCGGCCAGCGGCGTGGGCAGGAAGGCCGCGGTGATCCGCTCATCGGCCAGCCAGGCGACCAGGTCCGGCGGCGAGGCGCGCACGGCCGCGGGCGGCACCACGAGCGTGCCGCCCGCGGCCAGCGTGGGCCAGGTGTCCCACACCGAGACGTCGAATCCGGGGGCGCACAGCAGCGTGGTGCGGTCCCGCTCGCCCAGGCCGAAGGCGTTCTCGTGCCAGCGCATGAGGTTCGCGAGGCCGCCGTGGCGGACCGCGGCCGCCTTGGGCCGGCCCGTCGAACCCGACGTGAAGATGACGTAGGCCAGCGCGTCGTCGGCCGGCTGCGGGACCGCCTCGTAGCATCCGGCGGGCGGCTGCGCCAGGTCGACGACCTCGGGGTCGCCGAGCTCCGCGCCGGCCGACAGCAGCGGTCGGGTGGTGATCACGGCGGCGGCCCCGGACAGGCCCAGCAGCCCCGTGGTCCGCGTGCTCGGGTGGGCCGGATCGAGCGGTACGTAGGCGGCGCCGGCCAGCAGCACGGCCAGCTCGGCGACGACGATCTCGGCGGACCGGTCGGCGTAGACGGCGACCACGTCACCCGGTCGGACGCCACGCCGGGTGAGCCGGGCCGCCAGGCCGGCGGCGTGCCTGGCCAACGTCAGGTAGGTGAGCCGCCGGTCGCCATCCTGCACGGCGATCGCATCCGGCGCCTGGGTGACGCGGGAGTGGAATTGATCGAGGATCATCACGCACGCTTTCTCTGCTGGTGGCGGCTTGATTCGCGGCGCGGTGGGTCAGGTGCCCGACGCCAGGGCGCGGCGCAGGCTCAGCGGACGCATGTCGGTCCAGATCTCCTCGATGTGGGCCAGGCAGTCGGCCTCGGGGCCGCGGAAGCCTTCACCGCGCCACCCGGCCGGCAGGTCACCGTCGGCGTCCCAGATCGAGTACTGCTCCTCGTCGTTGACGACCACGAGGTAGGTGCGCTCCATCGTCAGTTCCCCTTTCGCGTGGACCGGCCGGCCACCGACAAGGCGCCGGCCATGGTCACCGTTGTCCCGGACCCGGCCAAGGCCCGGCTGATCGGATCGGGCACCCGCCCGTCGGCGATCCGCACCGAGGCCACCCCGCCGGCCAACGCCTCCCGGGCGGCGACGAGTTTGAGCGCCATACCGCCGCCGGCGACGGATCCGGGTGCACCGGTCGGGGGCACCTCGTAGGTGCTCTGCACGCTGGTGTCGTCCTCGGCATCGGCGAGCACGCCGGGCGCACCGGTCAGCAGCACCAGCCGGTCGGCGCCGAGCGCCACCGTGAGCGCCGCGGCCACGCGGTCGGCGTTGACGTTCACCGGGTGGTCGTGCTCGTCGATCGCCGGCGGTGAGACCACCGGCACGAAACCGGACCGCAGCAGGCCGTCCAGCAGTTCGGTGCGGACGGCGCCGAGCTGGCCGCTGTGGTTGTCCCGCACCAGCACGGTCCGGCCGTCCACCACCGCCCGGACGGCCGGTTTGCGGCGGGCCCGCAGCATGCCGCCGTCGAGGCCGGTGAGGCCGACGGCCGGCACCCCGAGGCCGGACAGCGCGGCGACGAGCGCCGGTTTGACCGCCCCGGCCAGCGCGAGCACGACGACCTCCAGCATCGCCGGATCGGTGTACCGGGCCGACACCCCGTCCGGGGCGACCAGGGTGCGCTGTGGCACGTCCAGCTTCCCGGCCAGCCGGGCGATCTCGCCGGAGCCGCCGTGCACCAGGACGACGGACTCGCCCCGCTGGACGAGCCGGGCGACGTCGGCGCAGATGCCCGCGGAGTCCACGGCCGGGTTCCCGCCACACTTGACGACCGTCAGCAACCTGGTCACGGCTCTCCTAGGCGGGGTGCAGGCCGGGGAAGGACAGGCCGAAGCTCTCCGGCCAGCCCATGCGGATGTTCAGGCACTGGACCGCGTTGCCGGCGCCGCCCTTCATGAGGTTGTCCAGCGCCGCGATGGTGATCAGCCGGCCGGTGTCCTCGTCGAACGCGAACCCGACGTCGCAGAAGTTCGAACCCGACAGGATCTTCGGCTCCGGGAACCGGTACCGGCCGCGCTGCTGCGCGACCAGCCGGACGAACGGCTCGTCGCGGTACCGCTCCCGGAACGCCTGGCGTACCGCCTTCCCGTCGACGCCGGGTTTCGGGTTGACGTGACAGATCGTCTGCACGCCCCGCACCGCCTCGACCCCGGTCGCGGTCATGGTGACCCGCACGCCGACGTGCCGGGCGATCTCCGCTTCGTGCCGGTGCCCGGTCGGCGCGAACACCCGCATCGCCCCGCTGCGGAAGGCGTGCAGGTTGCCGTCCCCGGCGGTGGCCCCGGATCCGCTGGACCCGGTGCGCGCGTCCAGGCGGACGTCCGGTCCGATCATGTCCCGGATCGGGTGGAGCGAGAGCACGCCGGCCACTGCCATGCATCCGGGCACGCTGACCAGGTCGGCGCCGCGTAGGCGCTCCCGGTGCAGCTCCGGGATCCCCGGAACGAACTCGCCGAGCAGGTGCGGCGCGGCGTGCGGGGTCCGGTAGTAGCGCTGGAAGACCTCGCTGTCGGCCAGCCGGAAGTCGCCGGTGAGGTCGATGACCTGCTTGGTGTGCCCGATCCAGCGCTCGATCTGGGTCATCGCGGCGCCGTGCGGCGTGGCCAGGAAGACGGTGTCGTACTCGTCCACCTCGTCCACCGAACAGAACAGCAGGTCGGTGGCGGATCGCAGGTTCGGGTGGACACCGTCGACCCGTTTTCCGGCGAATCGGGAGGAGACCGCGGCCGTCACCTCGACCTCCGGGTGGCCGACGAGCAGTCGCAGCAGTTCCCCGCCGATGAACCCGGCCGCGCCGACGACAGCGACGCGGATCACTCGCCCCAGTCCTCTTCGATCTCGGGGGCGAGCGCGAGCACCGCCGGACCCAGGGCGACGATCTCCAGTTCGTTCCGGCAGCCGGCGCACTCGATGATCTCGTTGAGCCGTACCGATTCGCTGATGGACACCTCGTCCGCGCATTGCGGGCAGGCCGACATGGTGGTCATGGGTGACGTCCTTTCACTGGTTGGTCGAAGTGAGCCATCGCGTCGAGTGCGGTGCGGACCATGGTCACGATCCGTTCCGCCGTGATGTCGTAGTGCGTGAGCAGGTATTCCTGGTTGCCGACCGCGTCGACGAACTGGTCCGGCATCCCCAGCCGCAGGACCTTCGTCGGCGTGGCCTCGGCCAGGGCTTCGGTCACCGCGCCGCCGAGGCCGCCGCCGCGCCAGTGCTCCTCGACCGTCACCACGAGCGCGGCCGGTCGCGCCGCCTCGATCAGCGTCTCGGTGTCGAGGGGTCGCACCGTGTGCAGGTTCAGCACGGTGGTGTCGATGCCGCGCCCGGCGAGGGCGTCCGCCGCGGCGAGGCAGGCCAGCGTCGGGTAGGGGCCGCAGCACGCGAGGACCGCGTCACCGCCCGTTCGCAGCGTCTGCGCGCGACCGATGACCGGGGCAGGGGCCGGCGGCAGCGGCGGCGACGCTTTGCGGTCGAGCCGGACGTAGAGCGGTCCGGCCAGGCTCAGGCTCTGCGCGACGAACGCCTCCGTGGCCGCCGCGTCGGCCGGCACCACCACGGTCATCCCGGGCAGCACCCGCAGCACGGCCAGGTCCTCCAGGGCCTGGTGGGTCGGGCCGAGGTGGCCTGCGGCGAGGCCGCCGTGGGTGGCCATGATGCGGACCGGCAGCCGGTTGTACGCGATGTCGATCTTGATGGCTTCCAGCGCCCGCGAGGCGGCGAACGCGGCCATCGTGTTCACGAACGGCATGCGCCCGCACGCGGCCATGCCCGCGGCGATCCCCATCAGGTTGTGCTCGGCGATGCCGAGGTTGAGGTACTGGTCCCCGGCCGCCGCGACGTGCTCCGGGCGGAACAGGCCGGTGTCGGTGTCCAGGCAGATCACCTCCGGATGCCCCTCCAGCAGGGACAGCAGGCGGTCCCGGTACGCCTCCCGGACGGCGCGGCTCATCGGACGGCGTCCGGGACGGCCAGCGCGGCGAGCGCCCGGGCATGGTTGCGCGGCGACAGCGTCACGTAGTGGCTGTCGGCCCGGCCGGCGAGGAACGACAGCCCGTGCCCCTTGACCGTGCGGGCGATCAGCACACTCGGCCGGCCCGGCTCCCACGGTGCGGCGGCGAGGTGGTCGGCCAGTCGGGTCGCGTCGTGGCCGTCCACCTCGCGGACCGCCCAGCCGAAGCTGCGCCAGCGTTCGGCCAGCGGCTCCATCGGCGCGATCCGCTCGGCCGGACCGGTCAGTTGCAGCCCGTTGCGGTCCACGACGGCGACCAGCCGGTCCAGCCGCAGCGACGCGGCCGCGATGGCCCCCTCCCAGACCGAACCCTCCTGGAGTTCACCGTCGCCGAGGAGCACGAAGCTGCGCGAGTCGCGGCCCGCGTACCGGTTGGCCAGCGCGAACCCGCAGGACAGCGCGAGACCGTGGCCGAGCGACCCGGTCGGCAGCTCGACACCGGGCACCGCGCGCACCGGATGACCCATCAACCGGCTGCCCGGCCGTCCGTATCCGGCGAGCTCCGCGACCGGGAAGAAGCCCCGTTCGGCGAGCGCCGCGTACAGGGCCAGGGCGGCGTGGCCCTTGCTGAGCAGGAAGCGGTCACGGTCCGGGTGGTCCGGCCGCCGCGGGTCCACGTTGAGCACCGAGAAGTACAGTGCGCTGAGCACCTCGACGCAGGACAGTGCGCCGCCGAGGTGGCCGCCTTCCGGCCCGGCGCACATGTCCACGACGTGCGCGCGGATGCGGCTGGCGACCGCCTCCAGGGTGTCCTCGGCCGTGGTCATGACGCCGCCGCCGCGAGCGTCGCCACCGCGTCCCGGTTCGCCCAGACCTTCTCGAACGCGTCCGCGTAGAGGCCGAGCAGCTCGCCCGATCCCGGATTGAGGTGACGCTTCTGGAGGGTGAGGGAGTCGGCGATGATCGCGCGGGCCACCGGGTGGTCCGCGGCGGCCGGGGCCGCATCGCCGGTCACCGTCCACGGATAGCCTCCGCCGAACCCGACGCGGTCGACGAATACCTTCTGGTCGGGCAGCGGCATGAGCTGGTACTGCGACATCGGCACGCCCTCGGCGCGCAGCAGCCGCCGCAGCGCCGAGCGCAGCGCCGCCGGCCGTACGTCGTCGGAGAGGCCGAACCCGGCCCGCTCGAACCGGAACCGCAGGATGTGCCAGGCGTGCGTGGTGTCCGGGAGGGCGGTCGGTACGCGCAGGCCGGGCAGCGCGGCGAGCCGGGCGAGGAAGTCGGCGACGTTGCGTTGCCGTTGGCGTTCGTACTCGTCGAACCGGGCGAGCTGCGCGGTGGTGAAGGCGGCCTGGATCGCGTTCATCTTGTGGTTCCAGCCCAGGCCGTAGGACACGTAGTCGCGGTCCCGGCCGTTCTCGATCACCTCGCCGAACTGCCGGGCCCGGCGGACCGCCTCGGCCAACTCGGCGCGGCCGGTCACGAGCAGGCCGCCTTCGCCGCAGGTCGGGATGTTCTTCGTGACCTGCAGGCTGAACGCGCCCGCGTCGCCGATCCCGCCGACCGGCCGCCCTCGGTAGGTCGCGCCGGGGGCCTGGGCCGCGTCCTCGATCACCGCGAGGCCGTGCCGGCCCGCGATGTCGAGGAGCCGGTCCATGTCGGCCGGTGCGCCGTGCAGGTGCACCGGGATGATCGCCGCGGTTCTCGGCGTGATCCGGCGCTCGACGTCGTCCGGGTCGAGGTTGAACGTGACCGCGTCGACGTCGGCGAACACGGGAGTGGCCATCTGGTGTACCGGCGCGAGCCCGGTGGCGATGAAGCTGAGCGCGGGCACGATCACCTCGTCGCCCGGTCCGATCCCGAGCCCGGCCAGCGCCAGGGACAGCGCGGCCGTACCGGTGGACACCGCCACACAGTGGTCGAAGCCGAACCGCTGCGCCCAGTTCGCCTCCAGGGTGGCGACCGGGTTGCTGCCCTCGGTGTTGGACACCAGCCGGCCGCCGTCGAGCGTGTCGAGGACGGCCTTGCGGTCCTCGTCCTCGATCAGCGGCCAGTCCACGCCGCGCCGGTCCTTCGGTACGGCGGCCGTGCCGCCGAACGCTGCCAGCTTGCTCATCGCTGCCTCTCCGGGTACTCAGATCGCCGCGCTGACGGCGTCGACGGCGTACGCGTACTTGCCGCGCAGGACGGTGGCGTGGTGAGCGATGTCGGCGGACACCGCCCGGGCGTCGGCGATCCCGTGCGCGCCGGTGATGCGCAGCCCGGTCCAGGCGTGGGCGACCGCCTCGACGGCCCGTCCGGCTCCGGCGAGGGCCGGATCGCCCCACTCCCGGCCGCAGCGGCGTAGCAGTTCGCCGTGCAGCGACGCCTGCGCCTGCATGCCCCAGCCGAACGGGTACAGCTCGCGCAGCGCGGTGGCGTCCCCGGCCCGGCATCTCTCGACGAGTTCTTCGGCGAACGCGTCGAACCCGGCGAGACCGGTGCGGGCCGCGGTGGCGGTGGTGAAGTCGTCGACGTCGACGCGCAGGTAGCCGTCGAGCAGGTCGGGGGTCAGCGGCGCGGGCGGGGTGTCGAGCCGGACGTCCAGACAGCGCCGGCCGATCCGCGAGTCGCTGAAGAACGCGTCCTGCACGTCGGCCGGGTTGGTCGAACCCCAGCTGTTCAGGAACTCCTCGATCGGGACCGGACCGCGGTAGGCCGGCGGCATCGCGTCCGAGACGTACACGAGTCCGCGGTCCTCGTCCAGGCCGTAGATCACCACGAGGTGGGCGGCGTGCACATCGCCGTAGGCGGGCCGGAACGGCAGGTAGAAGTTGTCCACCGCGGCGATGACCGGCTGGTCGCCGGCCAGCGACTCGCGGACCTCCCGCCAGACGTCGTCCCCGTCGGCCGGCTGCCACCAGCGGGCCCGCAGCTCGTGGTGCGGGGCCAGGGCCGCGCCCAGGTCGCCGTCCGGACAGGGGTAGTAGAACTCGTCGAACCGGACGTCGCCGGGCAGGTGCAGGAACCGCCAGCCCGCCCCGAGCACGGCCAGCGGGTCGGCGCCCAGTCGGGCCACCAGCGTGCCGAACGTGGCCTGCAGGCAGCTGACCAGGTCGCGATACCACAGCTCCGGCTCGCCGATCAGGTAGGTCCGGGCCGTCACCTCACTGGTCATGGTCGGCCCCCGCGCGTTGGAGCGTGACCGCGAAGATGTGCATCGCGACGTTGCGCGGCAGGCGGATGCCGGCGAGGTCGGCCCGCCGGGTGACCGGCACCCGTTGGGCCCACATGACCGCCGGCACGCCCCGCTGCACGTGGTGCGGGTAGTGCATGACCGGGCTCTGGAACGCCAGGAGTTCACCGAACCAGGCCGGCGCCGCCCAGAAGTCGGAGACCCGCAGCGGCTCGGCGTCGACCGGGCCGTCAGCGAAGTTCAGCTCGACGGTGTCCTCGCAGCGCCGCTCGGCCGCGGCCAGGACGTGTACCCAGTCGTAACGGCCCTCCGCTACGGCGATGAACTGTCCTTCGCAGCGGATGTTGTCCGGGCCGGCGCACACCGGCGGGAACCGGAAGGGCACGCCTGCCACGTGGACGAGGCTTCCGCCGGCCGGCAGGTGCTCGGCGGCGAACGAGTTGCCCCACACGTTGAAGTGGCCGGCCTTCGTCGCCGTCGCCGACGAGATGGCGGTGTTGTTGCGGTGACCGGATATGTCGACCGGATCGCACCGGTGGGAAACGGCACTGGAGGCGAGCATGTCTCTCCCTCACTGGAACGCTCTTCGGTGAGACCAATCTAGGTCACTGAATCCCTCATTTCGTCTGCACAACGATTACCGTTAATGTCCAAATTGACCTCTTGAGGTGCTCTCCGGGTAATCCAGCTGACTATTTCGACGCCGGCGATCAGGGCCGGAGCGCAGCCCCGCGCAACCGCTCGTAGTACGGCAGGTGGTAATCGCGGTAACCCCGCAGCACCGGATTCGCATCGACCACCGCGGCACCGTCGCCGGCTGTCCGCCGCCCGAAACCCCCGGTCCGGCTGGTCGACTGGTGCCACCGGCCGGTCGCCTGCCACTCCGGCCGCATGCCCGGCTGCCAGCTCAACGCCTCCGGCACGAACGGGATGCCCACCGCCGCGCAGTACGCCCGCACGGTGTCCTCCGGCCGGTCCAGCAGGTCGTCCGAGTCGATCACGATCGGCGTCGTGCCGGTGGCCGACCGCACCGCGTCGAAGACCTCGTACAACCAGGCGAAGCCGATCTCGTCGCGGCCCAGGTTCGGGTTCAGGGCGAAGTGCGAGGCGATGGCCTCACTCGGGTGGCGAACGATGAACGTATGGGTGGCGGCCCTCAGGAAGGCCCGGTCGGCGAGCAGCGCCGGGTAGTGGAAGTCCATGGTGTCCTTGAAGAACACCGGCCGCTCGGCGGCGAGCGCGCGCAGGGCGTCGAGCACGTCCTGCTCGGTGTGCACGACCCGGTCGCCCACCTTCGCCTCGCCGAAATCGACCACCTGGGAGAACGGTTCGTGCACCACGAGGTGGTCGTTCCGCTCCGTCATCATCCGGGCGAAGGCGGTGGAGCGGCAGCGCGGCGCGCTCCACAGTGCGAGCACCGGTATCCGTTCGGGTGTGTTCTTCATCTGATTCCTTCCGCTATGACGCATTGAACGCCGCCCATTGTCGTACCGGCCGGGCGCGGATCGGGTAAGCGAAATGCGCAACCCGTGGGCGGAAATGTCAATGTAACGCGTCGCCCCGGATGAACCTCGCGCGGACGCGTCCGAGGTCGGGCCGCCCGTAGCGTCACGAGGCAGCCGAGTTGTGCCGTCCTATTACGGAGGTCATGGTGCCATCGATACCAGCGCGCCACGACGGCGGCCGGATCGCCGTGTTGGCCAGCCGGGTCGGCGCGGACGAGAAGCGGCTGTTCGAGGCGCTCGATCGGCGTGGTGTCGACTTCGACCAGGTCGACACGCGCCGGTGTTGGTTCGCCGCCGGGCAGCGCGACCTGCCCTGGCGGCTCGTGCTGAACCGGGAGATCGGCCAGGTCCGGGCCGAGTACGCGGCCCGCTGCCTCGCCGCTGCCGGCGTCGACGTGGTCAACAGCGCCGACGCGACCGCGGTGTGCGGGGACAAGTGGCGGACCACCATGGCGTTGCAGGCGGCCGGGCTGCCGGTGCCCCGCACCGCGCTCGGCCTCACCCCCGAAGCCGCGCTCGACGCGTTGGACGCCATCGGCTATCCCGCGCTGCTCAAGCCGCTGGTGGGGTCGTGGGGCCGGCTCGTGGTCCGGCTACCCGACCGCACGGCCGCGGAGGGCGTGTTCGAGTACGTCGCCGCGCTGCCCGGCCCCCAGTCGCACCTCGGGTACGTGCAGGAGCTGGTCGACAAGCCCGACCGGGACATCCGGACGGTCATGGTCGGCGAGGAACTGCTGGGCGCCGTCTACCGGGTCGGCGAGGTGTGGCGGACCAACGTGGCCCTCGGCGGGCGGACCCGGCCGTGCGAGCCGACACCCGAGATCATCAAGCTGTCGACCGACGCCGCCGCCGCGGTCGGCGCCGACATCGCCGGCGTCGACCTGATCGAGGACAGCGACGGCCGGCTGCTGGTCCTGGAGGTCAACCACCGGGTCGAGTTCTCCGGCTTCCAGGCCGCGCTGGGCGACCGCGTCGACGTCGCGGACCGCATCGTGGCACACCTATTGGAGCGAGGGCGCCGATGAACTTCGCATTCACCTCATCCGGCGCGGTCACCGAGACGTACGCCGTGGGCCTGCTGCGCGGGATGCTGGAGGTCCCGTCCCCCTCCTACCAGGAGCGCGCGCTGGCCGATTACCTGGCCGACGCCATGGCGATCCTGGGTTTCCGGTCGCACATCGACACGGTCGGCAACGTCATCGGCGTGATCGAACGGGGCGACGGGCCGACCCTGATGCTGCTGGGGCACCTGGACACCATCCCGGGCGAGATCCCGGTTCACTGTGAGGACGGCAAGCTCTACGGCCGGGGCGCGGTCGACGCGAAGGGGCCCCTCGCGGCAATGATCTGCGCCGCGGCCAGCGCGGTGGACTTCCCCGGCCGGCTCGTGGTGGTCGGCGCCGTGGAGGAGGAGACCCCCTGCTCGCGCGGGGCGATGGCGATCCGGGTCACCCACGACCAGCCGGACGCGTTGATCGTCGGCGAACCCAGCGGCTGGTCGAGCGTGGTGCTCGGCTACAAGGGCAAGCTCGACCTGCGCTTCACGGTCAGGCTTCCGTCCACCCACCCGAGCAATCCGGCGCCGAAGGCCTCCGACCTGGCGGTCGCCTGCTGGACCGCGCTGGTCGACCTGCTCGGGCCGGACGCGAGCCTCGGCGCGTTCGACCGGCCGGGCGCGACGCTGTGCCAGCTCAACGCGGACCTGACCACGGCGACCGTCGACCTCAGCATCCGCACCCCACCGGGCCACGACGGCGAGGCGCTGGTCCGCGACCTGCGTGACCGCCTGCCGGCCGGCGATATCGAGGTGCTGAACTCGGTCGCGGCCTGCCGTACGGGCCGGTCCACGCCGGTGGCGCGGGCGCTGATGGCCGGCATCCGCCGGCTGCACGGCCAGCCGCGGTTCGTGGTGAAGACCGCCACCTCGGACATGAACACCCTCGCCGAGGTCTGGGACATCCCGATGGCCACGTACGGCCCCGGTGACAGCCGGCTCGACCACGCCGACACCGAGCACATCGTGTTGTCGGATTACCTGCGTGGCATCGACGTGCTGTCCATCGCCATCTCGGAGCTGGCGCACCTGTCCGTCCGGTCGGGCGGCGATCAACCGGTTCCCGAGAAGACTCTCCAATGATCGATGCGACCAACCCGAAGGGGAGCTTCGCGTGAGCTCAGACGTGAGATCAGTGCCGGGAAGTGTCGCCGGCGACAAGAAGCAGTCGCTCGCCGCGATGTTGGCCAACGCGCGTGCGAGGGTCACCGACGGGCCGCGGCCACGACAGGATCGCGACAACGTGCCGCTGTCCTATTCGCAGAACACGTTGTGGTTCGTGGACCAGCTGCAACCGGGGGAAACGACCTACAACGTCGCGTTCGCGTTCCGGCTCGACGGCGAGCTGAACGCCGACGCCCTCGCCGCGGCGCTCGCCAGCATCGTCGCGCGCCACGAGGCGCTCCGGACCTACGTCCTGGTCGAGAACGACCAGTACTTCCAGGGGATCGTCGAGGACCCCGAGGTCGTCGTGGAGCGGTCACCCGCGGACTCGGAGGCGGAGGCGAGCCGGATCCTGGCCGAACTCGCCGAGACCCGGTTCACGCTGACGACGTTTCCGCTGTGGAAATTCGACCTGGTCACCGTCCACCGTGACCTGCACTTCCTCAGCGTGGTCTTCCATCACATCATCTTCGACGGCGTGTCCTCGGCGATCTTCTTCGACGAACTGGTGCGGGAGTACAACGCCCGGCGGGTCGGCGTGGTGCCGGAGATCGAACCGCCGGCCGTCCAGTTCGCCGACTTCAGCGCCTGGCAGCGCAAGCGCCTGCAGGCCGGGGCGTGGCAGGCCAGCGTCGACTACTGGACGGAAACCCTGCGCGACGTCGAGGTCATGGACATTCCCGGTGACCGTCCGCTGCCACCCGAGGCGACCTACGCCGGCAGCTCGGAGACGAGCGAATGGAAGGGGGTCGCGGCCGACGTCAAGCGCCTCGCCCTGGCCTTGTCGACCACGCCGGCCACGGTGTACGCGACGGCCATGGCCTGCGTGTACCACCGGTACTCCGGATCCGAGGACGTCATCTTCGGGATGCCCAACGCGAACCGCGGCGAGATCGAGACCGAGCGGACCATCGGCTTCTTCATCAACATGCTGCCGCTCCGTTGCCCGGTCGCACCGGACGAGACGTTCCAGGAATGCCTGGCCGGGGTCCAGCAGCGGCTGCGCGGCGCCCAGGCGCACGGCTACCTTCCGCTCGAGGAGATCATCGCGCACACGAACGTCCAGCGGGACTCCTCACGGTCGACGCTGCTGCAGTACACGCTGACGATCAACGAGTGGAGCGACCAGCTCCAGCTCCTCGACGGCGTCACGCTGACCGGCATCCTGCCCAGGACGACCCGCGCGAAGTTCTTCCAGCAGTGGACCCTCAACCAGGCCGACGAGGACCTGGAGGTCAACACCGTATACAACACCGACATCTTCGACCTGGCGACGATCCAGAGCATGCAGCGGGTGTTCGTCGGGTTCCTGCGCCGGGCGCTGGCCTCGCCGGACGTCGGCATGCAGCGGCTGTGGGACGCCGACGAGGAGTCCCGGCAGCTACAGGCCCGCCTGGGCGTCGGCACCCGGACGCCGGTGCCCACCGGCAACGTCTTCGCGCACTTCCGCGACGTCGCCGACGAGCACGAGCACCGCGTGGCGGTCAGCACGCCCACCGCGCGGCTGACCTACGGACAGCTCCTGCGCCGGGTCGACCTGCTGCGCGCCCACCTGAGCGCGGCCGGGGTCGGCGCCGGCAGCCGGGTGGGCGTCGCGCTCGAACCGTCGCCCGACTTCCCGGCGACCGTGCTGGCCCTCATGTCGCTGGGCGCGGTCTACGTCCCGATCGACGCGATGAACCCGCGCGGCCGCATCGAGGCGATCATCGACAACGCCGATCTGTTGTCCGTGATCTGCGACGCGACCACGGCCGGGATCTCACCGGAGCTGGAGTGGCGGTTGCCGGCCGACGCCGAGCCCCCGGCCGACCGGCCGGAGGTGGCCCGCGGCGAGGACGCGGTCGCCTACCTGATGTACACCTCGGGCAGCACCGGGACGCCCAAGGGCGTGCTCATCAGCCACGACAACATCCTCGGCTTCATCCGCAACGTGCGGACGCTGTTCGAGCTCTCGCCCTCAGACCGGGTGCTCGGCTACGCGTCCTGCGGATTCGACGTCTCGATCTTCGAGATGTTCGGTGCGTTGCTGAGCGGCGCGTCGCTTCACCTCGTGCCGTCCGGTCAGCGGCTGAGCATGCCGGATGTCCAGCGGCTCCTGGAGGAGCGCCGGATCACCGTGACGGACCTGCCGCCGTCGGTGATGAAGCTGCTCGATCCGGCACCGCTGCACGACCTGCGCATCGTGTTCGTCGGCGGCGAGGCGTTCTCCCACGAGCTCGTCCGGGCGTGGGGCAAGGGCCGCCGCATCTTCAACGGATACGGCGTGACCGAGTGCACCGTCACCAGCATCGTGAAGGAGCTGCGGGAGCCGCTGTCGCCGGCCGCCCTGCCCATGGGCGGACCGATGGACAACCACACGGCGTACGTGCTGGACGACCACCACCGGCCGGTACCCCAGGGGGTCATCGGGCAGCTCGCGCTCGGCGGCGTCGGACTGACGTCGGGCTACTGGCGCCGGGACGAGGACAACCGGGAGAAGTTCATCGCGGACCCGATCGGTCCCGATCCGACGGCCCGGGTCTACCTGTCCGGCGACCTGGCGCGGCTCAACGGCAGCGGCGACCTCGTGTACGTCGGGCGGCGCGACCGACAGGTGAAGATCAACGGCGTGCGGATCGAGATCGGCGAGATCGAGAGCGCGATCCGCGCGGCCGACGGGATCAAGAACGTGTACGTACAGGTCCGGCCGGACGGGGAGCAGAAGCGGGTCGTGGCGTACTGCGCGACCGGGGCGGGCGGCACCGTCTCCGAGGCGGTGCTGCGGGAGCACTGCCGCAAGCGCCTCGTGTCCACGATGCGACCCCACACCTTCGTGATCATGGACGAGCTGCCAATCAACGCGAGCGGGAAGATCGACGAGCGGGCGCTGCCCGCCGCCGGCCCTGACGCCGTCGTCGAGTCCACGCCCGTGGAGCAGCTCAGTGACATCGAACGCGTCATGCTCACCGAGGCGTTCGGGCCGATCCTGGGCCGCGTCGACTTCTCCAAGACCGCCAGCTTCTTCGACCTGGGCGGGACGAGCCTCCAGGCCGTCCAGCTGATGTCCAAGATCAAGAAGTTGTTCGCCACGACGATCTCCCTGGTCGTGTTCTTCAACGACTCCAGCGTGCAGAGCATGGCCCTGGAGGTCGAGCGGGCCCGGCTGGCCAGCATGTCGGCCGAGGAACTCGAACAGGCCATCGAGCAGATGAGCGAAGAAGACGTGGCCCGACTCCTGGCCAGCGAGTAGGCCGACATGGATGACGGCAAGCGCCTCAGCACCTACCTCAGTGCACGGTCGACGGCGACCCGCGTACCGGGCCTCGTCGCGATGAACCAGCCGGACCAGGCCGAGCGGACCCTCCTGTTCGCGCATCCGGTCGGCGGCAGCCTCCTCGCGCTCCAGCCGCTGGTGCGCAGACTCCCCGACTACCGGTGCGTCGGGCTGGAGGCCTCGCTGGACGTCCTCCTGGACGGGGAGCCGGCCCCGTCGATGCAGGAACTCGCGCGGCGGTACGTGGCGGGCTTCGGCGATCGGTGTCCCGACGTCGACGTGGTGTGCGGCTGGTCGTTCGGCGGCGGCCTCGCCTGGGAGATCGCCTGCCTGCTGGCCCGGCAGGGAGTCCGCCCGAAGGTGGTCCTGATCGACTCGACATGGCGGTTCCGCGAATACCAGGAGCCCCTGCCGGGCGAGCGGCTACAGGGGTTCGTCGGCGACGCACTGAGGTCGGGCGGACAGGACGGCGAGTGGCTGGCCGACTCGCCGGCGGCGGCCGCCGACGCCCTGGGCATGGACATGGAGACGTTCTCGGAACGCTTCGAGATCTTCGTGCACAATTCCCGCCTCATCGGCACCTGGTGGCCCACGCCCGGCGATCTCGACATCGTCTCGATCCGCGCCACGGCGTCCTCCAAGTCGGACTGGGGCGCGATGACCTCGGGCGAGGTCGAGGTGCAGGACCTGCCCGGCGGGCATTACGACCTGCTCAACAACCCGGAGAACCTGACCGCCATCGAAAAGATCATCCGGCACGCTCTGCCGGCCGCGGACACCATCGCGGACACGGGCACGGGCACGGACACGGACGACGGGAACGCCGCGCCCGACCTGTTCGCGTCGCTGACCGAGCTGATCGGCACGGCCCGGTGGCGCGACCTCGTGATCCGGTCCCGGCGGATGGACGGGCAGGCCATCGCCGAGGCGTACCGGGAACTCGGCCGACGTGGCCTGCTCACCCCGGACTGGCCGCGCGGGTTCGGCGGCTCGGGGACGCCGACGTGGGTGAGCGTCGAGCTGTTCGAGCGGTTCATCGCGACCGGCCTGCCCGACCTCGTGTACGCGCTCACCGTGCAGATCGTGGGCTACTTCGTGCTGAAGTCCGGCTCCGACCGGCTCAAACGCGAACTGCTCCCGCGCATCAGCCGGGGTGAGGAGTTCGCCACCGTGCTCTACAGCGAACCGGGCGCGGGCAGCGACCTCGCCGCGCTCCGGACGCGGGCCGAGCGCCGCGGCGATCGGTACGTCATCAACGGCGTCAAGGTGTTCAGCATCTACAGCGACATCTCGGGTTCCGCACTGGTTGCCGCACGCACCGGCACGGACGGCAACAAGTACGACGGCATCACCCTCTTCGTCGTCGACCTGGCCGCACCCGGCGTGACCGTCGAACTCGTCGAAACGATCCAGCCCGAGCGCATGTGCCGGGTGACGCTCCGCGACGTCGAGGTCGAGAGCTGGCGCCGGATCGGTGCGGACGGCCGCGGGTGGGGGCTGCTCGACGGCGCCCTGGCCATCGAACGCACCGGCATCGACCACGTCGTCCGGGCGGCCCGATGGCTGACCGCGCTCCGCGCGGCGACCGGCCGACCCGACGACCTCCAGCTGCTCGAAGGGCAGGTCGAGTGCGCCACGACGGTGGCCCGCGCGGCGACCGAGGTGTTCCTGCGCCCCGATGCCGCGGCGACCGACACCGCCGTGGCCAAGCTGTACACGAGCGAGACCTGCCAGCAGGTCGGGCACGAGGTGCTGCGCCGCTGGCGGACGCTGGCGGACCGGACCGACCTCGACGATCTCGTCCGCGAGGAGCTGTACTCCGCGCTCACCGAGTCGCCCGGGCTCACGCTGTCGGCCGGCTCGTCGGAGATCATGCTGTCCACCATCAAGGTGGACCTCGGCGAGGAGTACTCCCGCCGCTGTCGGGAGATTCCCCTCCGTTTCGGGCCGGAGCTGGTCGACACGCTGGTGGAGGTCCTCGAACCGGTCGGCGCCGGCGTCCGGGCGCAGCCCTTGTTCGCCTACTCGCCGAACCGCCGCAGGGCGCTGGCGGACACCCTGGCCGAGCTGGGGTTCGACCGCGTGGAGCGCGCCGAGGACGAGGGCGGTCTCGGGCTCGGTCTCACCGCCGGGTGCGCGATCAGCCTGAGCCTCGGGTATCTCGGCTACGAGAACGCCTACCGACCTGGTCCCACCGGATCGCCCGAAGACCGCGTACGCCACGCGGCGTACGTGTTGGGCCTCGGCGTCGGGCTGTTCCGCACGGCCTGGGAGTACGCGTCCGGCCGCGAACAGTTCGGTCGGCGCCTCGTCGACCTCGACGCGTTGATGTTCCCACTCGTGCGCTGCTACGCCGAGATGCACGCGGTGGGCACGCGCCTGTACGAGATCGCGAACACCGCGGCGCAGCTGGACGAGAGCGCGCTGCGGCGCTTCGAGCTGGTCCAGCAGGACGCGATGGTCCGCGTCGTACGCGCCTCGATGCAGGTCATGGGTGCCCGGGGCATCACGGCCTGGTCGGTCGCGTCGCGCTTCTACCTGCGGTGCGCGGAGAACATCGGACTACTCGACCCACTGCCAGGCAAGGAGACGTGCTGATGCGAGTCGATCTCGGCGCTCCCGGATCGTCGGACCTCTACGACGAGTCGCGGTATTCGGACCAGGGCATGCACGCGGTGTGGCGGGAGATGCGCGCACTCGGTGGACTCCACCACCAGGTCACCCCCGATGGTCAGGAGTTCTTCGCGGCGGTGCGCCACGCCGACGTCCGGGAGGTGCTGAGCAACCACACGGCCTTCTCCTCGGCGTACAGCACGATGCTCAGCGTGCGCGGCGACGGGGACGTCGCGGCCGGGGCGGCGATCCACCTCACCGACCCGCCGGTCCACCCCGAACTCAAACGCATCTTCACTCCGCTGATGACGGTGCCGGCGACGCAGCGGCTCGCGCGGCGGATCGAAGAACGCATGCGAGAGTTGTTCGACACCATCCGCGGCCGTGAGTCGTTCGACTTCTGTGCGGACATGGTCACCCTGCCGATGACGGTCACCGGCGCGCTGATGGGCATCCCCACGAGTGAGTGGCCGGTCACCGGCCGGGCGACCGTGCGCGCGATGGGCGCAACGGACGCCGCCGAGTCGGAGTACCAGCGCCGTCTCGACCTCTTCGAGGCCCACACGACGATCATGACGGTGCTCGGGGACGTCCTGGAGGACACCCCGCCGGATGACACGGTGATCGGCCGGTGTCCACGGACCACCGCCGTGGTCGACGACTCCGGCCGGGACGTCGCGTTGCTGAACGCCTACGCGTTCCTGATGGGGGCGAATCCGACCATTCCCCAGACGATCAATCAGATGTTGATCCTGCTGGCCGACGATGACGACCTGTGGTCGTGGTTCACCCGCCAGGAACGCACGGAACAGCGGTTCGTCGACGAGGCCCTGCGGTGGGCGAGCCCCATCAACCACGTGCTGCGGCGTACGACCGCCGACCTGACACTCGCCGGAACCGAGGTCCCGGCCGGGTCGTTGGTCAGCGCATGGCTCGCCTCGGCGAATCGCGACGAAGAGGTGTTCCCGGAGCCGTTCCGGTTCGTCCCCGACCGTTCCCCGAACCAGCACACCGCGTTCGGATTCGGTGTTCACCGGTGCATCGGCCAGCATGTGGCCATCGCTGGGATGAAAACGTTCTTCGATCTCTGGCGCGAGAGCGTCCGATCCGTTTCCCTTGCTGGTGAGCCCAGGCATCTCGTGTCGAACTTCCTGAACGGCGTCGTGAGCCTGCCGCTCTCGGTCAACTGGAAATAGGCGGCACCCACGCCGCGGAGAGAAGGACGTGTGAGTGACCTGATGGCAACCGTGGTCGGCCCGGACGACTGGCCGAGGGTGGAGCGGTTCTTCGGCCCGAAAGGGCTCACCGAACACTGCTTCTGCCAGTACTTCCGGCTGGAGCGGAAGGACTACGCCGCATGTCGTTCCGCAGCGCGACGGGACCGCCTCGCCGAGCTGATCACCACCGGCGAGCGGGTCGGAATCCTCGGTTCGATCGACGAGGTGCCGGTGGGTTGGATCGGGGTCGGTCCCCGCCTGGGCTTCCCGCGGCTGCGCACCTCCCGCGCCGCGAAGCTGCTTCCCGGGGACGACCCGGCGCGCATCTGGTCCATCGTCTGCGTCTACCTCGCCCGCGAGCAGCGGCACCAGGGCCTGCTCCGGGTGCTGATCAACCGGGCCGTGCAATGGGCCCGGGACGAGAAGGCCGACCTGATCGAGGCCTATCCCGAGGACGACCGGGACCCGGCGACCCGAATCGACCCCCGCAGCTTCCGCGGCCGGGTCACCACGTTCGAGGCCTGCGGATTCGCTGTCGTCGAGCCCCGGTTGCAACACCGGGCGCTGATCCGCAAAGACCTTCGATAACCTGTTGAGGAGTGCACATGGGCCTGGGGCGTAGTTTCAACCGCCTGTGGTTGTCGCAGGGCTTGTCCAACACGGCAGACGGCCTGGTGTCGGCGGCCATACCGTTGCTCGCCGTGGCGATCACCCGGGACCCGCTGCTGATCGGCGGGATGACCGTGGCGAACTTCCTACCGTGGCTGCTGTTCACCCTGCCGTCCGGTGAGCTCGCCGACCGCATCGACCGGCGCCTCATCATGGTCGTCGGCAACGTGTTCCGCGCGGTCGCGTTCGGCCTGCTCGTCCTGGCGCTGCTCGCCCACCTGCACAGCATCGTCATCCTCTACCTGGCGGTGTTCCTCGCCGGCTCGGCCGAGACGATGGTCGACAACGCGGCGCTGACGGTTCCGCCGCGCCTGGTCGAACGCAAGGACCTCGAGCGGGCGAACGGACGCCTGTTCGCCGTGCAGTCGGCCATCAACACGTTCGTCGGTCCGCCGGTGGGCGCCGCGCTGTTCGCGGTGTCGGCGTGGCTGGTCTTCACCACCGGCGCCGGGCTGTTCGCGATCGCCGCGCTGGCCCTGATCACACTGCCCCGGCTGCTGCCGACGGCCAGTGAGGTCAACAACTCCCGGCCCACGCCCGGGTCCATCGCGCGCAACATCCGGGCCGGCTGGTCCTACTTCTGGAACCACAAGCTGCTGCGTCGGGTGGCGTTCATCTCCGCCTCGATCAACGGTTTCGGAGCCGCCACCGGCGGTCTGATCGTGCTCGTGGCCACCGGGCCGCTCGGCGTCACGCCGGCGTGGTGGGGCGTCTTCATCGCGGTACCGGCGGTGGGCTCCATCGCCGGCTCGCTGATCGCGTCGAAGCTGGTCCGGGTGATCGGCGGTGGGCCGGTGACCTGGCTCGCGGCCCTGGTGCCCGCGGCCACCTACGCCGCGTTCGGCCTCAGCACCAGTGTCGTCCTCGTCGAGATCTTCCTGTTCTGCAGCGCGGTGGCGACCGCGATGAACCAGATCGTCGTCAGTACGCTGCGGCAGGCCTCGGTGCCCGACGAACTGCTGGGCCGGGTCACCGCCGCCTATCGCCTGATCGTGCTCGGCGTCGTACCGCTGGGTGCGTTGCTGGGCGGGGTGCTGGCCCACTACCGGGGAACCTCGGCCACGTTCATCGGCGCCAGCATCGGGTTGACGCTCGCCGCGCTCGTGTTCGCCTCGCGGGTGACCACGCGGGGCCTCCGCGAGGCCGAGCAGGCCGGCCACCCGGGGACGAGCGCGCAGTCGCCCGGACCCGACCGGAGCGATGCCGACTCGGGCGAGCTGGCGGACACCGAGGTCGTCACCCAGCAGAACTGACAGCGATGCGCGGACGAAGCTGACCCCGAACGGTTTCGGGGTCAGCTTTGCGCGTGGCCGGGGGCACGTGGTGCCTTCGCCGATTCGAGAACGGGTCCGGATGGCGGCCGGCCGGGGAGTCCCCGGCCGGTGTCTGCGCAGCCCACCGGTGCGGGTCGGGTCGGGCCTCCGCCCGTAGGTCGGAACCGCCCGCCATCTGTGGCAAGACTTCGGCCATACGAACATTCACGTCGGGAAGCATGTGTGATTCGCTGTCCGGAAGGCGCCGGACATCGACGTTCGCGCACGCAGGCGATCGCGTGGATCATTCACTCCGAGCGTTCTACAGCATCGGATATGGGAGGCCGCGATGCCATGGACTTGGCGCTGCAGTTGCTAGAGCAACTATGCCTGGACCTACGGCAACTCCGACTCCAAGCGGGCGGCCCCAGCCTGCGTGACCTGGCCGACCTCGTGGGCATCAGCAAGAGCCAGCTGGGTTCGATCCTGTCCGGGCAGGTTCGCCGGCTGCCCGACTGGGACGTGGTCAAGGGGCTGGTGGAGGCGGTCCGCAAGTACAGCGCCGACCGCGGGCGGCTGGGCCAGCTGTCGTTGACCACCGGCGTCGACGAGTTCTGGCGGCCCCGTTACGCGGCGGTCGAACACGCGTTCAGCTACCGGCAGATCCACCGCTCCGAGACACTGCGGATCCCCGAACCGGCTCCGCCCGAGCCGCACCCGCCGGCCGTACCGCACCAGCTGCCGCCCGCCGTGTCCCACATCAGCGGCCGATCGGCCGAGCTGGCCGCGTTGGACGCGGTGATCGCACCCGACGCACCGGCCGGCTGCGCGGTGATCGCGGTCATCGGTGGCATGGCCGGCGTGGGAAAGACGGCGTTGGCCGTGCACTGGGCCCACCAGGTCGCCGGTCGCTTCCCCGACGGACAGCTGTACGTCAACCTCCGCGGGTGTGATCCGGACGGGCCACCGATGCCTCCCGACGCGGTCGTGCGGGACTTCCTGACCGCCCTCGGCGTACCGGCCGGACAGATTCCCGCGACCACCGCGGCGCGCATCGCCCTCTACCGTTCCCTGCTCTACAACCGCCGGGTGCTGCTGGTGCTGGACAACGCGCACACGGTCGAGCAGGTGCGGCCCCTCCTGCCGGCGAGCTCGGGCTGCCTGGTCCTGGTGACCAGCCGGAGCCGGATGGCTGGTCTGATCGCCGCCGACGGCGCCCGCTCGGTGATGCTCGACGTACTGGCCGTCGACGCGGCCGGGGACCTGCTGGCACGCCGCCTGGGGGCACACCGGGTAGCCGCCGAGCCGCACGCGGTCCGCGACGTCGTCGAGCGGTGTGGCGGGCTGCCGCTGGCGCTGGTCCTCGTCGCCGCCCGGGCGCTGGCCCACCCCGGCGTGGCCCTGGACACGCTGGCTGTCCGGCTGTTCGACCGCGGCCGCGAACCGAACGCGCTCGGCGGCGATCCGGCCACCGAGCTCGAGACCGCGTTCTCCTGGTCGTACCGCCGGCTCAGCCCGCCGGCCGCCCGGCTGTTCCGGCTGCTGAGCCTGCACCCGGGGCGGGACGTCCGCGCGGCCGCGGCCGCCAGTCTGGCCGCCCTCCCGCCGGCCGAGGCGATCCTCCGGCTGTCCGAACTCAGCGGGGCGGCCCTGGTCACCGAGCGGAGGCCGGGCTGGTACGCGCTTCACGGCCTGGTCGGCGCCTACGCCGGCGACCTCGCCGCGCAGACCGATCCCGAAGACGCCCGGCACGCCGCGACGGTCCGGCTGCTCGACCATTACGTGCACAGCGCGCGGGCTGCCGCGGCTGTCCTGGATCCCGGCGGCGACGATCCGGACCCGGTGCCGCTCGCCCCGCCGGCCGCCGGCGTCATCCCCGAGCCGCCGCACACCGACCGGTCGCCCGCGACGGCGTGGTTCGACGAGCGGCGACCCGTGCTCCAGAGCGTGCTGCATCACGCGATCGGCGCCGGGTTCGCCGCCCACGCCTGGCACCTGGCCTGGAGCCTGGACACGTACCTGGCGCACGGCGGCCACCGGCCCGACCGGGTGGACGTCTGGCAGGTCGCGCTGCGCGCCGCGGATCGACTCGACGACCCGGACGCCCGGGCGGTGGCCCGCCGCCGGTTGGCCGACGCCTCGATCCGGCTCGACCGGACAGTGGAGGTCCTCGCCCACAACGAGCGCGCCCTCGCGCCCCACCCGCGTCGCGGCGGCGCCCGGCGCACCGCCTTCGACGGCGAGGTCAGCTCGCCCGCTTCTCCAGGTCGGGATCGTGCCCAGCCGATTGGATGAGCCCGGACCGGTAGGCCAGCGACACGAGCTGCGCGCGGTCGCGGACGCCGAGCTTGGTACGCACCCGGTAAAGGTGCGTACGCACGGTGGCGACGCCGATGATCAGCTCACGGGCGACGTCCTCGGTCGACATGCCCCGGGCCACCATCTGGGTCACCTCCCGCTCGCGCGGGGTCAGGTCGGTCACCTCCGGATACTGCGTCGAGGCCGTGCTTTCCGGTTGCTCGCGGAACCAGGTGACCAGGCGCTGCGCGACGTTCGGGGCGAGCATGGCCCGACCCGCGGCCGCCGCCCGGATCGCGGCGACCAGTTCCTGCGGGCTCGCGTCCTTGCCGAGCAGGCAGCTCGCGCCCGCGTGCAGTACGTCGCTGACGGTCTTGTCGGCGTCGGACGCGGTGAACACGACGATGTTGGGCGGCGGGTCTTCCTTGCCGAGCCGGCGGATCATCTCGAGGCCGGAGATGATCCGCAGGTTCAGGTCGGTGACCACGACATCGGGCCGCGCGGTACGCACCAGCATGATCGCCTCCATGCCGTTGTCGGTCGTCCCGATCACGTCGATGTCGGGCACGGCGTCGAGTAGCGTCCGCATGCCGTCCCGGACGACCGGCAGTTCATCGCAGATGAGTGCGCGGATGGTCATCGCGTCCCGCCTCGGGACGGGTCACCGGAGGCCCGGTCGACGAAGGCCGCGACACCGGCCACGGTCGGACGGTCGAATAGATCGAGGAGCGTCATATCCACGTGGAAGTCCGTCCGCACCAGCGCGACCAGTCGCGCGGCGAGCAGGGAATGGCCGCCGAGGGCGAAGAAGTTGTCGTCGACGCCGACCCGTTCCCGGCCGAGCAGATCCATGAACAGGGCGGCCACCCCCTGTTCGGTCGGCCCGCGGGGTGCGCTCGGGTCATCGACGCCCTCGCCAGCCGGAAGATCCGCCGTGTTCGTTCGCTGCCACACATCAGCCATCTGTCCGTTGTTCTGCTCGCCGGTATTGGTGGGCTATCCAACAGATATCGGCAGTGGAGAATGCGTGCCCGGCCCGCCCTCCCGGATTGGTGGATCTCGGGTGTTTCGCCCGGTTGCCCGGTCGACGGGGAGTCCGCCGCCGGTCGCTGATACACCGGGTCACCGCCGCAACGGGCGCCGGTGATCGCCAGACGATAGGCGATCGATACCGTCCCCGGGTTGCCTGGTGCGCTGGGGAGACAGTGAAGGGGTGGGCGGTGGAGTTGACGACGTGGCGGCAGCTGTGCGATCGGGGACGTGACCTGGTCCTGTGCCTGGACTTCCCGGGCGGGCGGGCCGCCGCCGGCTTCGCCGACCTGGCCGCCGGGGCCCCCGTCGAGCTGTGCTTCCTCCACATCGCCTGGTCGGGCCTGCACGCGGATTCGCGACTGGACGCGCACATCGCGCAGTGGGTGGGCGAGGCGCTCGCGAGCCGTCGCCCGGTGCGGGCCGTACTGGGCTTCTGCGCCGGGACGGCCCTGGCGACACGTGTCGCGGACGCGGTCAGCGCGACGGCCGGCGCGACACCACCCGCGGTCCTGCTGTTCGACGCGGCGGCGGTGCCGGACGCTGCGCTCCGCGACCAGTTCGTGTCGGCGGTCCAGGCCTCCGCGCCCTACCTGGCCGATGGCGAGCTGGACGACGCCCGGCAGTGGTCGCGGGAACTGCTCGCCACCGGCCGGGACGACCTGCCGCGGGTCGCCACGGCGTTGGTCGACCGGTACGACCAGCTCATGTCGGGCATCGCCGACCGGCTGTCCCTGGGTGAGGTCCTCCGCCGGGAGCTCACCGACGGATTCGCCGCGTACATGGCCTACCTGCTCCTGGCCGCCCAGGGCGGACTGGATCTGCGGGCAGGGACTCCGATGTTCCTGTCCTCGCGGGACCACAGGCCGCCGGTGGATACGGCGCGCGGCATGTCGTTCGGGGTCGACCGCGAGCGGCTGCTGGGCGACGCCGACGTGTGGCGGGTCGTCGCGGGCGTGCTGGACGAAGCGCGGCCGTAGTCCGGATCCGGGCCGCGCCGCTCCGCCAGTCGCAAGCCGGACGGTTGCCGACCGGGCTCCCCCGATTCCCCGTTCCGGCCTCGCCGCATTCCGCAGCTCGCCGCATATCCGCGCGAAAAGCGCGCCTCGCCGTGGGATTCCGGACGCGTCCATGGCTGTCCGCAAGATTTGCTGGACACGCGCGTACGACCTGCGCGTACGGTCCAGCCGTCCACAGCCTGTCCGGAATCAATCAGCATCGATCTAGCGGTGCGCAACAATTCCCACACACGGCGTGCGGTCCGAGGTATCGCCAGTACGAGGATTGTCCAGCGCGGTATCACCAATTTTGTCACAACCACGCCGAAGCCACCCTATATCGGGGAGGGAGCAGATCTGTGTGGTTTCGCGTTCTCGGTCCATTGGAGGCCGTCGGCACGACCGGTCACCTGTCGTTCCCACCTCGGCAGCAGACCGTTCTCGCCATGCTGTTACTCGAACCCAACCGGGTGGTGACCGTCGACCGCCTCGTCGACGCGGTCTGGGACAACACGCCGCCACCGACCGCGAAGGAGCAGGTACGGATCTGCGTCTCGGCCATCCGGCGCGCCCTGACCGCCAGCGGCCGGCCCGACGCGATCGTGACCCGCCCGTCGGGCTACTCCATCCAGTGCAGCGACCACGAACTGGATCTGCTGAAGTTCAACGATCTCGTCGCGCACGGCCGGCGACTGCTGGGTCAGGGCCGGCCGCACGACGCGGCCGACATGCTCCGCGACGCCCTGCGGCTGTGGCGGGGCGCTGTCCCGCTGGCCGGCGTACGCAGCCAACTCGTCCAGTCGATCGGCACCCAGCTGGCCGAACGGCGACTGGCCGTGATCGAGGAGTACGTCGACGTACGGCTGCGGCTCGGCCAGCACCACGAGTTGACCGGCGGGCTGGCCGAGCTGGTCACGGCGAACCCGTTCCGTGAGCGGCTGCGGGCGCGGCTGATGATCGCGCTGTACCGGGGTGGCCGGCAGGCCGAGGCGCTGCACACCTACCGGGTCGGCCGGGAGTTGTTCGTGGAGCAGCTCGGCCTGGAGCCCGGGGCCGAGCTGCGCCGGTTGGAGCGGGCGATTCTCGCCGGCGAGGTGGCCGACCTGCTGGAGCCGGAGGAGACGTCCCGTCCGGTACCGGTGCGGGCAGCCGTGCCCCGCCTGCTACCCGCCGACATCGGCGACTTCACCGGCCGGCGGGACCTGATCGGACGGGTGTGCACGGCGCTGCGTGAACCGCGCGACGCCGGGTCCCGCGCGATAGCCATCGTGGTTGTCGCCGGCCGGCCCTGGTTGGGCAAGACCACCCTGGCCGTGCACATCGCCCACGCCCTCGACGGGGAGTATCCGGACGGCCAGCTGTTCGCCCGGCTCGGCGGTGCCGCCCGCCCGGCCGACGCCGGTGCGGTGCTGGCCCGTTTCCTCGGCGCGCTCGGCGTGCCCGGCCGCGCCGTACCCGACAGCCTGGAGGAGCGGACGGACATGTACCGCAACCTGCTCAGCGGCCGCCGGGTTCTCGTGGTCCTCGACGACGCGGCCGGCGGGCAGCAGGTGGCGCCGCTGCTGCCCGGCGGCCCGACGTGCTCGGTGATCGTGACCAGCCGGACCCGGCTGCCCGCGCTCGGCGGCGCGACCACGCTGAGCATCGGCCCGCTGGATGCCCAGGAATCGGTCGACCTGCTCACCAAGGCGGTCGGCCAGGAGCGGGTCGACACCGAGGCGGCCGACATCGCCCTGCTGGCCGACCTGTGCGCCGGCGAGCCGTTGGCGCTACGGCTGGCCGCCGGGCGGCTGAAGAGCCAACCGCACTGGCCGGTACGCGGCCTGATCGTCCGCTTGTACGACGACCGCCGCCGGCTGGCCGAACTGTCCTACGGCGGCCTGGACCTCGTGGCGATGGTCAACGAGATCTGGCAGGGGCTCAGCCCGCTGGCCCGGCGCCTGCTGCGGCGGGTGAGCCGGCTCGACGACCCACGCTTCCAGGGCTGGATGTGCGCGCCGCTGCTGGACGTCGCCGAGCAGGACGCGCAGGACGCGCTCACCGAACTGCTGGACGCCGGGCTCCTGGACATCGAGCGGCAGGACGGCCAGGTCGTGTTTCAGCTGCGGGGCCTGCTGCGGGCGTTCGCCCGGCAGCTGGTGGCCGAGGAGTCGTCCTTCGACGACGACACCGGCCGCGCGGCGGAGCGGCCCGACGAGAGCCGCGACGACATCCGCCGGGACCGCGCCCGCCTCGGCTCGTCCACCTCGAAGACGCCGCCCGAGCCGGCGTGACCGCGCCTGGATCAGCATCCGCCCGACCACGACCCCGGCGTGGTCATCGCGATCGACAAGCCGATCCGGCGACGCCGCGTTCTGAGCGGCGTGATCAACGAGTATCACCGGGCCCCGAGGTGCTGCCCGCGCCAGGCGGAGCGTGGAACTCCGCCACGCGCGTCTACCTCCAGCTGAGCGCCGCGTACCAGTCCACAGCAGAGCAGGCAGAACGATGTGGTTACCGGGTCCGACGCATGGATGCCGATCACCTGGCGATGGTCACGCAGCCCGCGATGGTCACGGATCTACTTCTGTCGGCATTGCGGGCATAACCAGCGAACAGAACGATCAGCCACGACAACCACCCCCGATTGAGCCAGGCTCGGTCGGGGGCGTCGCTGAGATGAGATTTGCGTGGTCGAGCGTGCTTGACCACCAGTACGCGAAACACAGCATGGATGCTGCAATCTGGTGCCCGATGATCGGACACGAACCTAGCCGGCCGCGACCTCACCCAGGCACGGGTGTGACGCTCGAGGCAGGCCCGGTTGCGGGGTCGGTGACAGCGGCTCCGGCAACAGCGACCGCGAGCAGCAGCACGATCCAGAGCGGGACGGCGCCGACGTCGCGCCGTTCGGGTCAGGTGGAGCCGCGGACGACCAGCGTCGTCGGCAACACGGTCGGCTTGGGCGGGTCGTCGCCGCCGTGCAGCATGGCGACCAGCGCCTCGGCGGCGGCCGTGCCGAAGCCGGGCTTGTTCTGGGCGACGGTGCTGAGCCCGGGCGGGATCAACGCGGCCACCTCGATGTCGTCGAAGCCGACAATCGCAATGTCGTCGGGGATCCGTAGGCCGGCCGCCTGGGCCGCCCGCATCGCGCCGACAGCCATCTCGTCACCGGCGACGAACACTGCGGTAGGGCGGTCGTCGAGGGCGAGCAGCCGGTTCATCGCGGCGTGACCGCCGTCGAGATAGAAGTCTCCCTCGATGACGTGGCTGTCGGCGAGCGGCAGGCCGGCCCCGGCCAGCGCGGCCCGGAAGCCGACGAGCCGTTCGGCTCCCGGCCAGGTTCGCAGCGGGCCGGTGATGGTGGCGATGCGCCGGTGGCCGCGTTCGACGAGGTGGCGCACGGCGAGCGCCGCGCCGCCGGCATTGTCCGAGGTGATGTAGGTCGACGTCGGGCCGTCGACCCGCAGGTCGAGAGCGACGCACGGCACCTGGGCTTCGACGAGGGCGAGCACGGCTGGGTCCCGGGTGCCGTTGTCGATGATGACGGCGCCGTCGAGGTTGTGCTGGCGGACGGCGCGCACGTATCGCTGCCCGTCGTCAGGCCCCGCCGCGTCGTGGCCGGCGAGCATGAGCAGGTTCAGCCCGTGCGCGCTCAGCGCCGTCTTGAGCGCGACGAGGATCTCCTGCAGGAATGGGTGGCGCCATCCGGGGCGGCGATGGTCGGTGTCCCATACCAGGCCCACCATGTTGGATTTCTTCGTGGCGAGCGTCCGGGCCGACCCGTTCGGCAGGTAGCCGATCTCGGCGGCCAGGTCGAGGATGCGCTGGCGGGTGTGCTGGCTGACGACCTCGGGGGTGTTGAAGACGCGGGACACGGTGGCGACGGACACGCCGGAGCGGCGCGCCAACTCCCTGATAGTGGTCAATGTGGTGCCTTTTCTGTAACCGGTTTCACGACCGTAGCGCCAGCGATGTCTGCCGGTCAAGCGGCATCGACCGTTACCGTTTCGTAACTTGACATGCCCTGGCCGGATCCGTCCACACTGCCCAGGAAAGGCGCTCACCGGCGGTCACCCGCGACTCGGCCGGCATCCGATCTTTACCCATCTCCACCCGCCCCCACCACCATCGCTTCGCTGACCATGTAACCGGTTTCAAGTAACCGGTTACATGACCGCACGAAAGGGCTCCCTGGCATGCACCCAAACCGACTGTTGCGACTGGCGGCGGCCGCCTTGGCCGCCGGAGTACTGCTGACCGCGTGTGGCACCGGCACTGACGGAGGCTCCGGCAGCGGCAACGAAAAGATCACCCTGAACGTCAACCTGTTCGGCAACTTCGGGTACCAGGACCTGTACGCCGAGTACCAGAAGTCGCACCCGAACATCACGATCCAGGAGCACACGGCCGCCTACAACGACCATCATCGCGACCTGATCACCCACCTGGCCACCGGCTCCGGCGCGGGCGACATCGAGGGCGTCGACACGGGCTTCATCGCGCAGATGCGCGAGCGGGGCAACCTCTTCGTCGACCTGGGCAAGGACCGCCAGTCCGAGTACCTCGACTGGAAGTGGGCGGCGTCGCTGGCCAAGGACGGCAAGCAGATCGGGTACGGCACCGACGTCGGCGGCCTGGCCATCTGCTATCGGCGTGACCTGTTCGAGAAGGCTGGCATGCCGTTCGACCGCGACCGGGTGTCGGCCGCCTGGGGCAGCGGCTGGGACAAGTACATCGAGTTCGGCAAGCGGTACGCGGCGAAGGCCCCGGCCGGCAGCGCCTTCTTCGATGGCGGCGGCCAACTGTTCAACGCCATCATCGGCCAGGCTCCGGTCGGGTACTACAACGAGGACAACGCCATCGTCGTGGGCAGCAACCCCGATGTCCGCAAGGCCTGGGACCTGACGGTGCAGGCGATCCAGAGCAACCTGTCGGCCAAGCTGATCGGCAGCTCGCAGGAGTGGAACAACGGCTTCGCGAAGGACCAGTTCGCCACCATCGCGTGCCCGGCCTGGATGATGGCCAAGATCAAGGACCAGGCGAAGCACGCCGCCGGCAAGTGGGACGTGGCGAGCGTCCCGGGCGGCGGCGGCAACTGGGGCGGCTCGTACCTCACCGTTCCCAAGCAGGGCAAGCACATCGAGGAGGCCAAGAGGCTCGCGGCGTGGCTGACCGCCCCGGAGCAGCAGGCCAAGGTGTTCACCGCGCGGGGCAACCTGCCGTCCATCCCGGCGCTGTACGACAAGCCCGACATTGCCCAGTACAAGGACGCCTTCTTCAACAACGCCCCGGTGGGCCAGCTCTTCACCACCGCGGCGAAGCAACTCAAGCCCCAGTACCAGGGCCCGCGAGCTGGGGACGTGCAGACCACCATCCGCGACGCCCTCGTCCGCATCGAACAGGGCAAGCAAGGCTCCGACGAGTCCTGGAAGCAGATGGTCAGCGACGTCGAGCGCCTCGCCAAGTAACTCGACCCGCGCCGCCGGCGGTCGCCCCTGACCGCCGGCGGCCCCCGGCGACGAAGGATCGACGATGGCCACCTACCTCCACCAGGCCCGGCGGGCCGGCCTGAGCCGGCTCGACACCAAGGGCTCGCCCTACCTCTACATCCTGCCGTTCTTCCTGCTGTTCGGCGCGTTCGGGCTGTTCCCGCTGCTGTACACGGCGTACGTCTCGTTCAATGACTGGGACCTGCTCGACTCCGGGTCGCACCGCTGGGTCGGCCTCGCGAACTACCGCGAGATGCTGCAGGACGCGTACTTCTGGAACGCCCTGGGCAACACACTCAGCATCTGGTTGTTGTCCACCGTGCCGCAACTGCTCGCCGCGCTCTGGATCGCCCACCTGCTCAACCACCGGCTGCGGGCCCGCACCGCGCTACGGATGGGCGTGCTGCTGCCCAACGTCACCTCGATCGTGGCGGTGACGATCGTCTTCACCCAGCTGTTCGGCCGCGACTTCGGCATGGTCAACTGGGCGCTCGGCCTCGTCGGCATCGGCCCGATCGACTGGCAGGCCAACACCTGGAGCTCCCACCTGGCCATCTCGTTCATCGTCGCCTGGCGGTGGACCGGCTACAACGCCCTCATCTACCTCGCCTCGATGCAGGCGATCCCGCACCACCTGTACGAGGCCGCCGACCTCGACGGCGCGTCGCAGGGTCAGCAGTTCAGGCGGATCACCGTCCCGATGCTGCGGCCGACGATCATCTTCACCACGGTGATCTCGACGATCGGCGGCCTGCAGATCATGGCCGAACCCCTGCTGTTCGCCAGCTCCCAGACGCCCACCGGCGGCTCCGACCGGCAGTTCCAGACCGTCGCCCTGTTCATGTACGAGCAGGGGTTCCGGGAGTTCCGCTTCGGCTACGCCTCGGCGGTCGCCTGGACGCTCTGTCTGGTCATCGCCATCTTCGCGATCATCAACTTCCTGCTCACCCGGCGCATCGCCAAGGACGAGGACTGAGGAGAACGCCGTGACCACCCTCGCGGACCCCATACAGACCGGCACCACACCCCCGCCGCCGCAACGCCGGTCCCACCGGCGTCGGAGCTTCGGGTACCCACGCAAGGGCTCGGTCTGGAGCTACGGCGCCCTGCTGGCGGTCGTGGCCGGGTCGGTCTTCCCGCTCTACTGGTCCGTCGTCGTGTCCTCGCAGACCAGCGACGCCGTCACGAAGGTGCCGCCGGCCCTGGTGCCCGGCGGGCACCTCTTCGACAACATCGCGCGCGTGTTCGACACGACCGACTTCGGCCGGGCCCTGGTGAACTCCTTCATCGTCAGCGGCTCGGTCACCGTCTCCGTGGTGTTCTTCTCGACCCTGGCCGGGTTCGCCTTCGCCAAACTGCGGTTCCGGGGCCGAAAGGCGCTGCTCGTCGTGGCCATCGCGACCTCGATGGTGCCGCACCAGCTCGGCATCATCCCGCTGTACATCCTGATGGCCGACCTCGGCTGGACCGGGCACCTCGCCGCCGTGATCGTGCCCGGGCTGGTGACCGCGTTCGGCGTCTTCTTCATGACCCAGTACCTCGGCCGCGCCGTGCCCGACGAACTGCTGGAGGCCGGCCGCGTCGACGGGTCCAGCACGTTCGGCCTGTACTGGCACATCGTCCTGCCGGCGGCCCGCCCCGCCGCGGCGGTGCTCGGGCTGTTCACCTTCATGCAGGCGTGGAACGACTTCTTCTGGCCGCTGGTCGTGCTGCAGAACAACGCGACCGTGCAGGTGGCGCTCTCCGCACTGGCCAGCGGCTACACCACCGACTACACCCTGACGCTGACCGGCACGTTGCTCGCCACGCTGCCGATCCTCGTCGTCTTCATGTTCCTCGGCCGGCAGCTCGTCGACGGCATCATGCAGGGGGCGGTGAAGGGGTGACCACCACGTCCGATGGCGCCGCCGCGGCCGCAACCCGGCCGGACCTGCCCGAGCTGCCGGACCTGCCGGCCGGGTTCAGCTGGGGCGCGGCCACCGCGGCGTACCAGATCGAGGGGGCGGTCGACGAGGACGGCCGCGGGCCGTCGATCTGGGACACCTTCTGCCGCCGCCCCGGTGCCGTCGACGACGGCACCTCCGGCTCGGTCGCCTGTGACAGCTACCACCGCTGGCGCGACGACGTGGACCTGCTGGCCGGCCTCGGCGTGGACGCCTACCGTTTCTCGGTCGCCTGGCCACGGGTCATGCCGGCCGGGCGGGGCGCGGTGAACCGGCGGGGCCTCGACTACTACGACCGGCTCGTCGACGCGCTGTGCGGGCACGGCATCCGGCCGTTCGTCACGCTGTACCACTGGGATCTGCCCCAGGCGCTCGAGGACGAGGGTGGCTGGCGGGTACGGGACACCGCCGAGTGGTTCGCCGAGTACGCCGCCACGGTGGCGGGCGTCCTCGGTGACCGGGTCCAGGACTGGATCACGCTGAACGAGCCGTACTGCTCGTCGATGGTCGGCTACGCGGAGGGCCGGCACGCTCCCGGCACCGCCGAAGGGCACGGTGCCCTGGCCGCCGCCCACCACCTGCTGCTCGGGCACGGCAGGGCGGTCGCCGCCGTCCGGTCCGCCGCCGGTCCGCGGTCGCGCGTCGGCATCACGCTCAACCTCTCCCCCGCCGTGCCGGCCAGCGATACCGAGGCCGACCGGGCGGCGGCGGATCGGCAGGACCTCATGCTCAACCGGCAGTTCACGGATCCGGTGCTGGGCGGCGCGTACCCGTCCGGGTTCGAGCGGCTCTACGCCGGGGTGAGCGATCTGTCGTTTCGCCGGGACGGTGACCTGGCGGTGATCTCGACACCGCTGGACTTCCTCGGTGTCAACTACTACTACCGGGTGCACGTCGCCGACGCCCCGTACGAGCAGCCCGACCCGGCGCTGCGCAGCGCGGTCGACATCGGGGTCCGGCAGCTACGGCCGGACGGGTTGCCCACCACCGACCTGGGCTGGCCGGTGGAGCCGCAAGGGCTGTTCGACACCCTGACCGGGCTCGCGGACCGTTACCCGGGCCTGCCTGCCGTGTACGTGACGGAGAACGGCTGCGCCGACCTGCGGGACGGACCCGAGCCGGACCCGGAACGGATCTCGTTCGTGGCCGCACACCTGGCGGCGGCGGCCCGTGCGGCCGCCGCCGACGACCGGCTCGATCTGCGGGGGTACTTCTACTGGTCGCTCATCGACAACTTCGAGTGGGCCCGCGGGTACGGGCCCCGCTTCGGTCTGGCCCACGTCGACTACGGCACCGGAGCCCGTACGCCCAAGGCCAGCTACCACTGGCTGCGTGACCGGTTGCGGGCGTGGCGGGAACGCACCTCCACCTGAAGCGTCGCCCGCGGCTCGTGGCCGGCAACGGTATGCGCGGTCACCCGGTAAGGCCCGCCGATAATGACCTCGGCGATCTTGTGCGGGTCGGCCGACCCCATCAGCTCGTCCCAGTGCTGCCACGAGACCCGGGCGTCACCCGACTCCACACCCTCGGCCCTCTATGGTGGTGTCCTGGCGGGTCGGTGATCGTCGCCGGTGAGGCGGCCTCAGTCACGGGAGCCTTTCGGTGGCGGACCTTCGGTGCCGTGTCCGCTGCGCTCCGATGGATCGCTTCTTGATGCCGATGCGATCGGGCCGCCAGAGGGCTGGGGACAGTGGGCCCAGGCGGACCGACCCGGTGGCGCCTGGTGGCAACGCTGGCGCGGACTCCACCCAGGTCCTCAACGGACGGACGCCGGGGTTGCGAGACGCCCCCTCACCAAGAACGCCGGGCAACACTCCCCCAGTCTCGGCACAAGACCGCCGACAGATGGTCGACTTTGCTCCACGGGGGCAGCGCGGAACAGGCCCGTCGACGGACACTGACGTCATGGATCTCACCCCGGATCTCGACACGCCAAGCCCCGCACGGGTTTACGACTACTTCCTCGGCGGGTCGCACAACTTCGCCTCGGACCGCGCGCTGGCCGCCCGGATGGAGCAGGCCATGCCCGATATCGGGCACATCATGCGAGCCAACCGCTCGTTCCTGCGCCGCGCGGTCCGCACGCTCGTCGCCGCGGGCACCCGACAGTTCCTCGACCTCGGCTCCGGCATCCCCACGGTCGGCAACGTGCACGAGGTCGCCGGCCAGTCCGCCCCGGACACCGTTGTCGCCTACGTCGACGTCGACCCCGTGGCGGTGAACCACAGCCGACGCCTCCTGGCCGACGACCCGCGGGCCGTGGTGCTGCACGCCGACCTCACCGAGCCCGACACCGTGCTCGACGACCCGACGCTGCGGAAAGCGATCGACTTCGAACAGCCAGTCGCGGTACTGCTGGTGGGCGTCCTGCACCAGCTCGCCGACGACCCGGCCCCGATCATCGCCCACTACCGCGACCGGCTCGCCCCGGGCAGCTACCTCGCCCTGTCACACGCCTCCTCGGAGGAGCGGCCCGACGCGCTGGCGCTGCGCGACACCTACAACCAGGGATACGCCAACACCGCCCGGATGACTCTCCGCACCCGACCCGAGATCGAACGGCTCTTCAGCGGCTTCACCCTCGTCCCGCCAGGGCTGGTGCAGCTGCCCGAGTGGCGGCCCGACTGGCCGGTCGAACCAGACAAGGACCCCCGCCGCTTCGCCACGTACTGCGGAGTGGGCCAGCTCAGCTGACTGATCAGGTCACCGGCCGTGCTGCAGCCCGCCCAGCTCCGCAAGCTCGTCCGCATAGTAGCCAAGCGTGGCGGTGACGCGATCACTGACGGGCGGCCGGACCGACAGTAGACCGTCGACCTGCCCGAACAGCACAGAGGTGTCCCGGTCGAGCGCCGTGCCGGTGTTCCAGATGGTCCAGGAGAGCAGCCCGGCCGCGACCAGTACCAGTGTCGCCAGCACCGACCCGCTGACGAGCCACTTCTTCCTGCGCTTCGGCGGATCCTCCTGCGCCCAGCCGAACCATCCCATCGCGAAGAAGCCAAGAACGGCGGCCGTCATGGCGGCGTCGCGGACGAACTCTGCGGTCATGGCACCCTCCGGGGTGGCTCGCGCGATCTTGGTCGACTGTACGCGGGAGGACCGCCACGATCGAGATCACGAGCACCGCTGTCAGCGCGGGGCAGGACGCCGCGTCGCCGCCAACGCCAGCGCCGACGCCGGTTCGGCGGGAGAATCAGGCGGTCGAGGCAGGGCACTCGATCCGCACGCCGGAGCGACACCACGGCCGTGCCCACCCTCGACCGAACGGAGGTGCCCGTGCCGCTGCCGATCGAGGACTACGCCCTCCTCGGTGACCTGCACACCGCCGCCCTGGTGGCCCGGGACGGGTCGATCGACTGGCTGTGCCTGCCCCGCTTCGACTCGCCGGCCTGCTTCGCCGCGCTGCTCGACGACGAGGGGGCGGGGCACTGGCGGCTGGCGCCGGCATCCGGCGGCACAGCCGCCCGGCGCCGCTACCGCGACGACACCCTGATCCTGGAGACCGAGTGGGACACTCCCGAGGGCACCGTCCGGGTGGTCGATTTCATGCCGCCGCGCGGGAAGTCGGCCGACGTCGTCCGGGTGGTGGAGGGCCGCTCCGGCCGGGTGCCCATGCGGATGGACCTGCGTCTGCGCTTCGACTACGGCGGCATCGTGCCGTGGGTCCGCCGGGACGGCCGCGACCTCACCGCGATCGCCGGCCCCGACGCGACGTGGCTGCGCACCGACGTTCCACTGCGCGACGTGGACGGGTCGACCGTCGCCGAGTTCACCGTGGCCGAAGGGGAGCGGGTGCCGTTCGTACTCACCTGGCAGGCATCCCACCTACCGCGGCCCACCCCGGTGGACCCGATGGCCGCGCTCGCCGGCACCGAGCAGTTCTGGCGTGCCTGGATCGGCGGCTGCGCGTATGACGGGCGCTGGCCGCAGGCCGTGCGCCGGGCCCTGATCACCCTGAAAGCGCTCACCTACGCGCCCACCGGCGGCATCGTCGCCGCCGCCACCACCTCGCTGCCGGAGCAGCTCGGCGGGTCCCGCAACTGGGACTACCGCTACTGCTGGCTGCGCGACGCCACGTTCACCCTCCAGGCCCTGCTCGGCACCGGCTACGTCGACGAGGCCAAGGCCTGGCGGGAGTGGCTGTTGCGCGCCGTCGCCGGTGACCCCGCCGACCTGCAGATCATGTACGCCCTCGACGGCACCCGCCGTATCCCCGAGCAGACCCTCGACTGGCTCGACGGGTACGGCGGCGCCCACCCGGTGCGGATCGGCAACGGCGCCGCCGAACAGCTCCAGCTGGACGTGTGGGGCGAGGTGCTCGACGGCCTGCAGCTCAGCCGCGAGGCCGGTATCGCCGCCACCGAGGCGGCCTGGGACGTGCAGCGTGCCCTCCTGGACTTCCTCGAAGGCAACTGGCGCCAGCCCGACAACGGCCTGTGGGAGGTCCGGGGGCCCCGCCGGAACTTCGTCCACTCCAAGGTCATGGCCTGGGCCGGCTTCGACCGGGCCGTCGCCGCGGTGCGGCGGCACGGCCTGGACGGCCCGGTCGACCGGTGGCAGGCCCACCGTGACGCCGTGCACGCCGAGGTCTGCGCGCGCGGCTTCGATGCCGACCGCAACACCTTCACCCAGTTCTACGGCTCCGCCGGCCTGGACGCCGCCCTGCTCCTGATACCGCGGGTCGGGTTCCTGCCCTGGGCCGATCCCAGGGTGGTCGGCACGGTGGACGCGGTCCAGCGGGAACTCGGTGTCGACGGGTTCCTGCGCCGCTACCGACCCGACAACGACGACCAGGTCGACGGCCTGCCAGGCGGCGAAGGGGTCTTCCTCGCGTGCACCTTCTGGCTGGTCGACGCGCTGCAGAACATGGGCCGGGGGCGTGAGGCGGAGGAACTGTTCACCCGGCTGCTCGACCTGCGCAACGACGTCGGCCTGCTCAGCGAGGAGTACGATCCGGTGGCCCGGCGGCAGCTCGGCAACACCCCGCAGGCGTTCAGCCTTGTCGGTCTGGTCAACTCGGCCCGGCAGCTCAGCGGCGCGAGCACCCGCACCTCGGCCAGCCAGGCGGAGCAGCAGACCCACGCCTGACCGGGTCGGCCGGTTCAATGGTCCAGGCCGGAGATCAACGCCAGGCCGGTCTCGGGGTCGACCCGCTTGGCCAGTTCGGGCGAGACCTCGGTGATGATCACTTCAAGCGTCGGCCACACCCGCGCGGACAGCAGGTGCCCGCCGAGGGTGCTGCCGTCCGAGCGGCCGAGAACCGCGTGCACGTGCAGCGACGGCCGGCCGTCGCGGGACGCGACGTCGCCCACCAGGGAAAGCACCTCCACCTGTTCGCGCGCCGCGATCCGCCGGTAGTCGCGCTCCCGGCGGTCGAACCAGCCGACGTCGGCCTCCTGGAAGCCACCCACGGCGGTCACCCGGCCGGCGCGTAGGTCGTGCCGGTCCAGTGCGTCGCCGATCGCGTCGACCGGGTCCTCGCCCTTGTCGCATACCACGACCAGCACCCGGCCGGTCGGTTGGTGCAGCTCGACTGTCCTCATGGTTCTCCTCCCCCTCGCGCGACGGCGCCGTCTCAGGCCACCCGGTACTGCCGCGCGTCGTCGGCCCGGAACCGCATGCCGTTGCCGGGTCGGTCCAGGAGCACCCCGACGGCGCCGCCGGTGGCGGGCTGCGCGCCGTCGAAGAGCATCGACTCGATCCGTACGTGGTCGTGGAACCATTCCACGTGCCGCAGGTTGGGGGTGGCGGCGGCAACCGGCAGGTGCTGGTGCGGGGCGCAGTGCGCGGAGACCTCCAGGCCGGCCGCCGCGGCCACCGCCGCCGCCCGCAGGAACTCGGTGATCCCGCCGCACCGGGTCACGTCGATCTGGAGGCAGTCGACGTAGGGGGCCATCCGGTGGAAGTAGACGAGGTCGAAGCCGTACTCCCCCGCCGTGACGTCCGGCGTGACGTGGTCGCGCACCAGGCCGAGGCCGGGCAGGTCGTCGGAGCTGACCGGTTCCTCGTACCAGCGCACGTCCAGGTCGGCCGCGGCGTGGGCGACGCGGATCGCCTGTTTGCGCTGGTAGGCGCCGTTGGCGTCGACGTACAGCTCGGCGTCGGCGCCGATGGTGCGCCGGGCGGCCGCCATCCGGGCGAGGTCGTGGGGAACCTGGGTGCCGCACGACTCACCGATCTTGATCTTCACGCGCGGGATGCCCTGCTCGTGCACCCAGTCGGCGAGCTGCCGGTGCTGCTGCCCGTCGTCGTAGGTGGTGAAGCCGCCGCTGCCGTACACCGGCACCTGTTGGCGGGCGGTGCCGAGCAGCCGCGCGAGGGGCAGGCCGTGCCGGTGGGCCTTCAGGTCCCAGATCGCGCAGTCCGCGGCGGACAGCGCCAGGCCGGCCACGCCGGGCCGGCCGGTGTTGCGCAGCCGCCGCCGCATGCTCGCCCAGGCGGCCGGCACGTCGTCCGGGTCGACGTCGGTGACCACCGGAGCGAGCAGGTCCGCCACCACCGGCACGACCGCCGGTGGTCCGTAGGTCCAGCCGATCCCGGTGTGCCCGTCGGTCTCGGCGCGGACCAGCACCAGCGTCGTGCTGGTCCAGGCGAGGGTGCCGTCACCCTCCGGGGCGTCGGTGGGAATCCGGTACGCCTCCGCGGTGAGCCGCATCCCGGTCACCGCGACCATCGGCGCGCCAGCGCCGCCACGGGTGCCGCCACGGCGACCGCCACCAGCCCTGCGGCCGTCCAGCGGGCCAGCGCCGAGGGTCGGCTCGGCCGCTCGGCCCAGCTCCGTTCGGGGTGACGGGGCACGGTCGACCCGTGCAGGCCGGCGCGCAGCAATTCGGCCAGGTGGACGGCGGTGCGGCCGGCCGCCGCGCTCTGCTCGACCTGGGTACGGCAGCTGAAGCCGTCGGCGAGGAGCACGTCGGTGTCGGCGGCGTTGCGGACAGCGGGCAGCAGCACCCGTTCGGCGCACGCCTCGGACACCTCGTAGTGCCCCTGCTCGAAGCCGAAGTTGCCGGCCAGCCCGCAGCACCCGGAGTCGAGGAACTCCGCGTCAACTCCGGCCTCGGACAGGACGGCCTGGTCGGCGGCGGTGCCGAGGATGGCGTGGTGGTGGCAGTGGGTCTGGATCAGGGCGTGCGCGCCGAGCCGGGGCGGCCGCCATCCCGGGGTGTGCTCGTGCAGGAGTTCCGCGAGGGTGACCGTCTGCTCCCGCAGCCGGGTGACGTCGTCGTCGGCGGGGAACAGCTCGTGCGCGTCGCTGCGGAATACCGCCGCGCAGCTGGGTTCGAGCCCGACGACGGGGGTGCCGGCGCGCAGGTACGGGCGCAGCACGTCCACGGTGCGGCGCAGCACCCGCTTGGCGACGCCCAGCTGTCCCGTGGAGATCCAGGTCAGGCCGCAGCACACCGGCCGGTCCGGTACGCGTACCCGCCAGCCGGCCGCCTCGAGCACCTCGACGGCCGCGCGGGCGACGCCCGGGTGGAAGTGGTTGGTGAAGGTGTCGGGCCACAGGAGCACGTCACCGCGGGCGCCGTCGCCGGCCGGAGTGTGGCGGGCGAACCAGCGCTGGAAGGACGCCCGCGCGAAGACGGGGATGTCGCGCCGCTGGTCGATCCCGCCGATCGTTTTGGCCAGGCGGCTGAGCCCGGGTGCGTGGGCCAGCGCGTTGACGGTGCGGGGCGCGCGTGCGGCGGCGGTGGCCACGAGCGGCAGCCAGCCCATCGAGTAGTGCGAGCGGGGGCGCAGCCGGCCCGCGTAGTGGTGGGACAGGAACTCGGCCTTGTAGGTGGCCATGTCCACGTTGACCGGGCAGTCCGCCTTGCAGCCCTTGCAGGCCAGGCACAGGTCGAGCGCGTCGTGCACCGCGTCGGAACGCCAGCCGTCGCCGATCGTGCCGCCGCGCGCGGTCCCGTCGAGCATCTCGAACAGCAGGCGGGACCGGCCGCGGGTGGAGTGCTCCTCCTCCCGGGTGACCATGTACGAGGGGCACATCACGCCCCCCTCGTGGCGGCGGCACTTGCCGACGCCCACGCAGCGCAGCACCGCCTCGGAGAAGCTGCCGCCGTCGTTCGGGTAGCGGAAGGCCGTGGACATGTCGCCGTGGTCGTAGTCGGCGCCGAGGCGGAGGTGGCTGTCCAGCGAGTACGGGGGCATCACCTTGCCGGGGTTCATCCGGTCGTCCGGATCGAACACGGCCTTGAACTGCCGGAACGCCGTCATCAGCCGGCCGCCGAACATCTTGGGCAGCAGCTCGCCGCGGGCCTGCCCGTCGCCGTGCTCGCCGGAGAAGGAACCGCCGTAGGAGGCGACCAGGTCGGCCGCCCGTTCCACGAAGGCCCGGAACTGGCGGACCCCGCCGGCGGTGCGCAGCCGGAACGGGATACGGCTGTGCACGCAGCCCTGCCCGAAGTGCCCGTAGACGGACGCCTTCTCGAAGTCGAACTCCCGGTAGAGCTGGTCGAGGTCGCGCAGGTAGTCGCCGAGCCTGTCCGGCGCGACGGCGGCGTCCTCCCAGCCCGGCCCGCTGATCTGGTAGTCCGGCACATGCGCGGTGGCGCCGAGCGCCGCGTCGCGCACCGCCCACATCCGCTGCTGGTCGGCCGGATCGGTGAACCGATGCGCCGCGGGGCCACCGTCGCGACGCATGTCGGAGACGAGCCGGTCGGCGGCTTCGCTGGCCGCCTGGGGCGTGTCGGCGCCGAGCTCGACCATCAGCCAGGCGCCACCGGCGGGCAGCTTGTGCAGCTCCGCCGGGTGCATCTGCTTGCGCCGCTCGAAGTTGATCAGCTTGTCGTCGATGCCTTCGAGCGTGACGGGATGGTGGGGCAGCACCCGGGGCACGTCGTCACCGGCGGCCGCGATGTCGGGATAGCTGAGGAAGACCAGGGCGGACGCCTTCACCACGGGGACCAGCTTCAGCCGGGCCCGCAGGATGGTGACCAGGGTGCCCTCGGAGCCGACCAGGGCCTGGGCGACGTGGAAGTTCTTCTCCGGCAGCAGGCTGTCGAGGTTGTAGCCGGAGACCCGGCGCGGGATGTCCGGGTACCGGGTGCGGATGTCGGCCAGGTACTCGTCGCGCAGGTCGCGCAGCTGCCGGTAGATCTGCGCCCGCCGTCCTCCGTCGCGTTGGATGCGGGCGTACTCCTCGTCGGGGGTCTCCCCCACCCACATGCGGGTGCCGTCATAGAGCAGCACCTCCAGCTCGACGACGTTGTCGACGGTCTTGCCGGTGCGCTGGGCGGTGGCGCCGCAGGAGTTGTTGCCGAGCATCCCGCCGAGGGTGCAGTGGTTGTGGGTGGCCGGGCGGGGCCCGAACTCCAGCCCGGTCGGCTTGAGCTGCGCGTTGAGCTCGTCGAGCACGATGCCCGGCTCCACAAGGCAGGTCCGGTCCTCGGCGTCGACCTCGAGCAGCCGGTTGCAGTACTTCGACCAGTCCAGGACCACGGCGGTGTTGGTGCACTCGCCGGCCAGGCTGGTGCCGCCGCCGCGGGAGGTCAGCGGCGCGCGGTGGCGGCGGCAGACCGCGACGGCCGACACGGCCGCCTCCACGGTGCGCGGCACCACCACGCCGAGCGGGATCTGCCGGTAGTTGGAGGCGTCGGTGGAGTACGCGGCGCGGGAGCCGTCGTCGAAGCGGACCTCACCGTCCACCTCGGCGCGCAGGTCGGCGGCGAGCGCCGAGAGGTCGATGTCATGGGCCGGTTCGGGCGCTCGCACGACCGGTTCGGGGAGCAGGATCTCCCTCATGACCGCAGCTCGTTGATCTTGTCGCGGGCGACCGTGGCCAGGGTGGCCATCTTGTTCGGCTGGCCGCGCAGGAACGCCTCGGTGAAGTACTTCGCCTGCTCGTACTGGACCTTGCCGGGCATCGGCGGCTCGTTCGGGTTGACGTCGCAGTCCACCAGCGCCGGACCGGGATGCGCGAGGGCCTCGCGGATCGCACCGGGCAGATCCTTCGGGTCTTTGACCTTCGCACCGTGCGCGCCGCAGGCCCGCGCCCAGGCGCCGAAGTCCGCCTCCGGCTGCCGGTGGCGTACCGCGTACTCGGGGTAGCCGAGGACGATCTGCTCCCAGAGGATCTGGCCGTAGGCGTTGTTGTTGTTGATGATCACCTTGATCGGCAGTTCGTGCCGCACCGCGGTGAGGAACTCGGCCATCAGCATGGCGAACCCGCCGTCACCGACGAAGGCGATCACCTGCCGACCCGGGTACGCGTGCTGCATCGCGATCGCGTACGGCAGGCCTGGCGCCATCGTGGCGAGGTTGCCCGACAGGTAGAACTCACGCCCCCCGCGGATCGTCCAGTGCCGCGCCGACCAGGTGGCGATGGTCCCGGAGTCACAGGTGAGGATCGCGTCCGAGGTGGCCGCCTTGTCGACGCAGCTGATCAGGTACTGCGGCGCGATCGGGGACCGCTGCGCGTCCTCCAGGCTGGCCATGTCCGCGCGCCAGGCGTCCCCCTCCCGCTGGTAGCGGGTCAGGAAGGAACGGTCGGTGCGGTGCTGCAGCAGCGGCAGGAGTTGCCCGAGCGCGACCTTGGCATCCGCGGTGATCGCGGCGTCCACCGGCAGCCGCAGCCCGACCAGGCTGGCGTCGATGTCGATCTGCACCACCCGGGCCTGCCCGGGCGACGGCAGGTACTTCGCGTACGGGAAGGAGGTGCCGACCATCAGCAGGGTGTCGCACTGCTCCATCAGTTCCTCGCTCGGCTTGGTGCCGAGCAGGCCCAGACCGCCGGTGGTGAGCGGGTGGTCGTCGGGAACGACCATCTTGCCGGGCAGGGTCTTGACGATGGGACTGCCCAGCGCCTCGGCCACCGCCAGTACCTCGTCGCGGGCGTGCCGGGCGCCCACGCCGACCAGCATGGCGATCTTCGTCCCGGCGTTGAGCACCTCCGCCGCGCGGGCCAGGTCGCGCTGTTCGGCCGGCACGGCCGGCTGCGACACCACCGGGCTGCTCCGCGGTGGCTCACCGGGGCTGACATGCCGGTACGGGTCCTCCCCCGCGGCGGCCACCTGCACGTCGTTGGGGAAGCTCAGGTGGGCGACGCTGCGCCGGGCCAGGGCGTGCCGGATCGCGAGGTCCAGCACCCCGGGCATCTGCTGCGGGTTGGTGACCATCAGGTTGTAGGCGTCCGCCACGTCCTGGTAGAGCAGCGGGGTGTGCACCTCCTGCTGGTAGTGCGAGCCGAGGACGGAGGTCTCCTGCATGCCGGTGATCGCCAGCACCGGTACGTGGTCGAGCTTGGCGTCGTACAGGCCGTTGAGCAGGTGGATGGCGCCGGGGCCGGAGGTGGCGCAACACACGCCGATCCGCCCGGTGGCCTTGGCGTAGCCGGTGGCCATGAAGGCCGCCGCCTCCTCGTGGTGCACCAGCACGAAGTTCAGCTTCTCCCGCTGCCGGCGGAAGCCCTCCATCAGGCCGTTGATGCCGTCGCCGGGCAGGCCGAACACGGTGTCGACGCCCCACTCCACCAGCCGCCGGGCCAGGCTTTCGCCCACGATCTCCTGCATGTCATCCTCCTCGTCGCCCGGGGTCTGCGCCACCTCGCCCCACCGTCCGTGCCAGCGCACGGCGTGCCGATCGACGCGGCGTCCGTCCCGGCGCTCAGGCCAGGGCGGACCGCGGGCGGCTACCCGGCTGGACGGGCAGCAAACCGACCGGTCGGGCGAATCTTCCGACCGACCCCGAGTACGCGATGACTCGCAGGCGACGACGCCGGAGGACGACCCCCCGCTCCGGTTGCCTGACGCTCGGCCGCTGCTTGCCGTGGCCGACTCCGCCGCCGTTGGCGGCTGCCCGGCGGCGGGCGGATCAGAACCGGCGACGTGACAGGAGATAGCCCACGAGCAGACCGCCGCCCAGCAGCGCGATCCCCCGGAGCGTCACCGCCGAGCGGAGCTTGCCGAGTCCGGCCCTGGGGTCGACCACCGCACCGGCGACGTCACCCGCCGCACCCACCGCCACGTCACCGAGTTTGCCGATGTTCACCGTCGCCACCACCTCTCGCCCGTCAACCGCAGGCCGGTACCCGCCAGGTCGGCGCACAAACGGCGGGCACGGGCACCGGCACGGCCCGGGTGGCGCGAATCGCCGCCGTGACGAGGTCGCCGTTACCGCAGGACGCCGGCCAGGACCGTGGTCATGACCCTGCGAGCGGCACCCGGGTCCGGCGGACTGCCCTTGCGCTCGGTGAAGAGCAGGTGCGCGGCGCCGATCAGGGTGGGCGCGAGCGTGTCGACGTCGGCGTCGGACGCGATCCGGCCCTGGTCGCGCTCAGCCGTCAGGTACCCTCGCAGCCCACGAACCCTCGTCATTCGCGGTCGTGTTCCCGCCACTGGCCAGCAGCGTCGGCGCGTAGCAGGCGATCAATCATCTGCAGGGCCTCCGGCTCCGAGTCGAACTCCCAGCGCAGCACCTCTCCGGACTCGGTGTCCCCGGCCCGGGCCATGACGGTCCAGCGGGTCTCGCGGACCAGCCACACGTCGCGCCGGGTCAGGCGCCCCCAGACGCCTGTGACTGGGCTCGATAGTTGGCCGGATGGCGGCTCATGATCTCCCCTTTCTGCAGGGGTTGGGCCCGGTGGTTGGCCGGCCTGAGCGGGCTGGTCGGCCGATTGGGATCTTTCGTGCATCTCCGCCACCGGTTGTGGGGCGGGCGCTGGGTGTGAGGATCCAATGCCGGGGTAAGGGCGGCACCATGCGTACTGGGTTGATGAACAGGCTGGAGCGGGCGTCCGCGCTGGATCGGGTGGGTGACCGGCTTCAGCCGAAGGTGTGGTCGGTGTTGCGGCCGCAGCGGGTCAAGGACGCGTTGCATGGGGTGTGGCTGGGTCATCCGCTGCACCCGGCGCTGGTACAGGTCCCGATGGGCGCGTGGCTCAGCAGCGCCGTCCTCGACTTCATGCCCGGGCGGCGGTGGACGCCCGGGCAGGAGCGAGCGGCCACGACGCTGGTGGCGGTCGGCACGGCGAGCGCGCTGCCGGCCGCGTTGACCGGCATCAACGACTGGTCCTGGCTGTGGCAGGAGGAACGGCGGGTCGGCCTGGTGCATGCCGCCACGAACTCCCTGGCGGTGGCTCTCTACGCGGGCTCGCTGGCCGCGCGGTTGCGCGGGCGGCACGGGCTCGGCCGTACGCTGGGTTTGTTCGGCTTGGCGGCGGTGAGCGCGGGCGGCTATCTCGGTGGCCATCTGGTCTACAAGCAGACCGCGCAGGTCAACCAGGGTGCCCCGGATATGCACCGGGTCGAGTACGGGTGGCGGCGGGTGGCCGAGGTCGACTCGCTGCCCGAGGGTCAGCTGCTGGCCCGGCGGGTTGACAACGTGCCTGTGGTGGTCTGGCGCGACGGTGCCGATATCACCGTGATGCTTGCCCGCTGCGCTCACCAGAGCGGGCCGCTCGACCAGGGGAAGGTGATCCAGGTCGACGGGGAGCCCTGCGTCGTGTGTCCCTGGCACGGCAGCACCTTCCAGTTGAAGGACGGCGAGGTCGTGCACGGCCCCGCCAGCACGGATCAGCAGGTGCTGCCCACGCGCATCACCGACGGCGTGCTGGAGGCCGCACTGCCCTGACCGTCAGGAGGCCGGTTGTGCCGAGCTTCTTCCCGATCTGGGTGATCATCACCCATTTCCTCAACATCTTCTTCCTGCTGCTATTGGCCCGCTCCGGGCTGGAGGTGTTCGCCGCGCATCCGAAGCTGTACTGGAGCGACGACTGCCCACCCAACCGGCCCTGGGCCCGGTTCTCCAAGAAGGTGTACGCCCCGGACTCCCGCCAGCTGTGGACCTCTCACGACGAGGAGGAATCCTGGTCGTCGGTGATCGCCCTGCCCGGGCGACGCAACCTCGGACTGGGCCGGCACTGGCACTTCATGACCGTGCAGTTTTGGGTGCTGACCGGCGCCGTCTACATCGCCCTGGTCTTCACCACCGGCTACTGGCGCTACCTGGTGCCCACCAGTTGGTCGCTGTTCCCTGATTCCGTCAAGGCGGTGGGCACCTACTTGCAGTTCCAGCTCGCCGGCCCACTGCCCGGCGAGCCGTTCAACGCCGCGCAGAAGCTCAGCTACTTCGTCGTGGTGTTCCTGCTGGCACCGTTCCAGATCCTCACCGGCGCCGCCATGTCCCCGTCGGTCATCGCCCGCTTCCCGCGCTACACCCGGCTGTTCGGCGGCCGGCAGAAGGCTCGCAGCCTGCACTTCCTCGGGCTTGTCGCGTTCGCCGCCTTCACCGTCGTGCACACCGCCATGGTGCTCATTCACGGCCTGCCGCGGGAGTTCGCCGCGATGGTGCTCGGCAGCTACGACGCCGACCGCCGGCTCGGCCTGGCGATCGGTCTGTTCGGCCTCTTGCTCCTCGTCGTCTTCCACCTCGTCATCACATGGTTCTCCCTGCGCTACCGGCGACGCACCCAGCACCTGCTCGGCCTGATGGTCAACCCGTTCGAACGTCGGATCTCCCGCACCTTCACCTCCCGCCAGCACCACTCCCGCGCGGACATCTCCCCCTACTTCCGGGTCAACGGCTACCCGCCCGTCGGCGAGGAGTACCAACGGCTGGCCGCCGACGGATTCCGCGACTACCGATTGCCGATCGGTGGCCTGGTCGAGCATCCGGTCGCGCTGAGCCTCGACGAGTTGCGCCGGCTCGGCACCCAGTCCCAGATCACCAAACACAACTGCATCCAGGGCTGGTCTGCGGTCGCGCAGTGGGCCGGGGTGCCGTTGGCCAGCGTGCTCGACCTGGTCAAACCACTACCGGCCGCGAAGCACGTGATCTTCTACGCCTTCGACGACAAGGCTGAGACCGAGGGCAGCGATGGCTGCTACTACGAGTCCGTTCCGCTCTACCTGCTGGCCAAGCCGCACGCCATCCTGGCCCTGGACATGAATGACGCGCCGTTGCCGATCGAGTACGGCGCGCCCGTACGAGTCCGGCTCGAGACCCAGCTCGGCTTCAAGATGGTGAAGTGGGTCAGGGCCGTCGAGTTCGTCACCGACTATCGACAGGCCGGCATGGGGCAGGGCGGATGGCGCGAAGACCATCAGTTCTATGCCAACGAGGCCGGCATATGACACCGCGGGAGATTTGGACGATCGGGCATTGGACGTGCCCGGAGTCGGCGTTCCTCCAGCCACTACACGCGCACGACATCGGGCTGCTCGCCGACGTGCGCGCGCAGCCCGGATCGCGACGCAACCCGCAGTTCGGGCGCGACGCGATGCCACGCTGGCTGGCCCGGGCGGGCATCGGCTACGTCCACCTGCCCGACCTGGGCGGCCGGCGCCGCAAGCAGGACGTGGACCCGGAAATCAACGCCGGGTGGCGGCAGTCGAGCTTCAAACAGGCGAAGGCGCCCCCGTGCACCCACACCAGGCAGGCGCGGCCGCCGTCGGGCGCGGGACCCGTGGGCGTGTAGACGCGCACGGGCCGGATCGTGCGGGCCGTCGATCGTCTGCTCGGCAACGCACAGGTCCCACTCCTCGTTCGGGCCGAACGGCGCCTTCCCCAAGGTTCGTGACGTCCTCGGGGACGTCCGGGAACTGCGCGTACCCCTCGATGAGGTGCCGGCGCGCTTCGAGCTCGGGCACGAGCAGTCTGGTCATGGCCTCATCCTGCCTGGCTCGTCGCCCACCGATCCGGGCGCCGGCCGCCGGGGAGCGTCGGCGCGACCGAGGCGACCGCCCAGGCGGGCAGCGTGAGGTCGATGTCGAGGACGCCGTCATCGCCGACGGTCAGCGTGCTGCGGTGGAGGCCGTCGGCGACGCGGCGCAGCTCGGCGGTCTGTTCCCGCGTGATGTTGAGCGGGGCGCCCATCTGGTACCAGGCCTCGGCGACGTTTCCGTGCTCCCAGTCGAGGATCTCCACGGTGAGCTCGGTGCCCGGGCTCAGCCCCTCGACCCGGTGCCGGACGCGGCGCTCGGGGCCCATCTCGGCGAGGGCTCGCGTCTCGGCGTAGCCGTTGCGGGACGCGAGCCCCGTCGTGCCCATCTCGGCAGGGTAGTTGTAGAAGATGGCCGCCACGTCACCCGTCGCGGACGAGCGGGTGATGGCGCCGTCGGGCAGCTCGGCCAGGAGGCGGTCACCGAGGCGGTGGAGCATGGCCATCGCGTGGAACGTCGGCTTGTGCAGGCCGTTCTCGTTGACGAACCCGAAGCCTCCATGGAAGGGGCCGATGCCACCGCCGCCCTCCTCGAACACGTCGGTGAAGGTCCAGTAGGAGATCGAGTCGGCCAGCGGCGCGCCCTTGAGGAACGCCCGGACGATGTACGCGGCGGCGAAGAGCGTGTCGTGGATCGCGTCGCGGCTCGACGGCGAGGTCGACCACTCGGTGATGTGCACCTCGGCGTCCGGGTACGGGCTGTTCTCGATGATCGTGCGCAGGACCTGCAGGTCGACGTACGTGGCGTCCTTCTGGCGCGTGATCGCGCTGACGTTGCCCAGGGAGTCCGCCGCATAGTCGGTCGGGTACAGGTGGGTGGAGATGAAGTCGACCGGCAGCCCGCGCTGCGCGCAGTACTCGATCAGCTCGTGGATCCACACCGGCTGCCAGTCGAGCTCGTCGGGGTCGGTGGCCACCGCGGTCTCGACCTCGAGCGACGGGTCGTGGGTCTCTCCGGAGTAGCGGGCGTCGGGGACGAACACGCTCGTCGCCGGGCCGCCGACCCGCAGCCGGGGGTCGATGGCTTTGATCGCGCGCGCCGTGGCCTCGTACAGCTCGAAGTACTCGGTGCGCGTCCCGGTCCAGAAGTTCGGCACGAGGTTCGGCTCGTTCCACACCTCGAACGGCCACTGCCGCACCTCGTCGATGCCGTACCGCTCGATCCAGTGCCGCACGGTGGCGTCGACCAGCGCGACCCAGCGGCCCATCTCCTTCGGCGGGCTGCAGTGCGCCTTCCACCAGAACAGCGTCTCGGTCTGGGTGGCAAGCTGGCGCGGCATGAACCCGAGCTCCACGAACGGGCGGGCGCCCGCGTCGAGGATCGCGTCGAACACCTTGTCGACATACGCGAACGTGTAGACCGGCTCGGGTAGCGGCTGGTTCGGGCCGAAGCCGCCGCCGTTGTCCGTCCGGTAGACGAACATGTCGTCATGGAACAGGCCGTGGAAGCGCACGTGCCGGGCGCCCAGCACCTGGACGGCCTCGCGGAAGTGCGCCTGCCAGTCCGCCCGCAACGCCTCGTTCGCGCGGCCAGCACCGACGCACTCGTTCCACACGTGATGCAGCGGCACCTCGGCGGGTGCCTGCCCGTCGATCAGCAGGGCTGACGTCGCCTGCTCAGTCATGGACAGCTCCTTCGCTCTGTCGGTGAGTAGGGTTTGCGGGCCCGGTGGTGTCGCTGACACGGAACCAGTCCACGTCGACGTATCCCCCGGGCTCGGCAGTGGCGTAGTTGAAGAGGGCGAACCGGTACCCGGTGAAGTGCGCGAGGTCGTACTGCATCTGCATGGTGTCGCCCAGCCACGTCCAGGTGCTGTCGTCGTACGAGTACGCGAACGACGCCGTATCGACGGCATTTCGGAAGTCGACGTCCGCGCGCAGGTAGACGACGTCCGCCCGCAGCGGCACCGGTGCGCTGGTGAAGGCGATGACGCCGTCGCCGCCTGCCCGGCGCATCACCAGGCTCTTGGTCCCCGCCTCCATCGTCACGGCGATGTATCCGTACTTGCGCTGGTAGGCGGAGATGCCTGCGACGTCCCCGTCCTTCATGTGCGAGACGTCCAGCGAGATGGCGCCGGAGCTCGTGGGTCCGAGCGTGCGTTGGGTGAGCGTGTTGCGCGCATCGAGGATGCTCGAGGCGACGCTGCCCGTGGTCAGCCGCAGGTGTCCGGGCCGCTCGGTGAGCGACCAGAACCGGTTGTCCGGGTTGTGGTTCCACTGCCACTGGAGCCCCAGGTCCGACCCGTTCCATGCGTTCTCGGCGGACTCTGCCAGGAGATCCGCGTTGGCCGTGTTCCAGTGGCCCGCACGCTCAAGGAGGTTGTCGAAGTCGTCCGAGGCGACGACGGCGACGCCGTCACCGGCCGTCTGTGCGGCCGCCGCGGGCGCTTCCGGATTGAGAGCGAACACCGGCCACCCGTCGTCATCCCAGGTCACGCCAACGAGCTGAGGCGAACGACCCAGCGGGCCCTCGTCCTGGAACAGCATGGCGTACCACTGCCCGTCGGACGTCTGGACGACTCCACCCTGGGCCACGCCGGTTCCGGGTCGGCCCCCGACCGTCACGCCCTGGCTGAGCACGACCCGGCCCTCCCACACGCCGCCCGCCGACTGCGGCGTCAGTGACGTCGACCGCCACAGCACCTCCTGGCGGATGCCACCCGACGGCCACTCGATCATGAAAACGTAGTAGTAGTCCCCGATCTTGTACGCGTGAGCGCCCTCGGCATTCAGACCGCTGGTCTGGTCGACGTTGGCGTCCTCGACGAGCCGCGTCGCCGGGCCGTCCCACGCAAGGGTCCCGTCCTCGTGTCGCCGCAGCCTGCGCAGGTCGATCGACCCGCCACCGTAGACAAGCCAGACGTCGTCGCCGTCGAACAGCAGCGACTGATCGTGGGCGTACCCGTCGAGCACCGACCTGCTCCACGGCCCGCGCTCGATGTTGGGAGTCGAGTAGATGTACGTCTGCTGCGTGGTGAGGCTGCCGACCGACACGTAGTAGGTCCCGTCATGGAACCTGATGCTCGCTGCCCAGCTGCCCTGGCCGTAGGCGTCCTGGCCGTTGCGCAGCGCCAGCGCGTCCGTGTCGTCGAGGATCGCCGCTGTATACCCGGCGATGGACCAGTGCACCAGGTCGCTCGAGCGCATGATCGGGACGCTCGGCGCGAAGTACATCGTCGTGCTGACCATGTAGTAGTACCGGCCGTCGAAGACGACGTCCGGGTCGGGCACGTCCGCGAAGATGACAGGGTTGGTGAAGTCTGCCCCCGCCCCGCCGTCGCGGATGTTCAGGTTCAGTCGGTCCATCAACGCAGCTCGAGCGCCACGGTGACGTAGGAGTGGGCGGGCAGGTCGACCTCGAGACCTCGGGGGTGGGCGCGCACGCCGGCGTGGTCGGTGGGGGCGACGGCGTCGAGCTGCTCGGGGGTGTTGTGCGCGTCGAGCGCGGTGGCGGTCAGCACCCGCGCGGTGTGCCCGACGACGTCGCGGCCGCGCAGGTCCAGGACGAGGATGCGGTCCGTCTCGGCGTCGAGGTTGGACAGCGAGACCAGGGCGGTGTCGCCCTTGACCGACGCGGACGCCGAGACCAGCGGCAGCTCGGTCGCGTCGACAGCGCGAGTCTCGACGTCGCGCAGGTGCACCGCGAGGGCGGCGGCGTCGTGGTGGCCGGTGTTCATGGCGAAGACGTGGTACGTCGGGGTGAGCACGAGCGCCCCGGTGTCGGGGTCGGTGAGGATCATGGCCTGTAGCACGTTGACGGTCTGGGCGATGTTCGCCATGACCACGCGCTCGGCGTGACGGTGGAACGCGTCGAAGTGCACGGAGGCGACCAGGGCGTCGCGCAGCGTGTTCTGCTGGTACAGGAAGCCGGGGTTGGTGCCCTTCTCCACGTTCCACCACGTGCCCCACTCGTCCACGACCAGGCCGACCTTGCGGTGCGGGTCGTAGCGGTCCATGACCGTGGAGTGCCGGGTGAGCAGCTCCTCCATGCGCCGGGCGCGGGCCATGGTCACGTACCACTGGTCGGTGCTGAACCCGGTGGCGTCGCCCTTGTCCGACCACGACCCGGCCATCGTGTAGTAGTGCAGCGACACGGCCTGGAACGGGCCCGCCGGCGCGGCCGGGTCCGCCGCCAGGTCGTCGAACGAGCGCAGGAGCGTCTCGGTCCAGTGCAGGTCGGCCTCGTTCGCGCCCGCCGCGATCCGGTACAGCAGGTTGCCGCCGTGGTTGCGGGTGTAGGTCGCGTACTGCCGGGCCAGCGAGGCGAACTGCTCGGCGCGCAGGTTGCCGCCGCAGCCCCACGCCTCGTTGCCCAGGCCCCAGAACGGCACCCGCCACGGCTGCTCGCGCCCGTTCGCCCGCCGCAGCGCCGCCATCGGTGAGTCGTCCGCCCGGGTCAGGTACTCCACCCAGTCCGACATCTCCGCCACCGACCCGGACCCCACGTTCCCCGACACGTACGGGTCCGCACCGAGCAGCTCGCACAGGTCCATGAACTCGTGCGTGCCGAACGCGTTGTCCTCCACCACGTCGCCCCAGTGCGAGTTGACCATCCGCGGGCGGCTCTCGCGCGGGCCGATGCCGTCACGCCAGTGGTAGTCGTCGGCGAAGCAGCCGCCCGGCCAGCGCAGGTTCGGAATCGAGATCGCCCGCAACGCCTCGACCACGTCCGAGCGGATGCCCCGCACGTTCGCGACCGGCGAGTCCTCACCCACCCAGAACCCGCCGTAGATGCACCGCCCCAGGTGCTCGGCGAAGTGCCCGTACACGTGCCGGCTGATCGTGGCGCCGGGCAGGTCGAGGTCGATCACTGCGGTCGTGGTCGTCGTCATTGTCTTCCCATCAGTTGCGTGTTCCGTCATTGCAGGCCTCAGCGAGGAACTCGCGGAAGCCAGACGCGCATCGGGCCGGGGGCGCGGTTGCCCCAGGTCGAGAACGGGATCGCTGTCACCGTGTGCTCGTCGCCGAACTCCGTGGCGGTGTCCGGGCCGTAGAGGCCGTCCGCGGCGTTGATCACGCGACACCTCAGGACGAGCGTGTCGCGCTCGCCGACGGTGATCGGCGCGGAGGGCAGGACCGCGAGGTCGTCGACGTCGAGCGGTACATCCAGGTCCGCCTGCTCCACGCAGTAGACAACTGGTCCCCGTTCGACGGCCACCGCTCCGCGCAGCGCGTCGACGCGGTGATGGGCGGTGGTCAGCCGCGGCGTCAGGTCGAGGTCGAGCACGTAGCGGGCGCCCGGCTCCAGCGGCGCCCGGGCGTACCCGTCGCCATCGCACCCGCGAGGGCCGTCGGGGCCCACCAGGGTGGAGCGCGGCGACCATCCGGGGATGCGCACGGACAGCTCGGCGCCGGGGACGACGTCGCCCTCGACGCGGATCTCGACCCGCCCGTCGGCGGGGTAGCCCGTGACCATCCGGACCGTGCCCGTCCCGAGTTCGGCGGGCAGGTCGATCTCCGCGTCCGCGAGCTGGTGAAGCCAGAGCGCGCCGTCGGTGACGGTGGCGACGTAGGCGCTCAGCTGAGCGACGGTGCGGGCGATGTTCGGTGGGCAGCAGGCGCACACGTACCAGGGGGCCCGCTCGCGGGGCGCGTTCTCCTCCGAGTGGTGGTCGCGCCGCTGCTGCAGCGGGTTGGCGTAGAAGAACCGGGTGCCGGTCGCGTCCACGGCGGCCGCGAGCGCGTTGTGAACTTCTCGCTCGATGGTCTCCGCGTACCGGGCGGTGCCGGCGCCGCCGTTGGCCAGGAGCATCCGCCAGGTCCACAGCAGGTCGGCGACGGTGGCGCACGTCTCGGCGTAGGCGCGCTCGGACGGCAGCTCGTAGTCGTCGCCGAACGCCTCGTCTCGGTGGCGGGACCCGAACGCGCCCGAGAGGTACATCTTGCGGTCGTGCGCGCTGCTCCACTGAGCGTCCATGGCCCGCAGCAGGGAGTCGTCGCCGGTCTCGACGAACACGTCGGTCACGCCGGCGTTCAGGTAGAGCTGCCGGACGGCGTGTCCGACGGCGGCCGTCGACTCGCGCACCGGGCGGTGGTCCTGGAAGTAGTGGGCTCCGAGCGACCCGGCGGGCAGCAGTCCGTGGCCGCGCAGGTCGATCATTCTGGATGCGAGGTCAAGGTACGTGCGCTCCCCCGTCAGCCGGTACAGCTCCACCAGCGCCGTCTCGATTTCGGGGTGTCCGCAGATCCCGTCCTCGCCCCCGGGACCGAACCGCTCGACGAGCAGGTCGGCGAGACGGCGGGCGACGTCGAGCAGGTCGGTGCGTCCGGCGGCGCGCACCAGTGCGACGGCCGCCTGGATGAGGTGCCCGGCGACGTACATCTCGTGCGTCCACTCGAGCGCCGCGAACTTCTTCTCCGGTGCGACGCCCTGAATCCACGTGTCCAGGTACCCGGAGGGCTCTTGCACGCGCGCCACCAGGGCGATGACGTCGTCGAGCCATGAGTCGAACGCGCGCGTGCGGGTGCGGGCGATCTCCCACGCGACGGCCTCGATCACCTTGTAGAGGTCGGAGTCGGCGAACACGAGGCCGCGGAACTCCGCGTCCGACTCCCCGAGGAGCCGGCGGAAGTTGTCGAGGACACCGGAGACATCCAGCTGCTCGATGCAGTGCGGGATGGTGGCCTCGGCGTTCCGCTGCTGCCAGGCTGCCAGCGGACCACCGACAAGGCGCACGGACGGGATCGGCAGCGGCCGGTGCCGCGTCCCGGCGATCGGGGATGCGGGGACGGCGCGCACGGCGGAAGTGCGCGCAGGGGCGCTCACAGCAAGGTCTCCTTCGACCGAAACGGGCTGGCGGGGCGCGCGGCGTTCCGCGCATGAGTGCACGGCCCTACGCGCCACCGCGGGTGGAGCCACGCACCACGAGACGGACGGGCGCGACGACGTGCTCGGCCGGGCCGGACCAGCCCGCCATTTGCCGGTGCAGCAGACCCACCGCGGTCTCGGCGACACCTTCATGGTTCGCATCGACGGAGGTGAGGCCGGGCGGGACGAAGCTCGCCATGTCGAGGTTGTCGAACCCGGCGAGCTGGACGTCGACGGGCACCCGAAGCCCGCTCTCTGCCAGGGCCGCGACGGCGCCGAGCGCGATGACGTCGGTGACGGCGAAGACGCCGTCGAAGGGCAGACCGGACGCGATGACGTCGAGCAGGGCATCACGTGCGGCCGCCGGCGTGTAGGTGGAGATGGGCACGACATAGCGTGCGTCAACGTCGAGGCCGGCATCGCGAAGTGCGCGCTCCCAGCCGATGCGGCGGTCCGACGTCATCATGTGCGCGGTGTCGAACGTGCAGCCCAGCGCAAGGATGCGCCGCGAGCCGTGCTCGATCATGTGCGCCGTCGCGAGGCGGGCGCCCTCTTCGTTCGCCAGCCGCACGTGGTTGAACCGGTCGGGCACGTCACGCTCGCCGAGCAGCACGATGGGCTTGGAGGTGCGCACGCGGTCCAGCTGGTCGCGGTCGAGGCCGGCGACGGACAGCAGGACGCCGTCGTAGAGCTGGAGTCGCGCGACGCTCAGCGCCGCCATCTCATGCTCCGGGCTGCCGCTCGTCCGCTCGAGGACGAGGTGCCGGCCCTCGGCCTCGATCAGCGGCGCGATCTTGTCGGCGACCTCCCCGAAGTAGTCGTGGAAGCTGGGCACGATGAAGGCGACGGTGTCGGTCCGTCCCGCGCGTAAGTGTCGCGCGGTCAGGTTGACCTCGTACCCCAGAGCCTCGACGGCGGCCATGACACGGGCACGGGTCGGCTCGCCGACCGGGAGGCGCTCGTTGAGAACGTTCGACACGGTCATGACCGAGACGCCCGCCTCGCGGGCGACGTCCGCCATCCTCACCATGCATCCTCCCTTTCGCGACGTTCTGCCAGCTCGGCAACGACCTCTGGCGATACGCTGGCCGCCCGGCCACACCGCGGGGGCGCCGTCATATTATCGATAAAATGTTTCCTGGCAAGTACGTTCACCGAGCTGACGAGGGTCGGTGACCCCGTGACGGGGTCGGCATCATCCCACGCCTAGGGCGCCACCACGGTCACCGTCCCCGCTCGTCGTCCGGGACCCACGCCACGACGAGGGCGAACCTCATGCCGGCGTCGACGAGGCCGTCCTCGTCGGCAGCGTCGTCGGCGTAGACGCCTGCCGTGGCGTCCGGCACGTGGTGCGGCGGGACGTTCGCGGGTGCACGTCCCGACATGGTCACCCACGTGGCCTCCGACTGTGTAGACGACGTCGTGCGCACGGGATGCGGGCCGCACAGTAGCGGCGCGCCGTCGGCGCGGGCGACGAGCACGTCACGGCCGCACGCAGCGGCGCCACGCCTCGCGGGTCGCAGCAAACCCCGGGGGCGGCGGCCCCGCGGACCAGAGCGTGTCGAGGTTGAGGTCGAGACGCTCGGTGTTCGGGCGACCGTGAACGGCGGCGCCCAGGGCACCGTTACCGAGCAGGTAGCAGTCGGCGAACCCGTCGGCGGGGGCGTCGTTCTGGAAGGTGCGGCGCATGAGGCTCGTTGCGATGTGGACCGAGACATCGACGTCTCGGTGCCTGCGCAGGTCTTGACGGCACGCGATCCCATCTCTACTTTATCGCTAAAATCGCGACGGAATCGCGACGGGGTGACGGACCTGAGGCCCGCACAGCTTCCGGCCAACATCGCCCGGACAGTTTTCTCGAAGGAGAGACATGAAGCGTGACCTCAGAGCCGGCGTCCTGCGCCGGACCGGGCGGCCGCTCACCGCGGCCGTCGCGGCCGCGGTGCTCATCGCCCTGGCTGCCTGCTCGCCGGACAGCGCGGACAAGGGCGACTCGGCCCTCACTGACTCCGCAGCCATGAAGAACTACGCGGCAGACACGACGTTCAAGGCGTCCGAGCCGGTGAAGTTCTCGATGCTCTGGACCGACTGGCCGGAGAACCCGGTCAAGCCCTCGTGGCAGATCTTCAACGAGATCAAGACGCGCACCAACGTCTCGCTGGACCTGACGAACATCCCGTTCAGCGACGCGAAGCAAAAGCAGAGCCTGCTCATCAGCTCGGGCGACGCACCGCAGATCATCCCGCTGGTCTACACCGGGGACGAGCAGCAGTTCGCGGCCGCCGACTCCATCCTGCCGATGAGCGACTACGTGAAGTACATGCCCAACTTCCAGAAGTACGTGCAGCAGTGGGACCTGCAGCAGATGATCAACAACCTCCGCCAGGACGACGGGAAGTACTACATGGTCCCCGGCCTGCAGGAGGTCTCAGTCCCGACCTTCACGCTCGTCATCCGCAAGGACATCTTCGAGCAGGTCGGCGCGGGCGTGCCGCAGACCTGGGACGAGCTGCGCAACGCCCTGGTGAAGATCAAGGCGAAGTACCCCGACTCCAAGCCGCTCGCAGACGGCTTCGAGGGTGCGTCGATGCTCAACTACGCGGCCCACGCGTTCGGCACCGTCGCCGGTTGGGGCTTCGGCAACGGCACCCAGTTCGACGAGGCGAGCGGCAAGTTCATCTACGCCGCCACCTCGCCCGGCTACAAGACCATGGTCGAATACTTCCACAGCCTGGCCGCTGACGGTCTGCTCGACACCGAGTCGTTCACGAAGAAGAACGAGGGTGAAGGCACCGTCACCGAGAAGTTCGCGCAGGGCAAGGTCTTCGCCGCGTCCGGCTCCAACGGCACGGTCAACGACTTCTCCACCGCGCTCGATGCGGCCGGGCAGAAGGGCAAGTACCAGGTCGTCGAGATCGCCCCGCCGGGCGGTCCTGCTGGCCAGATCGTCGAGCCGCGCAACTTCTGGAACGGCTTCATGCTCACGGCCAAGGCCAAGAACGACCCGCACTTCCTCTCGATGCTGCAGTTCCTGGACTGGCTGTACTACAGCGCCGAGTCCCGTGACCTGCTGCGCTGGGGCGTGGAGGGCCAGACTTACACGAAGTCGGGTGACAAGTACACGCTCAAGCCCGAATACTCGCTGAAGTCCTTCAACATCAACCCCAACGGCAAGACGGACATCGGGACGGACCTCGGCTACTCCAACAACGTCCTGTCCGACTCGACCGAGTCCCGCGCGCTCAAGGTGAGCTACAACCCGCCCGCATACGTCGAGTACATCAACTCCGTCCTGTCGACGCGCAAGCCGCGTGCCCCCTTCCCGCCCGCTCCGCTCAACGCTGACGAGCTCGAGCAGGCCGCGCTGCTCGCGACGCCCCTCAAGGACACCGTAGACACCAACACGCTGAAGTTCATCCTCGGCGAGCGTCCCATGAGCCAGTGGGACGCCTACGTCAACGAACTCAAGGGCAAGAACCTCCAGGGCTACCTGGATCTGATCAACGGCGCCTACGAGCGGTTCAAGAAGAAGAACGGCTGAGGCCTCGACCTCGTCGGTCCGGCGGGGCGCCACCCGGCGCCCCGCCGGACCCTCCGCTTGAGGGGTTGGACATGGAAATCACAGACGAGCGCGCCGACGACGTTCTGGTAGCCGGTAAGGCGGCGAGCCCGCCACGAGCTTGGACGGCACCGGCCCGATCCATCAGCTCACGCTTGCGACGCCGTCGGGGCGCGCCCGCGAAGAAGGTGCCATGGAGCGTGGCACTGCGACGCGACGGCGTGCTCTACCTGATGGCCGTACTGCCGGTCGTGTTCCTGCTGGTGTTCCGGTACGCGCCGATGCTAGGCAACGTCATCGCGTTCCGGCGCTTCCGTCCCGGCGGGAGCATGTTCGGCGAGTACTGGGTCGGGCTGCGCTATGTGAAGTTGTTCATCAACGACCCGTCGTTCTGGCACGTCTTCTCGAACACAGCCATTCTCGGCGGCCTGACACTGCTTTTCACGTTCCCGCTGCCGATCGTGCTGGCGCTCATGCTCAACGAGGTGCGAATCAGACAGTTCAAAAAGGTCGTCCAGTCGATCACGTACCTACCGCACTTCCTGTCGGTCGTGATCGTGGCGGGCATACTCATGCAGTTGTTGTCGCTGCAGGGCACCGTCAACCAGATCATCGAGGCGCTGGGCGGCGACCCGATCTCGTTCCTGGCCCGCGCCGAGTGGTTCCGCACCATCTATGTCGGGTCCGAGGTCTGGCAGACGGTGGGCTGGGGCACGATCCTCTATCTCGCCGCCCTCACCACCGTGGACTCCTCGCTGTACGAGGCTGCGCGCATCGACGGCGCCGGCCTGTGGCGGCAAACGTGGCACGTCACCCTCCCCGGCATCCGCCCCACCATGATCACGCTGCTGATCCTCAACATCGGGACGTTCCTCAACGTCGGCTTCGAGAAGGTCCTGCTGCTGTACACGCCGCTGACCTACGCCACGGGCGACGTCATCTCGACCTACCTGTACCGGGTCGGCCTGCTGTCCAACAACCTCAGCTATGCGGCGGCGATCGGCCTCTTCCAGGCCTGCATCGGCCTGGTCATGGTGCTGTCCGCGAACTTCATCTCGCGCCGAGTGGTGGGAGCAAGCCTGTGGTGATAATGACGGACACCCTGCCGACGACAAAGCCGGCGGATGCCGGGAAGCCGGCAGGCCCGCACGACTCGCGTGGGTACAAGGTGTTCACCGTCCTGAACATGGCGGCTCTGGTGGTGATCTGCGCGGTGACGCTCTATCCGTTCATCACGCTGCTCGCGCAGTCGTTCTCCAGCGCCGGTGCCATCAAGGCAGGCCTGGTCAACGCAGTCCCCGTCGGCTTCAATGTCCGCACATACGAGGCGGTGTTGCAGGACGGTCGCTTCTGGACCAGTTACGGCAACACCGTGCTCTACACCGTCGTGGGGACCACTATCGCGATGGTGCTCACCACCACCTTCGCCTACGTCATCTCCAAGCGGCATCTGCGCGGACGAAACGCCCTCATCGGCCTCGCCGTGTTCACCATGTTCTTCAACGGCGGCATCATCCCGAACTACGTCCTGATCTCCTCGCTCGGGATGAAGAACACGCTCTGGGCGGTCGTGCTGCCCCCAGCGCTCTCCGTCTTCAACCTTCTGGTCATGAAGTCGTTCTTCGAGAATCTCCCTCAGGAGCTTGAGGAAGCCGCCCAGATCGACGGGCTCGGTACGTTCGGCACCTTCATCCGGATCGTGCTGCCGCTGTCGAAGGCCATCTTGGCGACGATGATCCTGTTCTACGCGGTCGCCTACTGGAATGACTGGTTCACTGCCTTCCTCTACCTCGACAAGAGCGACCTCTTCCCGCTGTCGCTCTTCCTTCGCAACCTCATCGCGGGCGCGTCGACCACCGCCACCGAAAGCGCCGCTGCCGCCGGCACGACCTCTGCCGCCATCTCCCCCAACATCCAGGCCGTGTCGATGATCCTGGCGATCATCCCGATTCTGTTCATCTACCCGTTCGTGCAGCGGCACTTCGTGTCGGGCGTGATGCTCGGCTCCGTCAAGGGGTGACCGTAGGCGCGGACAGCCGTGCGGCAGACCGTCGTTGGCCTTTGTACGCCGCAAGGTCGGCTCGGCGATGGCGGCATTGACACGGTCGTTGGAAGGAGTGGCTGTGGGGGTCCTGAAGGACTACGTCCTCGGCGACACGATCGCCCGCTACCTGCAGCCTGGTCCGGGCGGGCCGGTGGGAATGATGCTCTTCCCGGCCGCAATGGCAGGCCAGATCGCCGAGAAGTCGTCTGCCATCGACTCGCTCGTCCAGATCAAGACCGTCGGTGACACGTACCCGGGCGGTTCGGCCGGTCGTTCGTTGCGCAACGGCGGCACTGTCGCCACGCTCACCCTCGTGTCGCAGCGCGAGGTCACGACCGACGCCGGTGTCACGGTCGTGACCCTCCTGCGCACGCACCAAGGGTGCCTCGTCGAACACCATCTGCGGTGGCAGTCGGGCGAGGCCGCGCTGGACTCATTTGCTGTCCTTCGCAACGAGGGGCCGGACACGGTGACGCTGGAGCTGCTCTCGTCGTTCTCGCTCACTGGTCTGACGCCCTTCGCCGGGGGCGACGCCCCCGGCGATCTGATCCTGCACAGGCTGCGCAGCGCCTGGTCGGGCGAGGGGCGTCTGGTGTCTGACCACGTCGAGGACCTGGGCCTGGAGCCGGCCTGGGCCAGCTGGGGTCGGTGTCTGCGCTTCGGTCAGGTCGGATCTTGGCCGGTGCAGGGGTTCTTCCCGACGGCGTTCGTCGAGGACAGCCGCGCTGGCGTCTGCTGGGGCGTGCAGATTGCCCACCCGGCCTCGTGGCAGATCGAGCTGGGCCGCACGGACGCCGCCCTCAACCTGTCGGGCGGGCTGGCGGACCGTGAGCTGGGCCACTGGACGAAGAGCGTGGCTCCCGGGGAGGAGTTCCGTACCCCCGTCGCGTACCTGACCGTCACGCAGGGTGGAGTGGACGACGCCGCCCACCGGTTGACGGCTCGCCACCAGCTCTTCCTGGATGTGCCCGCGGTCGAAGAGGCTCTCCCCGTCATCTTCAACGAATACTGCACCACCTGGGGTTCGCCGTCGCCGCAGAACCTCGGGGCGATCGTCGACCGGCTTGCGGGCAAAGGGATCCGATATCTCGTCATCGACAGCGGCTGGTACAAGGCCGAGGGCAGTGAATGGTTCAACGGTCACGGCGACTGGGAACTGGACCGCCGGACGTTCCCCGACGGGCTGACCGAGGCGCTTGATCACGTGCGGTCCGCCGGGATGATCCCCGGCATCTGGTTCGAGTTCGAGACGGTCGGCTCCCGGGCCACGTCATTCACGCTGACCGACCACCTGCTCAAGCGCGACGGCGTCCCCGTCACCGTAGGCGACCGGCGTTTCTGGGACTTCCGCGACCCGTTCGTGATCGGGTACCTCAAAGAGCGGATGATCGACTTCCTCAAGGCCAACGGCTTCGGCTATCTCAAAGTCGACTACAACAACAGCATCGGAATCGGGTGCGACGGAGCAGAATCCCTCGGTGAGGGGTTGCGACAGCAGATGGCCGCAGTCCAGGGCTTCTTCCGGACGATCCGCGAGGAGATGCCGGAGCTCGTGATTGAGAACTGCGCATCCGGCGGCCACCGGCTGGAGCCCTCGATGCTGGCCCTCACCAGCATGTCGTCCTTCTCGGACGCCCACGAGTGCGCGGAGATCCCCATCATCGCCGCCAACGTGCAACGCGCACTGCTCCCGCGGCAGAGCCAGATCTGGGCAGTGCTGCGCACGCAGGACTCCCCACAGCGGCTTGCGTACTCGCTCACCGCGACCATGCTCGGCCGGATGTGCCTGTCGGGCGAGGTCCACGAACTGAGTGACGAGCAGTGGGCTGTGGTCTCCCGGGCAATCTCCTTCTACAGGTCGGCGGCCCCGGTGATCAAGAACGGTGTCAGTCACCGGTTCGGACCGAAGGTGAGGAGCTATCGGCACCCCGAAGGGTGGCAGGCAGTCCGGCGACTGTCCAACGACGGCGCCCAGATCCTGGTCGCAGCCCACCGGTTCGGAGCCGCTGAGCGAACTCCGATCGAGGTTCCTCTGCCACCGGGGAGGTACGAGGTCAGCGACCTCTACTCCCACCGCGAGATCGTGGTCAAGCTGACCGAGCAACTAGTAACCGTGGCGCTGGATGAGCCGTTCTCTGCCGCGGCACTGGTGCTCACGCAGATCGAGTGAGATATGCCGGAAATCCGGGTCCGCGCCGGCCGCCGTGCGGTTGGCCGCGCAACCTCCCAGTCGGGTGCCGCGGCCCCCAGGTGGGCTCCAAATGCAGAACGCACCAGGTGGGGTGGCGACGGCAGTTTCTGATCGTCAGGCGCTCTGCGAGCACTTCAGAGTGAGCCGTACGTCTCTCACGGATCCCAGAAAGTCGTTGGCGTCATCGGACTCGCCATCGTCTCGCAAGGTAACCGCACTCAGACGCAGACATCCAGGTATCGGTAGAAACTCTAGAAATTGAGATCATCAATGGCCAGCAGCGCTCTTACTTTCCCTGTCCCTGAGGCCGAGGTTCCCGGCGTGGAGCTGCACGTCGCGAAGTCTGGTTCCGACACCGCCGCCGGAACCGCGGAGGCCCCCCTGCTCACGATCGGTGCCGCCGCGGCGCTGGCTCAGCCGGGGGACACCGTCGTCGTGCACGAAGGCGTGTACCGCGAGTGGGTGAACCCGCCGCGCGGCGGTACGGCTGCTGCGCCGATCACCTACCAGGCTGCGCTGGGCGCGGACGGCCTGTTCGAGACGGTGACGATCTCGGGTGCTGAGGTGATCGCCGACTGGCATCCGCACGCGGGCTCGGCGGGCCGGGTCTGGGTGGCGACGGTGCCGAACTCCCTGTTCGGGTCGCGCAACCCGTACCTCGAGCGCATCGGTGGGGACTGGTTCTTCGACCAGGTCAACACCTGGCACACGGGCGAGGTGTATCTCGACGGCAAGTCGCTCTACGAGTCGCTGACCATGGCCGGCGTCGAGCACCCCGAGGTCACCGTGGACTCGTTCGACCAGGCGGGCTCGCTGCTGACCTGGTACTGCGAGGTGGACGACGACGTCACCACGATCTGGGCGAACTTCGGGGGCGCCGACCCGGCGGAGCACGAAATCGAGATCAACGCGCGCACGTTCGTCTTCTGGCCCGCCGCCACGGGCATCGACCACATTACGGTGCGCGGATTCACCCTGACGAAGGCCGCCACGCAGTGGGCCCCGCCCACGGCGCTGCAAGAGGGCCTGATCGGCCCACACTGGTCGAAGGGCTGGGTGATCGAGGACAACACCATCACCGACTCGAAGAACGTCGGCGTCTCGCTGGGCAAAGAGGGCAGCACCGGGCAGAACGAGGCGGCCGCAGGGCCGAAGGGCGCCAAGGGCGGCACCCAACGCGAGCGCGAGGTGATCCAGCGGGCGCTCACCCTGCGCGGGCCCGCCGCGGGCGAGCCGCGCCCGTGGGACCGGGACCACGTCGGCTCCCACACGGTGCGCCGCAACACGATCCGGGACTGCGAGCAGGCCGGCATCGTCGGGCACCTGGGGGCGGCGTTCTCGACCATCAGCGACAACCACATCTCCCGCATCCACGTGAAGCGACAGTGGCACGGCGCCGAGGTGGCCGGCATCAAGCTGCATGCGGCGATCGACACCGTGATCAGCGGAAACACCATCCATCACACGCACCGAGCCCTGTGGCTCGACTGGCAGGCCCAGGGCACCCTGGTGCGGCGCAACGTCTGCTACGCCTCCACCGCCGAGGACTTCATGGTCGAGGTCTGCCACGGCCCGTACCTCGTGGACTCGAACCTCTTCCTGTCCCCGTGGGCGGTCAAGGACATGTCCACCGGCGGCGCCTACGTGCACAACTACATCGCCGGTCGCATCGCGAACTGCACCGAGCACCAGCGGTACACCCCGTACCATTTCCCGCACTCCACGGCCGTCTACGGAGTCTCGAACATCCTCGGTGGAGACAACCGGTTCTACAACAACGTCTTCGTCGGCGACCGCGCGCACGCCGAGCACACCGAACCGCAGTCGGAGCCGACGCTCGCGAGCTTCTGGTCCGGCGCGATCGACATGGACGGCGTGCCGGGGCAGGCCACCTTCGTGCCCACCCCGGTGGGCACCTCGCAGTACGACGCCTACCCGGCGGCGCAGGAGTACCCGAACGAGCACGGCAGCGCGCTGGCCGGGCCGCGCCTCCCGGTCTGGATCGAGGGCAACCTCTACGCGGAGGGCGCCGAGCCGTTCCGCGCGGAACCCACGGCCATCATCACAGGCGCAGCACCCGTGCGAGTCGAGGTGCTCGACACCGCAGCCGGCACCCTTCGCGTCGAGGTGACCTACCCGGGCGGCACCCACGTGGTCGCCCCGGTGACCACCGAGCGCCTCGGGACCAGCTACCAAGCCGAGATGGGCTACACCAACCCCGACGGGTCTGACCTGGACCTGGGCGCCGACCTCTGTGGGATCCTCCGAGGTGAGGTTGTGCCCGGGCCGTTCGCCGCATCGGCGCCCGTCACCCGGATACTCACCGCGCCGGAACCGGCGGGCCGGCGAGCCCTGGCAGCAGCCCCGGCCCGGGCTCGCTGACGATCCCGGGCGTCCTGATCCAAGACCGCCCTCAGCGGAACCACCGGAAGACGGAGCGGACGCCGCCTCGCCGTCCTGTTCGGCGTCGGCGACCGCATCGCGAGGTACTACGCCGGCTGCTGCTCACCGACGGCCCGGCTCCAGATGCCGCCCTTTGACCAGGGCTCTTCGGAGTTGGCGGGGGTCGAGGAGGCCATACGCTGCCTGAAGCGGCGCCTGTCCGACGTCGTCTACCGCACCATGATCAAAGACACGGAGACCTCTCTGCTGCCGACACCTTGACACAGAGAGGTGCCGTTAGCGAGACACGCCAAGAGCGGGGTGGGCCTCGTTGTCCCGGCTGAGAGCCACGGCGAGGGAGAAGACCTTGGAGAGGCTCTGGATGGGCAGCGGTGTCTGCCAGTCGCCGACCCCGTACACAACGCCGTCGCTGGTGGCGAGGGCCAACCCGAACCGGCGTGGATCCACAGCGGCCAGCTCGGGTATGTAGTCGGCCACCCGGCCGCACCCGATGAGCGGCGAGACTGTCGCGTGGCCCTGGTGGCGCCATCCGGCGGAGCAGTGTTGCCGCTCATGTTGTCGCGTCGGCACGGCGAGCGGCATTGCTCGCCCGGCTAACCCCGGCGTGTGGGCTTGCCGATCCTCGGCAATGAACGTCATCAGGGTGGGATCGTGCGGGTTGGTATAGCACCCACGTGGGCACGCGCCATGGGTGCCCTACCGGTCAGGTGCCGTGTCAAGCACGGGCTGTGCCCGACATTGACGGTCAGGCGGGATTGGGCAGGGGCTCCTGCGGCCAGTTGAGGACCTTGGCGCCGAGTACCGCGGCGTGCAGTGTGAAGCGGTGGGCTGGGTCGGTCGGGTCGTACCCGGTCAATGTCTTGACCCGGTCCAGGCGGTAGGTGACGGTGCGTACCGACACGTGCAGCCGTTTCGCTGACTCGGTGGCCACCGCGCCGGTGGCGAAGTATGCCTCCAGGGTGTCAAGCAGCGGCCCGGCACCCCCGCGGGCCCGGGTGAGCGGGGTCAGCACCGCCTGGACGAGATCGACGATGGCGGGTTGGTCGCGCAGCAGGACTCGGTAGATGAGCAGGTCGTGGGCGTTGATGACGGGAGATTCCGTGTGTAGCCGGCCGGCCATGGTGAGGGCCTCGCGGGCCTCTTCGTACGAGCGGGCGATGCCGTACACGCCGGGATGAGCGCGGCCGACGGCGACCCGCCAGGGCCGTCCGCGGCGCAGCCGGCTCAGCTCGCGGTGCATGAGCCGGCCGAGCTCGTTGCTCGCGTCCAGCGCGGACGGCAGCCGGCCCGCCGCTGCGGCGTCGGCCGGTGCCAGCACGACGAGCAGGCCGTCCTTGGTCGCCACGAGGACGTCACGGTCGCTGAGCCGGTTGAACATGGCCACCTCCAGGGCGCTGATCGCCGCGTCGGCGTCCGGCAGCCGCCGGCTCGGTGCGGCCAGCGCCACCTGGTGCACCCGAGCGAGGTCGAGACCGAACGGTTCGGCGCGTTCCACCAGGGTGCCGAGGTCGGAATCGCCGCGTAGCAGGTCGTCGATCAGTTCCCGGCGCAGGTTCTCCTCTCGGCGGATTAGGTCGCGGCGTGCCACCGCGTAGCCTTCGGCAAGCGTCGCGACGGCGTCGTCGACGACCTGCAAGACGGCGCTCGCGGCGGCGCGGACCGCCTCCCGGTCGCGGGAGCGCACCACCATCGGCAGGTCCTGCCACAGCCGCCGCGCCGCGGACAGGTACAGCTGCACCACTCGTCCCGCGGAGATGCCCTGCTCGGCGGCGCGTCGACCGAGCAGGCCGACCGCGTCCAGCTCTCCACGCTTGGCCTGGCGGCCGTGGGTGGCCGCGTCGGCGAGCAGCGGCAGGTAGTCACCGAGTAACTCCACCGGAACGCCGCCGGCGTCGCGGCTGGCCCCTTCGGCGACCTCGACCAGCCACGCATCCTCCGGTCCTGGTGTCGCCGGCCTGCGCCCACCACGGCGTCGCATACTGTCGGTCATCTCTGCCTCGCCTCCCCGAACCGTCAGTGCCGCGGCACCGCCGCGGTGGTGCCGGCAGAAGACCGCGACCGCCGGCTCGTATCCACGTCTCTGGGCGTGTCGGCTGTGCCGGCCGGCGCCAGGACCTCGATTGTTGCCGACAGTCGGCAGCCTAGACCTGCCGTGTCTGTGCACCGTAGCCCTGCCGGGACCGCGCCGGGCGCGGCGAGGATGGAAAGCAGCCCCCGGTCGCTGCGTCGGCGAGCCAGCTTGGACGCCCGGGACGTAGGTGTCGACGGGCCCCCGGCGAGGCGCAGGTCCGTGGGCAGGCCACGCCACGCCATGTCGTGGCACCGGCGGGAATTCGACCGGAAGGAGAAGGACATCGTGCGGTTCCGCAAGCCCCAACGAGCGTCGGCGGTCGTCGCCATCGTGGCTGTCCTTGCGCTTGCCGTGACATTGTTCCTGAGCCGCGGCGTCATGGATGCGGTGTTGATGGTCGTCATCGTCGCCGTGTTGGCCGGCCCGTTGCGTCGCTACGCCCGCGCCGTACGGCTCTACCCCCGCCGCTCCGCTCTTCCCCGAAGACACGCTGACAGCGGACTGGTCAGCAGTGCGCCCGCAGCAGGCGGTGCCAGCGCCGGCGACCCCGGAGGAACACCTGAACCTCATGCTCCGGACCGGACGTGACCGGCGCTGCGCGTCGGGCCGTGCCGCTGACCACCGCGCATGAGCGTCCACGCTCAGACCCGTCGACCCCACCACGGCGACGACACCATCCCCCGTGCCGGCACCATCCCCGTACCGACACCAATCGTCACCACTGATCCGGGTGCGCCGCCGCACAGCCGCGAGATCGTCGGCGACAGGAGAGGAACAGCATGCCGCAATGGCGGGTACGCAACGTGATGACCACGGACGTGATCACCGTCCCCGACGACGCGTCGGTCGCGGAGATCGTCGCCGTGCTCACCGACCGGCAGATCACCGCCGTGCCGATCGTCGACAGCTTCGATGTGGTCCTCGGCGTGGTCTCCTGGACTGACCTGCGCGACAAGATCGACATTGTGGCGCAGGAGGACCGGTCGCATGCCGGATGGTGGCGCCGATGGGCGCCGGCGCAGGTGCAGTGGCCGGAGGGCACCGCCGTGGAGGTGATGAGCGGCCCGCCGCTGACCATCGGAGCCGACGCGTCGCTGGCGGCGGCCGCCCGGATGATGTACCGCCGCGAGGTCGGCCGGCTGCTGATCGTCGACGGCGACAACCGGCTACGAGGCATCGTCACCCGGTCGGACCTGTTGAAGGTCCATGCCCGGCTCGACGCCGTCATCCGTGACGAGGTGATCCACCGGGTTCTGCACCGCACGCTGGCGATCCAGCCCGGAGATGTCCAGGCCACCGTCGACGACGGTGTCGTCACCCTCACCGGGCGTGCCGCACGCAAGACGACCGCCGTCGCCGCCGTACAGCTAACCGAGGCGGTCCCGGGCGTCACCGGCGTCGTCGACCAGCTCACCTTTGACATCGACGACACCGTCGCGGCCGCTCCCGCCCGCCAAGCGGCCGAAGGTGACCCGCTGCTCGGCTGGTGGATCGGGCGCTCTCCCGCCTGGCCGGCCGACGAGGCACCCAGGGACCGGATCGGCAACGACGAGCAGGCAATGACCCGATCGGCGGCGCTGCAATGATCAGACCGCCGGCGGGCTCGGCCCCTGCGCCGACGCCATCGCGTCCGGAGGGCGGACGCCATCACACGATCGTCGACCTGCGCGACCCGGCGCCGGACGGGCGCGGGCATCCGCCGGACGTCGACGACGACCTCAGTGGCTTCGCCGGCGACATCGTCGACGAATGGGGCCGGCAATCGTTCCCGGCCAGCGACCCGCCGGCCAACTGGTGACACCGACACCGGCACAGACGCCGACTGTGAGGATCGCGCAGCCGGCGGGACGGTGCACACGGGTCCAGCCCCGAGGCGCCGGTCGATAACGGCCGACAGCAACGGATGCCGGCATCGCATCGGGAACACGATCGGCCCAGCGGCGTGCCTCACGATTTCGGATGAGAGGTCAGGATGGACATCCTCAACGCGCATGACCTGATCCGGCTGGCCGACCAGCGCGGCGGCACACGGATCTCCGTCTTCCTACCGACCCACCACGGCGGGCCGCAAACCGAACGCGACCGTATCCGGCTGAAGAATCAGCTCCGGCACGCGCAGCATGCGTTACGCGCCGACGGCATGCCCGTCGGGCAGATCGACGCGATGCTTGAGCCGGGACATCGACTCCTCGACCGGGTGGGCCTGTGGGATCAGCCCAGCGACGGTCTGGCGGTGTTCCTCGGGCCGGACGGTCCCTGCCACCTGCGAGTTCCGTTGCGGTTGCCCGAGCTGGTGACCGTCGGGGACAGGTTCGTGGTGCGGCCGCTGCTGCCGCTGTTGAGCACCGGCGGCCATTTCTACGTTCTGGCACTGAGCCAGGACGAGATCCGGCTGTTCCACGGCACCCAGGCCGGCCTTGAGCAGGTCGAGCTCGACGGGCTCCCGCTGGCAGTGTGGCTGACCATGCCGCGCCGGCGCCCGCAGGTGCACGCCTTCCTCGCCGACCGCGGCGGCACCGGTGGCCGAGCAGTGTTCCACGGCGGTGACGGCTACGACGCCAAGCCCCTGATCTTGCAACACTTCCGGCGGGTCGACCATGCCCTGCGCGACCTGCTCGCCGGCGGTCAAGTCCCCGTGGTCCTCGCCGGTGTCCGCTACCTGCAGGCCATCTACCACCAGGCCAACACTCATCCTCAGCTGGTGCCCGCCGGCATCGACGGCAGCCCACGGGACACAAGCCTCGATCAACTCCACCGCCGGGCGTGGGCGCTCGTCGAACCCCTGCTGCGCGGCCACGAGACCGCCGCCGCCACCGGATACCGCACGTTGCAGGGCACCGGACGCACCAGCAACGCACCGGACGAGATCTTCGCGGCCGCGCGACAGGGACGGGTCGAGACATTGTTCCTGCGCACCGACACCCCCGAATGGCGCACCCGCGCCGACCGCGAGCCGCTGGTGCTGCTCACCGACACACCCACCCCGAGCGATCAACTCGACCTCGCCGCCGTGGCGACCCTGCGCCACGCCGGCACCGTCTACGCCGTGCCCACCGCACGCATGCCCGACGCCAAACCGCTAGCCGCGACGCTGCGCTACTGAACCCGCGGCCGAACCACGAGGCGAGGCCTACGTCCCTACTTGACAGGAGCGAACCCGTGAACGAGGCGATGTATCACCCGACCACGCCCGGGATCGCCGCACAGCGAAAGGAACTTGCACCAGAGATTTACGACGCGTTCGAGGCGTTCAGCCATGCTGTGTTCGCAGATCGTGCGCTGCCCGAGAAAACCAAGCAACTCATCGCCGTAGCTGTCGCCCACACCACCCAATGCCCCTACTGCATCCAAGGACATACCCGTCTGGCTTCACGCAAGGGCGCCAGTCCGCAGGAGATCATGGAGGCGATCTGGGTGGCGGCCGAGATACGCGCAGGCGGCGCGTATGCGCACTCCACCCTGGCACTGCACGCACTCGCTCATCAACACTCGTGATTCCGCGAGCTCGACTGTAGCCCCGCCGACGTGCGGACCTGCCGGGACCATCTGACCGTCCTCCGCGGATGCGAGGTGTGCCACCTCGATCATCGCGGCCGGCTCACCGGCCATCGGGTGGCCGCCGGTGCACGGCTCCGCTCACCCGGCGTCTTGGGGTACGACGCGTCGTAGAGAAAGCGGCGACCCGCCACAGCATTGCCGAACGTCGGCAAGTAACAGCCATGCTGTCAGCCGACGCACGACCGTCCGTTGGTGGGAAACCGGACGCACACTGAAGAAGCGACCGATCAGACGGCGCTATGAGGAACCGAGGCGGCGGTGTATGTGAACGCGGTGTTCGCGGAGTTGGGCTTCGACCCTGATCTCGCCCGCGACGGTGACAGCCTGCAGATAAGCCTGTGTGCCTGCCCGTGTCGCGCCGTCGCCGCCAGACACCCGGACGTGGTGTGCTCAGCGGATCTGGGCCTGCTGTGGCGGGCTCTGGCCGACGTCGGTGCCCCACCTGCGGCGGCCCACCGGCAGCCGTTCGTCCAGCCGCACCTGCGCCACGCCCAGATTATCCCCGCGGCAGCGCCAGTCCAGGTGCGGCAGGTCCTGCCGTCACCAGTCGTCGGGGAGCAGTCATGACTGCCCGCCTCACTGCCGTGGTGCTGATCGCTGTCCCGTTCGTCTGGCTGGGCATGGTCCTGGCGATCTCGTTGCTGGAGACGCCGTTGAAGTTCCGGGCGCCCGGTATCACCGTGCCGCTCGGACTCGGGATCGGCCGGCTGGTCTTCCGTGCGCTCAACGCCGCGGAACTCGCTCTCGCCGCCACACTCACGCTGGCGGTGCTTACGAGCACGGCCGGCAGATCTACCATCGAAGGCGTCCCGACGGCAGTGCTGATCGCCCTCTGGGCGCTGTTGGTGGTCCAGGTAGCGGTGGTGCGTCCCCGCCTGAACCGTCGGGCCCAGCAACTCATCCAAGGCAATGACCCACCACGATCGCATCTGCACCTCGCCTACATCGCCGCCGAGTGCGCCAAAGTCCTGCTCCTGCCCATGCTTGGGATCCTGCTCGCGCTACGACTCATGCCATGAGTTCGCCAGCCGACGCCGAGCACACCGACCGGAGCCCGCGCGCTCCGGCGACCAGCAGCCACGTCCTGCTCAGACCGACCGACGAGCCCGTCACCTCGGCACAACCGACACCACCGCTCCTGTTCGGCATGTGCGATGCGCTACCGGCGACGGCCTGTGGGCGGCCGCCGACCAGATGGCCCGCGGCTTCCTGCTCGGCGCCACCGCCGGCCGGACCACCTTCGACGGCGAGGGCCTGCAACACGAAGACGGGGCATTCGCTGCTGCTGGCCGCCACCAACTCGGCCTGCGTCGCCTACGACGCCGCCTTCGCGTTCGAACTCGGCCACATCACCCGCGACGGACTGCGCCGCATGTACGGCGAGACCCGCGACGGGGAGGACCCCAACGTCTTCTACTACCACCTCACCCACCCCGGCCGGCCGGCCACGCAGAATCCCCTACGTCACCCGTCGGCTCGCCGCGGCGCCCGGGACCGGTCACCGCCGTGTCCGACTGGATGCGAGCCGTCCCCGACCAGGTTGCACCGTTCGTCCCCGGCGGATGGTCCTCCCTGGGCACCGACAGCTTCGGACAGTCTGACACCCGCGGGGCGCTGCGCCGCCACTTCCACGTCGACGCGCCCTCGATCGTGCTGCGGGTACTCACCCAACTCGCCGACTGCGGGGAAATCGACGAGTACGCGCTGAGTAAGGCGATCGAGCTGTACCGGCTGAACGAGATCGACGCGGCCACGCCCGGCAGCACCGAAGGGTCCGCCGAGTGGGGAAGAGCCCGGCCCAGCGGTGACTCGCCCGATGTCTCACCGCGTCGACAAGCAGCTCGATGGGGGCGTACGCCCAACGTGTGCATGCAGCGTCGCTGCGATGGAGCGGAATCATCCGCTGCGGCGCGACGCCGCTCAGCCAGCAGCGGCCGTCGGCGACGGCGGTCAGGGGTTCCGCAGGTGTGCCAGCGCCATGCCGACCGGGATGCTGACAGCCAGCACGAGCAGCAGCGCCTGATAGACATGGCCGACCAACGCCGACATCCCACCGGCGGCCGAGCTGGTAGCCGAACGCGCACCAGATCGTGCGGCGCGGAAGGCGATCGCCAACGCGATGACCAGCAGCGCCGAGCCGAAATCGACCGCCAAGGGTGCACCGGCCAGGGTCCCACCGATCACCAGGGCGTTGCCCACGTTCCAGCAGCCGATCTGTGCCCAGCTGCCGCGCAACTGCATCACCTCGGGCCGCCGCACCCGCGCCTGGCCCATGGCGCACTGGGTCACGCCACCGACCAGCACCAGATAGGCCGCGAGCCAACTGCCGTGCGCCAGGCCGAGTGGTCCGGTGACCGCGGCGACCAGGCCACCGAGCACCACCGAACAGACGCCGATCGCGGTCAGTACGGTTGCCGGGTTCGGCGGTGAACCGCGCGACGGGGTGGACGGCGACGTCGCGCTCGACCCCTGCGCCGACCGTTTGCTTGGCCCTGCCGGGTGGTCGGCCGGGGCGGTCATTGCCGGCGGTCGGTGACGACGCTCAGCAAGACCGCGGAGTCGTCGATCGCGGCCAGGTCATGACGGGCCGGCGGGATGATCAGATAGTCACCTGTGACGGCTTCCCAGGAGTCGTCGCCGGCGCTCAGTCGCACCCGCCCGGCCAGGACCTGCAGCGTCGCCTCATCGGGGCTTTCGTGCTCGCCGAGCGCCTGGCCCGCCGCCAGGGCGAGCACCGTCTGGCGCAGCGCATGTGTTTGCCCGCCGTGGATCGTGCGGGCGCTACGCCCGGCCGACGAGGCATGAGCTGCGGCGACCTGCTCCTCGGCCAGGGCGGTCAACGACAGGGCATCCATCAGGATCCTCCGACAGCGCTCAGGTGCGCCACGCACCGGTCTGGTTGAACAAAGGGGTCGAGGCGATCGACCGTGATGGGCGAGGCCCACGACTGCATCGCGCCCTGCATCAGGCCCAGGTGTACCGGGCACACCACGTCGGTCCGACTGACGGCGAGCTCGAAGAACGGGCAGTGCCGCAGGTTGATCTGTGGCCGGTCGCCAGCGGCGGGTCGCTCGGGTGCGAAGCCCAGCTCGTCGAGTAACCGCATCAGCCGTTCGACGGAGTCGGCGGGCTCGGGCGCTTCCTTCGTTGCGGTGGGGTGGATGACGGTAGCCGCCTGGTGACGTCCCCAGAGGCGTCCGGCCGCCAAGACCCGTCTGCTCGGATCGGGATCGGTGGCGATCACCTCGGCGAGTACTTCGGCGAGCACCCGGAAATGCCGGGGACCCGTCGGATCCATGCGCCGTATCGCTTGGAACAGTTGCGGTGGACGTCCCGGGCTGCGGGAGTCAGTGGTTGTGCGCTCGACCCGACCGTCACTGACCAGGCTCTGGAGATGAAACCGTGCGGTGTTGACGTGGATCCCGAGCCGTTCGGCGATCTCGGCGATAGCCATCGGGCTGCCCGCGTCCCGCAACAGCCGCAACACCTCTGCGCGGCGGCCTACCGCGTGCTGGCCCGGCTCCGGCAGCGTCATGGCATTCCCTCCACCTCGGTCCGGCGCGGCGGACCAGCCGCCATCATCGTGATTGCCGGGCGAGCCGTGCCCGCGACCCCGTCGGATCGCGATGCACCGGCACGACCGGGAGCTGCGAGCCAGGACACCTTCCCAGGCATCCAGGGCAGCAGGTGGCTCGCGAGTCGTTCTGGAACGCGATCACCTCCGCCGAGGAACCGGCCCGCAGGGCGCGCGGTGCGTGTCGACCACGGCTGGAGGATCGCGCACATCATGACCTAGAGTTTACACAACACCTGGTTGTAGAAACTATGGAGCAGGAGAGCCGCGATGTCGTCGCAGACCGCAAGTGACCCTGGTGTGCAGGAACTGGATGTGCGCGGGATGCGCAAGCCGGACAAGCACCCCACAATCTTCGCAACCTACGCGGCCTTGCCCGTCGGCGGATCGTTCGTGCTGGTCAATGACCACGATCCGCAGCATCTGCACGAAGAGTTCGAGACCGATCACGCTGGCAGCTACCGCTGGGAGTACCTCAACCGCGAGATGCGCGACTGGCGTATCCAGATCACCAAGCTCGCGGGCACCCCACAGCCACGCGTGCTGATCGACACCACCACGATCACCGGTGACACGACTGCCGCCGACGTCACTGGAGCGGTGTGGAAGCTGCAGGCCCGTGAGCGGGACCTCGACGCCAACGTCATCGCCCTGCCGCCCGGGCAGAGCATCGACGCCCACACCGGACCGGACCTCGACGTCCTCATCCACGTCCTGGCCGGCAGCGGCCGGCTGGCCACCGAACTCGGCACCGTCGAGCTCACGCCCGGTATCCTGCTGTGGCTGCCGCGCCGCTCGCGCCGGCAATTCACCGCCGGCGTTGAAGGCCTGCGCTATCTGACGGTGCACCAGCGCCGGCAGGCCCTGCTACTGGACACCAGCAGGGCCCGAACGCCCCGATAGACACCACCGAGGATCCCGTCGCCGCTCGCGACGACGGTCGGTGCGCTGACATCGTCCACAGCGCAGTCTCGTCGAGGCGACCCAGCCGAGCATTGCCGCGGCAAACGACGCCCCGGAACGCTCAGGTTGCCGACCGTCGGCAAAGGTGACCGTGCCGTCTGCCCGGCCGCAGACCTATCCGCGTGGGTGTTCGGCGGGCAGCATCGTTGTTACGACGTCGATTCCGACGCCGACACCGTCTCGATCGGCCGATGCGCGGCGAGGGAGCCGATTCACATGCACGTGTCGATGGTCTTCCCGGCGCCCGGGGATCGGGATGTCTCCTGCGGTGTTGATCCCTGATGGAGCAGGTCAACGCGACTCGTAGTGAGTTGCTCGCCCACCGTGCGCGGATCAGGCTTGCGGTTCAGGGCGGCGAGTTGCTGAAGGAACGGCGCGGTGCACTGATCAAGGAGTTCGATCGTCTCGGCGTTTCGGTGCTGGAATCGATCGAGCTTCTAGACCGCGAGATCGCGGGCGCCGGACAGCTGCTGGGAATCGCGGTCGCCGCCGATGGCCGCGAACCCTTGGATTCGGCGACGCTGGCGGCCGAGGGCGGCATCGGAGTGACTCTGCACACGCGAAGTGTTGCCGGGGTACCCATCGTCGAGATCGAGAAGGGCCAGGTCGAGCGGGCCCGCACTGGCAGGGGTTACAGCCTGGTGGCGACGAGCGCGCGGATCGACGCGGTGGCCGAGAGATTCGAGTTGGTCCTCACGAGGCTGCTGGATGTCGCGGCGCTCGAACTGTCGGTGCGGCGCCTGGCCGACGAGATCGCCCGTACGACGCGGCGAATGAACGCCTTGGAGCATGTCGTGGTGCCCAGGCTCAAGGCGGAACGGGCACGTATCTCCCTGGTGCTGGAGGAACGAGAACTCGAGGACCGCGTTCGGTTGCGGCGGGTGCGTACTCGCCGCGGCACGGAGGGGACGCCATCATGAGCAGCACTAACGGACTGCCGTATCTCGGCGCGTTGGATGCCGTCAAGCGGATCGAGAACGCTCTCACGGAACGTGATGCCGCGCGGAAGGCGTCGAACTCCGAACTGGACGCCGCTCACACGGAGGCCGAACGCCTGCTGTCCGCCGCGCGTACTGCCGGCACGCGAGCCGGGGAGCAACGACGCGCCGCGCTGCTGGCCGAGGCCGACGCCGACGCCGACGCGATCCGGGCGACCGGTGCGGCCGAGGCACAGGAGATCGGCCGGCGAGCGTCCACGGAAGGCGACGCGTTGGCAGCTGAGTTCACGGCGATCCTGCTCGTCGAGGAGCCCTGATCGCATGCTCGTTCCGATGACGAAGGTGCGAATCCTCGGCCCCCGATCGTCAGCCGACGCCGTGCTCGGCGAACTGCACCAGCTCGGGCTCGTGGAGCTCACGAATGCGCGTACCGCGCATTCGCTGAGCGGGCTGGCCGGCGCGGAGATCCGTTCGGCCCGCAGCGAGGAACTCGCCGCTGCCCGAGCTCAGGCCGAAAAGCTGCTCGCCGAGCTGCCGGACGTGGCGCGCCCGGGGGGTACGGTCGAGCCGCTGCAGCGACCGCTGGACCTGTCCGAGCTGCGGGCAAGGCTCGACAGCCTCACCGGTCACGTCGGGCAGGTCCGCCGCCGGCTGGATGCGCTACGAGACGAACACCTCGTGCTCCCGACGTATCTCCAGCCGCTGCGACTGTTGCTCGCCCTGGTACCCGTCCTTGCCAAGCTAGACGTCCGGAGACTGCGTCAGCTCGGACTGGCCACGGTGGTTGTCGTCCTCAACACCGACGACGAACGGCTCGTCGACGCCCTCCGCGCCGCGTTGGAGGACGAGCTCGGCACTCGTTTCGAACTCGCCTCGACGCGGGTCGAGCAAGGGGCGATGGGGTGCCTCGTCGTGTTCCCGGTGGACTCGGCCGACGTGGTGCAGTCGATCCTCGGCGGCTCGGCGATTCGCAACGTCTCCTTGCCGCAACGATTCGAAGGTCTGGCCCTGAACGCGACGGTCGAGGCGATGCAACGCCGCCTCGACGAGGTCCCAGGTGAGCTGGACGACGCGCAGGCCGAGCGACAGGCGCTGATGCTTGGCCACGCCGAGTGGCTGGTGGCCGCCCACGCGGCCATCGTCGCCGAGTCCGAACTGCTGAGCGCGGCCGAGGAGCTGGGCGCGACCCAGCGTACGTTCCTCGCCGAATGCTGGGTGCCCCGCGCACAGGTGGATCAGTTGCGGGCTGAGCTCGAGCGCCGGCTTGGCCCGGCGGTGCTCGTGGAGGACATCCGGACCTCAGCGTACGACCCGCAGGCTCCGGTGCTCATGCGCAACAGGAGACTGTCTCGCCCCTTCGAATCACTGGTGCGGTTCCTGGAGTTGCCACGCGCGGGCTCGGTCGATCCGACTCTGCTCATGGCGATCGTCCTGCCGTTGATGTTCGGCGCGATGGTCGGTGACGTCGGGTACGGCGCACTGCTGCTCGTCCTCGCGGTCTACGCCGGCCGAAGGCTGGCCCCGCGCACCGCGGCCACGCCCGAGATCGCCAGCCTGGTCCGGGTGCTGCTTCTCGGCGCGGCGTGGTCGATCGTCTTCGGTGTCCTTTACGGCGAGGTGTTCGGCGACCTGGGCACGCGGATCTTCGGCGACTGGGCGTTGTGGAAGGAGCGACCGTCTGCCGTCGCGCTGCAGCCGCTGCTGCTGTTCGCCGTGGCGATCGGGACGGCTCACGTCACGCTCGGGCTCGCGATCGGCGCGTGGCAGGCGATGCGTTTCCGCGAATACCGCGTGATGCTCGACCGACTGGGAGCCATTGCCGCCCTGGCGGGCTTGTCCGTGCTGGCCGCATGGATGGCGGGCAGCCTGCCGGCGGGTGCGGTCACCCCAGCGGTCGTCTTGACCGCGGTCGGGCTGGTCCTGGTCATGTCGCTGCATGGAGCGCTCGGTATCACCACCGGGGCGCTGGACCTGCTGGGCCGGATCGGCAACATTCTGTCGTACCTGCGGATCGCGGCGGTCGGCCTGGCCTCGGCCCACCTGGCGAACGTCGCCAACGAACTGGGCTCGATCGGACCGATCTGGATCGGTATTTTCGTCGCCCTGTTCTTCCACGCTCTCAACCTGGCTCTGGCCGCGTTCAGCCCGATGATCCAGTCGCTGCGTCTGCAGTACGTGGAGTTCTTCGGTGCGTTCTTCGTCGGCGGCGGCCGCCCCTTCACTCCGTTCGGGCAGCACCGGACACGGGGCCTTCCATCCACCACCTAAATCCACCGTCTGAAGGAGTAGCAATGGAAACCGGCCTGATCGCCATCGGAGCAGGACTCGCCATCGGACTGTCCGCGCTTGCCACGGGCTACGCCCAAGCGCGCATCGGCGCGGCCGCGATGGGACTAATCGCGGAGAAGCCGGAACTGGCCGGCCGGGCGATTCTGCTCGTGGCGATCCCGGAGACGCTGGTCATCCTCGGGTTCGCCGTCGCCGCAATGATCATCGTGCTGCTCTAGGCCCGGCATGGCACTCGACGACCTGCTTCGCGCCATCGAAGCGGAAGCCGACGAACAACGCCTTCTCGCCGACCGGGCGACGGCCGCGTCGGCCGCCGCCATCGTCGAGGCGGCCGGCCTGCAGGCGGCGGCCCTGCAGGCGCAGCTCGCCGCGGCGCCGGAGGCGGAGTCGCTGGCCGCGGCGGAAACAGTACGGGCCGCGGCCCGGCTGCAGGCCGCCGCCGCCGTCCGCGCCGCCCGCGAACAGGCGTACAGATCGCTACTCGACCGGATCCGCGAGAAACTTTCCGGACTGCGCGGATCCGCCGCCTATCCGGCGGTGTTCAGAGCACTTCTCGACGAAAGCCGCGCGGCGCTGCCGGACGCACGCGAGCTGCGCGTGGACCCGCACGACGCCGACCTCGCGACGTCCATGGCCGGTGAGCTGCGCGTGGTCGCCGTCCTCGACGCCTGGGGAGGATTGGAACTGGCCGGTGACGACGGCCGGACCATCCGGAACACCCTCGAGGAGCGCCTTGCCAACGCGGACCTCGAACTGCGTGGACGGTTCGGCCGGCGGCTGGACGCGAGCTTACCGACAGAACCGGCGGACGTCTGATGTTAGGGACCCGCCGCGCCGATTTCGACTACGGCAACACCCGGCTGCACGCCCGCAAGGGTGAGTTGCTCGACAACGCCGCCTACCAGAACCTACTTGGAACGGACATCGACGGTCTGTTCAACGCGCTCGCGGACACGCCGTACGCGCCGCGCGGCGAGGCGGCCGGGCCAGCCGGCGGACTCCAGCGCCTGCACCTGGCGATCCGGTCGCGGCTGGCCGCCTCGCTGGAGGAGATGCGCTGCTTCTACTCCGGGCCCGCCCGGAATCTGGTCGATGCCCTGCTCTCCCGCTTCGACATCCAGAACGTCATCTCGGTGCTGCGCGCGGGGGCACGCCCGCAGATACCGGTCGACGACGCACCGGACGCGTTCGTGCCGGTCGGCTGGCTCGTCGAACCGCTGGTCAGCGAGATTCTGCGCCCGCGGGAACTCGCCGGCGTCGTCGACCTGCTCGCTCGGCGGACGCCCGATCGTGAACAGGCCGATGTGCTGCGTACCGGGTTGGGCGAGTACGAACGCACCGGGGATCTGGCCGCGCTGGAGCGGCACGTCGCCGTCGACCACGCGGCACGTCTGGCCGGCCGGCTCGCCTCGGCGGGAAGGGACGCCGCGACCCTGCTCCGGTTCGCGCAGCGTGAGATCGACGAGCACAACCTGGTCGACGCCCTGCGGCTGCGCGACGCGATCGCGTCCGGCGCTCAGGGCACCGTACCCGCGGCGGACATCGCGCTCGCCGGCGGCACGATCCCGCCCGCAGCCCTGGCATCGGTCGTGGCCGCCGCTACGCCTGCAGAGATCGTCGCGACCGTTGCCCGGCTCGCCCGCGGGACATGGCGTGCCACGCTCGAACGATGGGCGGCAGCCGGCGACCTGCACGCGCTGCAACGCACGTTCGAGCGCGCCGCCATAGCCGACGCGACCGCGCTGTTCGTCACCGGAGATCCACTCGGGATCGACATTCCGCTCGCCTTCACCACTGCCATCGAGGTCGAAGCCCGCAACCTGCGCCTGCTCGGGGAGGCGGCCGTGCGCGGCATCGCGCCCGAACTCGTGCGCGCCGAGCTGATCTGGCCGCAGGAGCCGAGATGAGCCGCCTGCTCGTTCTGACAACACGAGACCTCGCGGTCGGCTACCGCCTGGCCGGGGCGAACACCGTCGAGGTCGCGTCGGCGGCGCAGACCGCGGCCGTCCTCGAGGGACTGCTGGCCGTCGAGGACGGTGTCATCGCGGTACACGCTCCGTACTTCCACGCGCTGCCCACCCGACTGCGGCGGCGCGTCGACTCGCTGCGCATCCCGCTGGTCGTGTCGCTACCGACGGGCACGGCGAGCGAACCCGTGACAGACCGAAGTCAGCGGCTGCTGGAGCTGCTGAGGCAGGCAATCGGCTACGAGATCACGTTCGGCGACGAAGGGACCGCACGATGACGGCCACACCGTCACTCGACAGGCAACGCGGCGTTGACCGTGCCGCCCCGACCGGCGAGATCTGGCGCATCGCCGGGCCGGTCGTGGTCGCGCGCGGTCTTGACCGGGTCCGGCTTTACAACGTGGTGCGGGTCGGCCGGGCCGCTCTGGTCGGCGAGGTCATCCGGCTCAGCGGCGACCTGGCCACGATCCAGGTCTATGAGAACACCAGCGGACTGCGTGTCGGTGAGCCCGTACTCGACACCGGCCGACCGTTGGAGGCCGAACTCGGACCCGGCCTGCTCGGTCGTATCTTCGACGGCACCCAACGTCCGTTGGAGGCGCTCGCCCGGTTGGGCGACGACCCCTTCGGCCGTCCGCTGCTGCCGCGCGGAGCGTCCGTGCCATCGCTCGACCGTGAACGGACTTGGACGTTCGAGCCGCGGGTCGCCCCAGGTGACCGGGTGATCGCCGGGGACATCCTCGGCGTCGTCGCCGAGACAAGGGCCCTGCAGCATCGCATTCTCGTCCCGCCGGGCATGCACGGCGTGGTGACGAAGGTCAGCTCCGGTTCGCGGAAACTCCAGGAGCCGGTCGCCTGGATCGACGATGTCCCAGTGACCATGCTGAGCCGGTGGCCGGTCCGTGACCCACGGCCGGTCGCCGCACGGCTGGCCGCCTCGACGCCGCTGATCACCGGTCAGCGGTCGATCGACGTTCTCTTCCCCATCGCCCGCGGAGGCGCCGCAACCATTCCCGGCGGGTTCGGCACCGGAAAGACCGTGCTGCAGCAGTCACTGGCGAAATGGTCGCACGCCGACGTCGTCGTGTACGTCGGTTGCGGCGAGCGCGGCAACGAACTCGCCGAGGTGCTGCAGGAGTTCCCCCAGCTGATCGATCCGCGCACGGGGGCGTCGCTGATGGAACGAACTATCCTGATCGCGAACACGTCAAACATGCCGGTCGCCGCGCGGGAGGCCTCGATCTACACCGGCGTCACGATCGCCGAGTACTTCCGCGATCAGGGCTACCACGTCGCCCTGATGGCCGATTCGACGAGCCGCTGGGGCGAAGCGTTGCGCGAGGTCTCCAGCCGGCTGGAAGAGATGCCCGCCGAGGAGGGCTATCCGGCGTACCTGTCATCGCGGCTGGCGGAGTTCTACGAACGAGGCGCCGCCGTCCGGTGCGCCGGCTCCGATCGGCGGGAGGGCTCGGTGACGATCATCGGCGCGGTGTCTCCCGCCGGTGGCGACTTCTCCGAACCGATCACCCAGCACTCGCTGCGCCTGGCCGGCACGTTCTGGGCGCTCGAGACGTCCCTGGCCCGAACCCGGCACTTCCCGGCCATCGACTGGAACCGCAGTTACACGCTGTACGACCTCACCGGCTGGTTCGACCGCGAGGTGGGCGCCGACTGGGAAGAACACCGCGCCTGGGCACGGCAGCTGCTGCAACGCGAAGCCCAACTCCTCGAAGTGGTGCAACTCGTCGGAGCCGACACCCTCGCGGCGCCCGAACGGGTCCTGCTGCGAACCGGACGGCTGCTTCGCGAGGACTTCCTGCAACAGTCGGCGTTCGACGAACAGGACGCCTACTGCGACCCGCCCAAGCAGATCGCGATGCTCCGCGCGATCCGGGCCGCGGACACGGCGATGAGGGCCGCGGTGGATCGCAGCCTGCCCGCCGAAACGGCCGCTGCCGCACCGTCGGTGACAGCGCTCGCCCAGATGCGGTTCTGGCCGGCCGACGAGGCTGGACAGCACGCCAGAGCCCTGATCGACCTCCTGCACAGCGAACTGGAGAACCTGGGATGACCCAGCAGCTGTACACCACCGAGCACCGCACCGTGACCTACGTCTCCGGGCCGCTGCTGGTGGCCGAACGCGCCCAGCAGGTCGCCTACGACGAACTCGTCGACATCGTGACTCCCACCGGCGAACAGCGACGCGGTCAGGTCCTCGAGATCGAAGGCGACCGGATGGTCGTCCAAGTCCTCGGCGGCACCCGAGGCCTCGACGTCACCTCGACGACCGTGCTCGTCCGGGCCCGGTCCGCGCAGCTGCCCGTGGGGCGTGACCTCATCGGCCGGGTCCTCGACGGCATGGGACGACCCATCGACGGCGGACCACCGGTCGTGCCCACCGCCTTGCGCGACCTCAACGGGCACCCCGTCAACCCGGTCGCCCGCGCATACCCAGCCGAGTTCATCGAGACCGGCATCTCCGCGATCGACGGGCTGCACACCCTGGTACGCGGGCAGAAACTACCGGTCTTCTCCGGCTACGGCCTGCCCGGCCTCGACCTGGCGACCCGGATCGCACACACCGCCCGCGTACCCGGCTCCGAGGACGGGTTCGTCGTGGTCTTCGCCGCCATCGGCGTGACCGATCGGGAGGCAGCCTTCGTCCGGACACGCTTCACCGAAGGCGCAGCCCTCGAACGGTCCGTGGTCTTCGTGAACCGGGCGGACGAGCCCGCGGCGGAACGGCTCATCTGTCCCCGGGCTGCATTGACCGCCGCCGAGTACCTCGCCTTCGAACTCGATCTGCACGTGCTCGTCGTCCTCGTGGACATGACCAACTACTGCGAGGCACTTCGCGAAGCCGCCGCCGCCCGCGACGAGGTCCCCGGCAGACGCGGCTACCCGGGCTACATGTACTCCGACCTCGCGTCGCTGTTCGAACGCGCCGGCCGGATCCACGGCTGCCGTGGCACGGTGACCCAACTCCCGGTTCTCTCGATGCCCGACGACGACGTCACCCATCCGATCCCCGACATCACCGGCTACATCACCGAAGGTCAGATCGTGTTGTCCCGAGAACTCGACCGACGCGGGATCTCACCGCCCATCGACGTCCTGCCCTCTCTGAGCCGCCTCATGAACGCCGGAATCGGCGCCGGACGCACCCGCGAAGACCACCGCGGCGTCGCCGACCAGCTCTCCACCTTCCTGGGCCGAGGCCAGGAACTTCGCCGCCTCATCGCGATCGTCGGAGAACAAGCACTCACCGACGACGACCGGCGCATCCTGACCTTCGTCGACGACTTCGAACGCCGCTTCGTCGGACAGCGTGACCGGCGACGCTCGATCGAAGAAACCCTCAACCTCGCCTGGGACCTGCTCGCACCGTTCCCCGCCACCGAACTGCGGCGGATCAAACCCGAACTGGTCGAACAACACCACCAGTCGTCGCGATGACCGATGCCCTGGTCGGACGGCGCCGCGATTCAACGACGACCGGCGTCTCGGATGGCAAGGGCGACGGGGCTCAGTGCGGCGTGGGTCAGCGTCTGCGGGTAGTTGCCGAGGTGGGCGCCGGTCGCGGGGTCCATCTCTTCGGCGTAGAGGCCGAGCGGGCTTGCGTGTTCGAGCAGCGTCTGGAACAGCTGGAACGCTTCGGGCCGGCGCCCGGTGCGGGCCAGGGCCTGGACGAGCCAGAACGAGCAGGGCAGGAACGCGCCTTCGGTGCCGGGCAGTCCGTCGCGTCCCGGTGGATAGCGGTACAGCAGCGGTCCGCCGGCGGACAACTCGTCGCGGATGGCGTCGATCGTGCCGCGTACCCGGGCAGACTGCGGGTCGTCGATGCCCAGTAGTGGCAGGACGAGCAGCGCCGCGTCGAGGTCGGTGGAGTCGTAGGCGCGTACGTAGGTGTCCCTGGCCGGGTCGAAGCCGCGGGTCCGGACCTCGGCGGCGATGGCGTCTCGGGCTTGTTGCCACCGCCGGCGTTGCCCGGCGGCGAGCGGGTGGGTGTCGGCGATGCGCAGGGCGCGGTCCAGGGCGAGCCAGCCCATCAGCTTCGAGTGCACGTGGTGCACGGCGTCGCCGCGGATCTCCCAGATGCCGGCGTCGGTTTCCGGCCAGCGACGGGCCACCAGGTCCGCGAACCCGCGCACCGCCCGCCACGTCTCGCCGTACAGACGGTGCCCGGCCTGCACCAGCACCCAGGCGGCGTCGACCAGCCAACCGTAGCCGTCGAGTTGGTGCTGGTCGGCGGCGCCGTTGCCGGTGCGCACCGGCATGCTGCCGGCGTAGCCGGACCAGCCGGGAAGTTCCCGCTCGCCGGGTACGTGCCGGCCGTGCAGGGTGAACAGGGCGGGCAGCCGGGGCCGCTGCAGCCGGCTGGCGGGCAGCAGCCAGGCGAGGAAGCCGCGGGCTTCGTCGAGTGTGCCGGCGCCGAGGAACGCGGCGACGCCGATGCTGGCGTCGCGGGGCCAGACGTAGCGGTAGTCCCAGTTCCGCACGCCGCCGGGCTCCTCGGGCAGCGACGTGGTCGGCGCGGCGACCGGTGCCCCGGACGGCGAGTAGGTCAGCAGCTGCAGGGTCAGCAGGCTGCGCACGACAGGCTCGCGGAACGGCAGCGTCGGGTCGATTGCGGCGGTCCAGGCCCGCCAGCGGGACTCGTCGCCGGCGAGCAGGTCCCAGGCTACGGCCGGGTCCACGTGGATCAGCGGTTCGCGGTGGGCTACGGACAGCACGAGGTGAGTGGGTGGCCCGGTTCGACGGTGACGGTCGTGGTCTGGCCGGGTGCGACGGTGAGCTCGGGTGCACAGGTCAGGGACACCGCGAGCGGTCCCCAGGTGCAGACGACGGCCGTACGGTCGTGGCGGACCTCGGGTGGGCGATGTTTCGCGCCGAGGCGCGGGTCGAACTCGATGACCGCGTCGACCGGTCCGGTCGCGGCCGACAAGCGTCGCACCAGCAGGATCGCGGGCAGCAGCCGGCCGGCGACCTCGGCCACCATCGCCTCGGTGAGGGTGAGCCGGCCACCGTCGGTGTGCCAGGTGGTCTGCAGGGTGGTCGTGTGCTGCCGGTAGCGCCGTTCGACGAGCGTGGCGGGTCCGGCCGGGCCGGCCCGGAACGTTCCCGCGAGTGGGCCGCCGACGAGGCGGCCGAACAGTGACTCGCCGTCGAAGCGGGGCACGCACATCCAGTCGATCGCGCCGTCGTCGGAAACCAGCGCCGCGGTGCGGGTGTCGCCGAGCAGCCCGTAGCCGGCAATCGGCGCGGGCGTCCGGGAGCGCCCGTCGTACGGACTGTCAGTCATCGGGGGCCGGCGCATGTCAGCGCGCCTGCAGCAGGAACCCGAGGACGACGCCGTAGGCCAGGTGGGCGACGACCGCGACGGCGGGGGGTTTGGACGCCGTAGTTGAGGGCGAACAGGCCAGGCGGCTCCAGCACGGCCGTGCTGGCCGGGCCGGCCCGGTGCGAGGCCATCCGCGGATGGACGCCCGGCAGCAGCGGTAGCAGCACGGTGAGGGCGACCGCGACGTGCAGTGCGCCGAGCGAACCCCCGAGCCACCAGGTGGCCTCCAGCAGGGCGAAGGTGGTGGCGTAGCCGAGGGCGAAGACCTGGCCGGCGGCGAGGTGGAGGAAGAATCCCGCGACCCGGGCCCGGTCCGGGTCGGTGGTGACGAGCGTGCCCAGCACCAGGGGCAGGTCGAGGCGGGTCAGCCCGGCCATCTGGGCGGCGATCAGCACCGCGGTCAGCACCGTGGTGGCGACCAGCCCGAACAGCGCCCATCCGGCCCAGTCCACGTCAGCGGCGGCTGAGCTGTTCGGCCTTCGCCTCGAGCGCGGCGAGCACCTGCTGGTGCGAGGCGTGGAAGCCGGCGACACCCTGCTCCTCCAGCGCCGATCCGACGTCACCCATGTCGACGCCGACCGTGGCGAGCCGGCGCATCACCTCAGCGGCGTCATCCGTTTCGGTGTCGATGGTGCGGGCCAGGGTGCCGTGGTCGGCGAACGCGGCAATGGTGACCTCGGGCAGGGTGTTGACCGTGTCCGGGCCGATGAGGTGGTCGACGTAGCGGGTGTCGGGGTAGGCCGCATTCTTGGTCGAGGTGGAGGCCCACAGCGGCCGTTGCGGATGCGCCCCCAGTGCGGCCAGGCGCTGCCACCGCTCGCCGGTGAAGCGTTCCCGGAACAGCCGGTAGGCGAGCTTGGCCTGGGCGATCGCCGCCTGCCCGCGCAACGCCAACGCCGCGGGGGTGCCGACCGCGTCGAGGCGCCGGTCGACCTCGGTGTCGACGCGGCTGACGAAGAACGAGGCGACGCTGTGCACAGGCGCCAGGTCGCCGCCGTGCTCGGCGACGGCTTCAAGCCCGGACAGGTACGCCTCGATGATCTGCTCGTAGCGGGCGAGGGAGAAGATCAGCGTGATGTTGATGCTGCGACCTTCCGCGATCATGGTCTGGATCGCGGGGACGCCCTCCGCGGTCGCTGGGATCTTCACGAACAGGTTGGGCGCGGCGATCCGCTTGTGCAGCGCGCGGGCGGCCACCAGGGTGGCCTGGGTGTCGTGGGCCAGGGCGGCGGCGACCTCGATGGAGACGAACCCGTCGGTGCCGCCGCTGGCGTCGAAGGTCGGGCGCAGCACGGCCAGCGCGGCGGTGATGTCGTCGACGACCAGCTGCCAATACGCGTCCTCGAGCGGCCGGCCGGCGGCGGTCAGCGCCGCGAACTGCTCGTCGTAGTCGGTCGAGCCGAGGATGGCCTTGGTGAAGATGGTAGGGTTGGCGGTCACCCCGCGGATCCCGTCGGCGACCATCCGCGTCAGGGTGCCGTCGCGCAGGTAGCCGCGGGTGAGGTTGTCGAGCCACGGACTCTGGCCGCACTCGGTGTAGAGACGCTCCAGGATGGTCATCGGTTCGCCTTTCAGCTCGGACGGGATCGTGGATGGCGTCGGTCGAGGGACTCCGCGCGCTACCGGCGGGACACGGACGGGTCCGCCGCCCGGCGGCTGGCAGGCGGGCCGAGGAAGAGGTGGCGGTGTCGGTGCCCGAACGGCACTACGACCTGATCGGCGGGCTGCTCGCCGCGGTCGTGACCGAGTCGATCGACACCGGCGGCGACGTGCGTGAGGTGCTGCACCGCACCGCCTACGACGCCGGCAAGGCCATCGGGACGGCGACCGGTAACCTGCTCGCGGCGCTGGAGGATGCGGGGTACGAACCACGGCGACAGGATCCTGACAGCGGCGCGGTCGTCCTGGGCAACTGGCCGTTCCACCGCCTCGCCCGCCAGTACACTGCGCTGGTGTGTGGGGTGAACCTGCAGCTGCTGCGCGGCGTCGCCGACGGTGCCGGTGACTCTTCCTGTCACGCGGAGTTCGACCCCGGCCCCGGCCGCTGCTGCGTACGGCTGCGCCCGGCAGCACCGTGACGTAGCAGCTGACGGCAATCGGGAGCAAGCCAATCGGTGGCGGCACGGGGCGGAGCCGTTCCGCCGTGTCCCCTGACCCCGCTGAACGCGTTCATGGGCAACGTGCCGACTCTGCTGCGCAGAGGTTGACATCACGGTCGTGGTCACCGGCGGGTTCTCGGGCGCCGCCGGCTGCTGGGTGCAGGCGTCGCCGCGCCGGCCGATCATCGGGTCGCCGGGTGACGAGCCGCGGACATGGCAGCGAGTCCGGCGCCGCTGAGCGCGGCGGTCCATGGTGCGACCGCAGACCGCACCGGGATCCGCAGGTTCGCGGCGATCCTCACCATCAGGCTGGGAGTCATGGCGCCGTCGCCCACCACCATGAGGCCGCGGGTCAACGCGGCGGGGACCAGGACCTCATCGGCCGGGTCCTGGCGCAGCTCGTCGATCATCCGAATGGTGGCGTGGGCGAGGACTTCGGTGGGTGCACCGCGTTTGAGGTCGCGGGTGCCGATGTCCGTGCGACGCGCCGCCAGGACTCTGCCGTCCCGCAGCGCCGCTACCTCGATGATTTCGGCGCCGATGTCGGCGATGACGAGGCTGCCCGCGGCGGCGCCGGCGCCGATGGCTGCCGCGCGCACGGTGTCGATGAACAGCACCCGCGACGGGGCGAACACCGCCGCGGCGACCTGGCGCAGCGCGTCCTGCTCCGTCGCGGTGGCCAGCACGGGTCGGCAGACGACCACGACCGGGCCGGCCGGGATCGGGTCGCGGTACTGGCGGATCAGCCCTGCCAGCATATCGATGCAGCCGGACCTGTCGGCGACGCGTCCCCGGCGTACCGGTGCGTGGGAGGTGCCGACGGTGTCGCCGCTCGGGCAGCTCAGGCCGCCGCGGCCGGCCACCCACACATGGTTTCGGCCGCTGCCGAGGCTGACGGCTATCGCGGTGGGCGAGGTCTCGGCGCCCGCCCGGGTATCGGCGGGCGCCGCGCCCGCCGGGCCGCTTGAGGGTTGCTGGCCGGAGACCACCGCGGTGGATACGAACATGCCGACCTCATTCCTACGGACGCTCGGATAGGACGGTCTCGCCGCGCCCGGCGGGGTGCGCAAGACCAGGGGTCTGTTACACCTGGCAGGTGGCACACCTGCGAGCGGTGGGTGAAGCCTGCAGACGATCAGCGGTGATGCCGCGGCCGCACCGTTGGCACCTGAAGTAGGTGTCGTCGGTCATGCAACTGAGCGCGGCTTGGATGTGCTCGACGGCATATCGCGCCGCGGCGAGCCGAGTCTGCGCCAACTCCTGCGACAGGGCGTCATCTGGTGGCTCGGTCGACGGCGCGGCCACGCACCGCCGGAACGCCTGGTGCAGCTGATGGATCGTCAGGTCCCAGGTGAGGGCAACGACATCGCGGCGCCGGTCGGCGAACACCCGTGGCGTCGGGTCCGACCGTCCGCGGCGCAGCGGCGTGCCCGCTCGGCCCGACTGAGCGAAGCTGGCATCGACGGTGGGGCTGGAGGTCACCGCTCTCGTCGTCATGATGTGTCTCCTCACCTGCGGAACCGCTGTGTGTCAAGCGTGCGGGACTGGTCGGGTAAGCGCAGGAGCCGTCACGGGCAGAACAACCGGCGGTAACCCTTCCGGTGCCCGGCAAGCTGAGAAGCCGGCTGCGACCGGCGCGGTGCGGACGACCGTCCGGCGCCGTGTGAGGCCGCTAAGACAGCAGCACGCCGACAACCAGGATTAGGCTGGTCGGCCACCTGGGGTGTCCCGATGCGGCGTGCGATCAGTGGGAGCCGACGCCGGCCATGACCAGGAACTCCTCGCGGGCGCGGGCGTCGTCGCGCAGACGTCCGAGGAACGTGGAGGTGACGCTGCGCGCGTCGGCGGCCTGTACGCCCCGCATGGTCATGCACAGGTGTTCGGCTTCGATGGCGACCCCGACGGCACCGGGCCGCAGGTGGGTGTTGAGCCAGACGGCGATCTGTCGGGTGAGGCGCTTCTGCAGCCGGGGCCGTGGGCGAACAGTTGCACCACCCTGGCGAGTTTCAACCGGCCGACGATGCGGTCGCCGGGCAGGTAGCCGACGTGGGCGACGCCGACGAACGGCAGCAGATGGTGTTCGCACACCGCCCGGATCGGGATGTCGCGGGCGACGACGAGTTCGTCGTATCCCTCGTCGTTGACGAACGTGGTGAAGGCGAACTCGCGTGGACTGAGCAGTTCGGCGTAGGCGCGCGCCATCCGCGCGGGTGTCTCGGCAAGCCCCCGGATGCCAGGTCGACACCGAGGGCGGTGAGAAACGTGGCGGCGGCGAGTTCCGCGGCGACCAGATCCTGGTCCGGTCGCCGTTGACCGACGAGCAACGTAGTGGTGGTGATGGTGCTCCCTTCACCCGCCGCCGTGCGCCATCGCGACTGTCACTGACCGAACTGGCATGGGCTCGTGCGCGGCGCGGCCGGCGGATGCGGCTGGTCGAGCGGCGCCCGGCATTCACCATGCAGACCCGCCCTGACGCCAGACTCTTGTTTACGTCGTCCGCGGGCGCGGACATCGATCCGGTCTGTGGGCGGGGCCGCCGGGCTAGGGTTGTGGTGGCCGCCGATTGTCGGTCCAGCGGGTCTGGTCGGTGATCCAGGCAGCCGCGCTCACGCCGGCTACACTCACCGCGATCAGCGCGACTCCCAGGCTGGCCATCAGCACCGCCAAGCCCATGATCAGCGCGGCTGCGATCAGCCAGGCGCGTGCGGTCATGCCGCACCACTTGTGCGGGCGGCTCTGCATGACATGGCCGAATCGATCGGCGAAGTCGGGGTCTTCTGACCGCAGTCCGTGTTCGATCTCCGTCAACCTGCGCTGTTCTGCGTCGCTGAGCATGCCTGCTCCTTTCCGACTGGCGACCGTCCGCAACGACCTACTGTGAAGCCCGCCTCGTGGCGTTTCCGTTTGAGGCGACCGGTGCAGGCGGCGGACGAGAGTCGCCGCCCGCCGGTCCGTCGTTTGTGCACTGACAGCATCCGGCTTGACCTGATCCCATCGACAGGGCCGACAACAGCAAACTACGAAAGTCGGACCTGCCGAAGCACGGCAACCGCCAGTCATAGCTCATACCGGCCGGTGGGCGGTGGGCCTGGGGCCGGGCCCGACACCACGACATGACGGCGCGCCGTCAGCCCAGTCGCGAGCCGGCCGACCACCGTCGAGGAAGTCAACGACGCGTTCCGGCAAGAGGTCACCGAGGAGCGCTACCGCGACATCCTCGGTGTCTCGCAGGATCCGCTGGTCTCCGCCGACATCGTCGGCGACTCACGCGCCGCCGTCATCGACCTGGACCTGACCCGCGTCGTGGACGGCACGCTGGTCAAGGTCATGGCCTGGTACGACAACGAATGGGGCTTCATCCACCAGATGATCCGCGAGGCCCGCCGCACACTCGACGTAGCCGCATGATGCTCGCCGACCGGACGAGCGCGCAGCGGTCTTCCCGAACGTTGCCGCACTGACCTGATCCCCTGGGTGCGGGACCGGCCGTCAGCAGGACTGGATGCCGTCGGTGTTCCGATCATTCCCTCCGGGAATGCTCCCGGACGATCTTTGCGGTGCGGGTCGCCGACGGCCGGTGGTTCCGGCCCACCGCAGCCGTCCCCGGGCCGTCACCAGAACGGGTACGCCGCAGCCCGTCGCTACAGTATTCGAGACCCGATTTGGCTCAAGCCACGATTGTTTTCCTGCCCCCCATCCATTTCGGCTGGACTTGACGGCCTGGGCGTTGCGACGACGCCGCAAGAACACCGTCGCGTGCGTACGGCTGGGCGTTGAGGATCGACGGCGCGTTCCCGGCCGCGGTAGCGGCGTCGGTGAACGCGACAGCGGGCAGCCGGTCGATCGCAGTCGTCTCGTGTCTCATGCTCGGGCCCCCTGAGACTCCGTATGCGGCGGACCGTCGAGGTTCACCCAGCGGCCGCGGGTCGAGCGGGGCGCCTCCGGCGCCGGGTCGCGGGCGGCTGCTCCGACGTCGCGCAGAAGGTCACTGAGGATGGCTGCCTGGCTGCGCTCGACGTCTCGGGTGGCCGTCAGCAGCGTGACGGTCCTCGTGCGGGCCAGTTCCCGGAGCCGGTCGAAGGCGGCTGCTGGCCGGGCGTCGCGGAGTTCGATCAGGTAGCGGTCCCGGAACTCGGTGAACCGTTCCGGTCGGTGTCCGTACCAGCGGCGCAGTGGCGTGGACGGCGCGATGTCCTTCACCCACTCGTCGAGATGGACCGCAGCCTTGGTCAGACCGCGTGGCCACACCCGGTCGACCAGCACCCGGGGCGCCGTCATCGGACGAGGGATCATCGTAGACCTGGCGGAGCCTTACCTGCCTTTCCATGGGTCCTCCTCGATGTGGATCGCTCGCGGTCACCACAACGACCGCGGTGCGAGGTGTCATCGCCAATGCTCGCGCCGGGTCCTCGTCGCGGGACACGTATGTGGCCAGCACGTACCGCGGTGACAGATTGCCGGATCCCGGCAACGCCGGACGACATGGTTGCCCTACCCCGGCATCAGCTCGACTGGTGGCGTCTGGCCGTGAGGGACCAGGTGGAGGCCGATTCGCGATTTGCCGCGGCGAGGTGATCGCTCCGGCGGCTCCGCACGAAACGCGAACCATGATCGGGTGCGAGTTTCCGTATGCCAGCCACGTCCATGGGGTCGCCGGCAGATCCGACGAGGGCTGAGCAGTCAAACCTGACGGGATTGGTGGTGCAGGCGACCGTCCGATCCGCCGGCCCGCCTCGCGGTGTCGTGAGCGCCGTAGTGCCGAGCATCGGCAAGTTGCGGCACTCGACCTGACCGGCGACGGCGCCTGTGCCGGACCGGACCAAGGGCAATCATTGATGGTGATCGCAACGCCGGCTCGATAACAGAGCGGACCGGCCGGCGGTCGCCGCTGCAGGTCGGTGTCCATCGACGGCCAGAACCGGCCGCGCGGCCGACGATCCACCAGTTCGTTGTCACGCAGCCGGTCGCCTGTCCCCACTTCAACAGCCGAGGAGTCTCAGATGAGTATCGCCCAACGAAACGCAGAAACGACCTGGGAAGGCTCGTTGACCGCCGGCCGCGGAGTGATCCGCTCGGCGAGCGGCGCACTCGACGGGCTGGACGTGACCTGGGCGGCGCGCACCGAAACGCCCGGCGGCAAGACCAGTCCCGAGGAATTGGTTGGCGCCGCTCACTCGGCCTGCTTCGCGATGGCGCTCACGCTGCTGCTCGGCAAGGCCCACACGCCACCGGACCGCCTCAACGTCGCGGCAACGGTGACCCTGGACGACGTCGATGGCGTACCGACCATCGTCTCCTCCAGGCTGCGCGTGAACGGCTGGGTGCCCCAGCTCGACGCGGCAGGCTTCCAGAAGGTCGTGGACGAGGCGGCCGCATTGTGCCCCGTCTCACGACTGTTCGCCGGTGCTCGGATCAGCGTCGAAGCCACCCTGCAGGCGACCTGACTCACGCCAGTCATCCAGGTGGGTGGCGAATCGCCTCGACGCAATGGCCGTGCGGGCGGCGGAGCTGGGCAGGCCGTACCCGGTGTCGGGATCGCAGCCCGGGCGGCGGCGCTCAAGGCCCGGGTGGCTGAGGGTCCCGTACTTGCTGACGGTCGGCAACCGCGCGCCTTCCGGCGGCCCGCTGCCATCGCATTCCGTGGTGGGCTCCCAGGCTGCCCGCCGACGAGTGCCCGCGGTGCACAGGCTGGACAGATGGGTGGTTGCTCTGGAACGAGCCAGGGTGCCAGCGCAGGCATATCGGCTGACACCACCGACACCGACGACGAGCGCCACCGCACGACGATGCACGCGACAGGACATCGGCACACCGCCCGGAGGTCTTCATGCGTTTCTCGTTGACCCGACATCGCCGCGACGACGGGCTGGTCACGCTGGCCCTCGCCGGCGACGTTGACCTGGACGCCGTCGACGCGTTGGGATCAGCCATTCAGGACGCTCTGCACACACCGGATCGCATTGCCGTGGTCGTCGACCTGGCCCGGGTGACGTTCCTGGACTGCGCTGGCATCGGCGCACTGGTAGCCGGCCGCAACACCGCCGTCAGCCGGGGACACCGCTACACGGTGGTCAACCCGCAGCGCCAGGTCCGCCGGGTCCTGGAACTCACCGGCGTCTTCACCGCCCTCACCGGGCGGCACCCGGAGCCGGCACCGGTGGCCGGCCGAGCAGCGCGGTCACACCGTTCCCGGCGCCACCGCGACGACCAGCGGGTGGCGGCGACACCGTCGAGCGCCGGAGCCTACGCCTCGCCTCACCGATAGGAGCTGGTGATGGAGAAATGGTCGTTGACGGCACTCGCCGATGGACTGCTGAGCCACGCGCTCAGCGCGTCGAGCCGCCGCGACATGCGCACCAGTGATGGCGGACGTCCCACCTCGCCCTCCAGCCCCAGCAGCACCGCCCGGTCACTGCCGTGCCCGTGACCGGTCGCCCCGAGCGAGCCGAACAGCTCCGCCCGTACGCGCGCCACGTCAGCGAGCTGCCCGTCGGCCTTCAGGCCCGCCACGAACGTACGAGCGGCCCGCATCGGCCCGACGGTGTGCGAGCTGGACGGCCCGATACCGACGCTGAAAAGATCGAAAACACTGATCATGGCGCAATGCTCCTGTCATCGCCACGGACGACGGTCTTCGGTTCCGCGTGACCGCCCATGGCTGCCTGGTCCGCGGCGAACGATGCCGAAAGCTCCGCGTCGCGCTCAGTCGGCGGCGCCCGGCTTGAAGGATCGAGCCAGGAGGAGCAGGTTCGCGGGCTTCTCGGCAAGCCTGCGGGTGAAATACGCGTACCAGTCCTGTCCATACGGCAGATAAACCCGTACGCGGTACCCCTCCCCCGCAAGCCGCGTCTGCTCGTTCGCGCGGATGCCGTACAGCATCTGGACCTCGAAGTCGGTGGTGCTCCGGCCACCGGCGCGGGCGAGTCCGATGGCGCTGTCGATCAGGCGGGGGTCGTGGGTCGCCACCATGGGATAGCCCTGGCCCTGCATCAGGATCCGCAGGCACCTGTCGAATGCCTCGTCGATCTGACGCCGTCGCGTAAAGGCCACCGACGCCGGCTCCGCGTAGGCTCCCTTGACCAGGCGCACCCGGCTCCCTGCGTACGCGAGGCGCTGGCAGTCCGCCGGGGTACGGTGCAGGCACGCCTGCAGCGCCACGCCCACCCAGGGAAATTCGGTACGCAGTTCGTCCAGTACGGCCAGCGTCAGGTCAACCGTGGTGTGATCCTCCATGTCGAGGGTCACCGTGGCGTCGGCGGCAGCCGCAGCGGCACAGATGTCGCGTGTCAGCCGATAGGCGTGTCGGCGACCGTTGTGGGGCAGCGCGCTACCGAGCGCCGACAGTTTCACCGACACCTCGGCCATACCGGGCATCCGCATCGCGGAGAGCAGGCTGAGATACGCGTCGCGTACAGCGGCAGCCTGCTCGACTGTCGTCGTTCCTTCGCCGAGATGGTCGATCGTCACCCGCATCCCGGAATCGACGATGCGCCGCGCCACTGCGATCGCCTCGTCATTCACCTCGCCGGCAACGAATCGTTGCACCACGCCCCGGGTCAGGGGGGATCCGGCCACGATTCTCCGGAGTCGGTGACTGCCGGCCGCCATCAGCAACAGCTTGTTCGGCAATTGGGGTCCTTTCTCGGGGCTGTTGTCGCCCTCAGGAAGCAGAGCGTGACGAAGTGATCTACCACCCGCGGAAGCTCGGGTTCCCCGTACGGTCAGGAGGTGTGGCCGGGATGGAGGGGGTACCGATCGACGAGGCGAGCCACCCGCGTGCGTAGCGACGTGTCAGCCTCCTTGCCAGTCAGAGCACCGGCGATGATGTCGGCCACCTCCATGAACTCCGCTTCGGAGAATCCTCGGGTGGCGAGACCGGAGGTGCCGATCCGTAGCCCGGAGGTCACCATCGGCGGGCGGGGGTCGAACGGCACGGCATTACGGTTGACGGTGATGCCGACGCCTTGCAGCAGCCGCTCCGCCTGCGCGCCATCGAGATCCGCGTGACTCAGGTCGACCAGCACCAGGTGCACGTCGGTGCCTCCGCTGACCACCCGGATGCCGGCCTTCGCGACCTCGGCGGCGCCGAGACGATCGGCAACGATCTTCGCGCCGGTCAGGGCACGCCGCTGCTGATCCTGGAACCGCGGTTCTCCGGCGATCCGAAAGGCCACCGCCTTCGCGGCCACGACATGCGCCAGCGGACCACCTTGCTGGCCCGGGAAGACCGCAGAGTCCAGCCTCCGCGCGAGATCGGTGTACGCGCTGAGGATGGTGCCGCCCCGGGGGCCGCCGAGGGTCTTGTGCGTGGTCAGGGTGACGACATGGGCGTGAGGCACCGGGTTGGGATGCAGACCGGCCGCGACCAACCCGGCGAAATGTGCCATGTCCACGAGCAGGTATGCATCCACCTGATCGGCGATCCGCCGGAACCGGGCGAAATCGAGCGTCCGAGGGTAGGCCGACCAGCCGGCGATGAGCAGCTTCGGCCGATGCTCGCGCGCCAGCTCTTCGACCTCGTCCATGTCGATCAGGTGGTTTTCGGCGCCTACGCGATAGCTCACGGCCCGGTACAGCCGCCCCGAGTAGTTGATGCGCATGCCATGGGTCAGATGACCGCCGTGAGCGAGGTCGAGCCCGAGGATGGTGTCACCCGGCTGGAGCAGAGCAGCCATCACGGCGGCGTTCGCCTGCGATCCGGAATGCGGCTGCACGTTCGCGTACGTGGCACCGAACAGCCGCTTGGCCCGGTCGATCGCCAGGCACTCGATGTCGTCGACATGCTCGCATCCGCTGTAGTAGCGCCGCCCCGGGTAGCCCTCCGCGTACTTGTTGGTGAGGGCCGATCCCTGCGCCTGAAGCACGGCTCGGGGCGCGAGATTCTCGGAGGCGATCATGCCCAAGGTCTCGTGTTGGCGGCGTAGCTCCCGGCCGATCGCCTCGGCGACGACGGGGTCGAGGTCGGCCAGATCATCGTCGAAGGCTGCCATCGGGGCCTACCGCGACTCGTTGGAGAAGGCGCGGTACTCGTCCGGCGACATCAGGGAAGGCACCTGCGCCAACCGGACCCGCAGAAGCCAGCCTTTGCCGTACGGATCGACGCCGATCAGGCCCGGATCGGCGATGACCGCCTCGTTGACGGCGACGACCTCTCCGCTGACCGGGAGGTACAGCTCCGCGACCGACTTCGTGGACTCGACCTCTCCACACACGTCACCGGCAGTCAGGTGGCTCCCCGGCTCGGGCAGTTGCACATAGATGACATCACCGAGCGCTTCGGCGGCGAAAGCGGTGATGCCTACTTCGGCCGGCTGAACCGAGTCGTTGACCCACTCGTGGTTGAGGCTGTACTTCAGGTGTTCCGGTACGTTCATGACGCTGAACCCTCGCAAGGAATGGCCGCGATCACCGCGGACGACGGTAGAACGGAAGAGGGACGATCTCGACGGGCTCGGTGGTCCCCCGGATCTGCACGGCCAGCCGGATGCTGTCGCCGGTGCCGGCACGGATGCCGGCCATCGCGATCGGTCGTTTGAATGTGGGTGACGGGGCGCCGCTTGTGATGAGGCCGACCGGATCAGCACCATGGCCGTCGTCGGTCAGCGTCACCACCTGCTGGCCCGCTCGGGGAATTCTCTGCCCGGACGCGACGAGGCCGACGAGCCGACGGGTGACGCCGCTCTTGTGGGCCTCGGCCAGCGCGGCTCGTCCGACGAAGTCGCCTGGTTTGACGAAGGACACCACCCGCCCCAGCCCGGCATCGAACGGGGTGACGTCACGGCCGATCTCTGCGCCGTACAACGGCATCCCAGCCTCGATGCGGAGGGTGTCGCGGCACGCCAGCCCCGTGGGCGTCAAGCCGTGACGCCGACCGGCCACAAGCGCTGCTTCCCACGTGCGGACCGCGTCTTCGGCGTGTACGAGCAGTTCGAAGCCGTCTTCGCCGGTGTAGCCGGTACGAGCCACGACGGCTGGCCGACCGTCGATGTTCAGTAGCGCTACGGTGTAGTAGCGGAGCCGGGTGAGTCCCGTACCGGTCAGGGCTTCCACGATGGGGGCGGCGCGCGGCCCCTGCACCGCGATGATCGCCCGCTCGTTCGTGCGGTCGGCGGCCCAGGCCGCGTAGTCCGCACAACGGGTCCTGATGGCCTCATGTACGACGCGTGTGTTGATGGCGTTGACGACCAGCAGGTACCGGTGCGATGCGAGGCGATAGGCAACGAGGTCGTCCAGCACCCCGCCGGCGGCGTCGCAGAGCATGGTGTAGCGCGCGCCGCCGATCGGTACGGCGGACAGGTGCCCGACCAGAGCGTAGTCCAGTGCTGCCGGGGCCTCCGGCCCCGACACCTCGAGCTGACCCATGTGGCTGAGATCGAAGAGGCCGGCCTGTTCGCGTACGGCGCGGTGCTCAGCGAGCTCACTTCCGTAGCGAAGGGGCATCCGCCAGCCGCTGAAGTCGGTGAATCGAGCTCCGTGTCCTATGTGCGATGCATGCAGAGGTGAGCGGAGCAGAGCCGCAGGATCCTGGTGCACGGGGGCGCTCCTCGTCCCGACGCACGCGGCGTCGAACGGTCGGTTGCCTCCCGCTCTGTCATTGACCTGAGAGCTTCACCGCTGCGTCAGCGGCTTGCACCGTGGGTGAGACGACGGTCGTCTGCTTTCCAGAGTCACCTCGCCTGCACGGTAATGGGGCCTGAGAGTTTCTTGGGAGTTTGCTCCTTCGGCGCTCCGAATGAACGGAGTCTCTCCCGTGCAGGTTCGAATGGTGTCTATGTAGTTGTGGGCCATTCGCAGGTTAGATGACGGCCCATACCGCGTCAACATCATCCTGCCCATAGCTGATGCCTATATATCGCCGTCGGATCGCTACGACGCTGCGGGATGGGCGTGGGGATTGGCCCGCCACCATCGGGCGAAGGCAGCGTTGTCGTTGACGTGATCCAGGTAGGCCCGGGTGATGGCCTGGAACAGGGTGCTGCTCTGTGCAGAGGTCAGCGCATCGCGCCGCCAGACGACCATCAGCCTGGCCAGCAACTGCGGCTCCCCGCGCAGCGGCAGCACCCGAGTCCCGGCGGCCGGGGCCCAGGTCGGGTCGACCAGCCGGACACCGTCTCCGGCGGCCACCAGTGGGTGCGCGGCGCCACTCGGCGCTTCGTACCGGATCTTCGGCTCGAAACCTGCAGCGCGGCAGGCCCGTCGCAGCGAGGCAAGTGAGCCGTCGTCCGGCCCCGGCGGGCACACCCACGATTCGTTTCTCAGGTCGGCCAGCCGCACCTGCTCGTGGTGGGACTGCGGGTGGGAGGCGGACATGGCGACGAAGATCGGGTAACGGGGGATCAGTGGCCGGCTGGTGAGCGTGGGACCGATCGGCATCTCGAAGCCCTCAAGGATGCCCAGCAACGCGGCATCCAACTGGCCCCGGGTGAGTGCCTCCACCAACAGGCGCGAGGACGGCTCGATCTGCAGCGCGATCTCCGGATCCGGGAACGCTTCCGCGACATGACGTACGATACTGCCCGCGCAGGCGATGTGGACGGTGCCGAGTCGGAGCAGGCCCGGATTGGGGTGCCGGTCGCCGAAGTCCTCGACGAGCGCGTCGACCTCGGCCAGCACGACGCGGGCGCGCTGGAGCACCTGCTTGCCGAGTTCGGTCGGTTGCATACCGGTACGGCTTCGGACGAACAGCGGCCCACCGACCGTCTTCTCGATCCGATGCACCTGGGCCGTCAGCGCGGGCTGCGACAGACCCAGGCGGGCGGCGGCGCCGGTCACGCTTCCGGCCTCGGCGATGGCACTGATCGCCCGCAGGTGGCGCACATCGATGCCCATGACCGAGATTATGCACGCGACCGCAGGCGGCGCGGTGGCCACAGGCCAGGCGGGCGCGCCGCCCGGCGACTCCCGCCGGGCGGCGCGCTCATACCCATCACATGGGGTTCAGTAGCGCGTGCTCACCGTGGCGCCAGAGCAGGCGGTCTTCCCGTAGAGGCTGATGTAGTGGTACCCGGCGGCCGGGCTGGGGATGGCCAGCGACTCGGTGTTGCCGGCCCCGGCGGAGGAGCGGGTGGCGTTGCTGGTGGTGGCCCAGCTCGACGGACTGTAGTAGAGATCGCAGTTGCCTGTGCCGCCGGCCGCGGCAATGGTGAGGGTGCTGACGCCGGCGGGCAGGTAGATGTACAGGTAGTCGTAGTTGCCCGCGGTCGCGGAGCGTCCGCTGCGCTGGCAGTTGCGGTCGAGGGTACGCGTGTCAGTGCCGCCGCATTCCGGCATGGTGGTGCCGCCGCCCGTCGTGACCGAGATGGTCTGGGACGATCTCGCGGTCGCTCCCTGGTTGTCGGTGACCGTCAGCGAGACGGTGTAGGTGCCGGCCGCAGCGTAGGTCTTGCTGGGGTTGACGGTCGACGAGGTGCTCCCGTCCCCGAAGGCCCACTGCCGTGAGGCGATGCTGCCGTCGGCGTCCGTGGACCGGTCGGTGAAGGTGGCGGTGAGCCCACTGGTCGCCACGGTGAACGAGGCGGACGGCGGCTGGTTGGTCGGGGGCGGCGTGGTGCCCCCGCCGCAATCCCCTGCCGCGCAGCGCGTCAGCCAGGCGTCGAAGTCGGCGTCGTAGCGCGAGCCGATGGTGCTGGTGAGGTACGTGCGGGCGGCGTTGAATGCCCCCGATCGGTAGTATCCGAGCACTGTCGTCATGTCCGGCCGATGGGACTGCATCATGTACCGCACGGCCAGGTAGCCCCAGTTGTAGATGCGCGTCTGGTCGTTGTTGTAGGTGGTGTCGAACAGCGTGCGCAGCGCATAGGTGTGGTTGCCCGCCTGGTTCTGGGCGCTGGTGTAGGTGACGTTCCGGTAGGAGTAGGAGACGTACTCGGCGAAGCCTTCGATCCACCAGATGGTAGGTGTGGTGATGTTGGCGCTGAAGTCGCCGTACATGTTGAACCGGCCATCGAGGTAGTGGGTGTACTCGTGGTTGAGGTTCCAGATCTGGAAGGCCGGCCGGACCCACTCGGCTTCGTAGGCGATGAACCTTGCCTGGTTGCTGGGGTCCGACGGGTTGCCCTCCAGGTACATACCACCGTTGTTCGTATCGATGCCGTAGATGGCGCCCGCGTAGGTCTGGTAGTCGGTGCTCGAGTTGAAGACGACAACCTCGATGTCGGTGTTGACATCGCCTGCCACCGGCCCGCTGTCCCCGACCAGGCTGTGGAAGTAGGCGTCCTGGCCCTTCAGGCTGGTGCAGGACTGGCTCAGTTCAGCCGAGGTCATGTCCTGCGCGACGATCTTGATCGATGGGCTGCATGTGTAGTTGATCGTCAGGACAGAGCTGGTCAGCTGGGCGGAGAGGTTGCAGGTGGTGTAGTAGGAGCAGTTGGCGACGTCGTATGCCTGGGTCATCTCGGCGACGCCGACCCAGAGCGGCGCGGTCGGGCCGGTCATGTTGCTTCGCGAGAGAAGCGCCGACGCCATCGGCCGCGCGATGGGCTTGAGCGGGGCGTGCTGCAGGAATCGTCCGAGTTCCCGGCCCGCGTTCGACGTGAGGTAGCCGTTGTCGGTGCCGAGGAGACCGGCGTGGGTGTTGGCGAAGTTGTACAGGTTGTCGAGCACGGTGCGGTCGCCCTGCACGGCGGAGACGAACGCGGGCACCTGGTGGCCTCGGAACAGCACCGTGTAGACGTTGTTGACCGCGTTGAGCATGTACCAGGACGAGGTGTACGACGAGTTGAAGCCGGTCAGGAGCCGGTTCACCACGAACAGGTATCGGGCGTTCTCCTGTGCGCTGTCGATGAGCGTCACCGCCTCCGCCAGGGTTTCACCGTTGGCGTCGGTCACGTCCCAGGCGCGTGCGTTCGCGAAGAAGGCGTCGAGCGCTGAGCGGATCGCGGTCTGCAGTGCCGGCCCGTACGTTCCGACGCTCGTGTCGTACCACTGCACGTAGTAGCCGGCCCGCAGGTAGAGAACGAGCTGGGGCATGCCGGTGGAGGGGTTACCCGGGTAGCCGGGCGAGCCGTCCCGCACGGCGTACGCGACGCTTGCCATCTGCGCCTCGCGGAAGGCGTTGTAGGCATCGCTGCCGGAGAGGCTGAACAGGCTGTTGATGCAGTCGACAGTGGATCCCTTGATCTGGCTGACCAGCGCCGATCCCGTTCGGCCGGTGAAGTCTGCGGGGCTGCAGGCGGCAGCGGCGGCGCGAGACCCGGCGTCCGACGGCCGAGCGCGTCGCTTCGCGGTTGCGGGGCGGTCGTAGTCGACGCGGGCGGCGTCCTTCGCGGCCGGCTGCGGCGGGCGCTTGTGTACGGGGAGCGCCTGCTCGCTCACATGGTCTACCCGGTCCTTGCCCCGAACAGTCGCATCGCCCGCTGCCGGCGGTGCCGCATCGGTCTTTCTGGCCTGCTGCCCGGGTGGCACGGGCCGCGCCGTGTTCGCGGCGGCCGGCGGCGCGATGATGCCGCAGGCGAGCGTCAGCGCGGTGAGCGCGCCGAACAGCTGACCTAGTCTTCGCCGCAATGGGTGTCCAGACATGCTCTCTCCTCATGGGCGAGGGTGTGATCCAGCAAAGGCGCTGACGCACTTCGATGGATGCTTGGGGGGTGGACGCTAGCCAGGCGGCTCCGGCGGCCACAACGAGTCCACAGCGGGTGGTCAGGGTGGCCCGCCTGGGCCTTACCGGAACCTGTGAGCGATGCGTCGAGGGTCGTCGGATCGATCAGGCGACGTGATGGACAGATGACATGAAAGCGGGCGGTCCGGTCGTGCGATCGTCCAGGTGTTCACGATTCAGACACCGGACGGCAACCATGGCGACCATCTTGCTCATCGACGAAGACCATCGCTATCGGCGGCTACTCGGCGATCAGTTGACGCGCTTCGGTCATCTGGTCACCGAGATCGCCCTCCATGAGAGCGGGCGGACGCTGTCCGACCTGACCTGCCACACCCACCGGAGGCCGGATGTCGTGATCGTAGACCCGGTCGTGCCGGCGGTGGACGGGCTGCTGCTGATGCGCCTGCTGTGTGTCGCGTCCCGCCGCCCGGTTCTGGCACACAGCATCAGGAGTATCGATGATGACGTCGTCCGCATGCTGCGCGCCGGCGCAGACGGATTCCTGCCGAAGCCGTGTCCACCCGCGGTGGTTGACGCCTCCGTCCGCGCTCTGCTGCGCCGGGTTCCGCCGGCACCGCCTCCGGCGCCGTCCGAGGTCGGCGCTCTTCGCATCGATGTGGCAGGTCGCAGCGTCTCAGTGGATGGACGACCCGTGGCGCTGACGCGTACCGAGTTCGAGCTTCTCGCCTATCTTGCGGAGCACCCCGGCCGGGTGGTGCCACGGTCGCAGCTACGGACGAGGATCCGCGCGGAGGGCCTGCCGTCGGCGGCGTCCCTCGACGTCCTGCTGTCCCGTCTGCGGCGCAAGCTGGGCGAGCGCTCGACAGGCACGAAATACCTGCACACCGCTCGGGGGCGGGGAGTCTCGTTGCGACCGGTTCCGGCGCGGGAGCAGATCATGCAGACATCCGGGAGCGATGCGGCGCGTTGATCGCCGATCGTTCTGGGCCGCGCCGCGGCGCACTTCATGGGGGACCGCGATGCGTTGCGGCAAGGGACGTGGTCCGGCGGGCCGTTACCAGACGAAGCAGCATGACGAGGGACGAGTGTGATGTCATGGGGAAGATCGGTCATCGGCCCGCCGAGCGACAACTCGCTTACACGTTCGGGGGTCGGATACCAGTCGCGCATCTGCGCTCCGGTGACGTGCTGGAGGTGTACACCGAGGACTGCTTCGGTGGCCGGCTTCGCAGTGTGTCCGACCTGTCGTCCTGGATGTTGGAGACGCCGCATCTGAATCCGGTCTCCGGACCCTTCCTGATCGAGGAGGCCGAGCCCGGTGACACACTCGCCATCCACATCGTCTCGATCGTTCCCGCGCGAGACTGGGGGGTGTCGTCCACGCCTCCACACATCGGCGCGCTCGGATCCGGTGTGCGAGCGCTCGCGCTTGGCGCACCGGTCGAGGCGCGGGTCTGGTTCTATGAGATAGATCGTCGGGCTGGAACGGTCCGGTTCCAGCCGACGAGAACGGACCATGCGGTGGACCTGCCGCTGGAGCCGACTATCGGCACCATAGGCGTGTCTCCCGGGAGACTCGAGGCTCGGTCCACCATGGTGCCTGATTTCTACGGCGGGAAGCTCGACATCCCCGAGGCGCGTGCGGGCGCGACCCTGTACCTGGGTGTCAACGTTCACGGGGCGATGCTTGCGCTCGGTGACGGCTACGCTCGCCAGGGGCACGGCCAGGCCTGTCCGGCCGGTGTGGCGATCGCTACCGTCACCACTGTCGCCATTGAGGTGATCAAGGGATGGCAAATTAGTTGGCCACGGTTGGAGACCGACCTCGATCTCATGTCGATCGGCTGCGCCCGTCCTCTCGATGACGCCTATCGAATAGCTCACCAGGATCTGGTGAGCTGGGTCGGATCCTTGGCGGGGCTGGAGATGCTGGACGCTCATCAGCTCGTCTCGCAGGCAGGGCGGTCGGCCCTCGGCAACGTGCTCCCCCATCCTGCTACCGCCTACGACGACGCACACGATCGGCTCAAGCGGACCGCCGCCTCGGCGGGATAGCGGTCGTCGATCCCTCCACGCACCGGGGCGTGCTTGCTGGTCGATGAGAGTGCTGTTCGTCGTCGCGAGGCGTCGTCAGACAAGCTGATGGGTGCCTCGACCAGCGCGGCTGGAAAACGGGGCTCTCCATCGCGAACGTCGAGTAGGTGCCGAGGATAACCTCGAAGAGGCGGTCGGCCTGTTCGGCACTCATGCGACGGCGATGCCACCAGAGCGTGAGGTGCATGCGCAGCGGTTCCCCGGCGAGGGGAACGACTGCGACTCCCGGACCGCCATGGGAGGTCGGCTCCACCAGCTGAACGGCGCGTCCGGAGCCGACGAGCTGCCGCCCGCCGCCGCTGGGCACGTCGAACTGGATTCGCGGGGTGAAGCCTGCCTTGCGGGCCGCCTGCCAGAAGGCGGACAGGGAACCGTCCTCTCCGCCGGGCGGCCTGATCCATGCCTCTTCTTTGAGCCCTTCCAGGGGGATCTCCCGAAGACCCGCCGCCCGGTGGGCGCTGGAGACAGCGACGTACACCGGGATTGCCGACGCGAGCACCCGCTCACCTAGTTCCTGCGGGAGTGGAATCTGATGGGACTCCGCAATCGCCAGCACCGCCACATCGAGGTCGCCGTGCACCAGTCGCTGGGCGAGCCTCAGGCTGGACGGCTCGACGCACATGGAGAAGGAGATATCCGGGAAGCTCGTCTCCAGACAATGGAACAGAGACGAGACGCACTCCATGTGCACCGATCCAAATCGGATCGTGCCCGCCGGGCCGGCGATATTTCCCCTCAACGCGGCCATTTCGGCGACCAATAGGCGGGCTCGTTGGAGGAACTGCTCTCCGAAGGTGGTGGATCGAGCGCCACCGCGCCCGCGCTGGAATATCTGATGACCGACCATCCGTTCGACACGCTGAAGCAGGGTCGTGACGGAGGGCTGCGAGATCCCCAGTCTGGATGCTGCTTTCGAGATGCTTCCGGTATCGGCGATCGCGCAAACGACTCTCAGATGCCGGATTTCCAGATCCATGCGTGCACCCTATCCATCCGGGTTCAGGCCGGGTTGTCAACACCGGTTGAACCCTGACCCCTCTGTTCCGGCCGAACTTTGACCCCCTCGCTGGTTGTAGATGTTCAGTCGTTGGTCTTGGTGGCTGCG
>NZ_JBITLH010000003.1:0-12648 GCF_044465125.1 Micromonospora sp. NPDC049836
TCTACGATGGACGATCACGTACTCTGACGCCTGATCCGGCATCGGCGGTCCTAGCTGCGCAAACACCGCGAACAGAAGTGCGGCTGGAGTACTAGTACGGCAGCCGCCGTTCGGGATCATGGTGAAGTTCGAGGTTGAGGCGGCGTGTGTAGTGGGCTCGTCGGGATCGGGCTTGATGTTGGCGTCGCCAGCCTGACCAGTGCAAACGGTGGGCGAGGTCGTTGATCGGGCGGATGATGCAGGCGTTGATCAGGCGGCGGATCTCGTTGACGGTGAGATTGATGAGTCCGGTGTCGGTGGGCTCGTCGTGGGTGGCGTCGGCGGCGCAGATTGTCAGGACGGCGAGGGCGGCCAGGGCGAGGGTCGTGAAGCGGTGCCAGGAGTTCCAGAGGCGGACCTGGTGCTGGTCCAGGCCGACCTGACTCTTGGCGGCCTGGAAGGCTTCTTCGACGGTCCAGCGGATGCCGGCGACCCGGACGAGTTGGGCGAAGGTCGCCGGCCTGGGAGCCCAGCAGCGGTAGAAGGCCAGCTCACCGGTGCTGGTGTTGCGGCGGATTCAGGAGGCTGTGGTGGCCGCCGTCGGGTGGGTCGGCGTCGGTGCACACGTCATCGAGCCAGGCCCAGTGCGAGCGGGGCTGGTAGCCGTTGGCCTGGGCGGGCAGCGCGCCGACTTGGAGCGGCCAGGACACGGGAGCCCGGCCGTTGACCGTAACGGGGGCATGGAAGATTCCGGTCGGTCCGAAGATGGCGTCAACGTGCAGCGAGGGTAGGGCTGCGGCGGGGCCTGCAATCGTGCCGGAGGGGGGGCGACCCCGCTACTCCTCCGGCTGGACCGGGGGGACCGGCAGCTGGCCGTACTGGACGGTGACCGGGCCGCTCATCGTGCCCGCGGTGGGGCCGTAGTTGGTGTCGATGCGTACGGTGTGGTCACCCACCTGGGGCTGCTGCGCACCGCGAAGGTCGACCTGATACTTACCGGTGCGGGTCCCCTCCGGGTCGACCAGGGCCAGCAGCTGCCGGGCGAGAGCCAGCACCTGCTCGTCGCGGTCCGCGCCGACCTCGGCCAGCTCGGCACCGAGGCGGGCCTGCCACACGCCCGGATCGGTCTCCTCGCCCTCGAGTACCTGCTCCGCCTGTGGGCGACCGGTCAGCCGGTGCCGCAACGCGTCCCGCAACCCCGTGTAGGCGTCCATGACCGCTGCCTTCGCCGCGTCGCTGGTACCCGCGCCCGCACCAGCGGCCAACGCGGCAACGATAACCTCCACACCCGTCACGATTTCCTGCAGGAGGATCGCGGGCCGTCTTTACCCTCCCAACGGTATGTATCCGGGCGCTACCACGCCACCCGGCGCCACCCGCCGCTACATCCGGCCCGTCTTTGACGGCATCGCTCACGACGACGCGGCCGACCACCATCACCACCCAAGACAACGTCAGTAGCTGCCGACGGGTCGGCGCTGTTTTGCGCTCAGGGCAGCCACGACCTGTGGGGGCGTGTGCGTACTGAAAGTTGAGCGGCGGAAAGGGGTGGAACAGGCTGATGGAAAGATTTCACCCCCCAGGTCCGGAGCATCGGCCACTGAAGAGCTCAGAGAGAACCGACACCCGGCGGCGCGGCCCGGCGATCCCCGGCGGCGCGGCGGCGGCCGGCGGATATCGAGGTCCGGCAGGTCGTCGGCTCGGCGGCTGACCCGGTTGGCGGGTGCGCCCGAGCCACTCGGCCGAGTGCGTGCCCGCCGCGCCCCGGGTGTACGATGATCGCGTTTGCGGGCGATCGACCGCCCGCCCTCGGACCCGCCGACCGCAGGAGGTGATCGCTGTGCGAGATAGCGATCCTCCCAGTCGTGGCCGGGCCGATCGTCAGCCCCGCTGAGCCGCGACTCAGTCAGGCGAGCTGACCCGCTTTCCGCCCTCCGCGTTGCCCGCCTCCTCGGCCTGCCGGCCGGGGCGGGCATGCTGCGCGGCCCGCCGGCGGAGCACCCCGGTCACGACTTCGTGTGCGTACGCCCTGAGCCACCCCTACGGTCCGGCCCGCGCCGCCCGGACCGTCTCGTCGCCACGGAGCTGTCCCATGAGCCGTTACGTCGCCCCGCTGGGCTTCACCCTCGCCGCCGTCTGGGTGGCCGTCCTCTTCGTGCTGGCCGGCGGCGGTCACTGACCGCCCCGGCCGGCCGGGCCGGCCCGTCCCGCCTCAGATCAGGCGGGACGACCAGACCAGGCTCAGCGCCCCCGCGCAGAGCGCGAGGAGCAGCGCCAGCCCCGCGTACCACTGGGTGACCTCCCGCGGCTCGGTGCGGAACCCGATCGAGCTGCCCATGTCCTGGTAGACCCGCTTCAGCTCGCTCACCGACGCCGCCTCGTAGAAGTAGCCCTGGGTGGTCTCCGCGAGCTGCGACAGCGCCATCCGGTCCACCGGCACCCGCTGGAGCTGGCCGCCGATGTCCACCTGACCCGAGTCGGTGCCGAACGCGATGGTCGAGACCGGCACGTTCGCCGCCTGCGCCGCCGCGGCCGCCTCCTCCACCGACCGCCCCGCGGTCCGGTACCCGTCGGAGAGCAGCACGATCCGGGCCGGCGGGATGCCGGCCGCGCCGTCGGCCGGCACCGACCGGATCGCCTCCAGGCAGGTGAAGACCGCCTCCCCGGTGGCCGTCGCCTCGGCCAGCACCAGGCCGTCGATGGCGGTGGTCACCGCACCCCGGTCCTTGGTCGGCGGCACCAGCACGTTCGCCGACTTCGCGAACGAGACCAGCCCGAGGTTGTAGCTCTCCGGCAGCTCCCCGACGAACTGCTTGGCCGCCTCCTGGGCGGCCTCCAGCCGGTTCGGCGCGACGTCGTCGGCCTGCATCGACAACGACACGTCGATGGCCAGCATCACGGTCGCCCGTTCCAGGGGTTCCTTGGTGTCCACCGCCGGCCGGGCCAGCGCGGTGGCCAGCACCAGCAGGCAGAGCAGGAAGGCGGTGGCCGCCACGTGCCGCCGCCAGCCCAGCCCCTTCGGCGCGAGGGTGCGCAGCAGGTCCACATTGGTGAACCGCATCGCGTACGCGCGGCGGTGCAGCTGCCGCCAGACGTACGCGGCGGCCAGCGCGAGCACCGGCAGCACGGCCAGCAGCCACCACGGTTGCAGAAAACGGATCATCGCGTCGTCCCCCGGGTGCGGGCGTGCCGCTGCGCGGCCACGAATCGCACCATGTCCAGCAGCCAGTCTCGGTCGGTACGCAGTCGCAGGTGCCCGGCGCCGGCGGCGCGCAGCTCGGCGGCGATCGCGGCGCGCTGGGCGGCCGCCGCGTCGGCGTACCGGCGGCGCAGGCCCGGGTCGGCGGTCTGCACCTCGTGCAGCTCGCCCGTCTCCGGGTCGACCACCGGCAACACCCCCACGTCGGGCAGCTCCAGCTCGCGCGGGTCGACCACCTCGATCGCCAGCACGTCGTGCCGGACCCGCAGCTTACGGATCGGTCGCGCCCACTGCTGCGGCGGCGCGAGGAAATCGGAGATCACCACGGCCACGCCCCGCCGCCGCGGCGGCCGGTTCAGCATGTCCACCAGCGCGCCGAGGTCGCCCCGTCCGGGGCGGATCTCGGTACCGGCGATGGCCCGCAACAGGCCCTGCGCCTCCTTGCGGCCGGCCCGGGCGGGCAGCCGGACCAGCGTCCCCGGCCCGGTGGCCGGCGGTGCGCCGCGCCACCGCCCGGTGCGCGCCGGCACCGGGGCGCCGGTGCCGACCACCGCGCCGATCCGGTTGCCGCCGCGGACCGTCAGGTGCACCAGGGCCGCCGCCGCGGCCACCACCACGTCCCGCTTGAGCCACTGGCCGGTGCCGAAGTCCAGGCTCGCCGACAGGTCCACCGCGAGCCAGGTCTCCAGCTCCCGGTCGGCCACCGTCCGCCGCACGTGCGGCATGGTGGTCCGCGCGGTCACCGGCCAGTCCATCCGGCGTACGTCGTCGCCGGGACGGTATTCCCGGGACTCCCCCGCCTCGCTGCCCGGCCCGGGCAGCAGCCCGGCGTAGTCGCCCTGGAGCAACCCGTCGAGCTTGCGGGTGACCAGCAACTGCAGCCGGGACAGCACGGCACCGGAACGCTCACCGCTGGCCGGCAGTCGGGTGGGTGGGGTCACGGCCGCTGCCCGGGCCAGCCGGCGCCGTGCGGCACGGCCGGTGGCGGCGGAGTGGCCTGCTGCCGGGGCGCCACCGCCGGCAGCGGGATGGTCGACATCACCCGGTGCACGATGTGGTCGGCCGGCACGTCGTCGGCGAGCGCGTCGTAGCTGAGCACCAGCCGGTGGCGCAGGATGTCCGGGGCGATGTCCTGCACGTCCTGCGGCAGCGCGTAGTCCCGACCGCGCAGCAGGGCCAACGCCCGGGTGGCCCGGACCAGGCCGAGCGAGGCGCGCGGGCTGGCGCCGTACTGGATGAGCTGGGCCACGTCGGGCATGCCGTGCTCGGCGGGGGCGCGGGTGGCCAGCACCAGCCGGACCGCGTAGTCGACCAGCGCGTTGTGCACGAAGACCTGGTCGGCCTTCTGCTGCAGGGCGATCAGGTCCGGGGTGTCGAAGACCCGGGCCGGCTCCGGCGCGACGACGCCCATCCGGTAGACGATCTCCCGTTCCTCGGCGTCGGTCGGGTAGCCCACCACGATCTTCATCAGGAAGCGGTCCCGCTGCGCCTCCGGCAGCGGGTAGACGCCCTCCTGCTCGATCGGGTTCTGGGTGGCCATCACCAGGAACGGGTCGGGCACCCGGTGGGTCTCCCCGCCGATCGACACCTGACGTTCGCTCATCACCTCGAGCAGCGCCGACTGCACCTTCGCCGGGGCCCGGTTGATCTCGTCGGCCAGCAGGAAGTTGACGAACACCGGACCCAGCTCGACGTCGAACTTCTCACTGGACTGCCGGTAGATCCGGGTGCCCATGATGTCGGCGGGCACCAGGTCCGGGGTGAACTGCACCCGGGCGAAGGAGCCGCCGACCACCTTGGCCAGGGTCTCCACGGCCAGCGTCTTGGCGACGCCCGGGACCCCCTCCAGCAGGCAGTGGCCGCGGGCGAGCAGGGCGACGAACATCCGCTCGACCATCCGGTCCTGGCCGACGATCACCCGCTTGGTCTCGAACAGCGCCCGCTCCAGCAGCGTGGCGTCCTGGGCCGGGGTGCTGACCGCCGGCGGCGGCGTCTCCGGCGGCGCCTCGGTCGGGGTCGAAGCGTCGGGCGTGGTCGGCTGGGCCACCGGTCCTCCACAGCTTGGTCGGCGTCGCGATGTGATGCGTACCAAGACTGTCATGCCGCGCTGAGAGCCGAGGGCGGGAGAGGGACGATTTTCGCCGCGTCGTCACCGGCCACTGAAAACCCCGAACACGGGTGGACAACAGGGGGTCCGCCGCGTGTACGATTCATCCCGTCGCCGGGCGGCTCCCCCCGTGGCCGCCCGGCGCTAAAGCTCCCGGCGTGGCGACCCTAGACTGGCCCCGGTGAGCACTCCCACTCCCGCCGACGAGGCGTTGATCTGCTCCGCGCGAGGGTGTCGCGCCCCCGCCCGCTGGGAGCTGCGCTGGAACAATCCCCGCCTGCACGAGCCCGACCGGCGCAAGACCTGGCTGGCCTGCCCCGACCATCGGGAGTCCCTCGGCGGCTTCCTGGACGCGCGGGGCTTCCTGCGCGAGGTGGTCGCGGTGCCCGGATCGCCTACTCTCGAAGGGTGAGCGAGCGCAGCGGACCAACCCGGTGAGCGACGACCTCGCCGGCCGGCCACCCACCCCGCCCGGCCCGCTGGAGCCCTGGCCGGCGACCGTCCGGTGGCAGCCGATCTCCCGGGACCTGATCTGGGTGGAGCTGATCCGGCTCGGCATCCTGCTCGCCGTGGCGCTGGTGGTGCTCGCGGTCGGCTGGGCGGCCACCGGCCACTGGCTGTTCGGCGTGGCCGTCGGCGTGGTGCTGCTGCTGGCCGGCTGGCGCACCGTCACCATCGTCCGGGCCGTGCACGCCTGGGGCTACGCCGAGCGCGAGCAGGACCTGCTGGTCCGGCACGGGCTGCTGGTCCGGCGGCTCTCCATCGTCCCGTACGCCCGGATGCAGTTCGTGGACGTCACCGCGGGGCCGTTGGAGCGGGCGTTCGACCTGGCCACCGTGCAACTGCACACGGCCGCCGCGGCGAGCGACGCCCGGGTGCCGGGGCTGCGCCCGGCCGAGGCCTCCCGGCTGCGGGACCGGCTCACCGCGCTCGGCGAGGATCGGGCGGAGGGGCTGTGAGCCAGGGCCCGGCCGGGCCGGGGCCCGCGACGCCGCCGGCCGACGACGGCCCGGCCCGCACGCCGCCGGCCGTGAACGGCCAGCCCTGGCCGCCGCCCGGGCCCGGCCAGCCGCCGCCGGCTCCATCGGGATCGGGCCCGGCCGGACCACCACCACCCGGATACGGTCCGCCGGCACCACCACCTGGCTACGGCCCCGCCGCGCCGCCACCACCGGGATACGGCCCGCCGGCACCGCCACCACCGGGATACGGCCCGCCGGCACCGCCACCACCGGGATACGGCCCGCCGGCACCACCACCCGGGCACGGCCCGCCGGTGCCACCACCCGGATACGGCCCCGCCGCGCCACCGCCGCCCGGGTACGGCCCCGCCGAGCCACCGCCGCCCGGGTACGGCCACGCCGCGCCGCCGCCCTCGGGATACGGCCCGCTTCCCGGCGCGCCGTATCCCGGGGGCGCGGGCCTGCCGCCGTTCCCGGTGCCGCCGGGCGGCCTCGGGGAGCCGCGGCGACGGCTGCACCCGCTGAGCCCGGTGCTGCACGGGGCCAAGTCCCTGGTCGTGGTGATCGCCGGTCTCTCCTGGTCCACGCTGTCCCGGGTCGGCTTCGGGTGGTTCGCCGCGCTGGTCGTGATCTTCGTGCTCGGCGCCACCGTGCTGTCGATCGTCAGCTGGTGGAACACCGGCTACCACGTGGTGGGCCGGGAGCTGCGGGTGCACGAGGGGCTGCTCTGGCGGCGTACCCGGGCGATCCCGCTGGAGCGGTTGCAGGCCGTGGAGGTGGTCCGGCCGCTGCTGGCCCAGCTCACCGGGCTGGCCGAGCTGCGGCTGGAGGTGGTCGGCGGGGGCAAGACCGAGGCGCCGCTGGCGTACCTCTCGGTGGCCGAGGCGACCGCGCTGCGCCAGCGGCTGCTCGCGGTGGCCGGCCGGCCGCCGCAGCCCGTCCCGACCGACACCCCGCCGGCGCTCGTCCCGGCCGGCGCCGAGCCCGTGCCCCCGCCCGCCCCGGCCGGGCGGCGGCTGCACACGGTACGTAACGCGGACCTGCTGGTCAGCCAGCTGCTCACCCCGCAGGCGTTCCTGCTGCCGTTCGGTGTGGCCTTCGTGGTGGCGCAGTTCCTCTCTGAGGGGTCGTGGTCGTTCATCGCGGTGGCCAGCACGCTCACCGCGATGGCCGGCGTCCTGCTCCAGCCGGTCCGCCGGGTCCTCGACGACTGGGGCTTCCGGCTCGACCGGGAGGACGGCACCCTGCGGGTCCGCAACGGCCTGCTGGAGACCCGGGTGCAGACCGTGCCGTTGCACCGGGTGCAGACGGTCGGCGTCACCTGGCCGCTGCTCTGGCGGATGAAGGGCTGGCTGCGGCTGCGGCTGGAGGTGGCCGGCTACTCGGCCGCCGAGCCGGACGACCGGAACCGGCCGGACCGCCTGCTGCCGGTCGGCGACGCGGGCACCGCGACGCTGATCGTGGCGGAGGTGCTGCCCGGCGTACGGCTCGACGCGCTGCCGTCGACGACGCCGCCGCACCGGGCCCGGTGGCTGCGCCCGCTGAGCCGGCGGGCGGTCGGCGCCGGCCTCGACGAGCAGGTGTTCGTCGCCCGGTCCGGGCTGCTCACCCGCCGGCTGACGCTGGTGCCGTACGCCCGGATCCAGAGCGTGCGGGTGACCCAGGGTCCGGCCCAGCGGCGGCTACGGCTGGCCACCGTGCACGCGGACACCGCCGGCGGATCGGGCGCCGCCGCCCCGGACCGGGACCTCGGCGAGGCGTGGGAGCTGGCGGCCGAGCTGACCGCGCGGGCGCACGCCGCCCGGCACGACGACCGGGGCCGGCGGCGCTGAGCCGCGCCGGGCGCTCAGCGCTCGGCGGACACCGCGGACGGGTCGCTGGCGACCGGACCGTCCGGACCCGCCCCGCCGTCGCCGTTCGCACCCGCCCCGGCGTCACCGTTCGAGCCCGCCCCGGCGTTGCCGGTCAGGCCCGCCCCGGCGTCACCGTTCGGGCCCGCCCCGCCGTTGCCGGTCGGGCCGGTACCCGGGGCGCTGCCGTTCGACGCCGCTGCCGGGACAACCGCGGCGCTGCCGGCCGGGCTCGCGGGCCGGGCCTGCGCCGCCGGTGCGGCGACGGCCGGTGCGGTCCCGGCCAGGACCGGCTCGGTCGCGTCCGGCGCGGGGGCGGCGCCGGCCGGTGCGGTCGCCACCGGGGGCCGCGCGGCCGCGCGCCGGGCCCGGTAGCCGGCCCAGGCCCGCTCGGCCAGGCCCACGACCAGGAAGGTCAGCCCCACGTACGCCCAGCCGACCAGCACGTCGATCAGGTAGTGCTCGCCGCTGTAGATCAGCGTGAAGGTCATCGCCAGCGGGTAGGCGAGCAGCAGCGGCCACCACCGGCGGCGCACCGCGGGCAGGAAGAACAGCACCACGAAGAGCGCGAAGGCGGTGTGCAGGGACGGCATCGCGGCCACCGGGTTGGACGCCACCTGCCCGGCGTTGAGCAGGTTGCCCGCGCCGTGCATGCCGACCTCCTTCCACCCCCGGGTGGAGATCCGGGCGACCTCGGTCAGCAGCCCGTTCTGGGCGGCCCACCAGGGCGGGGCGGCCGGGTAGAGGAAGTAGGTGACCAGCCCGGCGGCGCAGAGGAAGCCCCACCGGCGCATGTACGCCGCCCAGCTCGCCCGGTTGCGCATCCAGAGCACCGCGGCGGCGGCCAGCGTCGCCACGAAGTGGGAGAAGTAGATCCAGCTGGCCAGCACGTCCCACCAGTGAACCTCGGGCCGGTAGAGGTGCTGCTGGAGCCAGACCGTGGGCACCGCGCCGCCGGTGGCCCAACCGACCAGGAACCGGTCGGCGACGATCAGCTCCATGGCGTGCGGGGTGGCGCCGTTGTCGGCGAAGCCGCGGGAGAGGTTGTACGTGGCCAGCAGCAGCACCACCGGGATCCAGTCCCGGGCGAAGCGCAGGTGGCTGCGCCAGGGCCGGGCCGAGTGCCAGGCGATGGTGGCGGCCCAGATCCAGACGAACGCGTACGCCGGGTCGGTGGGCAGGCCGATGGCGAGCCAGGCGGCCACGAAGGCGACCCCCCAGATCACCATCGCGATGACGCGGCGACGTCCGCCGTCCGGCGCGGCGGAGGCGCTGGTCGGGGCAGGGGGCTGGGATTCTGTCTGGACGGCCATCGCGGTCAAGGTTAACGGCGCGGAAGGCATCGACCGACGGCGACCACCGGTGCTCCGGCCCCCGGCCCCGGAGACCGGACGCCCCCGCCCCCGCTCGTCTAGGCTCGGGGCATGCAGGAGCAGCCGGAGCCGCCCTTCGCGCCGGGGCTGACCGCCCGGGTCGAGCTGACCGTCACCGACGCCGACACCGCGCAGGCGGTGGGCTCGGGCGACGTGCCGGTGCTCGGTACGCCCCGAGTCCTCGCCCTGGCCGAGGCGGCGACGGTGGCGGCCACCGCGACCCGGATGCCGCCCGGCGCGACCACCGTCGGGACCCGGGTCGAGCTGGCGCACCGCGCCGCCACCCCGGTCGGGCGGACGGTGGTGGCGCAGGCCCGGCTCGCCGAGGTCGACGGCCGGCGGCTGCTGTTCGAGGTGGCCGTCACCGACGGCGACGAGACCGTGGCCGACGGGCGGGTGGAGCGGGCGCTGGTCGACCGCCAGCGGTTCGTCGAGCGCGCCGCGCGGGCGTCATGACCGCCCGGTTCGCCGAGGTCGCCGACCGGGTGCACGTGCTGCGCGACCCGCTGCTGCGGGTCAACGTGACGCTGGTGGTGGGCGACGGGGCCGCCCTGCTGGTGGACACGCTCTCCACCGCCGGTCAGGCCCGGGAGCTGGCCGGGGCCGCCCGGGCGGTCACCCCGCACCCGTGGACGATCGTCAACACCCACCACCACTTCGACCACTGCTTCGGCAACGCCACCCTGGCCGCCGACCCGCCCCGCCCGGTGTACGCGCACGAGCAGGCCCTGGTGGTGCTCCGGGACCATCCGGACGCGCTGCGCCGGGCGGCGTACGAGGAGATGCGCGCCGAGCAGCCCGCGCTCGCCGCCGAGCTGGCCGACACCGAGCTGCTGGCGCCGACCCACGGGGTGGTCACCGAGACCGTGCTCGACGTGGGTGGCCGGCGGGTGGTGCTGCGCCACCCCGGGCACGGGCACACCGACGCCGACCTGGTGGTGCACGTGCCGGACGCCGACGTGCTGGTCGCCGGCGATCTGGTCGAGCAGAGCGGGCCGCCGGCCTTCGAGGAGTCGTACCCGTTGCAGTGGCCGGACGCGGTGGCCGACCTGCTGCGGCTGACCACGCCCGGCACGGTGGTGGTGCCGGGGCACGGCGAGCCGGTCGACGCCGACTTCGTCCGGGACCAGCACGCCCAGCTGGCCCGCCAGGCGTGGCTGATCCGGGCCGGCCACACCGGCAACGCTCCGCCCGAGCGGGTGGCCGCCGAGTCGCCCTTCGGGGCCCGTCCCGGCCTGATCGCGGCCCGCCGCGGCTACGCCGAACTCGACGGCACCGCCTGACCGCCGGCCGGTCGGGCCAGGGCCGGGATGGGGCCGGCCCGTCAGGCGCGGACGCGTAGCGCGGCGAGCAGCGCGTCGAGGTGCGGCGCGGCGGCCAGCACGGCGGCCCGGGCCGGCGGGTCCAGCTCGGCGAGGGCCTCGGTGAGCAGCGCGACGCGGTGGACCTCGTAGTCGGCCATCCGGGCCCGGGCGGCCTCGGTGATGCGCAGCCGGACCACCCGGCGGTCGGCGGGGTCGCGGTCGCGGTCCAGCAGGCCGGCATCGGTGAGGTCACGGACCAACGTGCTGACCGTGTTCGGGGCGGTGCCCAGGCGTCGGGCCACCTCCTTGCCGCTGATCCCGGGCGCGCCCCGGACGAGCAGGAGCACCTCCACCTGCGCCTCGGGCAACGGCTCGCCGTCGGCCCGGGCGACCGTCCTGCGGCGCAGCAGCCGGTGCAACTCCCCCAGCACCGCCCCGAACCGCGCGATCTCCTCCTGGGTCGCCACGGAGTCACCTGCTTCACATCGCAATAGTTCTGACTACAGAGGTAAGGTTACCCGGAGCGCACCAGATCCAGGGGGTACCTTCGTGAGCCAGACCGTGCGGGCCGCCGCGCGCCCGTCCGCCGACCGGTCCGCCCGCGGCGGTGGCGTCACCCTGCTGGTGCTGCTCGGCACCCTCACCGCGATCGGTCCGCTCTCGCTGGACATGTACCTGCCGGCGTTCCCGGCGATGACCCGCGACCTCGGCGCCGACCAGGCCGGCATCCAACTCTCCCTGACCACCTGCCTGATCGGCCTGGCGCTGGGCCAACTGGTCACCGGCCCGCTCAGCGACCGCTGGGGCCGACGCCGCCCGGTGCTGATCGGCGTCATCGCGTACGCCCTGCTGGCGCTGGCCTGCGCGGCGGCGCCGAACGCCCCGATGCTGGCCGCCGCCCGCTTCGCGCAGGGCCTGGCCGGCGGCATGGGCGTGGTGGTGGCCCGCGCGGTGGTCCGCGACCTCCACTCCGGCCGGGACGCCGCGAAGTACTTCTCCCGGCTCACCCTGGTCTTCGGCGTGGCACCGGTGGCGGCACCGAGCGTGGGCAGCCTGGTGCTCCGGTTCGGCTCGTGGCGGGCGGTCTTCCTCACCCTGGCCGTCATCGGGGCGGTGCTCGCCGTCGCCGTCGCGCTGCGCCTGCCGGAGACCCTGCCGGCGCAGCGGCGCAGCACCGGCGGCCTGGCCGCCACCGCCCGGACCATGCGCTCGCTGGCCGCCGACCGGGTCTACCTCGGGTACGCGCTGACCCAGGGCTTCGCGTTCGCCGGGCTGTTCGCGTACATCTCCGGGTCGTCGTTCGTGTTCCAGGACGTCTTCGGCGTCTCGGCGGCGGTGTTCAGCGTGGTCTTCGGGGTCAACGCGCTCGCCCTGGTGGCCACCGGCCAGCTCAACGCCCGGCTGCTCGACCGGTTCAGCCCGCGTCGGCTGCTGGTCACCACGCTCATGGTCGGGCTGGTCACGGCGGTCGGTGTGCTCACCGGTGCGCTCGCCGGCAGCCTCGCCGTGACGGCGGTGGCGCTGTTCGCCTTCGTCGGCTCGCTGGGCATGGTGATGCCGAACAGCACCGCGCTGGCGCTGGACGCGCACGCCCGGCACGCCGGCACGGCGGCCGCACTGATGGGCGGCATCCAGTCCGTGGTCGGCGCGCTCGCCGCGCCGCTGGTCGGGCTCGGTGGCGAGGGCAGCGCCCTTCCGATGGCCGTCGTCCTGGCCGGCGCCGCCGCCCTCTCCCTCACCGCCGTCCTCACCCTCACCCGCCCCCGCTAGCCCCGCGCCCCGCGCCCCGCGCCCCGCGCCCCGCGCCCCGCGCCCCGCGCCCCGCGCCCCGCGCCCCGCGCCCCGCGCCCCGCGCCCCGCGCCCCGCGCCCCGC